>NZ_NPBY01000081.1 GCF_002272015.1 Paenibacillus campinasensis | reverse complement strand
CAACTGCTTCGTTACTGGCGAATCTTGTTCGCATCAGCAACTTTTATATTGTAGCACATCCGAGATAAGTTTGCAAGCCTTTTTTTGAATGTTTATTTGATTCAAAATTCTGCTGCTCACTTGCTCTGTGCTGCCGGCCATTTCGTGACCGGATTTATAATATATCATGATCCCAGCAACAAAGCAACCCTATGTCCGAACTTTTTATACTGGTAAAATATTGTAAATCATTTGCGCTCTTGTTGGTCAGTCCCCATCAGTAGCCGCGCCCATTGTTCAATTGAATTTTACGATAAGCCCCACGGCATCGCATACAACAACACGCATCACGAACCCAACCTCTATATAACAACAAACCAGCCTGCTCGATCGAGCAGGCTGGTTTGTTCTACATCTATACGCGCCGTAACCCTTCCATCATGCGCAAGCAGCGAATGCGCTCGGCAAGAAGTCATGGCTGCACGTCTCTATTCTTGGCGATTCCGCATGTGCGGGAACAGCAGCACATCGCGGATCGACGGGGAGTCCGTCAGCAGCATAATCAACCGGTCAATCCCGATGCCGAGACCGCCAGTCGGCGGCATGCCGTACTCCAGCGCACGAAGGAAATCCTCATCCATTTCATGCGCTTCATCATTGCCCTGCTCGCGCTCCTTAAGCTGCGCTTCAAAGCGCTGACGCTGATCGATCGGATCGTTCAGCTCGGAGAACGCGTTGGCATGCTCACGCGCAACGATGAACAGCTCGAAGCGATCGGTGAAGCGAGGGTCCTCGTCATTCTTCTTAGCCAGCGGTGAAATCTCCACCGGATGGCCGGTAACGAAGGTTGGCTGAATCAGCGTCTCCTCAACAAATTGCTCGAAGAATGCATTCAGAATGTGGCCGAACGTCATGTGCGGCTCTACAGGCACCTTGTGCTCTTTTGCCAGACGGTGTGCTTCTTCATCGGTCATCTGAACACCAAAATCAACGCCCACCACTTCCTTCACCGCATCCACCATCGATACGCGGCGCCACTGTGGCGTCAAATCCACCTCGTGGCCTTGGTAGTTAATGATCTGTGTGCCCAGAACTTCCTGGGCGATATGAGAAATCAGATTCTCGGTTAATGCCATAATATCTTTGTAGTCAGCATAGGCTTCATATAGCTCGATCATGGTGAACTCCGGATTGTGACGCGTCGAAATCCCCTCGTTCCGGTACACCCGGCCGATTTCGTATACTTTCTCCAGACCGCCCACGATCAAACGTTTCAAATGAAGCTCGATGGCGATCCGCATGTACAGCTCCATATCAAGCGCATTATGATGCGTAATGAATGGACGGGCCGCCGCACCACCCGGAATCGAATGAAGGGTTGGCGTCTCAACCTCAAGATACCCGTGGGAATCCAGATAGCGTCTCATCGACTGGATGATCCGGGAGCGTGTAATGAATGTCTTTTGTACATCCGGATTGATGATCAGATCGACGTAACGCTGACGGTAGCGAAGCTCAACATCCTTCAGACCATGGAATTTCTCAGGGAGCGGATACAGCGATTTGGACAGCACTTCAAGCTCCTGCACCTTTACCGTAGTCTCGCCGGTTTTGGTCTTGAACAGGACGCCCTTGACACCGACAATGTCACCCAGATCCAGAATGCTGAACGCCTCGTATTGCGTTTCGGACAGCGTGTCCTGGCGAACATAGATCTGAATGCGGCCTGTCAAATCCTGAATATGAGCAAAAGAAGCCTTACCCATGCCCCGCTTGGCCATAATGCGTCCGGCAAGGTTGACTTCAACCTTCTTCTCGTCCAGCTCTTCCTTAGGCAACGCATCATACTGCTTCAGCAAATCGCCGGCATGGTCGGTTCTTACGTATTTTCCGCCAAAAGGATCGATCCCGAGCTTGCGCAGCTCGTCCAATTTGTTGCGGCGGATCTGCAGCAGCTCACTTAGCTCCTGCTCTTGTTCCTGATGATTGTTTTCTTCCGTCATCGTCGTTCATCTCCTTCATATACGTCGATCGTTTACTCCCGATCCAGCAGGACGGCATGGTCCATATCCCACTCTCCGGCAGTCAACCAGAAATGACGGACCCGTCCTCCATTCAAAGCGCACTCGATCATATTCCCTGCGCTCCATCCATGACAACATTTAAAAAAGCCCCCCGAAGGAAGCTTTCCTCAACGTTCCGACTTACTTCTTAATGTCTACAATTTTATATTGAATAACGCCAGCAGGAACGTTCACATCAACAACGGAACCTTTTTGTTTGCCGATGATCGCTTTGCCGACAGGACTTTCATTGGAAATCTTGTTATTGAGCGGATCGGATTCAGCTGTACCCACGATGGTATACTCCATCTTGTCACCGAATTCGAGATCCTCTACGATCACGGTGTTGCCAACGCTTACCACATCGGTGTTAATATCATCGTTATTGATGATGCGGGCATTGCGGAGCATTTTCTCAAGTGTAATAATGCGCCCTTCAATAAAAGCTTGTTCGTTCTTGGCGTCTTCATATTCGGAGTTCTCACTGATATCGCCATATCCAATGGCCACTTTAATCCGCTCTGCCACTTCGCGGCGCTTCACAGACTTCAGGTTTTCCAGTTCGTCCTCCAGCTTCTTCAGACCATCCTGCGTCAGAATGACTTCTTTATCACTCATTAACCGATTCTCCTGTCATGTAAATAATTTAAAACACGATATGCTTACTATATGCGATTTCTCGGGAAACAGAACTTCCCGCTGATGCTTGTTCATTACTTGAATTTATACTGAAAGATTATATGGGAACCATTAGAAAAAGTCAATGCGCTCCGAAGGGCCTCCCGCCCCGGCCAGAAAGCCTGAAATGAAGCGCACCAGCTCCCATTAACCTATCGCGGTTGCAACCGGCGGATATACACTGTTGGAGGACTCATCTCCCCATTCGAGCTGATCCACGAATTGATTCAGAAGCTTGACCAGTTCATCCCGCTTGGTTTCCTCCATAATGATGTCCTTGATCCGGGCCGATCCTTTCAGACCTTTCAGGTACCAGGCCAGATGCTTGCGCATTTCGCGAACCGCGACCGCTTCACCGCGCAGGGCAATGAGGCGATCCATATGAAGAATCGCAATCCGGATTTTCTCTCTCGGATTCGGGTCCGGCAGCAACTCGCCCGTCTTCAAATACTCAACCGTACGGTACAGCATCCACGGATTGCCAAGCGCCCCTCTTCCAATCATGACGCCATCGCAGCCAGTCGTATCCAGCATGCGGCGCGCATCCTCAGGCGTCACCACATCCCCGTTGCCGATGACAGGAATATTGACCGCTTCCTTCACCTGTCGGATGATGTCCCAATCGGCGCGTCCGGTGTAGAGCTGCTCGCGCGTACGTCCGTGCACGCTGACCGCTTGACCTCCGGCGCGCTCCACCGCCTGCGCATTCTCGATGGCATAGATGTGGTCGCTATCCCAGCCTGTGCGCATTTTTACCGTGACCGGTTTATCCACCGCATCCACGACTGCCGCCACCATCTCGTAGATTTTGTTCGGGTCCAGCAGCCAGCGCGCCCCCGCATCCATCTTCGTCACCTTCGGTGCAGGGCAGCCCATGTTGATATCAATAATATCCGCGTTCGTATGCTTGTCGACCACCTTGGCCGCCTCCACAAGCGCTTGACGGTCCCCGCCAAAAATCTGCAGGCTCAGCGGCTTCTCGCGCTCATCCACAAACAGCATTTCCTGCGTGCGCTTGTTGCCGTGCACAATCGCCTTGCCGCTGACCATCTCCGCACAGACCAGACCTGTGCCGAACTCCTTGGCAATCAATCGGAACGCCGGATTGCAGACACCCGCCATCGGCGCCAGTACGACCTGGTTCTTCATTTCAATATTGCCGATCTTTAGCATCTTGGCATCACTCCTTCGGGTTCCATTAATGATATATAGTCGGGACTGTCGCCAAATCCCGGTGCATTCCAAATGTCATCCATCCTCGACTATCTTCCCAGTATGCCGACTATCCTTCTCTCAGCTCCTGCAGCGAAATGCCAAGCGTGTCCGCAATTGTGGCCAACTGATGATCCTCAGCTGTACGATTGCCCCGCTCGATCGCTCCCAGCACAGCCAAAGAGATTCCGGTTCGGTCGGAAAGCTCCTGCTGAGTCAGGCCTTTCAGTTTTCGGAAAGCGCGGATACGCTGCGCCAGTTGCTTGTTTTCCAAAGCTGTATCCCTTCCTTTCCTTCCAGTGTCTCCAGCGCTGTCTGTACCACCTTATATAAACCGGAAGGCTCCTCCTCTGAAACAATGTCAGCCAGCGGTCTAAGCACGAAAGCCCGTTCCTGCATACGCGGATGCGGAAGCACAAGCTCCGGCGTATCGAGCCGCTGTCCGTCCATCCAGATCAGATCCAGATCCACCGTCCGTGGTCCCCAGTGAATGTGGCGAACCCGGCCCAGCTCCTTCTCGATGTGCTGCATTTCTGCCAGCAGCCGATGGGGGCTGAGCGAGGTGGAAACGGCGACCGCCATGTTCAGAAACATCGGCTGATCGACATACCCTACCGGCTCGGTCTCATACAGATGGGAGCAGCGCTCCACCGTAATGCCCGGCACTTGATCCAGGCGTTCAATGGCTTGCATCAGGTTCCCTTCCCGGTCACCTAAATTGGCCCCTAAAGCAATATAAGCCTCTGAACGATCAGAGGGGGTGTGTAACATCATGGTCGTCTCACTTTCTGGTCCGGCGAAGTTCGATCGTCACACCTTCAAAATGAATATCAAAAGGCGGGTGCGGCTTCGTCAATCGGACCGTTAAAGCATCGATAATAGTATAAGTGTCCAGTACCTTGGATGCAATATGCTCGGCTAGCGCCTCGATCAGCTGAAAGGACTCTTCCCGCATAATGCCTTGGAGGAGCTCGTGAATCTCGGCATAATTTACCGTTTTGCTCAGATCATCCGTCCGTCCGGCCTCACTTAGATCCATCTCCAGCTCCAGGTCGACATAAAAACGCTGCCCGAGCTTCCGCTCCTCTTCAAACACGCCATGGTAACCGTAATACTCCATCCGGCTCAGTATCATTTTGTCCATCACTTACGTCAGCCCTTTCACTCGGTTGTCCTTCATTATGCCCGCGTCAGCTCCGGCGAAACATACAGCATCGCATCACACATGCGCGCCGTGCGCTTCATATGCTTCACATCATGAACGCGAACGATCTGACATCCCTGCATAATGCCGTACGCCACCGTTGCGGCCGTCCCCTCCAGCACATCGTCCACCGGAAGATCCAGCGCCGTTCTGATGAATCGCTTGCGCGAGGTGGCAAGAAGCATCGGATAACCGAGCCCCACCAGATGATCCAGCGACGACATCACCTGCAGATTGTGCTCGTAATCCTTCGCAAAACCGATTCCCGGATCCAAAATGATGTTCTGCTCCTTAACGCCACCGCCACGTGCAATCTCGACACTGTCCAGCAAATCCCGCTTCATATCCTCCACCAGATCGACATAATTCATGTCGCGGCGGTTATGCATCAGGATGACAGGACAATCAAGCGCCGCTGCCACGGCAGCCATGTCGGGGTCTTCTTTAAATCCCCAAACATCATTAATGATATGCGCCCCGGCCTCCACCGCCTGTCTCGCAACCTCCGCCTTATACGTATCCACGGACAGCGGAATATGCGGAGCCTGCTGGCGAAGAGCTTCAATGACCGGCAGAATCCGCGCCAGTTCCTCTTCCTTGCCGACCTTCTGGTGTCCCGGGCGCGTCGACTCTCCCCCGATATCTATAATATCGGCTCCTTCCTCGAATAAGCGAAGAGCATGCTCCACCGCACGCCCGGGATCGTGATAACGGCCGCCATCGGAGAAGGAGTCTGGCGTCACGTTCAAAATCCCCATAATCAGCGTAGATTGGCCAAGCTTCAGCACCTGGCCGTTTCGCAGCCGATATTCACGTTCATAAATGGTTGTTTTCATGGCGATGATAACCCTGCTTTCTTTCGGTATGCCTGCAGCAGCTTCCCGGTGAGCGGCCCAGCGAGCCCATCTCCGATCCGGTGAGAAGCGCCTTCCACATCAATCAACCTCGTGACAGGCACGATCTCCTGTACGGAGCCTGTCGTAAATACTTCATCCGCCCCGGCGAGCGCCTCCCAGCGGTAACGCCCTTCCTCGGCTTCGATGCCCAGTTCCTCGGCCAATTCAAGCACGACCGCCCGGGTGATGCCCGGGAGCACTCCGGTGCTGATCTCCGGTGTATACAGCTTGTTTCCCTTTACAAAAAACACATTGCTCACGATGCCCTCGGCGACATGACCATCCGCCGTCAGCATAAGCCCTTCGGCCTGCGCGCCCGTGGCCGCATTGCGCTCGTCCAGCTCCCGCTTGGCCATCACATTATTCATATAATGGAGCGACTTCAGTCGCACCGGCGTCTCCGGCGTATTTCTTGTAACTGACAACAGCTGCAATGCGCGGCCCTCAGTATATAGCGCCGACTTGAGCGGCGGCAGCGCCTTGGCGAACAGGAGTGTGGCCGGATCCGTGTACTGACCGCTTGGCAGCCCCAACGGGGCTTCGCCTGCGGTCACGGTATACCGGACGTACGCCTCAGATAGCCCATTCGCAGCCATCAGCTGCTGAAGCCAGCCGGTAATCATCACCGGATCAGGCTGATGATGAATCCCGAGCAGCCCGCAGCTGTCTGACAGACGCTTAAGATGCCGCTCAAGCAAGAAGGGGACGCCGTTATATGTGCGAAAGGTCTCGAACAACCCCATGCCATACAATAGCCCGTGGTCCATTACCGAGACGGCAGCTTGATCCTGCCTCACAACCGAGCCGTTTAATCCAACATAGCTCATGCTTTCGTTCCGGCGCTCCGCTTGAGGAAGTTGCGCAGCATCTGGTGACCGTGGTCGGTAATGATCGATTCCGGATGGAACTGGACGCCCTCAACCGGATATTCCTTGTGACGCAGCCCCATAATCTCGCCTTCCTCAGTCCAGGACGTAATCTCCAGGCAGTCCGGCAGGCTCTCCTTCTCGACAATAAGAGAATGATAACGGGTCGCAGTGAACGGATTCGGGAGTCCCTCAAATACCGATGTGCCTGAATGGTGGATAGCCGACGTTTTGCCGTGCATCAGCCGCTCCGCACGAATCACTTTACCGCCAAACGCCTGGCCAATCGCCTGGTGTCCCAAGCATACGCCGAAGATCGGAATGCTGCCTTTGAAATGCGAGATCACATCCAGGCTGATGCCCGCCTCATTCGGCGTGCACGGCCCCGGAGAGATCAGAATATGATCCGGAGACAGCTCTTGAATCCCTTCAATGTCAATCTCATCATTCCGGCACACCTTGATCTCCTCGCCAAGCTCGCCGAGGTACTGTACCAGGTTGTACGTAAATGAATCATAGTTGTCGATCACGAGTATCATGTTAGTTCCCTCCCATATGGACAGCCGGGGCTGCCGCTTCTTCTTCACTGCAGATCAGGGCCGCGACAAGCGCCTTCGCTTTATTGCGGCATTCCCTGTACTCCCGGTAAGGGTCCGAATCAATCACGATGCCCGCACCGGTCTGGATGTACCCGACGCCGTCCTGCACCACAAGCGTCCGAATAATAATGTTCAGTTCCATATCCCCGTTATAATCAATCCACCCCATCGAGCCGGTATACGGCCCCCGGGTGACGGGCTCAAGCTCCTCAATAATCTCCATCGTCCGAATCTTCGGCGCGCCGGTAATCGTGCCGCCCGGGAACGTCGCCGCAATCACATCATAGGCGTTATTCCCATGGCTGAGCTTCCCTTCCACCTGGGATACCAAGTGCATGACGTGCGAGTAACGCTCCACGGTCATCAGTTCCGGTACATGCACCGATCCATATGCGGCAATTCGGCCGATGTCATTGCGTTCGAGATCGACGAGCATAATATGCTCTGCGCGCTCTTTCTCACTGCCGGTCAGCTCAGCCTCCATGGCGGCATCCTCCTCCGGATTCGCCCCGCGGCGGCGGGTTCCCGCAATGGGACGCGCCGATACGACATCATCCCTTACCTTGACAAGCAGCTCCGGCGAACCGCTCGCCAGCGTGAACCCGGGAGAGGTCAGATAGCCCATGTAGGGCGAAGGATTGAGCACCCTCATCCATTCATAGATATCCTGCGGATGCGCATGAAGCTTGAGGTGCCGGCGAACCGACAGATTCACCTGGAACACATCCCCCTGCCGGATATACTCCTGGATCGCCAGCACCGCCTGCTCAAAATCCTCCTGCGGAAAATCACTTTCCAGCCGGTCCCAACCTTCAACCTTCGGCCCAAGCAGCTCCCCGGCTTTCTCCAGCCTTTCGTTTCGCAGCTGCTCAGCGGCAGCGTTCTCCTGATCCGCGCCAAACATGTCCCTCCACTGGGCATGCATCCGCCGCGCCCGCTCCTTCGTATCCCGCAGCAGCGCTTCGAGCCTGAGCTTCTGCGAAGCCGTCAACTCCCTCCGCTCTCGCTCCGGGGTCTTCCGCACTTCCTTCCCTTCATCCAGCCATGAAACCGGCGCATGAACAGAGCAGTACAGCGCATGCTCAATGTGGTCGTATATCCACAGCTCTTCCATTCGCATCCACATATAATCCGGAAACCCGGGCTCATCGCTAGCCAGCTGTGGCAGCTGCTCTAGAGAGCGAGCCACATCATAGCCGAGGAAGCCGACACATCCGCCGCGAAAATCAGGCCAGCCCGGCACTTTCGGGGAGGCAAAGGGCCGCATCCAGCGCTCCAGCAGCTCCAGCGGCTGCCCTTCAGCGGTCGTTCGCTGTCCCGTCGCCAGCTCCAGCATCTCGCCTGACCCGCCTTTGCCTGTCAGGACGGACACCGGGTGAAGCCCCAAATACGTATACCGTCCGCCCTTTCCGCTCTCAAGCACAAATGCGTACGGCGAGCCCGCCTTCCACGCCTGTCTCCACGACGCAGGCAGACGGCCTCCTTCTCCCGACACTTTCACCAGATAAGGCAGCACGGTCCATCCTTCCTCAGCCCATGCTAGCCAGTCTGCCAGCTCTACATTCTTCACCATGCCTGTCCTCCTCGCGCCTTATAACAAAGCCGCACTCTTACTATTGCCTGTCAGTATACTGCATCCCGCCCCGCTTGAAAACCCCATACGCTGCAGTCGCCAAATAATGGGGCACGAAGTCTCCGGGAGCGGTGAAGGTTAACCTGTAGTATTCAGTATTTTGCCGCATTCGATTCTGATTCTCCCTGGTCCGCCTGGGCCGTAAGCATTTGAGTGCGATTATGTTCGTTCTTCCTTTGATGCGAGAGATCTCGCGGCGGATCTGCCAGGCCTATCCCGTCGAGAATTACAAAAAAAGCCCTCAATGCTCTGAACATTGAGGGCCTGGCATATCGAATATAGGAGATTATGCCTCGAAATTGTACAGCGGAGTGCTCAGGTAACGTTCGCCGTTACTTGGAATGACAGCGACCACGCGCTTCCCTTTGCCCAGCTCCTTGGCTACCTTCAGCGCTGCATATACCGCTGCACCAGAGGAGATACCGCCCAGCACGCCTTCTTCTTTAGCCACCTTGCGAGAGGTTTCAAACGCATCATCATTCTCAACATGAATGATCTGATCATAGATTTCCTGATTCAGAATTTCAGGAATGAAGTTTGCGCCGATTCCTTGGATTTTGTGAGGACCTGGCTTGCCTCCGGCCAAGATTGGAGAAGCCGCCGGCTCAACGGCATAGATTTTAATATCAGGGAACTTATCTTTAAGCACTTCCCCTGCACCCGTAATCGTACCACCGGTACCGATACCAGCCACAAATGCATCCAACGAGCCCCCGATGGACTCAATCGCCTCTACAATTTCAGGACCTGTCGTTTCGCGGTGAATTTTCACGTTCGCTTTGTTCTTGAACTGTTCAGCCATGAAGTAGTCCGGATTCTCCTTCAGAATCTCCTCCGCCTTCTTAACCGCACCGTTCATTCCTTCCGATCCCGGTGTCAGCACCAGCTCCGCGCCATAAGCGCGAAGCAGGTTGCGGCGCTCCATACTCATGGTCTCAGGCATAACGATGATCGCCTTGTAGCCTTTGGCTGCTGCTACCATAGCAAGACCGATCCCCGTGTTGCCGCTTGTCGCTTCAATGATCGTGCCGCCCGGCTTCAAACGGCCTTCCTTCTCGGCCTCTTCCACAATGCTGACAGCAATCCGGTCCTTCACGCTCGCTCCCGGGTTCTGGTATTCCAGCTTCAGATAAATCTCCGCACTATCCTCGGGTACGATCCGGTTCAAACGCACCAGCGGTGTACCTCCGATCAGTTCTGTCACATTATTTACGACTTTTGCCATGAGTGAAGCCCTCCTCTGGATCTCAATATAATTTACAAACAGTAATTATGGATAACAAGCTCAGTTAAACCCTCTTCGTTGTGCGGATAGGAAGCATTCGCCCCACATCCTGATATCCGAGTAAATAGGTAGGTTTTCGTACATTCATCTTATCAAACGATATTGATTATTGTCAATATCATAGGGCAAGCGAATTCAACAATTTCCGGGTAAATTTTCCTAGTCCATTCGGATGTGCCAACCGGCGCGCAGCGGCGATATTTAAAACAAGCCTCTGCCCGTTGGCATGCATGAAACATTTCCCGCTGGGCAAAGGCTATTATTTTCAATGAGTTCAATGGTGATGCATCGATGCACCAAGTGTTACGGCAGAACGCCGGCGAATATTTTTGCCTCATATTTCTCCCGCAGCTGCTGCTCCAGTTCGGACAACGAAACCGCCTGCTGCAGCGCAAGCTGCTTGCGAACCGCTTCGCGGATGCTCTCCTCGCTAAGTGTAGGCGGCTCGATCACATCATGCACATAGACGATGCCATACGTGTCTTCAAGGCGAATCGGACCGGCAATATCTCCGGCTTCCAGCAATGTAGCCGTCTCAAGCAGCGCTTGGGACTGAAAGGGATCATCCTCTTCCACCAGACCGATTCTTCCACCGTAATCCCGGGTGTATTCATCAATGGATACTTCTTGCGCCAGATCCGCAAAGTTTTCGCCATGCTCCAATCGATCCAGTACCTGTTCAGCTTCATCCAGGGTTGCAACTTCGATTACTGATATGTCTACTTGTTTTTTGGGGCGATATTGATCAGGATGCAATTTCAAATACTCGTCGATCTGATGTTGATCGATTTCAATGTCAGCTGTGGCAATCTTCTCGAGCAACAAGCGATATACCGTCTCATGTCTCAGCTCTTCTTCCGGAATGCCCAGCTGGCTCTCCATCTCCGCGATAAAGCGCTCCTTGGAGCCATAGCTTCTGCTCATCCGCTCAAACTCTGCCTCTAATTCCGCTTCACTTATGTCCAGTCCGCGTCCGCTGGCCTCCAGTGCGACAGCACGCCGGTTCAGCATCGTCATCAGCACATCGCGGCCATAACGCTTCTTCAGCTCACCAACCCACTCGTCCTCAGTAATTGCCTTGTCCTGTACGGATGCAACCGCCGGAGAAGTTCCCTTGAATTGCTTGATCCCTTCGGTGGAGCCTCCTCCTGAAAACAGCATCCAGCTGCCCATAAAGATAACGCCTGCTGTCAAGACAATGACGGTCGCCCACAATCCCTTCTCTTGTCTCGTCATTACGGTCGCTCATCCCAATACTTAAGATTTGGCCCGTGCCAGCACGGATTTTAACTGCTCTTCATCAAAGGTATAAGCTTCATTGCAGAAATGGCATGTAATTTCAGCCTGACCATCCTCTTCGATCATCTGCACAAGCTCTTCCTGGCCCATGCTGATCAGTGCCCGCTCGACCCGCTCATGGGAGCAGTCGCACGCAAAATGCACTTCCATCTCGTCCAGCTTGGTGAAATCCGGAACGACCCGCTTCAGAATGTCCTCCAGATCAAGGCCTTCTTCCAGCATCTCTGTAATCGGAGGCACCTGCTGCAGCGCCTTCTCAAGCTCCGAAACTTCCTCGTCCGTCACGCCCGGCAGCAATTGAATAATAAACCCGCCGCTGCGAGCAACCGTGTAATCAGGCGCTACAAGCACACCGAGACTTACGGCAGAGTTGGTCTGTTCAGATACGGCAAAATAGTACGTAAAATCCTCAGCCAGCTCGCCCGACACAATCGGAACGCTGCCCCGGTATGGCTCCTTGAGCCCCAAATCCTTAATGATATGGATGTGACCCGAGCGGCCGACAGCCGCAGCGACATCCATTTTGCCCGGCCGAATATTCGTCAGCTCGACATGCGGATTGTTAACATATCCGCGAACCTCACCATGAGCATTCGCTTCAGCCGCGATCAGCCCGATCGGTCCGTCACCGCGAACCTGGATGCTGAGGCGCTCCTCGCCCTTCATCATCGCACCCATCATTGCTGCTGCGGACACCGTCCGGCCTAAGGCGGCCGTTACAACGGGGTAGGTGTCATGTCTCCGGCGGAGCTCCTCCACCAAGTCTGTCGTACGGACAGCAAATGCCCGTACTTTTCCGTTTAATGCGGTTCCTCGCAAAATACGGTCATTGTGATTCCCCATCTTCAAGCCCCCTCATCTGCTTATGTCATAAATTAGATTGTACATTGTTAACGTTTCTATATAGGCATTAGTTGCGTTCATATATAATTCTTAACCCTTCAAGCGTCAAGAGCGGCGCAATCTCGTCAATCGAATCCGTCTCGCCAGCGATCAGCTCAGCCAAGCCTCCGGTGGCGATAACTTTAACATTGTCTGCCCCCATCTCGGCTTTTATACGCTTCACAAGCCCGTCAACCTGCCCGGCATAGCCATAGACGATGCCAGCCTGCATCGCGTGAACCGTGTTGCGCCCGATCACCTTCTTCGGTTTCTCCAGCTCGATCCGCGGCAGCTTGGACGCCCGCTGCACCAATGCTTCCGTTGCGATGCCGATCCCAGGCACGATCGCGCCGCCCAGGTAATTGCCCTTCTCATCGATGCAATCAAAGGTCGTTGCTGTGCCGAAATCGACGACGATCAACGGACCGCCTCCGTACAGCTCAACGGCCGCCACCGCGTTCACGATCCGGTCAGCTCCGACCTCTCGCGGATTCTCATAGCGGAGATTAAGCCCGGTTTTAATCCCCGGCCCTACAATGAGCGGGTCCTTATGCATGTACTTCTGGCACATCTCCTCCACCACGCCAACCAGCGGCGGGACCACGGAAGAAACGATAACCCCTTCAATTTCGCTTACCATGATATTGGACATCTGGAACAAGTTATGAATCAGGACGCCGTATTCGTCCACCGTTGCCCGGCGTGCCGTGCTGATCCGGAAATCATGCAAAAGCGTCTTACCTCTGTATACGCCAAGCACGATATTGGTATTGCCTACATCAACGACCAAGATCAAGCCGTGCCGCCTCCCTTCTTCGCGTTCAGATCCAGACTGATATCCAGGCTGCTGAAAGAATAGGTAAGCCGCCCAACCGAAATGACGTCCACCCCGGTTTGAGCGATTCCTTTAATCGTTTCGAGCGATACATTCCCTGACGCCTCGACTCGAACATGCGGAGCTTTGGACTTGATCATTCGAACCGCTTCCGCCATGGGCTCCAGTCCCATGTTATCGAGCATGATGATATCCGCCCCGGCCTGAATCGCTTCCTCTACCTGCTCCAGGCTTTCCGTCTCCACTTCAATCGTCATCGTGTGCGGGATATGGGCCCGGGCGCGGGTCACCGCGGCAGTGATGCCGCCAGCTCCCTTAATGTGATTGTCCTTGATCATGACGGCATCATACAGCCCAAACCGGTGATTGGCGCCGCCGCCGACACGGACCGCATACTTCTCCAGCATCCGGTGGCCCGGCGTGGTCTTGCGTGTATCAACCAGCCGGGTCGGCAGCCCCTCCAGCGCCTCGACATAAGTGCGCGTTCTTGTAGCAATGCCCGACATGCGCTGCAGCAGATTAAGAGCCAGCCGTTCCCCGGTCAAAATATGATGCGTGCTGCCCTCCACTTCCGCCAGAACCGTCCCCTTGCTCACCCGGTCACCATCCTCGACCATGGCCGTGAACTGCAGGGACGGGCTTACTGCGCGAAACACGGCTTCGGCTACCGGCATGCCTGCGATAATCCCGTCTTCCTTCGCATGTATGATCGCCTTGGACTCATGCCCCGGCGCAATTGTCGTCTGGGTCGTAATGTCTCCGGAGCCGACATCCTCTTGCAGCCAAAGCCGAATCCAATCCAGTAGACCCTCGTTATATCCATTAAACATCATCGCTGATTTCCTCCGTCATTCCTTGATCCCGGGTATGAATAATATGCTTCTGCCAGGCAGAATCATTCCGCTCCGGATAATCCTCGCGAAAATGCGCGCCGCGACTCTCTTCCCGGTGCAGCGCACCCTGTACCACCAGCAGCGAAGCGGTGAGCAAATTGGCAAATTCGTACTCCTCCCGCTTCGACAGCAGCGCTTGGAACAGCGGAAGCTGCCGCCCAAGCTCCTCCTGAGCCCGCAGCAAAGTGTCACGGCTGCGGCACAGGCCAGCGTAACGCACCATCACCTTTTGCAGCTTCAGCCGCTTCTCCACCATCGCCTGGAAAGGACCTTCAGTCCGGCCCAGACGGAATGACACTGCCGGGATATCCGAGCTTCGCTTCGGCAGGCTCCGAATCTGATTCACGATCCGGCTGCCATACACAACCGCCTCCGACAGCGAGTTGCTGGCAAGCCGATTGGCTCCATGCACCCCGGTCGAAGACACCTCCCCACAGGCGAACAACCGCTTGATGCTGCTCTCCCCATGCAGATTGGTCTTGATGCCCCCCATCATATAATGCGCAGCAGGGGAGACCGGAATCCAATCCGAGGATAAATCCAGTCCATACTGCATGCAGGTCTCATAAATCGTCGGAAAGCGGTGTTTTACCATCTCCGGCGATTCATGCGTAATATCCAAGTACACGAAGGTTGAGCGCGTCTCCTCCATCTCGCTGACAATCGCCCTGGCAACCACGTCTCTTGGGGCAAGCTCCAGCAGCTCATGGTAACGATGCATGAAACGCTCGCCTTTTATATTCCGCAGCACAGCCCCTTCGCCCCGGACGGCCTCCGAGATTAGAAAGCGCGGAGCGCCAGGATAACTGAGCGCGGTCGGATGAAACTGAATAAATTCCATATCACGAATCTGCGCGCCGGCCCGATAAGCCATCGCCACGCCATCCGCTGTTGCGACCTCCGGATTGGTTGTATAGCGATACAGCTGTCCGGAGCCGCCAGAGCAGAGGATCGTCGCCTGTCCGCGTACGAATACACGCTTCCCGTCCGGCATTTGCACCAGAACGCCAAGACATTCCCCCTGCTCCGTTACCAGGTCGATCACAAAATGATCATCCCATACCTCTACATTGTGAAGCATTTCAACCTGAATGGAAAGGGCTCTGACAATTTCGTAACCGGTAGCATCCCCATTGGCATGCAGAATCCGCCTGTGGCTGTGCGCCCCCTCCTTGGTCAAGGCCAGCTGGCCGTTCACCTCATCAAATATCGTGCCCAGGCGAATCAACTCCTGCACACCGGCCGGGCCTTCATTGACGAGCACATCCACCGCCGCTGAAGAGCAGAGGCCAGCTCCGGCCAGCAGCGTATCCTGCCGATGATAAGCCGGAGAATCATCCTCCGCCGTGACGGCGGCAATCCCGCCTTGCGCATAGCGCGTGTTGCTTTCTAGCAGCGATTTTTTGGTGATCAGCAACACACGATGCGTCGCACTCGCCAGAATAGATGTATATAAGCCGGCAATTCCGGACCCGATTACGATGACATCGGTTTCGACAACCGGCAGCTCCTGCAGATCAAAGTCAATCAGATATTGCGGTATCATGATCATTCACCTGTCTTTTCACGAAAGAGTAGCGCATGCTACTTCACTTGTAACATGCGCTCTAACGAAGTTCTGGCTTTCTCGGCAACGACAGGCGGCACATAAATTTGCGGCTTCATCGTCTCCAGAGCTTTTACCAGTTTTTTAAGGTTATTGACTTTCATGTTCGGACACACCAGGAATTTGGTTGCGAAATGGAATTGTTTATCCGGGCTGTCCAGACGAAGCTGATACCCCGTTCCATCTTCCGTTCCCACGATAAATTCCTTGGCCGGTGAATTTTTGCAATATTCAAGAATGGCGGTTGTGCTGCCTACAAAATCACCCATGGCGACCACTTCCGGACGGCATTCCGGATGCACCACGAACTCAGCATTCGGATACTTGGCCTTCATCTCCACGACATCCTTCACTGTCAGCATGTCATGGGTGTTGCAGTACCCTTCCCATATGATCAGCTTCTTATCCGTATGCTGCTGCACATAGTGGCCCAGGTTTTTGTCCGGTACCCATATTATCTCATCGGAATCCACCGATTGAATCACCTTCACCGCATTGGAAGATGTACAGCAAATGTCGGTCTCCGCTTTGATCTCGGCCGAGGAATTAATATAGGTGACCACTTTGGCATTCGGATGCTGGGCTTTCAGCTTCCGCAATCCATCTACGTTCACCATGTCTGCCATTGGACATCCGGCACGTTCGTCAGGAATGAGCACAGTTTTGTTCGGTGCCAAAATTTTGGCGCTCTCCCCCATAAAATGAACGCCGCAGAACACAATCACCTCTGCGTCCGTTTGCGCTGCCTTCTGGGCCAGCAAAAAGGAATCCCCTCGAAAGTCGGCTACTTCTTGAATTTCATCCCGTTGATAATAATGAGCCAAAATGATAGCATTTCGTTCCTTTTTCAATTGCAACAACCGTTCACGCAGCTCGCGATTCTGCTCCGCCTTACGCTCCAGCGCCAAAGCCTCCATGATCGACCCTCTCCCCTTATGTTGTGCGGCAGCTTGCCGCCGAATAACCTGATAGATAATCGGATGGCCACCAAGTTTGTGAAAGGAAGCGCATCCTTATGTAACATTAAATTTACACAATTCGCGTATTTCCTGTCAATGTGATAGAAAGCACAAAAAAACCGGAAAACGAATCTTCGTTCTCCGGTTCTTCAATATAATTCGGTATTTGGTGCTTTATCGGCCTGTTTTTACGCTAATGGTCCGCCGCTGCCTTTGTCCGAGCCGCTTGGAGGGTCCTTACGTTCCTCATCCTCACTGCTCCGGCTCTCGTCATCCATCGGATTGTTCGGAATTTCTTCCGTAGGAAGCGGTTGTTGTCCCTCTTCCTTTCCTTGGATGCGCACCTTCACGTCGCCGATATTATCGACCGTCGGTTCGCCGCCTTCGGAGGAGCCTTCATCGTCGCTATTGCCTCCGCCGCTGTTGATCGAACCTGTCTCAATGAGGCTCTTGATCTGATCAAGCTCCAGCGTTTCCACTTCAAGGAGGGTGTTCGCAATCAAATGCACCTCTTTGGCATGGTCGGTCAGAAGCTGCTTACACTTCTCATAGCACTCACGGATAAACCGCTGCATTTCCTGATCGATCTCGTAAGCAATCTGGTCACTGTAGTTCTGTTCGTGTCCAATATCCCGGCCAAGGAATACCTGACCTTGGGAAGTGCCAAACTGCATCGGTCCGAGCTTCTCACTCATCCCGTATTCCACGATCATGCTGCGGATAATACCTGTCGCTTGCTGGAAGTCACTGTAAGCCCCGGTTCCGATTTCACCGATGAACAGCTCTTCGGCTACGCGACCCCCCAGAAGTCCGGTAACGCGATCAAGCAGCTCCTGCTTGGTAACCAGCATCCGGTCTTCCTTCGGAAGCATGATGACATATCCGCCAGCACGTCCGCGCGGAATAATAGTCACCTTGTGCACCATGTCGGCATGCTCGAGGAAGTAACCCACAATCGTGTGTCCTGCCTCGTGGTAAGCGACAATCCGCTTCTCGCGGTCACTGATCACGCGGCTGCGCTTCTCGGTACCGACGATCACGCGGTCAATCGCTTCATCCACTTCCGTCATGGAAATATCTTTACGATTGCGGCGTGCTGCAAGCAAGGCCGCCTCGTTCAGGAGATTCTCCAGGTCTGCGCCGGTGAAGCCCGTCGTACGCTTCGCGATAATGTCGAGCTTGACGTCCTTCGTCAACGGCTTGTTCCGTGCGTGAACCTTCAGTACAGCTTCCCGGCCTTTTACATCTGGGCGATCAACCGTAATCTGACGGTCGAAACGGCCCGGACGGAGAAGGGCTGGGTCCAAAATATCCGGGCGGTTCGTCGCGGCTACGATAATGATCCCTTCGTTCGCACCGAAACCGTCCATTTCAACAAGCAATTGGTTCAGCGTCTGCTCGCGCTCGTCATGACCGCCGCCAAGACCGGCGCCGCGCTGACGTCCTACCGCATCAATCTCATCAATGAAGATAATACATGGCGCGTTCTTCTTCGCGTTATCGAACAAATCCCGCACACGGGATGCACCGACACCGACAAACATCTCTACGAAGTCAGAACCCGAGATGCTGAAGAACGGAACACCCGCTTCGCCCGCTACCGCTCTGGCCAGGAGTGTTTTACCTGTTCCCGGAGGACCTACAAGCAGAACCCCCTTCGGTATGCGTGCGCCAACGGTATTGAATTTGCGAGGATCCTTTAGGAAGTCAACCACTTCGACAAGTTCCTGCTTCTCTTCGTCTGCCCCGGCCACATCTTCAAAAGTAATCCGTTTCTTCTCTTCATTATATAATCGGGCTTTGCTCTTGCCAAAGTTCATCACTTTGCCGCCGCCGCCCTGGGCCTGATTGAACAGGAAGAAGAACAGAGCGAACATGATGACAAGCGGGATAAAGGATGATAGCAATGTCAGCCAAATGCTCTGGCCCTCCATCGGCACAACCTTCAGTTGAACGCCGTTGCTCTCGCTGGCCAAAGTCAACTCTTCCATTGCTGCATCCGTAGCAGGAATATACGTTGTGAAATTCTGCGACTTATCTTCCGGGACGTCTCTATATTTACCGGTCACGAGGTATGCGTAACCGTCAAATTGAACCGTCATTTCCTCTATGTTGTTGGCTTTCATTTCTTGCCGCAGCTGATCATACCTAGGGGCGTCTACCGATTCGCCACCGTTAGTAACGAATTGTACTATGCCCACTACGACCAAAAATAGAATCAAATAAAAACCAGAATTCCGGATGAACCGACTCATCCCCTACCTCCTCTCAAGACACATAGATATTTTACCACGCATGTCTGGCCATCTCAACAAACGGGGATGGGCAGCGTTCCATGACCACTCGTGCGAATTATTTGCTGTAGATTTCCGGTTTCAAAATCCCGATGTAGGGGAGGTTCCGGTAATGCTCGGCATAATCAAGCCCATACCCGACCACGAACGCATCAGGCAACACGAATCCGGTGTAATCGGCTTGAAGATCAACCGTGCGCCGCGCCGGTTTGTCGAAGAGTGTGCACACGGCAACCGACTTCGCCTTCCGGTTCTGGAGCATTTCAATCAAATGACTGAGCGTAAGACCGCTGTCAATAATATCCTCAACGATCAACACATCTCTTCCCTCTACAGACACATCCAGATCCTTGATAATCTTGACGACACCAGAGGACTTGGTCGATGCGCCATAGCTGGATACCGCCATGAAGTCCAGCTCAAGCGGTACTGTTATCGTTTTAACCAAATCTGCCATAAAAATAAACGCACCTTTAAGAACGCAAATAACTAGCGGATTGCGTCCCTCGTATTCGGCGCTGAGCTTGGACCCCAATTCCCTGATCTTGGCTTGAATCTCTTCCTCGCTGATAAGTACTTCCTGAATGTCGTTATGCAACGTTAGCCGAACCTCCTACGTTATACTATGAAAGCGTGAAACTTCGTTCATCACTTGCTACATTTCCACAAGCTCCATACGGAGCACACGCGATGTATGCTGCCCTACGGCAGCATGTATTGATCGCCTTACACCCGGAATCCACACGATATTCCCCGAAGGATCACAGACGATCGGAATACGGGACCTTTCGGAAGGAGGGATTTTCTCGTCAATGAGAATATCTTTCACCTTTTTGGTGCCGTTTAATCCCATGATCTTCATCTTATCTCCGGCCCTTCTGCTTCGGACCGTCAATGGAAACGCAAGCCGATCCGCGTCAAATTCCGCCTCGGCGGCTTCACTGCTGGGCCTGCCCCTGCCTCGGTCCTTGTGATGGCTGATGATCAGCGTCTTGCCGATCTCCGGAAGCTTGGTCTCCGATATGGCCGGTGAATCAATCGTGTATATGTACTGTTCCTGCTCTGATGGCGGCTGTGGCCAAAAGACGATGGTATCGTACTCTCTGACACAGGTGATCCCTTCTCCAAGATCCAACCGCCAGTTGGATCGGTCCTTGCGGAGAATGCCTTGGCGCACCGATTCAATTTTACTGAAATCGGCATTTTCCTGCTCTGACGGCAGGTAATTTAATATTAGTTTAATCAAACGCCGTTGTAAAGCAACATGTAAGCCCAAAAAGGAAGGCGCCTCAAAGGCGAGCCTTCCGTTGTTCTCCCGGACCAAAGTTTGGTACACACGCCGCGCCTCAAGCTCCATAAAATCATCTTCCTGCTGAATCACTTCGGCCAGCTGATTGAGCGAAGAGGAAATATGCGGGTGGTAGGTCTCCAGAAAAGGCAGCACTTCCAGCCGGATCGCGTTTCGCCGGTACTTGGTCTGCAGATTGCTGTTGTCCACAGCATAGGCAAAGCCGCACCTGTCGCACAGCTCCACAATCTCCGCCTTCGATCGCTCCAGAAACGGGCGAATGATGCCGATATGCTGCTCCCTGCGCTTCATCCTCATGCCCGCCAGCCCCGATGGACCGCTGCCCCGAAGCAGTCTCATCAGCACCGTCTCTGCCTGATCATCCGCGTGGTGGGCAAGCGCAATCGAGCTTGCCTTATATTTATGGGCGGTTCGGAACAAAAATTCATATCTTTTATCCCGCGCGGCTTCCTGAGCCCCTTTCCCGCTTTCTTCCATATAAGAAGGAATATCGAAATAGGCCATCTCCAGCGGGATGTCCAGGCCGGCGGCCAGCTGCTTCACCAGCTCCGCCTCCTGATCCGACTCCTTACGGAAACCGTGATGGACGTGGGCACATACCAGATCAAGCCCCTGCCTTGTGGAGATGGCATGCAGCACATGCAGCAAAGCCACCGAGTCAGGCCCGCCAGAAACGGCTACAACGATGCGATCACCGCTAGTCCACAGCTTGTGGTCCGCCGCTGTCTTTTCGATGTGTTGTACGAATGATCTTAACCTGTCTTCCACCATGAACAATCCCCTTTGCTAACCCGAAGGCGCGCCCGGCGCACAAGACGGCTGGCTTTCTGTCATGTTTCGCCTACCGAAAGATGCGCGGCTAACGAAACAGAAAAAATATCGTGCACGCCAAAATAAATAACGATAGCGCGAACGCATTTCGGAGCCAGCGCGGGGTATCCTGCTGCCTGCTGCGGGCTCTGCCTGCGGACGGCCCCCGGATGCTGCCTCTCCATTGGTTCAACGCTTCCCGTGAATCCGCGAACTCCCCGGCCAGCGCCTTGTTCAGCCATGCGGCATATGGCTTGAACGCCGGGTTTCTTCGCACGAGCATCACAAGATCGGTCATGCTGCGCGTCTGGGGGAGCTGGCGAGACGCTTCTCTGAGCGCTTTCTCATCCAGCACTTGTATGCACATCACGGCAAACGAGAACAGATCATAGGAGATATCCCCGGTCCGGCTTCCGGCATTCCAGTACCCTCTGTCATACCATTCCGTAAATTGCTTGACGCTTCGTCCAATCGAGCTGACCCCGCCGTAATCGATCAGCTCCACCTTGCCATAGGGAGAGACCATGACATTATCCGGCTTCAAATCGCCGAAGACGTAGCCGGATGCATGCAGGAGCGACAGCTTCTCGAGCAGGTTAAGCCCCACGAGGCCGAGCCATTCCTTGCCCCGCCGTCCGATGAATCGATGCAGCGGGTCTCCTTCGATGTATCGCATCACATAGAAAGGAACATCTCCGCTGCTGTCCTGATGGTCATCCGCCTCCACTAGATAAGCGTTGTGCATCTGCTCCTTCAGCGCGCTCAGCACATTAATCTCCGACTGCAGATCCAGCGCATCATAGCCGACCTTCAATGCATATCGCTGCCGGACTCCGGCCCGATGGACCAGGTATACTCGTCCGTTTGCCCCTTTGCCGAGCGTACGCTCCACGATGTACCTGCTCTTCCGCCACTTCCCTGTAATAACGGTGCCGGGCGGATATCCCGCATTAGACAACGTAGTCACCAAGCATCCCTTCCTCTTGGCCGGTGTGACCCTTCCATGATTGATTATTTCCTAGTGTACCATATTGGAAAAATTCAATCACCTTTAACAATGCCGGACCCGTCGGCGTAGCTCCCTTCATCTGGAGGCGGCCGAACATGCTCCGCACCCCGTCCAGATCCGAGGTCCAGTTCACATCCAGCACAACCTCCTCCTCGCTTCCTCTTCCCGGGAAGTGGAAGACCGCAAGACGGCTGGCTCCGGCCCGCGCTTTCAGGCTGAGCATCAGGTCACGGATCGCCTCCTCCACGGCAGCGAGCTTCGGCTTCATGCTTGCACTGGCGTCAATGAGCAGCGCTACCTCCAGCGATGAGGTCTCGGCCAGCTCATCGACCACTTCCACAACCTGCGACCGCTTGTCCGGCGGAAGCTCCTCGAGCGAACCTCCTCCCAAAATATGCTGTATCTCCTTATTTACCGCCTGCTGGATCGTTTGAACCACCGTTTTTCTTGTCATCATCTGCATCGTCTGGGCCAGCTGCGGTGTGCCTACGATCCGGTGCAGTCCGCCTCCCGCTTTGGCAATCTCCTGAATTTCAAACGCGCCAAGCTCCCCGATGGTGCCATAGTCCAGAACGCCGACCACATTCACAACAATGCCCTCTGCCAGCGCATGCGCCGCCGCCATAACCGGGCTTTCCCCTACATTGGAGCAACCGTCCGTAATGAGCAAAATTTGTTTCATCCTTCGTCGCCTCCCGACTCTTCTTAGACATCAACCCTGTCTTATAGTCTCTATCATTTCCATATTTGAGAGACTTCAAACGAAGAATTGAAAGAATAGACGGGCAGACGCCGTGCTTCTGATCTGCGGGAAACAGCATTTCCCGGGCAATGGGCACCCCGGCCCTCGCTAACTTACCGTTCGCGGTCTTTCCATGCGGGCCATGCCCGGCACGCGCACATTGGACCATTCCGGATGATAATGATCCACCCGGCCCACGACCACCGTCATATCATCATGAATTTGATTCTGCTGATAGCGGATCACCTTCTCCAGCAGGCAATCCGCAATCTCCTGCGGATCACTGCTGTCAATCTCCTGAATCATGCGCTTCATCCACAGCTCCTTGTTCACGGCATACCCCGGCGCATCATAGATGCCGTCGGTCATCATGATCAACACATCGCCTACCTGAAGCGGAAGCGAGATCAGATCGACCTCGATTTCCTGAATAATCCCGATCGGCAAATTGCTCGCCGTAACCATGATGACCTCGTTGCCCCGTTTAATAAAGCTCGGCGTTGAGCCAATTTTCATAAAGGTCGTCCGGGCCGAATATTGATCAATTAACGCCATATCCACCGTCGCATATATTTCATCCGGCGACCTTAACATCAGTATCGAGTTCACCGATTTGATCGCCAGCTTCTCATCCATGCCGGATTGCAGCAGCTGCTCCAGAATGCTCAGCGCCGAGCTGCTCTCCAGCCTCGCCCTCTCCCCATTGCCCATGCCGTCACTCAGGGCGACGGCGAACGTGCCATTCCCAAGCTCCACCGTGCTGAAGCTGTCCCCGGACAGGACATCCCCGCCTTTGGCGGCGCCTGCTACGCCGGTGACGACCTCATAGGTTTTGGCCGAGCCGAACCGGACTGTCGCCAGACCGTCCCGAGGGTGGGTCATCGTCTCCTCCACCACGGCGATATGCTCACCGAGAATGTCCGACAGGAGCGGGGCTATAATCTTCCGGCATTCGTCATAGCCGCGGGTGTAGGCATGGATAATTTCGATCTCGACCCGGCCAGGGTCCAGGCTGACAATATCGATCCCTTGGATGGACAGACCCAAATGCTGAAGCGCCTCCCGAATCTGTTCCTCCTGCAGATGCATCGCCTGACTCTCGCGCTTGATTTCCCGTGCCAGATCCTCCATCACCTGGGACACGCCGGACAACTGCTCAGCCACAAGGTGACGGCTGTCGTATATTTGCCGTTTCCACTGCATATCATGTTGATATAAATGATACTGCTGCTTCAGAGTCTCCAGTACATCTTCCTTTTTGACACATAACCGGTTCCACTCCGGCGGCAAATCCTTCGGCTCCATGTCCGGATTCTCTTCAATCGCTGTCATCATATCCGTCATATATTTGTAGGTTTGATAAAATTTCATATCCCAGCAGCTGCTCCACTTATAGCAGGTCGCGCAGCTTCCCTCTGCCACGGCATTCATAAAGTGGTTCATCTCCTCCGTCCGTTTGCCGTGCGGATGCAGCGCACCCGAGGTCTGTCCGAAGCTCTGCGAGAGCTGGCGGAACACCTGCGAGAACTGGGACACCCGATCGGCTGTCAGATCGCGGACCCGCTTGGCATATTCATGCTGTGACCGGGTGTGATCCTGGGTGCCGGGTACATATTTTCCAATCGCCTGAATGACGCTTTTCGGTGTCAGTAAAAATAGCACAATCGCAGCGCAAGTCTCCCATGTGGATGTCATCACCTCTCCCGGACTGTTGAAGTAGATGGACAGGATCGTCGCTCCGAGCAGCATCCCGAGCGATACGCCTCCCTTCTTGCCGTCCTTGAGCATGCCTGCCAGCATGCCGGAGAAAGCCAGGAGGCTCATCTGGGCAAACGCCGAAATGTTCGCCAGACTAAGAATCAATCCGGTAATGACGCCGACCGATGCACCAAGCGGTGCTCCGCCCACCAGGGCAAACAGCAGGATGAGGTAGCGTGACAGCACATGCTCAACAGACATGGCTTGTACGGTCCACCCAACCGCACCGGTCATCACCGACGCCAGCAGAATGATGAGGCACAGAATCTCTTCATTGCGGAGCGCATAGGATTTCTTGCGCATCGTCAGCACCGGAATCGCCTGAATGAACACCAGGGTCAGAACAAAACTGAGCACGGCATTCAAGGTCAGCATCATCATCGCATACCAGGTCATCGACGGGCCGATCAGCACCGAGAACAGGTTCACCAGGAAAGTCGAGACAAACACCATTAACGGCGCGTAGGATATTTCTGCCCGTTCATACGTTTCAAGGCCCCGCAGCAGAAAATAAAAGATCAACAGCTCCGCCGGAATCATCCAGAATGCGGGGGATGGCGCGAACATGCTCCCTGCAATGATAGCCGCGCCAACAGGCATCATATAGTCTCTGCGCATGAACACGATGACGGCGAAATAAGCTGCGGCAAACGGCGAAAGCTCGTTTAATATCATGGCTCGTCCCAGTAAAAAGCCCATAAAGGTTAAGAGGAGCATCCACTTCTTGGCTGCAAACAGCTGGAGGGGGCCCTGCAGAAAAGACAGCTGCCCGATCCACTCAACGAGACGGGAACGCCAAGCTCCAGACTTCCCTTTTACCGTCTCCGTACCCGGAAACATCACCAAATTTCTTCTATCCATCATTACGGCACCCCATTCTTCAGGAATTTGTGGTAGGTCCCATTATAAAACCCCATCCTGAGAAAGTTTGTCAGAACACCGTAGGTCGTCCAAAGAAATTTCCGACAAAAAAGCCCGGTTCTGCGAACGGTTGCGAAAATGCCGCTCATCCCCGTGCCCGCTGGTGTCGGGGTCGTTGTCATTCGTTTATGCTGTCGGTTCTTCCGTCCGAAATGACGATCCCTCCGCCCCTTCCAGGGCTGCCGATGGCCGTAGATTGCGTAGGAACCTGTCGTACGCTTGGATGCGGCGACAAAAAAACCGCAGAAAGCGTATCGCCTCTGCGGTGGTTATATATTTTATCGAAATTACATGCGTTTGGCTCCGCGTCCGCCGCGTTTGCCTTCCGTATTCTTCTTCAGCGAAGAAATCCGTTCTTCACTATCTTTCAGGAAGCGTGACATTTTATCCTCAAAAGAAGTCTTGCTGGCTGCGGGCTTAAACGGGCGTCCGCCGCGTTCACGGTTGAATCCACCCCCGCCACCTCCGAATCGTTCTCCGCCGCTGCGTTCCGGTCTTGGTCCCCGGGGTGGGCGGCTCTCTTCAGCCGGTTTGTCGACGGCCTGCTTGATCGAAAGACCGATCTTGCCGTCCTTATCGACATTAATCACCTTAACGGTAACGACATCATTAATCTTGAGATGGTCGTTGACGTCCTTCACGTAATTGTCGGCGATTTCCGAGATGTGAACGAGACCCGTGACACCTCCTGACAGATCCACAAAAGCTCCAAAATGCGTTATGCCTGTCACCTTGCCCTCTAACTTGGTGCCCACTTCAATTGCCATAGAATAAAATGATCCTCCCTTAAAAATATACAGTTCGATTATTGAAAATCTCGCTGCGGTGATTTGATTATACGATAGTGCCTGAACAAGGTCAACAGACGTATGTCATGCCTTTTTACGGTTCTTTAACCGAATCTTGGGGCTGTATGATCGGTGTCTCATTCGGCAGGTACAAACCGAACTTTCTCCGCGCAATCTGGCCGATATATTCCGGATCCTCCAGGCGCTCAACCTCATGCTGGAGCTCCGCCAGCGACTGGTTCACAGCCGTATACTCCTTTTGCCTCTCCGCCAGCTTCTCGTTCTGATTATAGATGCGGTCATTGAGAGAGAACAGCGTCGAGCCAGCCCAGACCAAAAACAGTGCCATCATCGTCAAGTAAATTCGTTTCCGTCTGCGGGCACCTTTGTTTATCGTTTTCTGCTGGGGAGCCTGCTTGTGACTGTCAGCAAATCTTCCCATGACCATTTCCCTCCCTAAAACCAGCGCTTCCACGCCTTGATAACCTTGTCCGTTAATCGCCTGCTCCATGCCGGAAGCCGGAGCCGGGACGTAATCGGGCGCAGCATCCATGTGAAGAGGCGCCAAAAAGGCATCAGACACCTCAGAATCAGACGCAGCAGCGATAGGACGAACCTCCAAATCAGCTTAAGCAGCCCTACCAGTAATTTAAGAATGCCGATGACGGGATTCCATATCAGCACCCGTAGCAGTCTTGACAAAAAAGACAGCAAGCTTTTTGTCACCTGAATTAACATTACCACAAAACGCCGGGTTATAACACTCCATAATAAAAAATAGATCCAAACCCCTATAAACAGACCGATAAACACATAAAACCGCAGCTGGCCGTCATTGGTCGCGTAGAGCATCCGGAACACAAACAGGGCGGCTGCAATCCAATAGATGAGGTCCAGCGCATGCTGTGACCATCTCGGGAAGCGGAGCTGGCCGGCCAGCTCCCGGTAGCTGTCGAAGGCCAGTCCCATCGCCGCTCCGGAGAAGAGCATCCAGAGCAGCGTGATCCATTGTACACTCGGGTTCATTTAAACAGCTTGCCCAGGAGGCTTTTGTTTTTCGTTTGGGAACCGGGATTCAAATAGATCAGCGAATGCACCAAACCCTCAATCGTCAATAGCCCCTCTTCCAGGCTCAGGTTTTTAATATGTAAATTTTGCCCCCGAATGGTGAGATGCCCAAGCTCGGTCTGAAGCAGAAATTCTTCGCTGTCAAAGCTCTCCACGTTTTGAACCCCGGTGATGTCCAGCAGCTTCCGGTTCTGCATCCTCAGGTCATGGCGCTTGCTCTTCCCTTGGTCGATCATGGCATGTACCCCTCCTTTTTATCAATAGCTTATGGGGAGGGGTCTTTCTTTAGAACCTGAACCTATAACACATGTCCGGCCGGATCGCTGGCGGGTTTCGCTTCAGGTCATCTGCAGCACGCGCGGGATTTACGCTGCATGACGGCCGGAGACCGCCTGAGCTACATGCCGGGCAAGGTGTACAAATACCAAAAAACGCCCCTCCGACGAGCGAAGGGACGCTTTATGAAGCCATAGACATGGACCGTTACCAGTCCAATCCGTTGTCTTTGGCAATCGGTTCTTCCTTGACCAAGGTGTACAGGCTGGCCGCTTCGTCCTTGCGTGTGCTGTCTGCTAGACGCTCCACCCGGACGGTGACCAGCTTCTGGCCAAACTGGACCGTAATCTCGTCGCCCACCTTGACCGCGGTGCTTGGCTTGGCCTCTCGGCCATTGATCAGCACCCGACCCTGATCAGACACATCCTTGGCTACGGTACGCCGCTTGATTAACCTTGATACTTTCAGGAATTTATCAACGCGCATTATTTTACGGCTTCTTTAAGCTTGTTGCCCGCTTTGAACGCAGGAACGTTCGATTCAGGGATTTCAATCGTTTTGCCTGTTTGCGGGTTGCGGCCCGTGCGGCCAGCGCGCTTGCGAGTTTCGAAAGTTCCGAAACCGATCAGTTGAACTTTATCGCCATTAGCCAATGCATCGGTGATTTCGCCAAGGAAACCGTTCAGGACGTTTTCAACGTCTTTTTTAGTCAATCCGCTTTTGCTGGAAATGTTGTTGATCAGATCTGTTTTGTTCATGAATAAAATCCTCCCAATTATCAGAAAAGTAAAAATTGCGGTCATTTACCGTGAATGATGGCTGCTGCGTCGCAGTATGCCATCTAAAAGGATATTCTGGGTTGCTTGCAGAATTCCTGCCGCAATTCCTTGATTTTTTTAAAATAGATGTGAAAAGTTATAGGTGTTCACCCGGGATATCGCCATCTTCGCCCGCTTTCGACTTCGCTTCCTGCCACAGTGCCTCCATCTCTTCCAAGGTGCTGTCCTTCACAGACCGGTTCCGGGCAGCCAGCTGCTCCTCTATGTAATGGAAGCGCTGAATGAACTTCCGGTTCGTGCGAGAGAGCGCCTCCTCCGGATCTGCCCCGATAAACCGCGCCGCGTTGCATACGGCAAACAGCAGGTCCCCAAGCTCCAGTGCCTGGGCTTCGGCTGCCTCGCCTTCCGCCACTGCGGCCCTCAGCTCGGCAAGCTCCTCCTCGATCTTGAGAAAGACGCCGTGGATGTCCTCCCAATCGAATCCGACCTTCGCCGCTTTCTTCTGCAGCTTGTAGGCCTTCATCAAGGCCGGCAGATCGCGCGGTATGCCGGCCAGCGCCGAGGCTTCCTGCGGATTCTGTCCCTTGCGACGCTTCTCCTCCTGCTTCATCTGCTCCCAGTTCTGAAGCGCGCTCTCGGCATCATTGGCGCTGCGGTCGCCAAAGACATGCGGATGGCGGAAGATCAGCTTGTCATTCAGGCTCTGGATGACATCGTACACCGTGAAGGTGCCGAGCTCTTCCTCCATCTGGGCATGGAGCATGATTTGAAGCAGCAGATCGCCAAGCTCTTCCTCCATATGCTCGGGATCGTCCTCGTCAATCGTCTCCAGCACCTCGTACGTTTCCTCGATCAGATTCTTGCGGATCGACTCATGGGTCTGCTCGCGGTCCCACGGGCATCCTTCCGGACTGCGGAGAATGCCCACGATCTCGTGCAGTCTTGCGAAGGAACGCTGTCTGAGCCCGGCATCGTCGCTGCGAGGCACATAGACAAGCGACAGGTTCCCGTAGCCGTCGATGCGGTCCAGATCATACAGCGGAACCTGCTGGATGCACTCCTCGCCTTCCACGCCGAGGGCATGGCCAACAATGACCGGATAATCATCGGGATAAATCTCCATCAGCGCCAGCTTGACCTCAGAGGCCGTGAACATATCGTACACCTGGCCGATCAAGGTGTGCAGCTGGGGTTGTACCATATGGCTGTTCAGCTCGGCAGCGTCGAGCAGCTGAAAGCCTTCAATCGGATCGAAGCCAAGGCGGACAAAGGCTTCGTCCAGGAAGCTTTCGCCGCCGAGGACGGTCAGCGCCACCTGCTCCTTCGGGCACCGTTCGCGCAGGAGCCGCACCGTCGCTTCCGCTACCATCGGATGGCCGGGAACGGCATAGACGACCTCCGACCCTGCTTCCCCTGCCTTCGCCAGATTGATCAGCTGAGAGGCAATAGACTCATACACTTCCGGAAATGTATCATGCGTCTCATAGACATGATCAAACGACTCCAGCTTCACCTGAAGTTCCTCCAGCGCAGCCATCACCGGGTGGGATAATGTCCGCACATATACCCGGGAAGCGCGCTGCATCGTTTTCAAGATACCTAAGGTTAGACGGTCGGGATTCCCCGAGCCGAGGCCAACCACCGTAATTGCTGCGCTCATATGATACTTCCTTTCGCTATTCGTTCGCGGGATTGACGTTGATATCGTACACTACTATAGCACAGAAGATCAAACATCTCACGTCTGGCCCGCACCGGCTCGCGTCTGTCCATACTTAGCGGACGCCATAGCGGGCCAGAGCGCGTCCGGCTCCGCAGCAGCCGCAGCCGCTGCATGCATTGGTGGGCGCGGCATTGGGCATGCCAGGCGCGGGTGCGCGAGGCGGCATTCATCGCCGCTGCCCTGGCATGCGCGCGGCCAGCATGGCGGCGGGTCAGACGGCCGCACGCGCCGATAAGGGCGGCTGGGCCGTCAAGCCGCCCAGAGGGCCGCCGGGCGCGCGAATGCGCCGGCGGCCTCTGCCTTGCCCAAGCTGCCCAAGGCTACCGCAGCACGCGCATGGCCCGCAGCCGCGCGGCCAGCGGCTTGCCCACCTTGGGCAGCATCCGAAGCTCCTCCGCTGTGAGGAGCTTCGTCCAGGCGGCGCCGAGCACAAAGGCGCCGCCCCCGGCCGCCACGCCGCACAGGCTGGCGGCGGCCGCAGCCGCGCGGCCCGGGGCGAAGCCGGCCGCGCCAAGCAAGCCGCCTGCCGCGCTGCTCGCGGCCCAGGCGGCCAGCGCCACGGCCGCGAATACGAGCGCGGGCCGGGCGAGCAGTTGGCCGGCGGCTGGGCGGACGCCGGCGCGGCGCATCAGCAGCGCGATGTTCAGCGCTGCTGCAGTGAGATAGGCGCATACGCCGGCGGCGGCCGCGCCTGTAATGCCAAGCTGCGGCACGAGCAGCAGGTTCAGCGCAAGCTTGATCCCCGCCGCAGCGAGCAGATGCACGGCTGGGGCGCGCACGATGCCGACCCCTTGCAGCAGCGCCGCCGAGATGATGCTCATCGTGCCGCCAACCGCAGTAAAGGCGACCCAGCGCAGCGTCCCGGTCCCGGCGGCATCCTCATACAGCATGATGTTGATCGGTTCGGCCAGCACCGCCAGCCCTACCGATGCGGTCATCCCGAGCAGCCAGAACCAGCGCAGCGCCATGCGGGTCTGCCCTTCCAGGGCGTGAACGTCCCGCTTGTGCTTCGCCTCCGCCAGCGCAGGAATAAACAGCACCGACAATGAAGTCGCGAGCATCGTCACGAGCTGGACCAAAGGCAGGCCCCGGTTGTACAATCCAAATTCCGTCATCGCCCCTCGCCCTGTCAGTCCGGAATCACTGAGCAGACGAGGCACGGTGAATGTATCGACCAGCCCGATGAGCGGAACGGCAAGGAGGCTCAGACAGACCGGAATCGCATAGGCAATCAGACGGCGAAGAAGAACACCGGTCCCCTCCTTACTATCATCGGCACTTCCTCGAAATTCATTCACCTCCAGCTGCGCTCCGCCGCTATGCGCGCCGGGCCGAACGCCCTCCCTCCTGCGCAATCCGGCCTGCTTGCGCCAGTACCAGCCCATGACGAGCAGACCTGCGGCCCCGCCAGCCGCTGAGCCGAGCAGCGCGCCCGCGGCGATCCTGTCCGGGGATGCTCCCTGCCGGATCAGGATGAGCAACAGCACGATCATGACGGATACGCGAACGCTTTGCTCCACAATTTGCGAGACGGCCGTCGGAACCATGTTATGAAGACCTTGAAAGTATCCCCGCAGCACGGCCATCCAGGGCACAAAAGCGAGCGCAAGCGCCGCGCCGCGAATGGAAGGCACAACCTGACTCGTTCCAATCCAGTGCCCGAGGAGCGGTGCGCCGATATACATCAAGGCACCGAGCACCATACCGAACGACACCAGCAGCAGGGATGAGAGGCGAACGATCCGGAGGCTGTCCTGCCATCTTCCTTCGCTCTCATATTCGGCGACAAACTTCGATATGGCCGCCGGAAATCCGGCCGCTGCTATCGTAATCACCATCGTATATAGCGGGTTTACCGTATTATAAATGCCAAAGGCCTCGTCTCCGCCCAAATTTTGAAGGGGGATTTTCTGCAGCGTGCCAATCAGCTTTGAGCCAATCGCAGCCGCACTAAGCACAAAGGCTCCCTGAAGGAGCCTGGCTCCTGTCTGATTCGGTTTCATCATCTCTCCGCCTTTATATCCCCAGCCTCCATATGAAGGCCTTGCCTAAGGCCGATGGAGGATTGTTTAACAGCTACAACAAATCCATTATACCGGGACGCGCCAGCAGGCACAAAAACCGGATGCTTCGCCAGAACATAAAAAGCTCCCGGCTGCCCAAGAGCGACGCTCTTGTTCAGCGGGAGCTGTAGACCATTTCGTACTAGGGATAACAGGCCAGCTTATTGTTCCATTTGCTTGCCAAGGAATCCGGCCGCGGTTTCCGCCATTTTGATTTCCATTTCACCCATCGTGACAGACTCATCCTTATTCAGCAGCACCACGCTGCCGATCGGATCTCCTCCCGCGATGATTGGCGCCGCGACAAACGAAGACAGCGTCTCTGGATGATCCTTACCAATCTCGTATGTGCCGCTGTTCGCTTCCAGGACCGTTTTGCGATTCTCCATGCAATTCTCCAGCAGATTGCCGATCGGCTTGTCCAAATATTCTTTCTTCGATCCCCCCGCAACCGCAATGAATGAGTCGCGGTCGGAAATGATCGTAATGTGGCCTGTGCCTTCATACAGAGATTCGGCATATTCTTTCGCGAAATCTCCGAGCTCACCGATCGGGGAATATTTCTTCAGGATTACTTCCCCGTCCCGGTCAACAAAAATCTCGAGCGGATCTCCTTCGCGAATCCGTAAAGTACGTCGAATTTCCTTAGGAATGACCACGCGACCGAGGTCATCGATGCGGCGGACGATACCAGTAGCTTTCATGTCACTTGTTGCCCCACTTTCTTAAGAAGATTTTTCAACTACTGTCCAGTCGGGAAGAGGATGTCCCCAGGTATATAAGTTAATGTCTGACCATAGTATTCATCCGTTCCCAATTCCTTATACATCATCTGTGCAGACATTGCCTGAAATGGGCATCGACTGAAGCGATGCGCTGAACGTTACGAAGTCGAAAATCCATCATCCTGTGTGTAAATTCATGCTGTTCGTTGGTTCCAAGCCACAGCTTTACTCGCCGTTGTTGCTGTCAGTTGTATCTTCCGGAGTTCCTTCCGCCGGCTGGCCTTGATCACCCTGGCCTTCCGGTCCTTCCGTTCCTTGGTTTCCGCCCTGTTCGCCACTGTTCTCACTCTTCGGGAGATCCATGCTTTCGATGATGTCATTCAGCTCGTTCTGCATGAATTCATCGATTTTACCTGCGGCGAGTTCATTGCGAATGTCCTCTTTATCTTCATCCGGCATCGTGTCATACGTTATCTCCTGACGGGCTTCCACCTTCATGACATGGTATCCGTAGGAGGTCTCAACCGGATCGCTGATCGTGTTCAGTTCCAGGCTCAGCGCCTTCTCCTTGAATTCTGGGACCCAGTCTCCGGCACGCCGGTTCTCATACAGGCCTCCCGTTTCCTTCGAACCCGGGTCTTCGGAGTATTCCTTGGCAATCGCAGCAAAGTCTTCTCCCGCCTCCAGCTTGGACTTCACTTCGTTCGCCAGCTTGAGGGCATCCTGCGGCGTCCGCTCATTGCCTTCGGCATCCGTGAACTGGATCAACACGTGGCGTACGGTGACCCGGGTGAAATCCGTCGGGTTGTCTTCGAAATATTCCTTGATCTCATCGTCGCTAACCTGGTTCTTCTCATACTCCGACACGGTCATGATCCGATGCATATAATTTCTCAGATCTTCTTCGGTCAGGTTGCTCTGCTCCAGATAGGACTGAAATTGACTTTCGCCGCCCATCCCGGTTTTGTACTGGGCGATCTGGTCATCCACCTGCTTCTGCGCAGCTTCCTTGGCGGCATCATCCGCCTTGGCAAAGAGATATTCGTAGGTCACGCTCTGGCGTGCCAGGTACTCCTTGAACTCATCCATCTCCAGGAACTGAGCATATGCCGGCGACATAAGCGCGATGATCCGCTGCTCCAGCTCGAACTCCTTCTCCGTAATTTCTCCACCTGTATATTTGACAACCACTTTGCTGTTGTCCACTTCGGGCTCCGTATTGTTCTCTTTCCCGCACGCTGTAAATATCGACAAGGTCAGTACGGCTGTCATCGAGACGACAATCGTTCTCCATGCCTTGTTATTTCTTGATGGCATTCTGTAGTTCTCCCTTCAAATGAAATGGCTCCTTGGCGGCTTCTAGGAACTGCTCCAGCAATTCGAGCAGCTGCTGATCGGATAATCCCTTGCCTTTAATTCGGATCACCATGGATGGCCCTTGTTCAAATTGTACACGTCTTTCGAACATATTTCCAATTCGCGCAAGTTCTGTTGCATTTACAGCCCTATCCTGTCCTTCGTAAAACTGCAACACAACATCGTCGCCGCGCTGTACAATCGAATCGATGCCATACCATCTGCCGTACACCTTCAGCCTGGAAACGGCGAGAAGGTTCTTGACCGCCTGCGGAGGTTCTCCGAAGCGGTCCAGCAGTTCATCCTCCAGCTCCGCCGACTCATCGATTGTCGAGACGACAGCCACTTTTTTATAAATTTCGATTTTTTGCATGCTGTCGTAAATATAGTCCGAAGGCAGATACGCATCGATGCCAAGGTCAATGGAGGTGTTCCAATCCTGGGTCGGCGCTGCCGGCTCGCCCAGCATGCTCACTTTGCGCTTCTGGATCTCCTCGGCCAGCATCTGCGAGTACAGATCGAAGCCTACCGAGGCGATAAATCCGTGCTGCTCGGCCCCAAGCAGATTGCCTGCCCCCCGAATGGCCAGGTCGCGCATCGCGATTTTAAAGCCCGAACCCAGCTCGGTAAATTCCTTGATCGACTGCAGACGCTTCTCCGCCACCTCTGTCAGCACCTTGTCCCGCTGGTACGTGAAGTAGGCATAGGCAATCCGGTTGGATCGGCCCACACGCCCGCGCAGCTGGTACAGCTGGGATAAGCCCATCTTGTCAGCATCGTGCACGATCAGGGTGTTCACATTCGGAATGTCGACCCCGGTTTCAATAATGCTGGTGCTGACCAGCACATCATATTCTCCGTCCAAAAAGTCGAGAATCGTCTTCTCCAGCTCGGTTTCCGTCATTTGGCCATGGCCGACGCCGACCTTCGCTTCAGGCACCAGCATGGAGATCTGGGCCGCCATTTCCTGAATGCCCTGAACGCGGTTATACAGGTAGTACACCTGTCCGCCTCGGGCCAGCTCACGCTCAATCGCTTCGCGGACCAGCGTCTGGCTGTGCTCCACGACATACGTCTGCACCGGGAAGCGGTTCTCCGGCGGTGTCTCAATGACCGACAGGTCCCGCACCCCGAGCATGGACATATGCAGCGTACGCGGAATCGGCGTAGCCGTCAGCGTCAATACGTCCACATTCGTTTTCAATTTCTTGAGCTTTTCCTTGTGCGTCACGCCGAACCGCTGCTCTTCGTCGACGATGAGCAGGCCCAGGTCCTTGAACACGATGTCCTGCGACAGCAGGCGATGCGTGCCGATGAGAATGTCCACTCCGCCCAGCTTCACCTGCTTGATCGTTTCATTCTGCTCCTTGCGGCTTCGGAAACGGCTCAACACCTGAATGTTAATCGGGTAGTTAGCAAAGCGCTCACGGAAGGTTTCGTAATGCTGCTGTGCAAGAATCGTTGTCGGCACCAGAACGGCCACCTGTTTGCCTTCAATGGCTGCCTTGAATGCTGCCCGGACGGCCACCTCGGTTTTACCGTAGCCCACATCGCCGCAGAGCAGGCGGTCCATCGGCCGGTTCTGCTCCATATCCTTCTTGATTTCGGAGATCGCCCGAAGCTGATCCGGCGTCTCGTCATAAGGGAACAGATCCTCGAACTCCTGCTGCTCCGGCGTATCTTTCTCAAAGCCATAGCCCGGAGCGGCCTGGCGCTCGGCATACAGCTTGATCAGATCGTCGGCAATATCCTGCACCGAGGAGCGGACCTTGTTCTTCACCCGGTTCCATTCGTTGCCGCCGAGCTTGTAAATCTTCGGCTCCTTGTCCTCGGACCCGACATACTTCTGAATCAGATCAATCTGTTCGATCGGTACGGACAGCTTGTCGCCGCCGGCATACAGGATATGCATGTAGTCCTTGTGAATGCCGTTAATTTCAAGCGTTCCGATCCCCATATATTTCCCGATCCCGTGGTTTTGATGCACCACATAATCGCCGACCTTCAGCTCGGTATAGCTTTTGATCCGCTGGGCGTTGTCCATATTTTGGGTCGTTTTGCGTGTCTTGCGCTGCTTGGAGGTGAACATCTCGCTTTCGGTGATGATGGCGATATGAACCGAAGGCATTTCGTAGCCGTTTTGCAGATGGCCCTCCAGAATCGTCGGCTCCTCAATGCCATAGTCGTCAAGCACCCGCCGAATCCGGTCCATGCGCTCGGCATCGCCGGCGAGCATGAACACCTGTACGCCGGATTTCTTCCAGCGCTCCATCTCGGCTTTCAGCACGTTCATCTGGCCATGGAAATCCTGCATGCCGCGCGTAATGAAGTTGACGATGTTTTTCGGCTGCATCTTGGGAACCTGCCGCAGGAAGATCGAGATGAGCAGCGCCTGATAACGATGCTCATAGATCAGCTCCTCGCTGTCGAGCGACAGCGGCAGGTTCGGCAGCGTTTTGCCGTTTTGCATCAAATGCAAATTCCACTCCGCCTCATCCCGCTCCAGCTGCTTCGACGTTTCAAGCAGACGTGCCGGCTCATCCATAATGAGCAGGGTATCGTCCGGCATGTAATCATACAGATGGGTCTTTTCCGGATACAGCAAAGAAATATATTTATAAATTTCAGGGAAATACATGCGTTCTTTCAGCATCTCCAGCTCACGGTGGATCTCCTCGCGAAGACGCAGCTTCGCCTGACGATCCGTCATCGCCTCCAGCTGGGCTTCCAGCAGCCGCTGCACCTTGTCCGCTGCCTGCCTCATCCGCTCTTCGGTCGCAATGATCTCCTTGCACGGGGTAATGACAACCTCGCGGACCTTGTCAATCGACCGCTGATCGGACGGGTCAAAGGTGCGGATGGAATCAATATCTTCGTCAAAAAGCTCAATCCGGTAAGCAAGCTCCGACGTCATCGGGTAGAAGTCCACAATGCCGCCGCGCACACTCATCTCGCCGCGGCTTTCCACCCGCTCGACACGCTCGTAGCCCATCTCGATCATCTTGTTCAGGAATTGCTCCAGCACAAGAGTCCCTCCGTCCTGAAGGGTGATTCGGGCTTCGGCCATCGCTTCAGGCGTCGGCAGAAGGCGACGAACGCCCGAGAAAGGCGCAACGACAATGCCCCGGAAGCCTCTGGCGCAGCGGGTAAGCACATCGATCCGCTGCGCCAAAGTCTCGGGGCTGGATACCGCCGATTCCGCAGCGACCAGTTCATTGGCCGGATAGAGCAGAACCTGATCCGGTGAAAGCGCATCCTGAAGATCATCTGCAATTTTCTGAGCGGAGAACATGTTGTGGGTCACGACCAGCAGCGGACGCTGCTGCTCCTGATACAGAGCCGCCATTAAGATTTGCCTGGACGAACCGGAAAGACCGGAGATCAATTGCTCCTTCATGCCGGCACGAAGGCCGGCAGAAATCGATTGGAAATCCGAATCTTTCGAGAATACATCAATAAGTGCTTGTAACAAAAGGGGCACCTCTCTTATGCACAAGAAATAAAAAACTTAAAATCTACTGCAATTCCATAATAGATCCAATATATAACCGAAAAGAGCCTTGAGCATAAAACTGCCAAGGCTGAGGCGGCATGACGAACAGCCGCCGGTGTGTCTTCGAGGATAGCAACTCAAGATCCGGGGCTTCCTTCCGGTTACTGAAGCGGATTGGTAAGCAGGCTGAGCTCGGGATTAGCCTCCAGCGCCTCTCTGCAGTGATCACAGGTCACCCGCACCGTAACCTCCCCGTTAAAATCATACGCTATTATATCCCTGCGCTCCTCGGGGGTCAAGGAATCAAAGCCTAATCGGGCTTCTGTCACCTCGTGGGAATCAATTCTGCCCTGAAACGTCCGGCAATGTCTGCAAATATAGTTTATCGCCATCATATGCCTCCTGAAGATCGTATATACCTTCAGTATGCCCGGTTCAGCCGCGTTTCAGACGAACAATTGGTGAACACTACCCGATGTTTCCAGATTCCTCTACGCCGTCTATGACTTGTTGAACTTGGCCATCGTCTGCTCAAACGTATGGTCAAGACTGTATTCCAGTGCATCACAGGTATGCTCAATCATCTGCTTCAGCGGTTCCTGCTCCTTCTTCGGAAACGCACCAAGCACGTAATCCACGATGGCATAGCCCGGCTCTGGCCGCGATATGCCCATCCGGACCCGGTTAAAGGTTTGGGTTCCGGTATGCTGGATGATGGATTTAATGCCGTTGTGGCCGCCTGCACTTCCCTGATAGCGAAGCCGGATTTTCCCGACTTCGGTATCCAGGTCATCATAGACCACGATCAGATCGTCCAGGGAAACCTTGTAATAGTCCATATACGCGCGGACCGCTTCCCCTGATAAATTCATAAACGTCATCGGTTTGATTAAAACCGTTTTCGTACCAAGGATCATTCCTTCCGCAATAACCGACTTGCATTTGCTCATCGTGAATTTCATACCATGCCGCTCGGCAAGCACGTCCAGTGCCATAAAACCGACGTTGTGGCGCGTCTTCTCATAAGCAGGGCCAGGGTTGCCCAGCCCGACAATCCATTTCATCTCGTCCAAGTTCCTTTCATCATTTTTGCTTTCTTCTTTGCCTTTTTCTGAGTACAATATGATCATACTCTAATCACGGATATAACAGGCCATACCGAAGCATAAATTCGAATACGCCCCATGAAGAAGGTGAATCGGCATTGAAAGAGTTTGATCAGCGTTTAACGCACCACAGCCATTTTCAATACCATATGAAGCATGCCATTCCCGTCCAAGTCTACGAGCGGGACTGTCACGTTGATGTGGGCTTGATTACAGCCGTGGACCCCAACTTCGTTGAAATCGAGGGAACGCTGTACAATCGACAAACATTCGTATTTGTATCAAGACCCGGCTACTAGTCCGACGGCCTCTGGGCTGCTTTGTTGTGAAAGCGTTTTCCCATCGGGAGTCCAGCCGAACCAGCGGCTCACTGATCCTGGTGTCACTCATAGCCGACAAGGGCTACATTTCCACCGGACGGTGGAGATGTAACCCTGCAGGCACGGTTTATTATTCTATTTCAAACAACTTACTGATTGATAATTCCTCATGTACCCGGATGATCGCTTCGCCCATCAGCGGTGCAACAGACAGCACGGTCAGCTTGCTGCTCGGGTTCGGATTCGTGATCGGAATCGTATCGGTGACAACCACTTCCTTGATCGGCGAGTTCTCCAGCCGCTCATGCGCCGGCCCGGAGAGCACCGGATGCGTACAGCACGCGTACACCTCTTTAACGCCGCCTTCCATCAGCGCATTCGCGCCCAGCACAATGGTACCGGCCGTGTCGATAATATCGTCGATCAGAATCGCCGTCTTGCCTTCGATATGACCGATGATGTTCATCACTTCGCTGACATTTGGTTCCGGACGGCGCTTGTCGATAATCGCAAGCGGCGCATTCAGGAAATCAGCCAGCTTTCTCGCACGGACAACGCCGCCATGGTCTGGCGATACGATAACCGGATTCTCAATCTGCTTGGAACGGAAATACTGGGCAAGAATCGGCACGCCTAGCAGATGATCGACCGGAATGTCGAAGAAGCCCTGGATCTGCATCGCATGCAGGTCCATCGTAATGACGCGATGCGCGCCGGCCTTCTCGATCAGATTCGCAACCAGCTTCGCGGTGATCGGATCTCTGGAGCGGGCTTTCCGGTCCTGACGGGCATAGCCGTAGTACGGGATGACAACGTTGATGCTTTTTGCCGAAGCCCGCTTCAGCGCGTCCACCATAACCAGCAGCTCCATCAGGTTATCGTTAACCGGATAGCAGGTCGACTGCACAATGTAGACATGGCAGCCGCGCACGCTCTCGGAAAGCTTCACTTGAATCTCCCCGTCGCTAAAGCTGGTCGTGTGGGATTCCCCCATCGGAATACCGATGTAATCTGCAATCTGATGGGCAAGTTTAGGATTGGAATTACAGGTGAATATTTTTAATTTAGAATCAAGATAAGTCATAGAATAAATAACCCTCCGTGCTGGTTCGTTGAATTAGGCTGTCCGATCACCGCTTGTTCAATTACCGGGAACCGGCGTTACGATTTTTTCTTGTTCTTTTTGGCGAGTGCTCTTGCCCGGATCTTCTCGGCGTATCCCGGCTTGTTCTCCTGTCGTTGTCTGGCAATTGCCAGATCGTTCTCCCCAACGGATTGGGTGATGGTCGAGCCGGCGACAACAAATGCGCCCTTGCCGACAGTGACCGGAGCGACAAGATTGACGTTGCTGCCGATGAAGGCATCGTCCTCGATCTCGGTAATGGACTTATTATAACCATCATAGTTGACCGTTATCGCGCCGCAGCCGATATTTACATTCTTGCCGACTTTGGCATCGCCCACATAGCTGAGATGAGACACCTTGGAGCCGTTGTCGATCGTAGCATTCTTCACCTCAACAAAATCCCCAACCTTCACATCCTCGCCCAGCTTGGCTCCTGGCCGCAGGTATGCGAATGGGCCGACAGACGTCCGGGAGCCGACTTCAGCCCCGCTCAATACGGAATGCTTGACGGACACGCCGTCTGCAATGACGGAATCCTCGATGTCCGAGTTCGGACCGATGGTGCAGTCCTGACCGATGACCGTATGTCCTTTCAGCACCGTGCCCGGATATAGAACGGTATCCGATCCAATCTGTACATCAGCCCCAATGTAAGTGGAATCCGGGTCGATGATGGTGACGCCACTCAGCATATGCTGCTTGGCAATCCGCTTCCGCATAAAGCCTTCCGCCTCCGATAGGGCAAGGCGGTCGTTAACGCCGATGGATTCTGCATAATCGCTGGTCTGGTAAGCAAGCACCGTTTCACCGGCATTCTTCAATATGCTGATCACATCGGTCAGGTAGTACTCCTGCTGCGCATTCTGATTGGTGACTTGTTCCAGTGCAGCAAACAGTTTTTTATTATCAAAACAATAGGTACCGGTATTAATCTCCTGCACCGCATCTTCTTCCGGACTGCAGTCCTTCTGTTCTACGATGCGCAGCACACTGCCCTCACTGCTACGAATCACGCGTCCGTAACCTTGCGGTTGGTCCAGATGTGCCGTAAGAATGGTAGCCGCTGACTGCTGCTCCTCATGAAGCGCCAACAGCTTATCTAAGGTCTCTGCTGTAACAAGAGGGGTGTCTCCGCAAATGACAATCGTGGAGCCGTCCACCCCGCCAAGAAGATCCTTGGCCTGTTTCACGGCGTGGCCTGTCCCGAGCTGTTCCTCCTGAAGGACATATTCCGCCGCGTCTCCAAGGTATGCGCGAACCGCGTCGGCACCATGTCCTACCACCACAACACTGCGCTCGCAGCGCGCCTGGCGGACCGTATCAAGCACATGTCCTACCATCGGCTTGCCGCAAACCGGGTGCAGCACTTTATACAGTTTCGATTTCATTCGTTTGCCCTGCCCAGCAGCGAGCACAATAGCATATCTTTTCAAGGGCCATGCCTCCTCCTCTTGAACTCAATACTGAATATATATCATTCTACAAAAAAAGAAAAGAGAGCCACGAGTATGGCTCTCTTTTCCTTGAACCCCAATTTTGAATCTTAAGCGCCTTCTTCAATCACTTCTTCTTCCGTGGCAGCGCGTTCATACTCGGCCAATACAGCCGATTGAATCTTCTCGCGAGTGCCGGAAGAAATAGGATGGGCAATGTCGCGAAACTCTCCATCTGGAGTGCGCTTGCTCGGCATGGCAACGAACATTCCGTTGTTACCGTCGATAACGCGAATGTCGTGAACGACAAATTCATTATCGATGGTAATGGATGCGATTGCTTTCATTCTCCCCTCAGAGTTGACGCGGCGGAGTCTGACATCCGTAATTTGCATGTGTGTTCACCACCTTTTTCCATCAGAGACTTGGGTAGTATAATTCCACACAGCAAACCCGAAATCCTTCTTTTTTCTAGTATAAAATGTCCTAAAAACAGGAATTTTTTTTAGAAAGTGATGTTTTCGACAGACTTCGTGCTGATTCGAATGAAAACGCTAACGTGCTCGACATAAATCGCCGCTTATTGTTCGAAGTAATTTCCAGGGGTTACCTTAATCATCTTGGTTTTGGAGTCGACATCCGACAATCTGGCCAGAGAAATATAGTCCTCCAGCAATCGTTCCTCGGACTCCACCGCTCCAGACTCCACCAGAACGCCTACACCTGCTACTTCAGCATTAAATTCGCCGAGCAGGTCGACCATGCCCTGAATCGTGCCGCCGGCCTTCATGAAGTCATCCACGATAAGCACCCGGGACTGTTCCTTCAGGGCTCGCCGGGACAAAGACATCGTATGGATGCTCTTGTGGGATCCGGAGACATAGTTGATGCTCACCGCTGAGCCTTCCGTCACCTGATGGTCCCTGCGAACCAGCACGACCGGCAGGTTGAGCTGTGCCGCAGTGGCATAGGCAAGCGGTATCCCTTTGGTTTCCACTGTCATGACCACATCGATATCTCTGTCGGCAAAAGCCGTGGCAATAATCTTGCCCGCCTCGTTCATAAGCGATGGCTGGCCCAGCAAATCCGACATATACAGGTAACCGCCCGGCAAGATCCGATCGGGCTGCTCCAGCTGATGGCACAGCTTCTCTGCAAACGCATAGGCATGCTCCTTGTGCAGCTTCGGAATATATTGCACTCCGCCTGCCGCTCCAGCCAGCGTCTGAAGCTCGCCGATGCCCTCGTTCTCGAATACATCCTTGATAATGGCCAGGTCCTCGCTGATCGACGACTTGGCAGCTCCGTAGCGCTCGGCGAAGGTCGTCAGGGGAATCAAAGTATGCGGTTTGGTTAATAAATATTGGGTCATATCGACCAATCGTTCACTTCGTTTTAGTTTTTTCACATGGGTTCCTCGCTAAATCCGAATATTATACTGTAAATATAACACTTTTGTACGTATTTTTACAATATGGATTGCAATTCCACCCGTTATCGTCCTTGTCTCTTTAGCTGCATGAGCTCACGGTTCAGGTGAGCAGGCGAACTGCGTACACTTCTTTGCAAAATCCGCGAAGCCCGTTATAGATGCGGGCCACCTTCGATTCCTTCGCCACCAGCCCGAATACGGTCGGACCGCTGCCGGACATTAGCGCCCCGTCGGCGCCCAGCTTCAGCATCCCCTCTTTCAGCTGCTGAACCTCCGGATGCATCTTCAGCGTCACTTCCTCGAGCACATTGCCGAGCGACGCGCACATGTCGCGGAAGCTCCCCTGCTCCAGCGCCGCGATCATCGCCTGCGCCGATGGATGATGCTGCACATTGTCAGCACGCAGTTTGCCGTACACCTCGGCCGTCGATACGTTAATCGGCGGCTTCGCCACAATGACCCAGCACTGCGGCGGGCTCGGGATCGGTGTCAGCTTCTCCCCGCGCCCTGTCGCAAGCGCCGTACCTCCCTGGACGCAGAAAGGCACATCCGAGCCGAGCTCAGCGCCTAGCGTGAGCAGCTCCTCCTCGGGGATATGAAGCCCCCACAGGCGATTCAGGCCGCGCAGCGTGGCTGCAGCGTCGCTGCTTCCTCCGGCGAGACCGGCTGCAACCGGTATTTTTTTGTCCAGGTGGATATGTACTCCCTTACGAACGTCGTAACGCTCCTTAATCAGCCTGGCTGCCTGAAAGGCCAGATTCTTCTCGTCCAGCGGAATATATCCCGCCTGACTCGTAATGATAATCGTATCGCGGGGCTGTTCCGACATCTCCAGGCGGTCGGCAAGGTCGATCATGGTCATGACCATCTCAACCTCATGGAAGCCGTCTGGCCGCTTGTGGAGCACATCCAGCATCAAATTGATTTTTGCCGGCGCTTTTTCGTATATTTTCACGACGTTCACCTATCCTTAGCTTTTCCCTTATGCATGAGCTTCCTATTCGCGAGAATAATCTCTAGTGCTTCTATCTTAACAAACTCGTGTCGCGAAGTCATGAATTCCCTGACAAACGAATGCCGGAATTTGCATGATGTCAAAATGACAGGCATCGCCTTGGCGGACATCCGGATGGATAAAAGAAAGACAGGACCCTCTAAAAGGCCCTGTCTCTCCATGATGGCTGACGATTAATCCGATTTGCGGGCTGCCTGTTCAGCAAGCTGGATGGCCCGTTTCACCATGTTGCCGGCATCCTTGGCCTTGATGCCTCCCCAGCCTTCCTTCTGAACCGTATCGTAAAACCCGAGCTCTTTAGCCAATTCATTCTTCAATTGATCTGACATGATGCGTCTTCGTCTGCCCATCGTGCCGCCTCCTTAAAATGATCATGATGGCCTAAAGTCAGCTTCTGAGTCACGCGTCTTCCGGCTCACTGCCGCTGCAATGGCCCCGTCACCGATCAGATCAGGTGTGAAGATCGCGCTTTTATATTATGCTCGCCGCACTCCGCCCTCATGCGGCAGGCAGCTGTATGGCAACAAAAAGCAGCCCCGCAAAGAGAGCTGCTTCCTTTAAAACATGAAGTTTAGGACTTGATATAGGTGATTCGCATCTGGCTGTCATCGCCAGTCACCATAATTTCTACAGTTTCCGTGAGAATATCAGCGTAGCTGTAGGATACGCGTTTAAAGGTTTGCTGGTCCTGGTCCAGCTTTACAATGAAAACAGAAGGGTACGTTTCTTCCAAAACACCAGTGCGCTCTACGGTCTTACGGCGACCACCATTAGCCCGAAGGGTAATTTTTTGCCCTAAATGGGCATCGAGACTGCGTTTGATTTCCAACAGCGCGTTTTTAGCCATTGTCGACGACCACCTCTTTCCTTGTCCATTATATATGATACCGGGGGCAAATGTCAAATCAAAAATATTTAATTATATCAGCATCAAAAATGTATTGTCAATGAATTTTTTTCGAAAGAGGAACCGCGACTTCCATTTTGATTAATATGCACCATTCTTGCTTCAATTATGTATCCTCATCGGCCCATGCCAAAAAAGCGCGGGCTGCAAGGAAATCAAATTCCTCGCAGCCCGCGCTTCAGGATCGCTCCTAGGTTCCAGGGCTGTATGAGAGCCATTCCTGGCCCCCTTGTGCAATTAATTGACCGTTGGCGTCACCTTCAAGGTGGACAGGTCCTGAAGGCGCGGCAGACCGATGCGGTAGCTGCCTCGCGTCTCAATACCTCCGAGCCCCTGGCTGCCGCTAATGGTATGGTGAATAATATCGGTTATGTTCACCGTGTCCCTGACGGACGTGTAAGCGGCCTTTGCAGCCACGTATACCGGGTCCAGCGCATGGATCAGAATGCGGCCTGGAGAGCTTGCAAAGTTGGCGCCCGCCTGAAGCAGCGCCTCAAAATGAGACTGGCATGCCCCTGCCACAATGATCAGGGAGTCCATATTGCGTTCATATTGACGCGCGACCTGAATCGCCGAAGCGAAGTTTTGCGAATTTTTGTAACTGTCGAGACTGTACAGATTGTACGGTTGTCTGCGCTTGAGCACACCGTCATGGCCTGTGATGACGACAATGTCGGGCCTTACCCGCGGCAGCATATGGTACAGCACATCCGCCATGGCCGATTCATTGACGTAATGCCCTTCCGCCGGTACCCGAAGCTGATTGTACAGTGCCAGGCTTTTTTTCAAATATTGGGGGTCTCCATCCAGATGAAGAACCTTTCCAGGCACGTCAAAATAACCTTTATCCACGTTCTGGCCCCATTCATTCCGAAGGCTGGCCAGCTGACGCTCACTCTGTTCCTGCTTATGCTTCTCCAGGCGGCTTAATGACTCGCTGGCCTTAATCCGTGCCTGCTTTGTTCGTTCGCTTACAGCGGGATACGGCGCCTTGACCAGATCATCAGCCGGCGAATCAGCCAGCAGCCTGAATTCTGTCCCTTTAATGATGATGTTCTCCCGCCGTACATCCTCCACCCGGAACGTGATATCGCCGCCGTAGGATTTACGAACGACCAAATCTCCCAAGTTCATCAACATCACCCCTACCCTATGGTATGGGCATAAGCGGTGATTGGTTCATGCCGGATTCAAATTAACTGCGTTAACGGATGCCAGCCTCGTACAGAACGCGGCTAAGCCGCGCGTACTCCTCAATGCTGAGTGTCTCCCCGCGCCGGGACGGCTCGATCTCTGCTTCAGCCAGAAGCTGCTCCAGCCGCTCTCGCCCTTTCTCCGGGAAGAAGCGGCTCTTCAGATTGTTCGCAATCGTCTTGCGCCGTTGGGCGAATGAAGCCTGTACCACTTCGAAAAAGAACCCTTCATCCGGCACCGATACCGGCGGCTCCTCGCGGACTTCAAGCCGAATCACCGCTGACTCCACATTCGGCTGTGGAATGAATACGGTATGCGGAACCGTACAGACGAGCTTCGGCACGCTGTAATACTGAACCGCGATGCTCAGGCTCCCGTAATCCTTGCTTCCCGGAGAGGCAGCCATTCGCTCTGCGACCTCCTTCTGGATCATGATGACGATATTCTCCAGCGGGAGCTTCTCCTCCAGCAGCTTCATCAGAATCGGGGTAGTCACATAATACGGCAGATTGGCCACCACACTGACCTTGGCCTTGTCCGCAAAATCCGTACGAAACAGTTCGTGCAGATCCACCTTGAGCACATCGCCGTGATGGACACGAACGTTGCCGTACGGCTCCAGCACTTCCTTCAGGATCGGAATGAGACGCTGGTCGATTTCGACCGCGGTGACCGCGCCAGCGGTTTGCGCCAGCTTCTCTGTCAGCGCCCCGATCCCCGGTCCGATCTCCAGCGCCCCTTTCGTTTCATCGAGCTCGGCAGCCTCCACGATCTTGTGCAGAATGTTCTGGTCGATCAGAAAGTTCTGCCCGAGGCTCTTCTTGAAGGAAAAGCCGTGGCGCTGAATGATCTCCTTCGTTCGCCTTGGTGTTGAAATATCTTCGATTCGCGTCATGATGACTCCAAGCCTCCTTCATCCAGCTTCGCCAGCGCAGCTGCAAATTCCTCACGTGTAATCTGGAACATTCCGAGCCGCTTGTAAAACTGCTTGCTATTGCAATAGCCGATCCCCAGCAGATTGCCCATCTGCATGCGCCGCTGGGCTGCATCCGGATGAACCGTTAACCCGGCGTCAATCAGGTCGTCCATACTGATCTGGCTCTCTCTGCCTTCAAATGACGTATGCACACGTTCAAGCGCCCTTCTAATAGCCTCCGGCGATGCGTTCTCCACCCCGATGTCCCCTTTGCGGGTCGCATCTTCCTCCGGGATGAAGGCATGCTTGCAGCCAGGCACATGCCGATCTATAATCTTCCGGATTCTCTCGCCTGCATGATCGGGGTCAGTCAGAATAATGACGCCTCTCCGCTCCTTGGCAAGCGCGATCCGGCGCAGCGTATGCTGGTTAATGGCCGAGCCGCCGGTTTCAATCGTGTCGGCTTCAACCGCCCGCTTGATCGCAACCGTATCATCCCGGCCTTCCACCACGATAACTTCCTTGATCATACGATACAATCTTCCTTCCTCTTTCGCATCCGCCAGATGGCGTTCCGGCACATCGTTCATTCCAGCCGGTGCCAAGCTGTCCAAATCACAAAATAAAAGAAGAGGATGATCATCCTCTTCTTATCGTCAATGTATATTATAAGCTACATAGTATAGCATTATCATGGCAAAGTAAATTGGAATTATGGCTGGTCCAGGTTAATTGACATTCGGTTTTACCGGGCCGATGACATAGACGGTACGCCCGTTTTTGCGCCCGAAATTAATGGCTGCATTCAGCGAATCATAATAGACGTCGATTTTGTTGCCTTTGATCGCGCCGCCAGTATCTTCAGCGCGGCGGAAGCCCAGTCCTTCGATGTATACCCACCAGCCGATCGGAATGACGTTAGGGTCAACTGCAATCGTACGGCCCTCGGTCACTCGGGTTCCCGAAGCGGTACGTGTCCCGATGCCCGGCTGTTCCGAGGAATAGGCGGTCATGGATACATTGTTCAACACCTTGGTATATTTAAAATCAACACCGGCTTTGGAGACGACATTATTGTTATTCTCCGCTGCCTTGGCTTCTGGCGCCTTCTTCGCGGTGGCCAGCTTCGCAGATGTAGCCTTAACATTCACAGCAGCCGTCTGAACGGTCTGCTCCTCGACGATCTCCGGCTCCGGAGCCTTCTTGGTGCCGACTGCAATAATCTTATCCTTCGTTCTCCGTTCTACCTCTTGACCGATCTTCGTCTTGGAAACGAGCTTTCCGTCATGGTATACCTTCTCGTAATGATGAATCAGCACCCCGTTCTCGCCGCGTTGAATGACGCGGTTATCGCCTTTGACCAGAGAAGGGTCCGCCGTCTTGATCACGCGGAAGGTGCGGCTTTCCGGCTCCTGAACGGTTTGTTTCGTGACGCGGATGACACGGATATCCATGTTACCGGACAAATTCGTGTCTTCGGATGGCACAACTTTATCATCTACCCCGACCGTGATGCGAGCTTCCTTGAGCACATCAGCGACCGTATTCTGGGTGGTGAACAGCGTTTGAGTTTTGCTGTCAACTGTAATTTGGATTGGAACCGCACGCTCGATAATGATCCGGTCGCCGTCCTGAATCGCTCCATTCAGGGGCATCGACACCTGATCCTGCGGGTTCAACGTAATCGCCTGCTCATCCAGCACTTCTTGAAGCAGGGAACCACGCGTTTCGACTTTGGTCACTCGACCATCAACCACAAGATGAACTTCCTTACCCGTCTGATCATGAACAACCAGCGACACGAGCAATGAGACGGTGATGGCACCCATGGTGCCAAGCAACACCAATTGACGCAAATTTTCATGCTTCCATCGTAATGCGTAAGACATGCTGGATGATTGTGATTCATGGGTCTTCTCAGATTGAAAAACGCCCACTATTCCATCCTCCTTCATAGTCCCGCCGTCTGACAACGCATGAAATGCATTTGACGTGACTATAGCAAATTTTCCCACAGAGCGAACTGCTACTAAACGCCCTGCGTCAATCCCCGTCTTCCCGTCCATGCTTCGTCACCTCCTGTTTACCAACAGTATGACGATCACCTCTCCAATATTCAAAAACAAAAGAAGCCCTTGAAAGAGTACTAGAGGCTCTAACGTGGCTTCCTGATGACAATAATCATGGAAAAGGTGTGCACGAGAATTCCCCTCTTACTTCGCTTACGGAGTTAGCTGTCGGGTTTGGACGTAAGAGTGACGCCCTATGTCGGGAGCTTCGCTCATGGCGAAGTCCGTTCAATTCACCCCAAAGACTCGAATTACTGAAATCAAATACGGCCCGGCATCCCGCGGATGCATAAAGCTGTATCGGTTCCCCCGTTCCCCAAAAAGCAGGGATTAAGCGAGACGGTTCATGAAATGGTCCGCTGCAGATTCGAAATCTTGGCAGCTTCTTATCACTGAAAAGATGATATCCTGTTTACATGCAGGTTGTAAAGCAACAATCAACCACATTTTTCGAAGTAAATGGTTAAAATATTGTAATATCAACCTCTTTTGTATTAAAAAATCTTTAATTAATCGCAAATACTCTCTTTTTCACCGCTTTTGCTCCGGATTTTGTTTAATGGAAAATCGTTCCATAGCATTTCTCGTGGTAATCTCAGCCAGTTCTTCCACGGTAATTCCTTTCAATTCGGCAGCAGCCTCGGCCACCATCTTAACATATCCGCTCTCATTTCGCTTCCCCCGGAACGGATGCGGTGTCAAATACGGCGAATCCGTCTCGATCAATAAACGATCCATCGGAACCTGAACAAGAACCTCCTTCGGCTGCTTGGCATTCTTGAACGTAATCGGCCCGCCAAAGGAAATATGAAAGCCCATATGGAGGCACAGCTTTGCCGTTTCCCAGCTCCCTGAGAAGGAATGCATCACGCCGCCTACCTCGGACGCCTTCTCCTCCCGCAAAATCTTCACAATATCCTCATGCGCATCCCGGTTATGAATGACAATCGGCATGCCGAGTTCACGCGCAAGGCCAATCTGCCGGCGAAGCACGCGGTGCTGAACCTCCTTCGGGGAGGTGTCCCAGTGATAGTCCAGGCCGATCTCTCCGATCGCAACCACCTTCTCGTGAGCACAGAGCGAGGCGATCCAGTCCAGATCCTCGTCCTTCATCGTAATCGCGTCTACAGGATGCCAGCCAACGGCCGCATAAATAAAGTCATAGGACTCCGCCAGCTTCATCGTTGTCGGAATGGTCTCCCGGTTAAAACCGATATTGATCATTCTTGATACGCCCGCTTCAAGCGCCCGGGCAATGACGGCCTCCCGGTCCTCGTCGAATTGATGCGCATCCAGATGGGTATGTGTGTCGAACAGCATCGCGTCATTTCCACTCCTTTGGGTTGCTTTTTGTCGCAAACTTGCTTTGCCTGCCCCCGATCTGTTTAAAAGTATAAGGGGGAACGCCGAGATTTCTAGCGCAGCCAGAATCTATCTTACAAGCTTTGTCTGAAAATATCTGTGATATGTTTAGGCATGCGGTCAAGCGCATCCTTCACTTTTTCCGCCGGGAAATACAGATGATAACGCCCTTGGTGAATCCCGCTTATAGAGCGCACAATCTCCGATACCTCCGAGATTTCCCGCAATTGATCATGACGATCAAGCAGCAGGATCTGCTTCTCGCTCGAAGGCATGCCCGAATGAAACCTATCATAAGGAAGATCGGTCGGAAAATCAATGGCAAGGTCATATTCCGGATGAAGGCCTGCTTGCCGGAATGCCTCGCGAATATCGTCGATGAAAGACTCGTCCATCATGTCAAATTCCACGTATTTATACAGTTTCCGGTGCATGAATCGACCGCATAATTCGCTAAGCTGCTTGTCCTCCTCGGCGGTCCATTGCAGAAATGCCGTTTGGATCAACGCTTCATCCAATTGCAAATACTGGCGGACGGATAGCGAACCTTCAAAGAGGGACGGCAGCGGCTCGATCATGAACTTAAATCGGTATCCCTGGCTATGCAGCTCCTTCGCTCTGCGGAAGATCTGTCGCAAAATAATTTCGGAGCTTCGCGTCACCGGATGGAAGTATACCTGCCAGTACATCTGATACCGGGACATCAGGTAATCCTCTACAGCGTGCATCCCTGATTCCTTGACGACGATGCGATCACGAAACGGACGCAGCAGCCGCAAAATCCGGTCAATATCAATCGTGCCATAATTAACCCCGGTATAATACGCATCGCGGAGCAAATAATCCATACGATCCGCATCCAGCGGGCTTGTCACGAGATTCATTACGATCGGCTTGTCATACGTCTTGCGAATGACGGAGGCTACCTTCTCTGGAAAGTCATCGCCAGCCTCCCGCAACACCTCGTTCACACAAGTATCTCCGAGCACAATTCTGCATGTCCAATCTTCGTGATCCATATCAAACGCTTCTTCCACCGAGTGGGAAAAGGGACCGTGACCTAGATCATGGAGAAGAGCCGCGCATAATGCTACCATACGCTCGTCCATCGGCCAATCCGTATACCCTCTGCGCTCGAACTGCGAAATAATTTTCCGTGTAATTTCATATACCCCAAGCGAATGCGAAAATCGGCTATGCTCTGCCCCGTGAAAGGTCAGATACGACGTCCCGAGCTGACGCACCCGGCGCAGCCGCTGAAACTCCGGCGTATTGATGAGACGCCAGATCATATCATCCTGGACATGAATATAATTGTGAACCGGGTCTTTAAATACTTTTTCTTCCGATATTGGAGACAGCATCCTTCCTCAACTCCTTCTCATTTATCGTTCATTTTGGCCGATAAGCACTTTTTTTGACACTTAATGTCGAATAGTGTCGAAATAAGTAAAATCACGCCTTCCAAATCGACATCCAGGAAATCAGGCGCTTTTCAGGTCCTGTAATAGTAACTTTGTCGTAAGTACAAGGGTTCAGTACACTATATTTTCGTAAACAGGTTCCGATTTTTCAAAAATATAGGTTGACTGTTTTGGGAATCGTTGGTACTATAAATAACATAAAAGATAGAACTATGTCGAATTATGACTTTTTTAAATTATGGCGAGAGGGGCTATTATAAGTTATGATGAAATCAACAGGAATTGTAAGAAAAGTCGATGAGCTGGGACGGGTTGTTATTCCGATTGAATTGCGCCGCACACTCGGAATCGGCGAGAAGGACGCTCTTGAAATTTATGTAGACGGTGAGCGGATCATGCTCAAGAAATACGAGCCTGCTTGCATCTTCTGCGGAAATGCTGAGAACGTGACTTATTTCAAAGGAAAAATTGTATGTCACGAATGTATTTCTGAGATCCCTACACCTG
>NZ_NPBY01000080.1 GCF_002272015.1 Paenibacillus campinasensis | reverse complement strand
CCCTACACCTGTGACAAATTAAAAATAATAGTATATAATAAGTATATTCACTTTGTTAATTCTAACCTTTTTCATATCTCCTTGTGCCTTCCTCGGCTATGAACCCGGCCGCAGGAAGGTTTTTTTTGATCATGCCGGACAAACCGGCGCTTCTCCGCTTTTTCTGTCTGTTGAGCCCCTTCCACCGCTTGTTCCGGAGCCTCTGGCGCTGCCGGTTGTCAGACCCCGGAAACGAATAATATTCTTGGAAAAATTGGATTTCTTCTATTATAAATACCCCTTATGTCCTTGCGCTACGCTGCGGCCTGTTCTGCTGACCGTCCCTGCCCATGACCCATTCGTCTTCCGACTTGAGTCATGCAGCGAGACACCGCGCACGGGGAGCTGCGCGCGATGCAAAAAACGATGCCCTCCACGCTTACAACACCATGCTACAACAATGCGTTGTACACATCCCGCTTTGATACGCCCCGGTCGCCGGCAGTCCGTTTCATCGCATCCTTGCGGCTCATGCCCTCCTGCTCATAGCGGGCGACATGCTCTTCAAGCGACAGCTCCTGCCACCAGGCATTTTGTTCACGCAGCTCATCCTCGATGGATGCGCCCTGCACGACGATGCAATATTCGCCGAGCGGCGGGTGCTCCTCGAGCCATTGCTGACACTCGCTTACCGTCCCCCGGACAAATTCTTCGTAACGCTTGGTCAATTCCCGGGCCAGCGCAATGCTGCGGTCGCCCAGCGCCTCCTTAAGCAGTTCCAATGTTCGTTTGACCCGGTGCGGAGATTCATAAAAAATCAATGTCCCACTCGCGGCCCCCAGCCCCTGCAGCTGCTCCATCACATCCTTTCGTTCACGGGGCAGAAACCCGATAAACGTGAATCTTTCGGTCGGCAATCCCGATGCGATCAAAGCCGAAAGCGCAGCGTTCGCGCCGGGGATCGGAATGACCGGAATTCCGTCTGCAATCGCCAGTCTGACAAGGTCGGAACCGGGGTCGGAAATGGCTGGCAGACCGGCATCGCTGACCAGCGCCACATTTTTTCCTTCTATTATATAGCGTATGATTTCAGGACCGCTGGCAGCCTTGTTATGCTCATGATAACTGAACAGCTGCTTGGCCGGAATATCAAAATGCGTGAGCAGCTTTCGCGTCTGCCGCGTATCCTCCGCCGCAATAATATCACACTCCCGCAGCGTCCGAATCGCCCGATATGTCATATCCTCCAGATTGCCGATCGGCGTGGCCACCAAATACAGGCTGCCGCCCGGATGCTGCCCTTGATTGGCTTGAGCAAAGCTCGTTTGAACGATTGGTTTCATTCCTCTTCATCATCCTTATACGATCCAAAATAAATATCCATAAATTCGTCGCAGTATTGGCCCTCTTCGTTGTACACGATCAGCGGCGGCTTCAGTCGAACCTCCGGCTTGCCATCCCGTATGCCCTCGATCAGCACCATGTTGGCCTCCATATTCGCCCTAGGATGCACGAAGCGGATCACCTTCGGCTCAACTCGATACCGGCTCATCAGCGTAATAATCTCCGCAAGACGGAGCGGCTTGTGAACCATGCTCATTTTGCCGCCTTGCTTCAGCAGACGTGAACCTGCCTCAATCACTTCCTCCAATGTGCAGTGAATCTCATGTCTGGCTATGGCCTGGTATGGATTCAATTTCACATCACTGCCGTTCATCGGCATATAAGGCGGATTGACGGTAATCGCATCATAGGCGCCATAGCCGGTTTCCTTATACAGCTCCCTTAAATCGCCCTCGCGGATCGTAATTTGCTGCTCTAGCCCATTCATCTCCACGCTTCGCCGTGCCATATCCGCCAGCCTCGGCTGAATCTCAATGGCCTCAATCGGCGCTGAGGTGCGGGTGGAGAGCAGAATGGGAATGACCCCATTGCCTGTGCACATATCCAGGATTCGGCCGCGGCGAGGGATGCTGGCAAAGCGGGCGAGCAAAACCGCGTCCATGGAGAAGCTGAACACTTCTTCACTTTGAATGATGCCCAGCTCATGGGTGAGCAGATCGTCGATGCGCTCGGACGGCTGGAGGCTGATTTGTTTCAGTTTCATAATTTCATTCCTTTTTAGCATTGATAGTTCCGGCACCTCGGCCAGGAGGAAGGCGCTAGGTACACGCAGGTGATCTGGAGTGATGGAGCAGCTGCCTGCTTCAGCATCCATATAGCATCCATACAGTATAACCTTGCAACCTGAGAAAAAAACCGTAGGCGTTTTTCTCCTACGGCTTTCTCATTTATTCAGAAAAGACAGGCAGAACAGGCAATCCCCTTCCGTACGCAAATGCCCGTAATAGACATTGCATATATGGAAGCCTTCGTGGTACAGCCGGGCCAGGTTATCATAACCTTCCCCGACCACATCTTCCCCATGCTCCTCAGCCTTGTTCGGCTGCGGATGGTTCGGAGCAATCGGATGGGTCGCTTCTGCCGGATCAGCTTCCCTTTTTAATATCTTTCGGAGCTGTTCATTTTCAAAGCTGAGGCGATGGTTCTCTTCCAGCAGTTCCTTGATGACCAGCTTGAGTCCACCGAGTTCACTGTGCATATGTCCCATCTGTGTTTCCATCTCTTGAATGAGCGCAAAAATGTTTTTCTTCTCCAAGACTACACCCCGAAAACAAACATTGTATTTGTCTATTTGACTACAACGTCATCCATTGGAAGTTCCTTGACCTTACCGATCTCAAACAGCTGAACATGAACGGTTCGTTTATCCGCATTGAGTCCGACCACTTTGCCGTCCCCAAGCGAGGTGACAACCAATTTCCCGACGGATGGAAGCTCTTCCTTGACACTTTCATAATTATCATGCTCAAACTTCAGGCAGCACATCAATCTTCCGCATAGCCCGGAAATTTTGGTAGGGTTCAGCGACAAGCTTTGATCCTTCGCCATCTTGATCGATACCGGTTCAAAATCTCCGAGCCATGAAGAACAGCACAGTACGCGTCCACAAGGTCCAAGGCCGCCAAGCATTTTGGCCTCATCCCGTACGCCGATTTGTCGCAGCTCGATTCTTGTCCGGAATATGCTGGCCAGATCCTTGACCAGCTCACGGAAGTCCACACGGCCTTCTGCTGTGAAGTAAAAAATGATTTTGTTGCGATCAAACGTGAATTCCACGTCCACCAGCTTCATTTTTAATCCGTGATCCCGAATTTTATTTAAACAGGTTGTAAATGCATCCTTAGCCGCCTGCTTGTTCTCTTCAACCACACGGGCATCAGAATCGCCGGCAATGCGGATGACCTTCTTCAGCGGAAGGACGACATCGGATTCACCCACCTGCTTCTTACCAATAACAACCTGACCATATTCAATGCCGCGAGCCGTCTCTACGATGACGGATTGCTCTTTCTCCACCGGAAGATCGAGTGGATCAAAGTAATATATCTTGCCCGCTTTCTTAAAGCGGACACCTACTACACTGTACAAAAATAAACCCCCTTGTGCCTGTACATCTAGGCCCGTATTCGCGCGCCTGGGGGTTTCGCTCACGCCGGAGTGTTACCGCCCAAGCCGATCAACAGCTGCTCCAAACAGAGCTGTCCATTGACATTATAGCGTAACTTCTTCTGACACTCTGCGGCCAAATCCATACAGGATACCCACTGTGCTGTGCTGCGGGCTGACGCATGACCAGAGATATACTCCGCCTGATCTATGAAAACGAGAGACTCTTTCCTTCCGTATTGGACATGGATCATGTCCTTACACCATAAATGGAACAAACTGAACATCATATCCAGATGCTCCGAGAGTTCGGTTTTGAACACCTTCTGACTCGCGGTAATGATCGCAGAGCCGCTTCGGTTCAAAGACTCCTTCCCTAATTGTAACACTACGTTTCTAATTTCTGCAAACCAATTCTCGTTCAATATTTTCCTGCACCCCTCAAGTCCGGATGCAAGCTGAACCGCGCAGCGCACAAGCGCGTGAGGGTACCCCTCGCCCACCAGAACCTGCTCCATCATTTGCGGTGAAAGCGCCCGGAAAGGCACCTTCTGTACCCGCGACTGGATGGTCGGCAGCAGTGCCTGTCCATTCTCGGCGATCAGAATGGCGACGACCGGAACCTGCGGCTCCTCCAGAAACTTCAGCAAGCTGTTGGCCGCCTGCGTTGTCATCTTCTCCGCCTGCTCAATAATATACACTTTCGGGTTGCGATGCTCCGAGCGATACGAGAATAAGCGCTGAAGCTCACGGATCTGGTCGATCTTAATGCTGGCGCCATCCGGACCGATCATCGTCAGATCGGGATGGTTGCCATGCTCGACCTTGCGGCATTCAAGACATTGCCCGCAGGCATCGTCTTCAAGCTCCGTGCAGAACAACGCTTTGGCAAAAGCGACAGCCATATCCGTCTGTCCCGCTCCCTTCGGGCCGCTGAACAGATAGGCGTGACTGACCGCATGACGGCGAAGAGCGCTTTGCAGCAGCTGCTTGGCAGCCTCTTGACCTAATATATCATTAAAAGACATAAGTCCTCTCACTTTCTATGCTCAATACCTGTTCTTGTTTCTGATTCTAGAGCTTGTTCATATCTTTGTCCGAGCCAAGGAACGCGAACCCGGTATGATGGCTCTATCAAAATGCGTATGTTGTCAAAATACCAGATTAATCAATATGCCGCGAATTTCGCCGACCTTGTTAAGCAAATCAATTCTTCCCTGCTCCGTATCCAGAAGCTCGTCCGCCATGGAGAGCAGAACCGAATCAATCTCATCAATAATATTGTAACGCTTGCCTCGTCCTCTGCGGTCCCAGCCTCGCGTCTCTTTCATTTTGACCCCGCGACGGACGGTCTCTTCCAGGAATCGGCGCACCATTTGCTTATAAGCCTTCAGTTCCCGGACATTCATCGATTTCAGCAGGCGATCGCCCTGCAGGGCGATCGCCCGCATCTGGCGGGTCAGTTCCTCATGGGATGCCCTCTCCCCCTGCTGACGCATCATATCCGAGAAGGATTTCTGCTGCACGGGTTTAGCGGTATTATCCGGGACGGTTAATTCACTTTTGATGGGCCTGAAGCCCGGATTAATCTTCAACTCAATCCACCGCCTATATAATAAAAAATGCTATATAGACTGAACCAAAGAAAACAATCATCATGCTGGGTGCCCACCTCCCTATACAGGAGGGATGCTGTTATTCCCTAGTTCAATCTATATAGGTCGAACAACAGAACCTAAGAACTTTCTCTTAGAAGTGCTCAAATCTCTCGACAGGGAGGACAAATACTGTTGCGCCGCCCACTTGCACTTCAACCGGAAGCGGCAAGTAGGAATCTGTCGTTCCACTCATCGGGGTAACCGGCGTGACGAGCTGCTCGCGAACTTTACAGCTGGTGCGAATGACGCTCAGTACGCTTTCAACCTGGGAATCATCGACCCCGATCATAAAGGTGGTGTTGCCCGCCTTCAGGAAGCCACCTGTACTTGCGAGTTTGGTTGCCCGGAAATTCGCTTTCACCAGCGCGGCGGAAAGACGGTTGCTGTCCTTATCCTGTACAATCGCAACAATTAATTTCATTGCAAACCCTCCTTATCGTTTTTTGGCAGCTTAAAGCGCCATGCCTTATTATTTGACAAACACCCTCAAAAATCCTTTAAAAACGCGTCCAGATGTCTAATCATCTCCCGTTCGACCTGCTCTGGAGGTCTGGAAGCATCAATCAAACGAATTCGGTCCTTAAACCGCTCGGCCAGCTGAAGATAACCTTCCCTGACCTTTTCATGAAACGCCAGACTCTCCATATCCAGCCGATTCACTTCGCGCTCGGCATTCATCAGAATCCGGGACATGCCTGCCCTTGGCTCGATATCCAGCAGCAGCGTCAAGTCGGGCATCCGCTGATTGATAGCAAAGGCGTTAATGCTCCATACTTCTTCTATACCCAATTCCCGGGCATATCCTTGATATACGAGACTGCTGTCCACAAACCGGTCGCACAGCACCGTGACTCCCTGCTCCAATGCGGGCTCGACTTTCTCTACGAGATGCTGACGCCTGGCTGCAGCATACAACAGGGCCTCCGTCCGTGCGTCCATCGCGGTATGTTCCGGATCTAGGATAATCGATCGGATCTTCTCGGCGATGTCGATGCCGCCCGGCTCGCGGGTAATCAGATACGGCATGGATCGGTTCTGCATATACGCGGACAATCTGCCGATCATCGTCGTTTTTCCTGATCCTTCTCCACCCTCGATGGTGATAAATAACGGTCTGTGCTTGTTCATCGACAATCCTGCTTTCATGATGATTTAGGCTTGAAATGTTAGTCAAGGTGTCTTACGTGACTAGGAATATCTCATCTTAAGGGGCACGCTTAGATGCCTTGGGCGCTTATCCCTCTCTGTGTCTCTGTGATCCTTCGGTATCTTTTCTATATCTTTCTGACTCTCTACTGTCTCAATGGCTAGTGCTGTCATGTCGAGGGCTTCCCTCCCGGTCTAATCCTTATAGACAACGATCGTGTCCATGTCCGGGTCGGCCGTACCCTGACACTTGACGCCGGCATCTCGAAGACGGATTAATCGCGAGGCCATCGGCCCTGTGATTACCTCGCCCGGATACAGGACCGGGATGCCCGGCGGATAAGGGATGACCATCTCGCCAGCCACGCGTCCTGCGCTTTCTTCCACGCGGATAGCTTCAAGTTTCTGCGGATCGGCAGGCTGGAGAGAGAACGAGACGGGCGATGAATACGAACGCTCGCCGCTTGAAATGTTCCACGTGGAAACATCGGGAGCGGCAGGTGCGGCGTGATCGATGTCATCCAGGTTTAGCTCCGGCTCCTGCTTTACAATATGCACAAGAGCCCATAAGAGGTGATTGACATCTTCCAGTGTCGATCCCAGGGAGAAGAGCAGGACGACGCGCCGCTCGTCACTCATCTCCGGCACACAGCCGCGCGCTTCGAGTGCGCGCTGGAGTGCGTACCCGCTAAGGGCCCCGGTGCGGTCATATATGACCGCTTTGAAGGGGTCCTGGCGGGTATACGCCGCCGCCCGGGCGCTGCTGGGCCCCGGCGGCAGGGCAGTTCCGCCGGCTGCGGCCGTGCCGGCGGCGGGGGTTGCGGGCTGCGGCGGCTGCAGCAGCCCGAAGCGCGGCAGCTGCGCGAGCCCGCGCTGGAAGGCGTCCACGGCGGCCAGGCCGGCCGTGAAGGCGTCCTGGCCCTGCGCGTGCAGCTGGCGCCGGGCCAGATCCAGCGAGGCCATGAGCGGGTAGGAGGGGCTTGAGCTTTGCACCATGGCCAGCCGCTGCCGCAGCAGCTTGCGGTCCAGCAGCTCGCCCTGCACATGCAGCATCGCCCCCATCGTCATGGCCCCCAGCATTTTGTGCGTGGACTGTACGACAGCGTCAGCGCCGCAGGAGAGCGCACTCTCCGGCAGCATCGGATGCAGTCCGAAATGCGCGCCGTGGGCTTCATCCACGATCAGCGGAACCCCGTGCTGATGACAGGCTGCCGCCAGAGGCTTCAAGTCGCTTCCCATGCCGTAATAGTTCGGCATCGTCACCAGCACGCCCTTGGCCTCCGGATAAGCCTCCAGAGCTTGTCTCACCGTCTCCTCCGAAGGAGCCACCGCAAGGCCGCTGCCTGCATCTGTCTCCGGCTGGAGAAATACGGCCTGTGCTCCGGCGAGCATCAATCCGTTCAATACCGATTTATGAACATTCCGCTGCACCAGCAGAAGATCCCCCGGTGCTGTGCACACGGTCAGGATCATCGCCAGATTGCCTGACGTGCTGCCGCCTACGAGGAAATAACTCTCCTCAGCCCCAAAGCAATCCGCAGCAAGCTGCTGTGCCTGCCGAATGACACCTTCCGGATGATGCAAATCATCCGTCCCTGTAATTTCCGTAACATCAATCCGCATGACCTCGCGGAGCAGATCCGCCTCTTGTACGCCTGCGTAGGCCTTGCCGTTTTTATGTCCGGGAACATGCAGCGAGACATTCCCTTCTTCTCTATAACGCAGCAGCGCTTCTAGGAGCGGTGCCTGATGCTTGTTCATACTCCCCATTGCGTTTCCCTTCGGATTATAATATCTACCCTATTTTATCGCAAATTGGCATCTGCGCCTATGGCAAAGACCGCAAATGACCCATAGACAGCAAAAAAGGCCTCTTCATCAGGGGCCTATGCACAGGGTCTCACTATTAAACATTTTTCGGAATGACGATTTGCTTTAATTGCCGAATAAAAAAATGATATTTTGCATCGTCCGCACTGGTATGCACAATCTCGGATTCGCAGTCCTCACATACGAATTGCGAAACAATCGTAATGCCTTCCGCTTTAGGTTGGTTGCAAACGATGCAGACTTGTTCGGTCAGCTCTTCCATTGATAACCACCCCACCTTGTTCCTTTTCCTATTAGTATGGCACAGTTTCTATTATTTTAAACCTTTTCATAGGATTTCTTTGTTACGCTTTATGTATATGTCGGTGACATTTCGCTTGTGTCTGTACCTTTTTTGGTGCTTAATAATAATATCGCTTCTACCGATAAAATACATAAAAGCAATGTTTCAAACTAGCTCTACCGGATCATCATAGACAAAGGAGGACAGCTACGCCCGATGGCAGAACAACCGCACGGTCAAGCCACCTTTTATCAATACCGATTATTAAAAAAAATTCCGATGACCAAGACCCTGCTGGCCCTCTATCTGATGCTACCCTTGATCGCGGCTGTGGCAGGGATTATTGCTGTGTCCTGGAGCACGATCCCGTACATGCTGATGGCCATCCCCATCGTATTGTGGATTCAATACTTCATAGGTCACTCGGCGCTGCTTCTGATGGGACGCAATTATACGAAAAGGTGGCGGTTCCAGCTCCGGCTTCCTTGGCCGGGCTATATGCCGGACCAGCACATCAGCCGGCGGGTGTTCCTCACCGTACAGCAGCATACAAGCTGGATTGGCTTGTGCCTGTACGCCCTGGTGGCCCTGTGGACGCCTCCGTTATTTACGCTATCTCTGGTATTCTGGCATCTGTGGCTTCTTTTGCCGCGTTTCTACTTCCTCGTTCGCTTAAGCATGAAGTATAAGGACGGTATGTTAAAATTCAATGCGGAGGATGTTTCCTATTACAAGCAATAGGTCGCTGTCTTCCAACCTTTGAAAACCATGTTGCTCATCTTACAACATATATCCCGGCGAACGCCGGAAGATAAGCCGCATTTCTGAAAACAGCAAAGGGAACTCCTCACCGCGCGGGAGCTCCCTTTTTCATTCTCCGAATGAATCATGAACATAGAAAAAGACCTCATTTCGAAGCCCGAAAGAGGTCTTTTATTTCTTGCTCTCCAAGCCTTGGATGGCTTGCTTCTTCGTCTGACTGGGTACCATGATGATCAGATACCCGTCATGAACCGTGAGATGAACGATACTGTTTCCTTTCTCAAAAACGAGGGAGGCGCCAGAATCATCCTTCCGCTGCTTCCAGCCCCAGGACTCGATTTCGTTCAAATAGGGTTCTGGTATATCGTCTCCTTCCTTTATGCCAGGAAGTGCGTAACGTACGTAATCCAACTCGGTATTGCCTGACGTCTGTTCCGTCTTGTTAGCTTCTCTCGGGACGGGGAACGATTTGACGTTAGCCGCGCCATTGAAGGAATTCCAGCTGGGTTCAGCATGGGTTCCACAGGCAGAGCTGGTCAATAATATCGTACCAGCGCATATAAGACCAGCTACGTGCCGCCGGCTTTTAAGCATCGCAATTTTTCCTCCTCTCCTCATTATACCGTGTGCTGCGTGTAGTTCTTAGGTAATGGTATAAGGAGAATCTCTGCATTCAGGCTACATACCTACTGCTTTTCGCAAACAGGTAAAATACATCAGCCCGCATATGCCCGAATATAACTAATTCTATTATACTGATTTCCTTTGTTATATCGGTAACAAAATCTTCATCTGTTCACACCTTTTGAAGAGCCATGTTATATAACAGTTCGGCTGAATAAATGAAAGTACGGTGATCAAACATATCTTAATAAAAAAATAAAAACCACCGTCGACTACTTCGACAGTGGTTCTTC
>NZ_NPBY01000079.1 GCF_002272015.1 Paenibacillus campinasensis | reverse complement strand
CGAATAGACCGAGCGCAATGTTCGTATCTTCGAAGTTCATACCGAGACCGGCCGCTACTGCCGACGTCATCGAAAGGGAATACCGCAATTCTTCAACAGATGTCGCGGAAGCATTCGCTGTGCCTGCGAGGATATTCGCCGCTTGTGCCGCCGTCATTTCGTCCTCTTGGAACGCATTTAATGCGGTCGACATAATTTCCGCAGCGTCCGCTAGTTCCAGACCGCCAGCCGTTGCGAGGTTAAGCGCCGCCTCTAACGCGCCCGTTTGAACGGTTGCCGGCGAAATGCCCGCCTTGAGAAGTTCTTCGATTGCCTGCGCCGCCTCTAACGCATTGTACTTAGTGGCCGCTCCCATCTTGAGAGCGAGCGCCTGCATTTGCGCCATTTCCTTTTCGGTTGCGCCCGTTAGCGCCTCGATTGTGGATAATTGCGCCTCGAAGTCCATCGCCTTTCCGAGCGATTTTCCTCCGATATAGGCCGCCGTTCCGAGCGCTGCGATGCCGCCATACAATGCGCCTTTACCGACGCCAGCGCCGAAGCTACGGAATGCGTCTTTAGTCCGCGAGTTGAGGTCCCTCATCGCCTTTGTTGCTCGTTCCGCGGCGCGTTCAACCGCCGATAACTCACGCTTTACACTGCCTGCCGAACTGCCAACCGCTTGTTGTGCGCGGCTTAACGTCCGGTTGGTGTCTTCTAATTCGTCCATCGCTCTGCGCGCCCTGTTCGTGTCGCGCTCGAGGTCACGGAATACCTTAGACGCACCGTCGTCCTTGATCTTTATTCGTCCAACAAGATCAAATGCCACCTACTCGTCGCCCTCCTCCCTTTGCCCGATTCTGTTGTCGCACGGCCTCTCTTCGTTCCTTTTCTCGTTCCTCAGAAACAAGCAGCTCCGAAGCGTACATGAAAATCTGGTGGCGACGTTCTTTCGCATAAACCTCGTCAGGCGGTATATGGTGCCGCTGAAATATTGAATGGAGTAGAAACGGCACGCCTCCCGCCTTGATTAGTTTTTTGCTTCTTCGATCAGCTCTTCCTCATTACCGAATCCGGACAGGTTGAGGACTTCGCGGAGAACTTTGCCGAACTCGCCTGGGAGCAGCGCTTTTGTTACGCAATCAATCTCGTCGGACGCCTCGTAATGCGCCTTGAGCGATTTATCGTTGAAATCCGGATCTACGCAACCCTTGACGACCATGAGCGCGTTGATAATACGGTCGTCCTTCCGCGTGCCGCCTTTTCCGTCTGGAAGCGTTGCTCGTTCGTTGATCTTGCGAATATCTTCGTTACTCAGCGCGCGTACGGTGAAACTCGCTTTCAGACGCGGAATATAAACCTCTTTCGTCATCTCAAGCGTCGCGCCCAACAGCGCCTCTAATCCTTTAGCCATGCGTTATCCCTCCGTAAATTAAAAGAGCGAACCGGAGTCCGCCCTTCGTTTATTTGCGTTGATTAGTTCGGTCTGATTGCGTCAATTACTTCGTAACCGGAGAATACAAACGTATACTCCTGCTCAACAATCGAACCGACTTCGAAATTGATTACCGGAATAGTATCGAATGTGACGTTTTTCAGACGCACGCGATATGCGCCGAAGGATTCCGGATCGTCGAGAACGACCTGCAGCTCGGTTACAAACGGAGAACTTGCGTCGTCCGTAACCTGGTTCATCTTCTCGATCCATTCGGACGTCACCATGTAGCCGGAAATGCTGCCCGAACCTTTAAGCGTGGTGGTCTTGTTGCCGAGCCAGCGCGTGCCGGCCAGACGGACCTCCTCCATGCCGATCTCAATGCTTGCCTCGACCGCGGTTGTGTTCGACAGCCAGTTTCCGTCCTGGTCGTACAAAAATCCGAAGTTACCGCTAATGACGCGCTTGGCGTCCATAGGTCCTGCCATCTATTATCACCGCCTTAAATATTGATTGTGAGGAATATCCGTTCCATGCTGTCCGTTTCGGTGTAGCTGATAACGAGGAACACGGAATCGCCAACGCTTGCATGCGCAGGGTCAAGCGCGACCATTGGCGCGGACAATACGCCTTCGGCCTCAAGTGTTTCGAGATACGCTTTAATTGCGATCATGAGCGTTGCCTGGCCGGCCGCGTTGTTGTTCAGTTTGCCGATGTAGTTGTCGGCGCCTGTACGCGAGATGTCGGTTGCGATCGCCTGGCGTGCGCGGATGCTTCGGATTTTCTTTTTGGACGTGGTGATTCCGCTCTCGACCTTGACCTTCGCGCCATCATTTACGAAGACTAGCGATCCGGCCGCCAATGCAGCGTTAATCTGCGAATTGGTCAGGCGCTTCGTGACGTCCTCAAGCGGAACCTGGTCGTATGTGATCGACTCGTTAATCGGAGTGCCTGCGATATCGCCCGCCACCCACGGCGCATACTCTGCGGATGTGAACGTTTCGGTCCCGATAACGCCGCCAACTGTTACGTTGACGATGTAGTCGTCGTTATTTAGCGTCGATCTAGCGTCTCCTTGCGATGGATCAGCGTCAGTCGTTGCGTCACCGCCGATAACGACCAAAAAGTGCTTGCCTTCTTCGCGGTTTCGTTCAACCCACGTTTTAGTGGCCGCTTGCTGAACCGGATCGGATTCGCCGTCGAATACGAAAACGTTAAATTGGCGCGTATCGAATGCCTCGCGCATGTCTACGTAATCCTGCTCGACTGGCGACGCTGGCATCGTGTAGACGAGAACCTCCGCCGCACCGCCTTGGAGCGCGAGTAAGATCGATTTGATATTCGCGAGACCGAACAGATCGGCCGCCTCAGATTCGGACGCCACCGTGTAGAACGTTTTGGCCGTCGCTGTGCTTGCGTAGGTCAGCAACGGAATAGCCACGATACCGCGGATGCCTCCGTTGATTTGAGCAGCAGCCGCCTCTTTGAAGTTAGTGTAAATACCTGGACGCGGTGGTAGCGCCGTAGGGTCCCATTGTCCTCCAGACATATCAAGACACCTTCTTTTCTTTAGAATTTAAAAAGCCATCGGTTTCCCGATGACTAAACAAACTTTCGAAAATTAACCTTTTACGGTTAAGAGATACGGTTGATTCCTTGTAAATAAAGTCCTTAAATTGTCCGACTTGTTTCCAACCCGTGTACTCAACGGACATAATAGTGGATATTGGATAAACTCCTCCACCAGTAATTCCAGCCTCGGACGCGAGTATATCGTAGCTCCAATTACAGAAACCTTTTGACCCTACAATCAGCGCCCTTGGTCGTCCGCTTTTTCGGATAGTTATACAACCGTCGCCATCGAATACTCCTCGAAGGTAGTGACTTAGAAACTCTTTTGGAATCTCAGTTGGGAAGGAACCTGTAAAAGACTTTCTAGGCTTTACACCTAAACTTATTAAATCGTCACACAATTCTCGCGAAGTTAGACTGAGGTAGACTGTATTCTTCCTGCCTGGTTTTAGTTCGTGACTGTTAGCTCCTACCGCTTGCCGGAAAAGATCAAGGTGTGGTGCATCATCTGCATGTACCTCAATTCGGAGTGTTTTGGTTGTAGGTTTCCTTGGGTCAAGCTGGACACAACCGTCCGCCTGAATGAACCCTAACCAGTAGGTTGACTCACTATCCAAATTCGAGAAGTAGGACGTATTAAATTCCTTTAGGCGTTTTCCTGCCAAGTCTGAGTTCCTCCTTTGTGTATAAAAAAGAGCGCCCCGTTTGGGAACGCCCATTAAATACGTCTAACTCCGATATGGTTAATTTTCGGATAAGTCTCCTGCGCTCGAGCCTGCCGAATGCTCGTATCCAATATGCCGATAATGACGAATAGGTCGTTCTCGGTCATCGTTGGTTGCGATACCGAAAACCCGTTAATGCGGATAGGACCGATGTGTTCGTTTTGATAAACCGCATCCCCTATCGTTTGCATATTCGCGAGAACCGTGTCCGGCCTTTCCGCAAAATGCACGATTTGGTACGTTCGGTCAATCCGGAAGTGATAACGCGTTTCGGTTTCGCGATCTTCGTTAAGCATCCGGATATAAAACGAATTGGCCGGCGGTTGTTCGTCGATGACTTGTTTGCCGGTGATCGCGGCAGGGAATAGCGCCTTGATATACGCCTCAATTTCGACCATGTCGTCAATTACGCTCAAGTTACGCTAGCCCCCTTCGCTTAATCTCGGCCTCGATCTGACGTTCCACCAGACGTTCGTATTCCGACTCGTTATTTCTTAGCGGATCCTCGAGGAATTTCTTAACCGTTCCTGGATGACGCAGCTTCTTTCCGCCCGCATCGTTCTCGTGAATGTAATAGGCGTAGTTGAACCGGCCCGACCTCGAAACCTCGATTGCATTCGCGGTCAATTCGCCCACAATTTCGCCGTTCTCCACCTTAACCGGTTCTTGCCGTATCGATTGTCCCAGCGTTCCCTTGTCGATAGGAGCAACGTCGCGAGAATCGGCTTGCCATCGGTCGAGAGCGTCATGCATTCCGGCAATTGCGCCCTCCGTTACGGCATCTTGTGCGTCCTCAAAGGCTCGAAGGAATTTATCGAAGTCAAAATCTAGCGTTATGCTCATCAGACGTACACCTCCGTCAGAACGGCTTTTCCGTTGATCCAACGTTTCGGCTGTATCAGCATCGGTTTTCGATTGATCGTGACACCTAATTCGTTCGTGAACGTTATCGTGTCGTCGTACGAAACGTCTGCAAGCCTACTGAGGTATATCGTCATGTTCGATACGGCCTCTTCGCCGAGGTTGTTCTTTATTACGCGGGTCTCTTCGGATACGCGCGCCTTAACGACGGTGCTGACACCTGGGATAACTACGCCCCAACCGTCCTTTGACGCAGGCTTCGTGATTATGACCGTTTGCTTAAGTGGGATCCACGCCATTACATCGTCACCCACTTTAGCGATCTTCGTCCGAGCTTGATACCGCCGTTTGCATCGCCGATGATGTCGAGCGCAGAGTCCGGTATCCACGCGGTCAGGCCCGACTTCGCCCAATCCTTGAACGTGAAATTCGCAACGCCCGTCAGTCCGAATGAAGCAACGCCTTGCATCTGCAGGCGGTTCGTATCGTTAAACGCGATCGCAAGTTCGTTCGCAAACTCGTACACCGCAGCGGCCGGTATCGTGTATTTCGGAAACTTGTACGTGAGTGTGCGTTCAGCGACCGTTAATATTCGTTGTTTTTTCGCGACGTCACAATCCGTCCAATCCTCGATATCGATACAGTTTGCGTCGATGTACGTGTCTGCTTCAATTACCGTAATAGCCATACGGCCCACCTCCGTTATTTATCGGAGGACGCGCTGGCCTTTCGCGGCGTTTTAGGTGCTTTCGCATCCTCTTTGACCGGCTTTTCTTTGGCGGCCGGCTCCTCCGTTTTCGGCGCCTCGTCTACGGGAATCGCGTCCACCAGACGATTAAGCACCGCAATCTCTTCCGGCGTTGCGGCTACGTAAACCCCGGCGCTAAACTTGCGCTCTTTGCCGTTGACATAGAACGAAAGTTCAGCGTACCGAGACGTATATTTTTTCATCGTAAAACCTCCGTCATATAACGGGAGCCTGCGTTAACAGGCTCCGCTTATTTGCGGTCGGCTTACGCCAAACCTTTGATGCGTGCGTGTGCTTGCTCTTGATGCAGCTCGAGCGTGTACTCACCGACGATCATACCTTGGTAGTAATCGCCTTTCTTACCGAGGTATTCGTGTTGGAAGTCGCGGCCATTCAATGGACGGATCTTCGCGCGGTTCTTATCGATGATGAACAGCTCGTTAGGCGCGAGGTTATCGTTGATGGAAACCGGGAACTCGCCGAAATCGGTAGTCAGACGAGATACGACAGTACCGCGACGCTCATCCGCTTGATCAACGCGAACCAAGTCCGCTCCAAAGCTCGATACGACGCGTTTCTGCTTGGCCGGTACGACGATTTCGTAGTTACCACCGGTAGCGAATCCGCCTTTTTCATAGATCGCCTGCAGGCTGTCGTTAACCAGGTCGAGAGTCAGTGCAGCACCTGCGGCATCTTTAACGTTAGTTTGTACGAGACTGCGTACGCCGGCCATTTGACGAACGGCGCCGTTTTCGTACTTGATGCCGTTGATCAGCGCTTTTTCCAACTGCAACGCGAGTTCAAGCTGCTTCTTCGATTGCTCGTACGTGTAGATATCGGCGATACCGTAGTTCGCGACGGCGGCTGCAGTACCGGTAACTTCGACCGTGTCCGTAAAGATTTGCGTAATATTCGACTTACGAACGCGCGCTTTGTAGCGAGCGGCAATCGCGTCAGCACCTTCGACGCCTTCCGTAAACTGGAACTCGATAGCTGCTCCGGATGTTGCGGCAGCGGCCGTAGTTCCTGCGTAGCCCCGCAATACAGTCAGCGTTTTAGTCCCGCCGTTGATTGCGGTAACTTTCAGCAGCTCCTCTCCAACTTTAACGACGTCGCCGGAGCGGAATGGCTCAACAGATGCGACCACGACGGAAGTTGCGACAGCATCGATGTCAGCGGTGATCGTGGATTCAGTCGCAAACATCGAATCTTCGAACCAGGCGTGCTCGACTTGATTTACCGCGCCTGCAAAACCGAGCATGGAAAGCATTGGCGTTTGATACGGGTTGAGCATCAAAATCTGTTCTGTGACGGACTCCGGCTTGCCGATGAGATCGTAGTTAAAAATCTTAGACATGAATAAATTCCTCCGTTATATTGGTTTTTGGTAAAACAAAAAAGACGGCCCATTTCGGGTCGCCTTGGCTTAAATTATTAGGAGAGCTCTCGCTTGAGCTTGGTATATGCTGCAATTGCGTCCGGTGTTGGGTTTCTCTCAGCAAGCGCCTTCGCTTCGGCCAGCAGTTGGTCCTTCGTCTTATCATCAGGTTCTCCGCCAGCACCTCCGCTCGCGCCTCCGATATGTTTCGGTTGTGGCTTTTCGGCCAAATACGGATTCGCCTCGATCAACGCTTTAACCGCGTCCTCAACGCCTTGCGCATTTCCGTCATCATCGACGGTAACACTACTTAAATCCGCCAATCTTAGCGCAGCAGTTAACCGGTCGGCCGGAATGTTGTGTTCGCGAGCCAACGCTTTAAACTCTGCGTTAATCAGACGTTTATTTGCAGCGGTAATTGCGCTAGTACCGCGCTCCTCCGCCTCTTGCGCTTTCTTACGTGCTTCGTCCAATTCGGCAGCCAAACGCTCGACTTCGGACAGTTCCGCTTTCTTGCGCTCGTCTTCCGCCTTCTCCAAGTCTGCCAACTTCGCCTTGATATCGTCGTAATCTCCGTATTTCTTACGTTCGCGTGCGAGTCTATCTGCGACAATCCGATCGACCTCGTCTTGCGGCACCATTTTCGGCGGGTCTTGCGGATCTGCAGGCGGCGTCTCCGGATCAGTTGGCGGTGCTTCCTCCGCGAACAATTGCAAATCTAACGGATATCTATAGCGAATGTTATCGTTATTCATTTCGGTTCCTCCCGCGTTTTAGCGCCGCGTAGCGCATGGTTTCCGTTGCAGTTTAACGTCATGAACGTTCGGACAAGAAGAAAACGCCCTAAATGGCGTTCAATGGATCGCGTACCGGCGTGATTGTGTGCCGACAGCGCGGATGAAATATTTCACGTCGAGGTAAGTCGCCGACATAACGGTAATTCCCCGGAGCATCCGGCGTTAACTTTACGATCATTCCTTCGTAATTCGCACACGCATCCTTTGCGCCGTGCCTCGAAATCCGGCCGTACATTGCCCCGCGACCAAGCGCTTCATTCATCGTTACCTCGCGGTGTGTCTGCGCCATTTTAGTGCGCGTCACCATCTCGACGTAGGCTTCCGGCTTCCAACGGCGGCCGGCAGCGTCAATAATTCCGGTGTTAACCGCTTCGCCGAGCGAATTGCGCATATTCGCCAGGATATCGCGGCTTATCGTGCGCCGTCCGTTAATTCCCTTCGCAAGATTTGCGCGCATGGCATCGGCCGTTGCCTGGCGCACTGCGATACGGACTTTGCGGTCGATGTTTTGCGTAACCGCTAAGAGATCCGCCTGTGTGTCCGCGATTGCTGTCGCGACAAATTCGCGGTTGAGGCGGTTAAACTTCGCTATTTTGGCCGCCTCATCCACCGTTTCTGCAACGCCGAGGCCGATAATTGCCTGTACGACGCCATCGGTCGCGGCCTTTGGAATGTACGCTTTAACCCATTCCGCAGATTCATCGTTAAGTGATGCGAGTGTCTTCGCGACCTCGGCGAGTGCAGCCTGCGAATTGGCCCGCGACATGTCCGTCAATTCCAAGCGTGAGAGCTCGTTCGAGATATCGCGTATCGCTTTTTTGTAGGCGCGGACTAATATCTCGATATCGCGATCGTACGTCGGATCGTGCGGCAGTGTAACCATTCACTACACCACCACTTCGTTAAATACCGTTCCGTCGACTGTTCCGCTCACACGCTTCTCGTCGTCATCAATGCGTTTTACCATCTCCGCAGCCTGCGCGTCACTGACGCCGTCCAGTTGTTTAATCGCGTCTCCAACGGATTGCGTCGGCTTGCCGCCCGTCCGGATTGCGGCCACCTCTGCGGCTTCTTTCGGATCCTGCGGAATGCCGTCACGCCAGTTAATCGTCGGATATACCGGTTCATACTTCTCGAAGCCGGCCACGCCTTTGTTTGCGTAGTTTTCGAGTTGCATTACGGTCCAAATTGCGTCACGTAACGCGCGGTCAACGTGCGCTCGGATGCGGTTAACCTTCGAAAGAATCGGCATGAACCGCGCTTTAATGGCGGCCGAGTCTGTATGAGACGTGCCGGTTCCGCCTTTATCGTTGGCGAGTGTCGTGCCGAACAACCATTGCGGAGTTTCGGACATCTGGTAAACGATACCGAGCAGGATATCGAGCTCTTTAAACGCAGATTCGAGTTGTCCCTCCCACGTCATATAGCCCGGTTTAACGCCGTCTTTTGCGACCGGAATGTACCGCCCGCCTGCTCTAAGCGTGGACTCTGCGTCGTCATCAATATCGTCCGGTCCATACATCATCGGATCCGAGTGCTTCCACAGGATATAATCGATCTGCGCCAGGCGTTCATTTATCGCGCTCAACACGCTCTCAATCTTCTCGACGCCGCTAATTCCTTCCCAACGGTCATCCACGCTTTTATACGGAATGTGATGTACGAGCAGTCGGTCGGTTCCGGTAGGTTCGATGTCAGTTTCGCGACCGGTCGATACCCTTTCGCCGATTGTGTACGTCGAGATCGGCGCGCCCCATTCGTTATTGACCGCAAGGAAATCGAGTTTGTACTTTTCGTAAACGATATATCCCGGCACATAGCGCTCAACGTGAAGATATGGCGTGGCGTTGACGTGCTTGCCGAAAAACCAGCGCTTTATTTTGCCGCCAGGCTCTTCGACCCACTCGACCCACGCAACGTTCACCGCTTTGTATTTCTTGCGCGATCCGATGGACAGCTCCGGAAAGACGATATTCGCTGGCACCGCCTCGATAATCGGTTCAGGCGGAGGAGTTGGCGCATCAAGTCCGAGCGCTAGCGTCTCACTCACATCGGCCCGCGGCGCATAGTACGATTTAATCCACGAGTCACCGCGATAACCGCCGCCGATAACTAATTCGTGGACCATTTGCGTAAGATCGTTTTCCTCAACGATCGAGTCGAGGCGTTCTTGTTCGCGCGTTCCTGGTCCGGTGCCGGCTTCGTACGTTGGCGGCTCGCCCGTTAGCAAATCAGCCGGCTTCGTGAGCAAAATGTCCATCAAGTTAACCGCAATAAATAGCGTCTCAAGCTGTGAGGCGTGCGGCGTGTCTTTGAGCAATGACGTTGCGCGTTCGTAAATTTCCGCATGGCGCCCGTCGAAGATGATGCGGCCGCGTTTGTACTTCGCTAATCGCGGAAGATCCTTGGCGGGCGGGTATTGCTGCCCGGTATCAAACAGTTTCGTCAATTCGCGCACCTCCTTCGTTATTAATAGGCCCACGCGGGCTTTTTCCGTATTTTCTTTCGTCCAGTCTTCGCGATGCTTACCGCCATTTCTAAGGCGTCAGGCAAGTCGTCGTGCGTTCCGGCCGGATACATTTCGAATTGTTCCAGCAATAGCGCGTGTTTCTTCGAGAATTGAATAGCGCCGCTCTCAATATCAGGCAACATCGCCTCAATCCGGAGGTCTTTACGCGACCGCTGATGGATTTCCTTAACGCGCGTTTGGGCCGGATATCCTGCGTTCCGGAGCGCGTCCTTCAACTGCATGACGAAAAACTCCTGCGCCGCTTGTGCCTCGGCTGCGATCGCATTCGGCTGAAAACGGAGCGCTTTTTCGACGATTACACGCAAAAAAGCGTCCGGCTTAATTCGCTCACCGAACGCATCGACTACGTATTTAGTTCCGGTCTCTTTGTGCCGCGCGATCGTAACAATTGCGGAGTAGTCGCCGCGTGTTTTACCCATCGCAAAGTCAACGCCCATATAAACGTCGAATTCGCTGGTCGGGCGCGGATATTGCGTTAATAGTTCGTGTAATGTCCCGCCGTCCCAATACGTGAACGTTTCCGGATTAAAGATCATCGACTCTTCATCGACCGGATTGTTCATATACTCCGTATTGAATGCCTTAGAACCGTTATCCCATTTCCACGTCATCAGTTTCCATATCGGCTGCGCTTCCGGCCACAATACGACGGCTCCGCGATCCATTTCCTCGCGGTTCATTTCGTAAAGGGCGAGCGCATCCTTGACGCGTTCTTCTTTCGGCCTGTCCGGATCCTTATATACGAGCCGGCACGCTTCCCACAGGTCCATTCGCTCGGGCCATTCGATAATCGCGCGGTAAACACGCGATTTAAAGTCCGACCGGTTATATAAGACGTCAACGAGTAACGCCTCGTGGTGTACCGTTGTTCCCATGTAGATAAATGCCGTTTTCTTGCCGCGTGGATCTCCGAGTGGTACGACGGTTTGCGAGAACCAGTCCTTTAACTTCTTCCGCAATTCCGGCGTGGCTGCGTTAGACTTGATATCCTCGAGGTCATCGCAAATAATCAAGTCCGGCCGCACACCGTTCCAGTTCCGGCCCCGAAGCGCCTGGCCGGTCGATGCCGCCTCTACCTTCGTTAGCAACTTTTTCGTACCGTCTTCGCGCGGCTCCCAAGCGATGAACTCCGAGCTGTTATCCTTTACGTTCTCCTGTTGTTTCGGCGAGAGTAACGGACCGAAGTCCGCCCGCAGCTTCGCGTTACTCTTAAGTTGCATCGCAATCCAATCGAGGTTAGCGCTCGAAACCGCCGGCGTCTCCGAAATGATGATTTCGTATTTGCGCTTGCGGTAGCAGATTTCGCGGATCGGAAATGCTTTTGATAAATACGTCGATTTCGCGTGAGATCGCGGCGCCGCTTCCGCTACTTTATCGTTGGTATGAACGTTCGACACATCGTCCATTAGTGCGCAGATTTCACGGTGAAACTCAGGCGCTTCGTCATACGAGGTGATATCGAATCCGTCCCAGTTGCCATCGTTGCCGGGATTCCGCGCCTCCGAAAAGTATTCGAGCGCAAACTCGATTAGGTTCGTTTCGCAGCGGTGAATCCGTTCAAGGCGCTCATACTCAGACAAAACCGCTATACTTTCGGCGACATCGTCCGGGTGAAGGGCGCTCAACTCATCGTCAGTCAGACTTTTAACAACGACGACCACCGGTTCCATTTCGTTGATTTTAGCTTCGCGTTCAGGTCGCGTTAACCATTTTCCGTTAACCCAGGCGATAATGTGCGCCCTCCTTTCGTTTTGACGTGATTTTGCCGTGGAATTAGCGTTCTACGACGCTGGATGACCGTTTATACTCCGAAAATGCAAAAACGCCTAAATCCACGGTCAGATTTGGCGTGAGGTATATGTTATTGAGGAACGATGTAAGCTGCGTCATGTTTCAGCGATGGTTTTAAACACTGCCGAACCCATTTGTCGTCATCGCTTAGCGGTATCATCGATACTAGTGCGGTTGGGCGCGTTTCGTAGTGTCGTTCACCACAGAACGCGTATCCGTAAGGGAACGCACGTATACGAAAACTACGGGTTGCCGGCGGAAATAATGCGTTAAACGTCTCGGCTTCCGCTTTACTCTGCGTAATAACGAGTACGTATTGAGTCACGCGTCAACACCTCCGTAATATTTGCGTCGATTTAGCGATAATTTGCGTCAGATGACCGTTAACCCTATCGTAAGGCTAGGACGCCTATTTCCCCGTTGAAATTAGCGCACAGATAGATACATGCGTCGGCGAGTCCGAAAAGTCAAACGTTATTTTTGGTGCGCGGATTTTTCGGAGGCCAGAAAGCGGCCCTCGAGGGTACCCCCTTGGGGGCTTCACCGCGTTAAAGCGTCGGGGCGGAGAACGGGCATTTTCGTAACCCCTACGTTATGCATCGTTTATGCACAGACATATGTACAAAACTCAGGTTTTGAACAATAGTCGTGTCCGGGAAGCCGCGCCACTACGCCATTCTTTCGCGCTGTATATTTTTGCGTTATGCATAGTATATTCATTCCCAGTTATAAACGCCGGAAAGCCGCATTACTACGCGATTCCTACGATTTGTAGCTGGTAAATTATACAGCGCTTAGAGTGACCGTATCCAGGCGGTTATTCACCGGTTATGCATACGTGTACTGACCGCCTCGACTGCCGATTTCGAAAATTTCCGGAAGGCTGCGCGCCGGAAGCGTCTCGTTGATAAAATGACCGTTTAGACATGGATGGACACCGCGCCCCACCGAGTTCCTACCTATTATAATAGAACGTCATTCCTTCGCATGTCCATCGTCTTTCTTTAACGCAGCTATACGCTGTTTCAACGCCTCGATATCGGTATTTCCGCTATCCTTCGAATCCACCTCGACTCGATCCGTCAACATATCGTTAACCTGTAACGCTAACTTCGCCATTGCCGCATTTCCATCGCGTATAGCAATCTCCGCCAGCGACTCGACCAACTCCGGCAGCTTATGGCTATTGTTCCGGATGATAGCGCGCTTCAACTCGGCATCGAACGTCTTATCCTTACGCCACTGCTTCAACGTATTGAGGTGAACGCCGCATATTCCCGCAATCTCTTCGTATGTCTTGCCGCCCTTATTCGGAATAGACAACCATTCGATTGCAACGTATTGTGCTGCGTTTAATTGTTTCGCCATATCAACGCACTCCTTTCGTTAGTATAATAGCGTAGGTCAACCCTTCGACTTTGCCGCATATTAGCGTGAACATTAGCGTTAGCCCTCCGTTTATGTTAGCGCAAAGGCTAACGTTAGTATAAGCGTTTTTGTATTGACTACATGAGAGACTTCTTTGAGTGGGCTTCATGATTGTTCTTACTCATATCCTTGCGGATATTCGTTGTCGCGAGTCTAATCTTTTATTTATTACAACTTCCGCAAGGTTCAATGAGCGAAGCGAATTTAACCGATGCGGTAATGTTTTGTTTGTTCTTACATGTTCGTTATTATACGTTTGTTCTTATTACCGTCACTCTCCGGTGAATTAGGTAATTCACTCTACAGTGATTTAGGTAATTCACTCCTCGGTGAATGACCATATAATTCGTCCAATCTGGCGCGAATCTCGGCGTCACTCAGCTCGGTATAATATTGCGGATAATACAGTTTATCGCGCTTGTTCGACGTATAATCAAACGCAGATTTAACGAGTCCGACCGCCTCCAAAACGTCGCAAAGAGGTCGTATTCTATTGCGTCCAATCCCCGTTTCATCCGCGATTCGCTGCACGGAAGGGAATGCGCTCATATACCGGTCGTTATCCGGCTGTCCGTTAACTAGCGAAAGCAGATACGTATAAAGCGCCGCAATATGAGCGTTGCCTTTGTCGTACTCCCTTGCGATCGGAACGATTCTGCGAAATAAATCATGCGGAACGGGCGCGTAATGGCCTCGCTCCAGACATTCGGACTTTCTGCGTAATGATTCCGTTGCCAATTCGTTCATACTCCAACACACTCCACTCCACGTAATTTAGCGTCTACTTAATCGCTGTGTACTCGTCTAATGCGCGTCTGACTGCGTCATCTTTCGCGAACAACCAGAACCGGCCGCCTGTTTTCTCGTTAATGCCCACGCAAATATATCGAAGCCCTTTCGCGCGCAAAAAGTGAAACATTGCTGGCGAATAGCAGTATAAGTAAGCGTTACTCATCGTAATTCCTCCCATGACCGTAAAGGTTGACGAAGTTGATTGGCGACTCTATATCGCGCTCTTCTCCGTTGTCCAGAACGACTTTTCCACTTTCGTTGACTTCGACTGCTTTACGTAGCGTTTTGAAGCTGCCCCAATATCGAGGGCTAACGTTCATTGCGGACCTGGCAATGTTTGTCGCATCCTTCTTATATCGTGCGAAAACATATATCGGCTCGCCCGCGTTATTGAGGTACGAGAACATCCGCTCTCTTTGCGGACAAATCCATTTCCTTTGCGATATGTCGCTCAGAATATCGTGAACAATCTCGCGTACATCATCGCGGCCGAGGCCGTAGACCTGCTTCGGTGACGTGCTTCTCGATATCTCTATCGCGGCCTTAGTTAGAAATCGCTCGTAGGCTTCTTCGCCTAGTTCTGTAATTATTCCGAGGTCAACCTTCGTTTTAACGTAATACTCTACGTGCATCAGAAACGTCGTTATTTCCGCCATACTCAACCACTCCATTTTGTTTTATTTGTACCGCCTCCAACTCACGCAATGCCTGCGTAGCTTTCTTCGCCTCGCGCTGGATCGCTTTGAGTCCGCGGATAGTCGCGGCGATGTCCGTCTGGTCAATCGTGAGTCCTACGTTTAATTCGCGGATAGTGTCCGCCACTTATAACGCCTCCTTCGCAAAATAAAACGCCAGCCTCCAAAGAGATGGCGTCCCAGGGCTTCATAACGTATAGGTAACTGAACGGGTAAAATATACGGTAAATAGCGCAAAAAAGACGCCGATTAGGGCGTCTCACTTGTTTTCAGCATCATATCCGCCGCGATTATGTGCGGAATCGTATACGAATGTTAGAATCGCGTCTAGCGCTTCCTCTACGTTCCCTCCGAATCTTGTCTGTAGTTCATACGATTTCTTCGCTTCCTCAATAATTCGCTGTCTGTATTCCTCCGGTGACAATTCCGAAAGTATTATTCGTCTCATAGCGACATTATCCCGATCGGCCGGTCCCAATCGCACATTTCCGACTCGTCCGTAATCTCTTCGTATCCGTCCACGACATCCCACGTTACGATAAATTCGTTGCCGTCTTCGTCTTTTCCGTGCGCCTTGTACATCGGTCGCTCGCCCGCCACTCCGTCTATGTACGGGTCTTGCGTTAGTGTGATCGTCTTTCCTTCGAATGTTACCGTCATTTTAATTCGCTCCTTTATAAGTTGTTTTTGCGCCGTCTCTTGTTGTTATCATCATTATAACACATAATTAATTGCATGTAAACAATTATATTCTTATTCGTTTACTTGACGCATACTCCTCCAACTCCGACCGTAGATACAGCCGTGTTTTGCGCAATTCTCCAAACTCGACGAATGCTTTTATCTTGCCGGCCTGTACCGATTGATTAAACGCAGACACGGATTGTCCGGTTATAGACCGCGCCTCATCCTGCAACACCAAATTTTCCTCGATCCATTTTTTAATCACGCTGCTGTCCATTTCTCTCCCCCAACGCCTTAATATACGGACTGTAATATTCCTCCTCCGCACGCCTACGCATGGAAATCGCCTTTCCTAATTCCGTAGACATTCCGAGGTATTTTCGCTTACCGTTCACCGTTATATATGCCTCGTAGTATTCGCGACCCTTGCGTACGCGCTTGTGAACTCCTTTATGACCGGTCCCGCTGTCCGATCGGACTTTCTTTGTTAATAACGGTACCTGAACGCCGTCCACCGTATAGTCGTTCGCCAGAATTTCGCGTGCATTAGCCGCTTGCTCCGGCCGCAAACATCCGCACGATACCGTTTCCCCACGTCTCAAACTTGTCGCATTCGCGACAAAATCATCGGTTCCGCAATCACATCTACATCGCCACAGTGCGGATCCGCCTTTCGTCGCACCAGAACGCTCTATGACCGTTAGTTTTCCAAATCTTTTGCCAGATAAGTCGAGCGCATTGGCTGGCGTTTTCTTACGAAGACATCCGCATGACTTTTTTTCGCCGCGGATAATCTGTCCTGTCGTGGCGAGCGTGGTTTCTCCGCAGTCGCAGGCGCAAACCCAGGCGGATTCACCGTACAGTTTTTTCGTGTGTGGCGATAAGACTGTTAGCATTTCGTACGTGTCGCCAATCTTTATCATAATCTCCCCTCCCTTAATTTAACTTGTTCCAGGTTTAGGTTGATTTTTATCTAGTATCCACGTTTTACCTATGCGAATACATTTAACCTTACCGTCACGACACAATCGTTTGATATGGTCTTGCGAAAGGCTCCAAAGCTTAGCAGCGTCTTCAGTTCCCATAATATGATCAAGTGGATTCATATCTTGCCCCTCCTAGTCTAATAATGCGATAACCTGTGCATTGCGTATGCGAATTTCATCTTCATCGAAATGACCATCTGTATATGAGGATGTTCCGGCAATAATTACGCGTTTACCAGAACCATATACTTTGTTTTGATCAACAGCTTGATTGATCTTAGAAGCCAATGCTTTAATGTCCTCATCATCATAGAAGAAAAAGTTAAAATCGAATGTGTCGACGCGAGTGGCGCAAGTTCCGTCGGCGGTTTCTCCTGTTGTATAGTAGGACGATACATCGTTTTCGAAGTCATGCTCATAAGATTCGCGGCAATCGTCACCAACGTTGTAGTTTTCATCTTCGCAAAGCAAGCGAATACCAACGTGTTGGTATTTATTCTCAAAGATTTCTTTTGCAATAGCTTTGAATTTTTCCATGTACGATCACTCCTTTATCTTTACGCCCGTTGTCGGGCTTGTATATAATATAGCACGCCCGACAACGGGCGTCAACTGCTACCCTCAACGAAATAGCGGACGTGCTGAGCAAGGACAGGAGTACGGTATCACGTTGGCACACGGAAGCAATCAGACGCTTATCTGTTGCTTTAGATCCACTAGCGCGAGATGAAAGAGAGATACACAATTTGGACTTTATGTTAAACAGACATGCCTGACGGCGGGTTTTTTGTTGGAAAAATAAAAAAAATATTAAAAACAGTGTTGACATCGTCATACAGCTGTAGTATGATTGAGTCATACAAGAGGACGACATAAGACCTGACCGAATGGCAGGCAGTTGGAAAGGATGACTGAAATGAAAACAATCAAACTGCAATTTGTAGAAACGCAAAAGAACGACCGGATGACTAAGGATACATACGTAATTGCTGATTCAGATTACAGCGTAACGGAATTTTCGTTCGTACATGATGCAGTTGAGTATGTGTTGCCTGAAGGATATTCGGTAGGAGAAACAGTAACAGGGGAAATCGCAATATTCGATCATAAAAACGAACACTGCGAATTAGATGCTTATGGTGTCACGCCACGACTTTCGTCCATCACAGGCCAGGTTCTATTGTCCAAAGCGTCAAAGTAATACCGCCCCTTGTAGGTCTATCGGACGCTGCTGATATACTTGGATGGGATCGCCGCAGAGTCCAGACATACATAAGCAGAGGGGCGTTCCCGGAGCCGGTGCAAAGGTTATCTAACGGGCCTGTATGGACCCGTGAACAGATTGAGAATTACCGAGATTCGCGAAAAGAAAACGGTCGGTGATTAAAATATTATTCAAGTGAAGGAGATGTCAAAATGAAAATCGCATTCATGCACACTAACGGTTACGACGCAATACTGCTAGAAAACGGAACTTGGTTCCAGCCTGAACCGCACCATGTTTCAGCGCTTCTCAATATCAAAAGTGAAGAAGGTTTTGTGGATTGGAATGGTAGCGAATTGTTTAATGAAAATGACGTTCCGACAGAAGTCGAATCTTGGGTTAACCAAGGAGCAGTCCTAGTGGCTTACTTTGATAGCGAAGGGCTATCCATTGAAGATCAAGAGGTTTGGAATGAACGCATAGAGTTTTATGGGGTAGGAGAGGCGGCGAAAGAATTGTGATGTGCCAAAGCAAAAGCCGGGGAATGCGCCCCGGCTGATGCAAAGAAATATTAAAGTAAGACAATCCACGAACCCGCAAGGAGTCCGACATATCTGTATCGTACTCCTTGACAAAAAATATGTCAAGCGCCAACAGGTGCGGAAGGAGAATTATTGTGAATGATAAAATTCAAAAAATTATTGATCTCCACATGAAATGGAGGTTTAAAGAGCCTGGCGGCGTTCGTGCCGATTTAAGCGGTGTTACCTTGTCTGAGGTTGATATCAAAAAAACCTACAACATAAAGAATAGATTCGACAAATACGATTTAGCCGAAGCAAATTTTCAAGGTGCGGATTTACATGGATCAAACTTTCGAAGCGTTATGGTTTTTTGCTCAGACTTTACCAATGCTAATCTATCTTATGTAGACTTTCGCGGAGCAGATATGGGGAATGTGGTTATGGACGGTGCTGATTTACGTCATGCACAGTTCCAAAGAACGAATTTTGGAGTGTTTGTCAATTTGAAGTATGCATCATTTGTTGGTGCAGATTTGCGTTCAGTCAATTTTCGCGGAGCAGATCTAAGCTGTGCCGACTTTACCAATGCTGATTTAAGTGGAGCAATATTGACTAATGCAAAACTGATCTCTGCAAATTTTGAAGGTGCCAATCTAAGCGGAGCAGATTTTGAGGGGGCAGACCTCGAAAGAGCTGATTTTCACAAAGCTAACCTTAATGGAGCAAACTTTCATAACGCTGATCTCTATAGAGCAGATTTTCATACGATAAATATTTATTAACAAAAAAACCCTCACCAGCCACAACGGCCAGTGAGGGTTTTTCCAATTATGTCTTAATAATAGCATGTAATTAATTATATGTAAAGAGGTTTTTTAAAATAAATGCCCGCTGAAATAGTCAGCGAGCGCAAGTGTTTTAACGATATTTAATTCCGCGGCACTGTACGAACGATTCCGTCAACTCACCGCCATTCTCGTACAGATTATACTCGGCGGTCGTCCGCGTGGCCGTATCGCGTTTATACTGTTCCGCGCGCTCTTTATTGCGGATTTTGGCCGCCTGGTCAACGAATATTGATTCGTACGTACTGCGCTTGCGGCGTTTTGGCACGCGGTAGTCGCGGCCGTCCGTGCCGATTTCTTCCGCCATTTTGAACGATGTCTCCCGGTCGTGACGGACGTCGAGCTGCCACGTACTCATAAACGGATACTCATTCCGCGTAATCTTGTCCGGATGGCGATCCGTCAGTTCCTCACGCAGAATATAGTCGGTCAAGCGCTCGAGCTGCGCAGGATCCGGTGTCGCGCCGTGTTCGCTGATATATCGGTCGATTAACGCCTGTACAGTCGCCATACGCTCGCCGCGATCCTCGATTTGGCGCGTGATAAGATGCGTTACCTCTTCGTTAAATTGCGTTTTATAGTCGTTCATACTACGTCCTCCTTCGGAATGGCTAGCGAGTCCAATCGCATATTAGCGGCGGTAACGTATTCCGTCTCGATTTCAAATGCGGCAAAGTTACGACCAGTCTCCACGGCAGCCACGCACGTCGACCCGGTACCTGCGAATCCGTCGAGGACAATACCCCCTTTATCACTTGAGTTTCGAATGAATATTTTCAATAGCTCCGTCGGCTTTTCCGTTGGATGAGTAAGCTTGAGGCTCGGAATCTTTGCGCAATCTATGACATCAGGAAGTCGTTTCTCGCGAAGCAGCGATCGCCCCTTATGTCCGAACAGAACTAACTCGTGTTTAGGACCGTAAGAACCTTTGAGATCGCCGGTACCGTGGACGTTTTTGTTCCAGACGATTAAGTTTTTAAGTTTGAAATACTTTTCAAACTCTGTTTTAAAGAAATCGATATGATGCCAGCTGCAGAACATATAAATGGCGGTATCTTCCTTAAGAACACGGTAGCACTCCGCGATATAGTCCGCAATTAAGCCGTTACTGTCCCTGTCATTGGTGATATGTTTAAATCTTTCGTTTGCGACGCGACGGTTACTGCGGTAATTCATAAGGTAAGGCGGATCTGTAACGATTAGGTCAATACTCTTGTCCGGAATCATCCGCATTCCTTCGATACAATCGCGTTGGTAAATCCGATTTAATTCGATGCCGCCGAGCAGTTTCTTTTCCGCCATTAAACCGCCTCCTCTTCGATTTCTTCCGCATCCGCATACTCAACGCTAACCTCGCCGTATTCCCACCGCGCAAACACCGCCGCAATCGCCTCGGCAGCGCGGTCAATCGCTTCGCTAACGTTCTTTTGCGCGATCCCCATGATTTCCGCCGCCTTCGCCTGCGTAAGATCCCGACCGTACACCCACGCAATCGCCTCCGCCTGGCGATCGGTTAGGCCGGCGTTATAGATTGCGCTGTGTAAATCGATTAGTATGTCGCTGGCCGCCGTGTCGCCTTTATAGCGTCGCTCGCCTATCCGGTGGCGATCGCGGAGCAGCGCCTTAACGCCGGCCGCGTCGTTGAGAGCGTATTTTACTTCGTATGCTCGCGCCTGTTTTTCCGTATCCACTTTAACTGCGCCCATTAGACCGCCTCCTTCGTGCGTGCATTTGCGATATCTACGTATTCCGGTTCACGTTCAATTCCGACATAGCCGAAGCCCTCACGTTTGGCCGCGACTAACGTACTGCCGGAGCCGGCGAACGGATCGAGTACGGTTCCGCCTGGTGGCGTTACTAAACGGATGAGCCACGCCATGAGTGCGGTCGGCTTGACGGTTGGATGCGTGTTGCCTGCGCCGCGGTCCGCCTTAGTCGCCTTTTTGCAGACTTCGCGCGGAGTGACGTTGAAATACGGGGAATAAAACGCGTCGTCGTCCGTTGTGACGCAATTTGCGGGGAAACGTCCGGCTTCGTGCTGTTTAGTCGTTCCCGTTCCGAAGGAAGTAACGCCCATCGCCTTGCTGGATGAGTACGACATTTTATCGTCCGTAGCAATCCGGCACCCATCGATATTAATCGCACCCGTTCCGTACTTCTCGACCGTTTCGGCCACGGTCCCGGCGAGCGGCTTACGCGCGACGATAATCGGTTCGTGCGCGGGCTTGAGTGCGGTTCCCCATCCGTCCCATTTGCGGGCGAGTTCGGATTGTGGCGAATAAGGCACATAATCCGGGTGGTCCGACCGTAACTCTCTGTTTTGGTTTAGCTGTACGTTTTGTCCGGCAACGTTGAAACCTTGACCACGCGGAGCCAACACGCCTGCCCGTTTATCAAACGCCTTGCCAACGTCCATACTCTTCGGAAATCCGCTAAAATAAAGCCATTCGATAACATCCCGGATCCCGAAACCTCCGAGCCTGAGCGCAATCGTCATTAAGTCTTGTGTGCGCGTTCCGGCGAATACTAGCGCATGTCCTCCCGGCTTCAACACGCGGAATACCTCACGCCATAAATCCGGATGCGGCACGAACGAATCCCACGATTTCCCCATGAATCCGCCGTGACCGTGGTCGTACGGCTCGCCCGCAATCCATTTCGTCAGGACTTCGGTAATATTCGGCTCTTTCGATAATCCATACGGTGGATCGCAAACCACGCTATCGAAAAACGCGTCGGGATACTGGCGCAGGACCTCCGTACTGTCGCCGCATAATACAACGTTAATTTCCGTCAAATCTAACCGCCTCCATATCGTTTACTTTTCGTTCAATTTACGTATAATTAGCGATAGATCCCCGTTAAAGGAGTGATAACGATGCACCAACGCTTTAATATCGAAGAAATTCCGCTCGTCAACTTGTTCGTCGCAACGGACAAGCAGCGCCGCCTGCGCCTGTCATCGGACATCATCGCGCTGTATGACTTACGCAACGGCAACCGCGTCACGCTAGGCTACGACCGCACAGCGCAAGTAATCGCGCTCCGGCTCGCCAGTTCTGCGTCAGATCCGACCGCAGCCAACGTAGATAAACGCGGCTACGTGTCGGCGGCGCATTTCTACCGTAAGACGCAGATACCACAAGAGGCGCGACGCTACGTATTCATTGCGGATCAGGACGGTTGGCTGCTGTTTGGGGCGGAGAATTAAGCGCGGCGCTTCTTCACGACGCCCACACCATCGAACACACACGGCTTGAGTTCGATAATATCCTCGAGCCGATCGAGTATCGCTTCCTCCGTCTTCTCCGTTATGACGCCGAATCCGCTCATCTCTTCGAACAACTCATCGCGGACCTTTTCGTCCATTTCGGCGATTAACACGCGTGCAAATCCGAGCTGAAAGAGCATTGAGCGGTAAGTCTTCGGAAACACTTGACGCAGGTAACGGAGATAGCCGCGTTTAATCGGTATCGGGCACGCCTGGCAGCCTGTCCGCGGCATAAATACGTTAAATCCTTCGGCCGACAACCGTTCGGCTTCTTCGCGCTTAACAACCGTCTCGGCTCCGGTAAATCGGTCGTCGATGACCGCGTTGAGATCGTATAGCGGATTGTACGGGATATCGTATTTACGTACGTATTCCCATACGTCTTCCTGTCGGCTGTTTCCGTAGTTGAATGAGTCAGTCATAGAAGTCCACCATAGAATCGGCCGGCACACCCACGTTTTCCAAGTATGCGATGAGTAGAACAGGTCTGCGTCTCGCCGGGCGCTCATCCACCTTTGGCGGCTCTCGCCGGCTCGAACCCCATTGAACATTAAGTGCCATCCGTGATCCTTAATCGCCTTTTTCATCGGCCGGTGCTTAAGAGACCCGCAGCACTTCTCGACGACCGGTTCTTTCTTGCCCTCCTCGCCGCTACGATCTCCTTTACGCTTAAATAACGAGTCAACACCGTTCTCTTCGTATATCTTCTTAAGAGTGGTCTCAGGCCGCGCTTCGATCGTATTAAGTCCCCATAGTTCCGTCATTTCCTTAGCGTATTTGCGAGTTTGAGGGTACTCATTCAGCGTATTGTTCCAAACGACGTCGAACGTCACCCCCAGGTCTCGCGCAGCCCTGCGAACAAGATGCAACGTTACGATCGAGTCTATACCGAAAGAACACGAGACCACTATGCGCGCTTCCTTGCCGTGCTCCTCTACGACCTTACGGATGGCGGAAAATATGAGAGCCAGCGCGTACTGCTCCTTCTCTTCGAGCGTCGCCGTGTTGTGGAACTCTTCGTTCTCAATCGTAATTTCCTTCGGTATTCTCGGCTGCTCCTTAGTCAGTGTCCGGTACACGTCTAAATTCAACTTACCGCCTCCTATTGCGGAGTTTAGGACGGATGATTGCCTGTTTCACCCGTCGACTCCGGTATATTTTTGCACTCTACCGTATTCCCTTCTGAAAGCAATTGCCCGCGCTCTAACACCGTCCTATCATCGTATGGCGCGCCGTTTAGCGCATCTATCCTCCCGTAAAAGTAGCCGGCTTTGTACGCGTTCCGGTAAGAATCAAGCGGTGACATCGCGCATCCCTCCGATAATCCCGTCAACTTTTGCGTATAAATCCGCCAGCGTGCCGTCGTTTACGATTTCGTAGTCAACGGCGAAACTGTCGACGTGGCTTTCGGTGTCGTGAGTCAGGTCCGCCAGCGCGAAGTTGTCGGCGGACTTAATGGCGCGATCGATGCGGAGGGCTTCCGGTGCTGTGACGCGGATTATCGTATAGCCTTCCGAGCGGCAGCGGTCGAACTCGTTAGGCTGGCGGAGGTCGCTGATCACGGCGCGGAACGATCTTAGCCCGTACATTTCCGCCCAATAATCCTCTAAATACTCGCGGCCATTGATGCGTTCGAAACACTTCCGCACCCATATGTCCGGGTCACGTTCGCGCATCGTCTGGCCGAACCATTGATAGCCTTCGCGCGGCTTCGTCTCGGACGGACCGAATAATTCGTGATAGTAGCGCTTGAGTTCGTCACCAAACGCGAATTGCGTATAGCCGTAATTTTGTGTCAAGTAATCGGCGACCGCGTTCTTACCACTGCGGAGTAAGCCGGTAATTGCGATGTGGGGATACGTCATTCGGCGGTCACCTCCGTCCATTTTCCGTCAGCCCGTACGGTAAATAATGCGGACGGCGTGGCGCTTACTTTTGCGACCGCGTAGTGGCTGGCGAACGGGCCGCCGTGATGATACTTGAGCGCGAGTTTAGCGTCACGAATACTTGTGTACGCCTTGCTGTGCGCTAATTCTCCGTTATCCCTTCGAATGATGACGTACGTATCGATCATCAGGCCGCCACCTCCTCGCGGCTGTCGTCGATAATATAAACCTGGTCCTCGCCTATCCATCCGCTATCGTGCGTATGTTTCCACGCCTTACCGTAAATTCCGTCCTCTTCGTAATGGCGCTTAGTCAACGTCGTCTCCCATTGCGCATGTGCTGCGTACGGCTTAACAACGTCACCAACACGCGGCTCCTCGTCGATTTCGAGCGTAAACCAGTCGCGGTAAGACTTACCGTCGCTATCCGGCTCAATTGTAAAGTAATTGCGCGAGCCTCTGTCGTCAAAGACTACGTAACACATTTCGCGGAAACCCATCGTTTCTTCTGCGATTCGGTACCGTTTGCCTGCCGTAAAACCAGAACCGCTTTGATTCCGTCGCAAATACTTCTTCATATAATCGCTCCCTATTCGTTATTCAGCGCCCGACGCGCCGTCGATTCGTACCTCCACCGTTTGCCTTCCGAATTGCTTCGCGTCGTGTAAATTCGCCATCAAGACGTCAACTTTGCGCCCCTTAATAGCGCCGCCCGTGTCGAGAGCGATCGCATCGATTTCCGTGCCGTCAGCCAGGCGGATTGTCAGCGTTGTGCCCATCGCAATAACGTCTGGATCAGTCGCAACGACTCGTCGCCCATCGACCGTAATGTGTTGGCGCACATCTAGGCCGGTTGCGGTTATGCCGGTGCATCCCGTGTCGCATAGAGCGATATACGCGGTCGCTTCGAACGTGCGCCACTCTTGCGTTGTTTCAGACGGAACCTTATCCGGAGGGGTCCGGTGATTGCCTGTTTCACCGGATACCGCCGTTACCGCGCTCGTGGCCTCAACGCAGGTCAGTGCGATAGATATAGCGATGGCTGCCGTCAAGATTACTCGGATGTGACCGCCTCCTTTTCGCTAAAATATGGCGCGAGCCACGGATCAACCTTTACGATTTCGTCGCGAATCTTAACCGCTAAGTCTGCGATTTCCCATTGAGCGCCGTTGCCTGGCCGTCTCTTCGCGTAGAAATCGAGGAACGTGCGGAGGTTTCCGGTCATGACGAGATTGCAGGCGGCGGCATTCGGGAGGACCATGCGCGCGTCTTCCGGTGGGACTCCGGCTTCGCGCAGTCTGTCGTAAGTTTCCTGCGCAACGGCCATCGCATCGTCGAATATCTCTTGCGCTGGTGTATTCGCTTTTAGCCCGAGCCATTTCGTGTAACTTTCGTAATAGACGACCGTCTTGTTCGGATCCTGTATACTCGGCGGCGTCACGTAATCCATTCCGCCGATCTTGTCCGCGCTCCCCATCCGTACATAGCGCTGACTCTGCACGCTGAACGATATGTGGCGGTGACGTGTGAGCTGTGCAAGGAGCGCGCGGCTAACGCCTTCGATCGCGAACGTATACGTGATATGCTCGAGCGTGGACGTATGGCCGCTGCGTGTTATGTGACGGAATAGCCGATCCGCATCCGTGCCGCCTTCGCCATCTGACGCGGCATTACCGAAATACTTGGCGCCCTCCTTTGCGACGATTTCCGTCGGCTTAAGCGGTGAGTAACACGTACGGATTGCGGTAAGGGCGACGGCTGCGCGTTCGTTTGGAACGTGTTTCGGTGCGAGCGCCGTTAGGACTTCGTCTGTAAATTCGTCTGATAACACCGTGTGTGCGATTAGCTTAACGTTCAATTGTCGACCTCCTTCTTTGTGTGATAGTGCTTATGAACCGTGACAATGTTGAAGCCGTGGATTCGTTATTTAGCTGGCGCAACTCTCACATTCTTCAATCGTTAGTGCGCGGCTCCGGATGTAGTACGTACTCTTAATTCCGGACCTCCACGCGTCTAAATGAAGCGCAAGGAATGCGCTCGCCTTAATGTCCGGTGTCACGTAAAGGTTGAATGACTGCGCTTGGTCAACGTGTTTCTGCCGTACGGCGGCCGCCTTAATCGACCAGTGTTGATCGATAGTAAACGCGGTTTTGTAGTACCACATCGTAGCTGGCGAGAGATCCGGCGCAGGATTAGCGATCTTATACGTTGTCTTTTCCTCGTACGACAGCAGCTCGTAAATTGGGTCGATGCTGGCGGTCGAGCCTGCGATAATGGACGTTGACCCGTTAGGTGCGATCGCGAGCAGATACCCGTTGCGAATACCGTGCTGGACGACCTGCAGCGTCAATTGCGCCCACTTATCGGACTCTTTGACGGACTCGGCGTTCTCATCGATATAGCCGCGTTTAACGAAATACTCTCCGCTATGCCATTCGCTACCCTCGAACGCTGGGTATGCGCCCTTCTCTTTCGCCAGGTCAGCGCTTGCCTTAATCGTTAGATACGCGATGTCTTCGTACAGGCGGTCGTTATATGCGACGGCTTCGTCCGACTCCCAGCGGATACCTTCAAGCGCGAGTAGATGGTGGAGTCCGAACGTACCGAGTCCGACTGCGCGGTACTGTTGATTCGTATGTTGCGCCTGCAGGATTTCGATATTGTTGATATCGATAACGTTATCGAGCATGCGGACCTGAATCGGAATTAAGCGATCGAGTACGCTGGCCGGAACAGCTCGTGCGAGGTTAATCGACGACAGATTGCATACGACGAAGTCGCCTGGGACTTTCGTGATTACGATTCGCGTCTGGCCGTCCCTCATAACGAGTTCTTCCGACTCGGTTACGGTCGGTGATTGGTTCTGCATGATTTCCGTACACAAGTTCGAAGAGTAGATCATGCCGCGATGACTGTTCGGATTGGCGCGGTTAACCGTATCCCGATAAAACATGTACGGAGTCCCGGTCTCAAGCTGCGACTTCATGATCCGTTTCATGATATCGATTGCCGGTACGGTAATTCGCGGCAACAACGGATGAGCAAGCGCTTCGGCGTACTTCTCGCGGAACGAGCCGGCGCCGACTTCCTCATCGTAAAAGTCTTCGAGGCCCCATCCGAAGAGTGACCGGACTTCGTGCGGACAGAATAGCGCCCAATCGCCGCGCTTCTCCACCGTTTCCATGAAGAGATCCGGAATGCAGACGCCGTGGAAAATATCGTGCGCACGCATCCGCTCGTCTCCGTTATTCAGCTTGAGGTCGAGGAACGCGAGAATATCCTTATGGAATACGTCGAGATAGACGGCAATTGCGCCTTTACGCGTGCCGAGCTGGTCAACGCTGACGGCCGTATTGTTAAGCTGCCGAATCCACGGAATGACGCCGCTTGACGTGTTTTTGTGGCCGCGAATGTCCGATCCTCTGGCGCGCACCTTGCCGAGATAAACGCCGATGCCGCCGCCCATTTTCGAAAGGCGCGCCACGTCCGTATTGGAATCGAATATGCCTTCAAGCGAATCGTCGACCGTATCGATAAAGCACGACGATAACTGGCCGCCTGTTGCTTTGCCCGCATTCGATAGCGTAGGCGTTGCGACCGTCATGTACAGGTTCGACATCGCCCAATACGCTTCTTTGACGAGATCCAGGCGCTTGTCGGCCGGTTCATTTTGCATAAGGAACATCGCGATCACCATGTATCGTTCTTGCGGTAGCTCCATCACGCGTCCGTCGAAGTCCGTAGCGAGATAGCGCTCCTGCAGCGTCAGCAATCCGATATAGTCGAACAGTAAATCGCGCTTATAATCGATACATTCGCCAAGCTCCGCAATTTGTTCCGGCGTGTAGGCGGTCAACAATTCCTCGCGATAGACGCCCTTCGACACTAATTCGCTAATCAGCGGATAGAACGCGCCATACGGCCGGTCGCTGTACGCCTTGTATCGCCGATTGACCGCGGCCTTCTTATATAGCGATGTCAATAACGCACGGGCGGCCGCGAACTTCCATTCGGGCGCCTCCTTCGTTACGAGTTCGAGCGCGGACATTGCGAAGGCTTGCGTAATCTCTTCGCCTGATACGGATTCGGTGCGCAGCTTGGCGTTAACACCGCGAAGGAGTTGCGTTTTATCTACGCCAGCCAGACCGGAGAGAATCCGGTCGGCAAACGTGGACAGGCGGGCAGGGTCGAACGTTAGACGGCGGTTGTTTGGCTTCGTTACATATTGCGGTGTGCTCGTGATATGTCATCGCTCCGTTTCGTATTTTTCTATTTGGCGCTCAATCTGCGCGAGTCTTGCGTTGTATCTTGCGACTTCCTCTTCGTGAATGCGGATCACTTCGATGAGCCGATCGCGTTCATAGTGGAGATAATTGACAATGTCGGCGCGGGTCATCTGTTTCTACGCCGTCTCTCGCGCTTGTTCGCTTCGACTCCGGACGCGATACCATAAGCGATAAGACTGATAAGCGCAATTACTAAGGCGAGCGCCAGGCCACCCCAAAACGGCAGCGTCACCCACCACCAGGACCAGTCGATCACGCCAGTAAGCTTCAAGGTCACGAATACAATACCGAGGAGTCCCAAAATACCGATACCTCCACCTTGATTATCCATTCACATTACCTCCGTCTATTAGATTTTCACGTATCAGATGCGCAAGCACGATCGCCGCCGCATCACTTTCATCGTCCGTAGCGAACTTGTAGTCGTCAGGAAGCCGGCATATTCTCCGGACGGCCGCGGCCACTTCCTTTTTATCCGCGCTGCCCGAACCGCACAACGTCTTCTTAACGGTTGGTGGCGCGAGATTGACCGTTACTTCAAGGCCGAGACGGGATAAGGCGCGGTCGACTGCGGACCAGGCGCCGTGAACCTTATCGTTCTGCGCGAAGTTTCTGGACGGCGGCCATATCTCGCGGACTATCGTAGTTAGGCCGGAGTGCTTGCGGAAGAAGAGTAGCGCGTGCGCTTCGATAACTTCGTACCGCAATGGCTGCGCCTCGTCTGCGACTGTCTTAACGTTGGATGTCGCTATGAGATGCGCCTGCCTGTTGCGCACCTCAATAACGGCAAATCCCGGTGATGTTAGCGATAAGTCGAGGCCGGCGTGTAGCTGCGGCGGTTCTTTACTGCGCGTTGTCTTCGCCAGATTTCTCCGCCTCCTTTTCGCCTGTACCTAGCGCCCCAGCCAAGAATCCGAGCGCCGCAAGGACTCCGACTACAACACGCTGCAGGAACGGTTGATTCGCGCCAAAAATTAGTTCGAACACGAATACGGATCCAAGCGCGGCACCTCCGCACAGTCCGACGTATATAAACCCGTTGATAATTCGATTAAAAATTCGCATTAAGCCGCGCCTCCCTTTCGTAGTTCCATGATTTCCGCAAGCACTCCGGCCGCGTTCCGTTTCTTCCAGTCAGGCAGTCCCGACCGTTGAATCGCGCTTACCTTGCGTTCGATCTCCGCGACTTCCTCGTCCGTTAAGGTGGTCGCGATTCTTCGTTTGAAATCGTTGAACGTCCACTTACCGATGTCGAGTTTCGGAGGCTTGCCGGCTTCGGCTGCCGCCACAATTGACGCGAAGTGGTCGAGTACCTCGTCGCGCATCTCATCCGTAATGTGCAGGCCGAACACCGCGATATCCGGATTCTTTTCGAACTCTTCTGGCGTCATTTCCCACGCCTTCCGCGAACCGTTTACGTAGAGGATGACGTAGTAGTCAACGTCGTACATGATCGAATAACAGACGCACTGCTTAACGTGGTCTTCCTTCGCGCCGTTACGCATGGAATATCCGGATGTGGCTGCGTATGTCGTTTGTTTCGATTTGACTTCGAGACCAACGCGTAGCACTTCGCCGTCCTCCGAGACGTAGCGCATAATGCCGTCGCAGGTTCCGTAAATGGCGAACTGCTTGCCGTCGTGTTCGATAACTGCGTTCTTCTTCGCGAACTCCTCGAACATCGGCTCGCCGCGGTCGTTGCGCTCGAATTGGAACGGTGGATTTTCGCCCATATGTTTCTCCGCGAATAAGATGTCGCGCTGAATGATATCGCCGATCGCCGTTCCGATTCGAACCTGGCGCCCTTGGTGCGGCGGCCTTTCACCTGACTCGCGCTTTGCTCCGAGCATCTTTTCGTATAGGCCGCGTGGATCAGCGTTGGCCGAGGACGGCGAGAAGTACGGAATGCCTCGCGGCGGCCATACCTTGCGCTTTTTGTCAGTCAGGTAATCGGCATACCAGCGATGAATTTGCGCGTCGAGAGCGTCGTCGTATACTTCGGGTGCCGAGTGCCAGGCGTTGAGATATTCCGTAAAGTCTTGCGCTATTTTATCCGCGATTGATTGCGTAATGAAAACCGCCTCCTAATTTGTGATGATTACGTTAAACTTCGCCTGCGAGAATATCCGCACGAAGTCCTCCGAATATTTTCCGCCTACAACTACGCTCCCGTCTCGCGACTTTGTGCAGAAGAATATGTCGCCAGGTTCGCGCCGGAAAACGTAGGCTGCGTGGTTATCTAAGCGGATGTGCGTCGCCACTACGTCGCCTCCTTCGAAATTACTTTCCACCCGTACGCCTCGTACGGCTCCCATCCGCAAGGGCAACCGTGGTCTCCGTATTCGTCGTCAAGTGTGCGGATATCGCAGCGGCATTTCGGACATTGGTACGTCATTAGGCGCCGCCCTCCTTCTGCCGGAACCATTCATCAGGCGTTACGCCCTTACCCCAGCGCTTCATAATCGCAATATCTGTGCCGTTGGCGACAGTACCCCACCGATAGGATTGCGTCATAATGCGTTCGATCGTCGCGATATCCTCACGCGTAAAGTCTTCGGGGATTTCGAATACCAACTCGTCGTGAATCGTTCCCCAAAGCGCCCATCCTTCACGCTTTTTGCATTCCTCGTGCGCCTTAATCATCGTCACTTTCGTCTGGATGGCGGAGCTTCCTTGTACGCGAGCATTCGTTCCCTGGCGCATAGCTCGGTTAATCTTAGCGTTATGTTTGCGCCACTCATCGTATTTCGGATCGTTCCACTTTCCGTACGGGATGTTTTTGCGCTTGAGTTTACCGTCGGGCAGGCGACGTTTCCGCTGCTGCTTATCCGCCCAAACGAAACCGTACTTCGCGACATGCTCCTCGTTGGCTTTAAGCCACGCGGACAATTTCGGCATTCCGCTGAACAGTTCTTCCTTGAACGCGGTAGCTTCCGCCTTCTTGAGTCCGAGCATCTCCGCCAGCGAATAGTCGCTCATACCGTACAATGTCGCGAGCCATACGACCTTCATCGCCGTACGTTCGGGCGTATCCTCGCCGTTTGGCAACTTATTGACTTCGTGATAAGGACGCTTGTAATACATGCTCGCCATGTTTGCGTAGGGATCGATTCCCTTTTCGAACGCTTCGATCAGGACCGGCTCGCCGGATAAGTACGCCGTACAACGAATCTCCTGCGCCTTAAAGTCTGCGGATACTAACACCTTACCATCCGGCGCCATGAACATCTTGCGCGCCTCATACGGCTGGTTTTGAACGTTGAACTGATTCGAATCCTCCGCGTCCTCATCCTTTCCGGAGCTGAATCGGCCGGTAACAGTTCCCATCGGATTAAATCGTGAATGCCAGCGCTTGGTTGTCGGATTCTGCTTCGTCGGCAGCGCGTCGATATATGTTCCGCTGAGTTTCGTTATCTTGCGGTATTCCAGGAGGAGTTTGATCACCTCGTATTTTTCCGCAAGTGGCTTTAACGTTTTCTTAGCGTCCATATTCGGGAGTTCGCGTCCGATCGATTTCGAAAGCGCAACCTTCATCTGCGGCGGAGAGTTAAGGTTAAGCTCGCCATCTCCTTCGTGATATGGCGATAGTTCAGCGAGAAGTTTGACGTGTAGTTCATCCGCACGCTTCCGCAACTGCTCCCCGTACTCTTTCGCGAAGTCCAAATCGAGGATATATCCGTTAGCTTCGAGGTCCACGATTACGTAGAGCAGCGGAACCTCAACCGTTTCGTAATATTCGAGTACAGTCGGAAGTGAGGCGAAGTGCTTGCGCTGGAATTGGTAGAGGCGCCAGGTCAAATCGGTATCCTTTGCCGCATATGCAAGCGCAATGTCTAACGGAATCTCGTTAAACGGCGTCTTACCGAATAGTTCCGCGAACGTGTCCGACTCGACTCCGAGATATTTTGGCGCAAGGTCCTTTAAGCGGAACGACGGCTCGTTTTCGTTAAGTAAGTGCATCGCGGTCATCGTATCCCATTTAACGCCGCGCAGATCGTAGCCGTGCCGCCTGAACATTGCGATATCGAATATGGCGTTATGGAGAATCTTGCCGATGCCTTCGTCGTAAAGGAACCAGCGCAATTCGTCCAGAACGTATTCTCGCGAAAGCTGTTCGCCCTCATCGTGCATGACCGGAATGTATACGTGCATACCCGTCTCGGCGAGCGGCGGTATGCTTACGGACGGCAGCGTTAGTGATATGCCGACGATTACGTCAGTGTATACGTCAACGCCGGTTGTCTCCGTATCGACCGCCACTTCCGTTTCATTCCGAAGCCTTTCGTTGAGTCGCGCCAGTAACTTCTCGCTGTTAATCAGAAAGTAGTTTTTCGGCGTATTCTCGACCATTTCGCGGAGAGTGTCTGTACGCATCTTCTCGCGTAGATCCTCGTAAATCCGGAGTGCTTCCGCTTTGCTAAAACGCTTGCCGGCGCCGGACGGATGTCTGCCTGTAACACCCGTCTCCATAGCGCTCTTAACCGCAAGCAATTTCGCTCGGTCTGCGTCCGAATTTTTCATCGCGAGGATACGTTCCCATGCGTCTTCTAACGATTCGGATGCGTCTTTCTTCCGCTTGGCCGCCGCTTTGACTGCTTCGCGCGCTGTCGCTTTCGCTGCGCTGTCGTCCGGACGATTAAGCGAAAGTTTTATTTCGATATGTCAGCGCCTCCTTCCGAAAGGTCAAAACGCTGCCCGACGGGAACGATTAGTTTTACTGTCGATCTGACTACGACGTAGTAACTACCAGAAGTAGCACGCACACCGAGCAGTTCGGATCCTAAGTACTCAACGCTGCCTGAAACAACGCCATCTTCGCGATGTTCCCCAGCAACAAAATCACCTCGCCTAAACTCGCCGACCTTCCGTCCGATCGCCGCCCACTTCGCTTCCTCTTCGATGCGTGCGACTTCCTCTGCGCTGATCTTTTCGATGTTCTTAGCGGCAATGTATCCGTCCCCTCCGTAGGTGATGCGCTTAACAGCGAAGTCAAACTCCGAATAAGAAGGCTCGTCTCCAGTAATCTGAACGATATGTCCGACGCGGTGTTCGAAGTTGTCAGCGATGACTTTGGCGTAATCACCTACGTTAAACGCCGGCTTCGGCTTCGTTGCCTCTTCGTATTCCTCACGCGTCACCTTGCGGAGTGCGTCTGCGTTGCAGTATCCGACAAGACCGTCCTTTCTCCGCACGCTGAGTACGCTGACTCTATCTCCATTGAAGGCGACCTCTACGTAATCCCCGACGAGGAAGCCACCCATCGCGACCGATTTACGCGGGTCGACCACTACCGCATAGCCGCCATTTACAAACTCGCCGATTTTAACGGCCTTTCTTGCGGCCTCGACTTCCGCCTCGGTTGCGCGGACCAGCGATTCCGCGTATTCCCACCCGCGGTACTCTCCGCTGAGTGATTCGATTCTGAACGGAGCTGCCGTCTCGTCATATGCGACGATCTTAACGATTTCGTTGCGACTAACGAGGCCGTTAGTAGCGGCGATAACTTTCGCGTAATCACCAACCGTGAGGCGCTCAAGCTGCGGTGCTGGTTCGCCGCGATTAACCGGTTCAAGGACGACGTACTCCTTGTCATTAACGATGACGTCCTTTCCACCAAACTCGGCCATCACGCGAAACGCGTCTAGTCGTGACTTAACGGTCAATTCTGCCTCGTTTCCGTACGGATCGGCGGCCGACCAACGATCGACAATCCTGATTCTCTCGCCTGGGTTGGCTTTACGTTTGACCTCACGGTAACCAACAGCCAGCTTTTCATAGACATCGAAGTCAGTACAGCCAAGGTCGAACTCGTCGCCATCCTCATCGGCAATTTGCGGATCACCGTGGGAATCAATCCGAGTGACTTCGTAAAACCCACCGTCAATTACGTAGCCCGGAACGTCCTCATCCGTAATCTTAACGACGTCCCCCGCCAATGCTTCGCGATCCACTTTCCGATACTGCACGCCTTCAATTTCGACAACCTCATTCGGATACTTAACGTTAGTCAATTTCGCCATATTTAATCGATCTCCCCTCGGATATTAATCGTTCCCATTGCGTTAAATGTTCGCAAGTCAGCGTATTCCTTTGCGCAGTCGTATCCGTACCCGTTATGCAGAGTCTCGCCGTCGGGTGTACGTTTGACCTCGTCACCAGCGTAAATCTCGCCGTCACATTGCGCACAGTTGGCGACGACGGCCGGCTCATCTGGCGGGCGGAAACGGTCAAATATGTCAGCACGATAGACGCTGCCTTTAACGTTCATTATGCGCTCTCCTGTTCGTAGATCGACCGATTGAGGGCGAGAGGCAATTCGATCCACCTCTCGGAGGCACGCGCCTCAGATGCCCAATACTCTCCGCACAATCTATTCTCGAAAATAAACACACGCGGCGCTTCACCTTCGATCACCCAGACACCAATTATCAGATCGGCGTCGGCTCGATCGTAGGCCGTCCCGTTACCTTTCTTCGCGTATACAACTAGATCGCCACCGCGGTCCATCCGTTGCCGAATCGTTTTGACTTGAATCTTCGCGAACTCTCCGCTAACTGGATCCGTCGCAAGGATGTCGTAGGCTTCCGCCGTTTTCGACTCGTGTACGCGCCATCCGTTCGCCAGGAGCGCAATCTGCGCCACTAACTCCGAATACTTACCGACAACTTCGCTAATATGTGCCGTATAAATCACCGCTTTCTGTTTATTTGAAGGAGGGGAAACGCTGCGCCCCTCCGTTCAGAATCCGAGTTCTTCCGTTGTAGGTGGCGCGTCATCGTCCGTTGGCGTTGCGTCAGTGCCTTCGCCTGGGGATTCCGAAGACTCTCCGACAGGAAGTACGGACTTTTCGATGTGGTCCGAATCGGCTTCGTTCAGCAGCGCGATGATATCGTCCTCTTCCCGGAAGTTTGCGAGTTCTTCGTACGGGAACGCGAATCCGATAAACTGCGCAGCCTCGGCCGGTACTTCTGCGTCGCCAGATTCGAGAGAATACGACTTGCCGTCGGAAGTCTTACCGATTTTGATCACGTCGCCGACAATCGTGTAATCCTTGTTGAACTTCTTCGCAGCCTTTTCGAGTTTGTCGTAGTCGCCGATCAGGTTGTTCACGTGGAACTCCTTAACGTCCAGAACGCGCCACGTCTTATATTCGAGATCAAACACCGGAATCATGAAGTAAAGTTTCCGCTTGGCCTTCGCTTTGCACGAGATGCAGGCGCCGCCGTTCGGCTTTTGATACGCGGCAAAATTAGCGCCGACTGCTTTCGGAGAATGGAGGCACGTATGCTTCCGTACATATGTCGCCCGCGTCGCGAAATCTCCGTCCTCGTGGCAATAGTAGAAGAACCAACTATCGGGATCCGCAAGCATTACGAACTGGCGCCCGTCTTTCAGCTCGGCTCCAAGACGAACATATCGCGTGACTCCTTCCGGCAGCCCATCGTTAAGACCGTTCCCTTTCGGAGTGTTGCGTTCTTCCTCGCGCTTCTTCAATTGATCGCGAATGGACATTCGATCACTTTCCTCTCGTTTATTTAGTTTTGCGGAAGGATTGCGCTCGTCTGCGTGTGCACTCCGCAGATTTGCGTCTTACGCTTCGGCAAGGTGACGGCGGATCAACCGCGGCCATCCTCTCTACGCGTCCGGAGGGTTATGTCCGGTGGTGCGCGGCTCCTTCCGCTTGGGCACGACTTTCCTGCGCCCGTGACGCGGCAATAACGGTGAGTCGGCGTGTCTCACATCTGTGTTAACTGCGCGTGGTGTCGCAGCCTGGCGGGAACCTTTCCGCCCTCGTTATTACCGCGTAGCCGACGCAGGAACATCGGCTTTATTCATACGACATACGCCGCAACCGCCTTCGCGATCTTCCGTTTTTCATGGCGTATTTTCTCGATATCTTCGTTTAATTGCGTCAAGTATTCGTCAATGGCGGCAATACGTGCCTGCATCGCCAGTTTAACGGACTGACTACGCGATTTCTCAGCGCGAAGGAGACAGGCGGCGCGTTCCACGTTGAGTTCGAGGCGAGAGAGATGGTTACGCTTGACGGTTGCGGATTCTTTTCGCTCAATCTTGCGCAGCTCTCGGTTAATTATCGATTCAACTTTTTCGCGAACACTCAGCGCCCGGACTTCGCTAGGATAGATCGTTACGACGCGATCCTCTCTAGCGTCAAGAATGAACGTGACGTGTTTACCCGCGAACAGGCGACACGGGTTTCCTTCTTCCGATATAATGTCCGCGACGAATCGAGCCTGGCGAAAGCCTGACCGAATCCATTCCTCCGCAATGCGCCTATCTACGCGGAAACGGCTGATGGCGGCATCGATCGCGTGTTGAGTTACGGATATCTTCATCCGACGCGCACCCCTTTAAGCGGGATGTCCGACGCGAAATAATCCGCGATATCTTCGTGCTCTTCGACGCCTCCGTTGTAGATTGCGTCAACAATGCGTGCATTTTTCGGATAATTTCTTTTATTTAGCGAAACCTTTGCGTTAGCAGTACGTAGAATAATTCGAGACATGATTAAGAACCCCTCTCAATTAGTTGACAAGCCTAGAGAAAGTGCGGTATAATTCCAATTGTGAAAATGTTTGAATTACAATTTATTACAGAACGTAGTAAACAACATGTTTCATGTTATAATAAAATGGTAATACTGTTGTAGAAGGTTTGACGCTTTGCCTGAGTGCCAAACCAACTACGGGTATTATTAGGCCGTTAAAAACTCGCGTCTTATTCGAACACTATCCGGCATATAATCGGTGATATCACCGTGGATATTTCGGTCATAGCCTCGAGCAAGTCGACGCAGCTTACGGTCTACGGTGTTACGTTGGAGGCCGAGCGATTTGGCGATCGCATTCGGAGTCTCTCCACGCTTAATCCTTTCGATGACTGCAATCATCGTAGGGTCTAACAGAATCTTGGCCGATTCGAGAAGGGAATCAATCAGCTGGCGCTGGTTGGTTCTCTTCTTTTTTTCACTAAAAATAGCTTCACATTCCACGTTTTCTTCCGACCTCAGTTGAAGCGTTGGCGCGCTTTCGTCTTTGTCGGAATCGTCATCCAGGTAGCGGTCAATCCATTTTCTCCGACTCGATTCGGACCGAATTAGGTCGATTCTCGCATTTCGGAGACTGGTTCGCATTGTGTGTGCAAAGTCCCTGATGTCAACGTCTCCTGATATTCTCAGGAACACATCGTCGAAGATCGCGTCGGCATCGTTGACGTCCCTATGCCCCATCACTGCCAATTTACCTCGATTTGGTGCGAGGAATGTCTCTCTGGCAAGTGTGTACAGGTCGTTGAACGAATCGCCGTCAGGGTTCAACCTGTATGCTTGGAATGCTTTATTCAATTTTTCAGTTCCCAAAATCTTCACCTCTTAGCTTTGTTTTCGCCTTACACTTACTTAGACGGACGCCAATCTTAAACCGTACACTTTTACATGAAAAATATGCTAAAATATTTTCGGACACACTTTGCATCTTGGAGGAGCGCATATGGTACCAGTTGCCGTGCGCTGCCGTATATCCGATCCTGCTCACGAAAAGGCTGGTCGCTTGGTGAACTCGCACGACGCATAGGTATCAGCAAATCGACGCTATCTTCGTACGACACCATTCGAACTAAAAATATGCCACTACGGATAGCCCTTGCTATATCAAACGCGCTCGAGTGCAGCCCGATCGATCTTTATATCTGGAAATGGCGGTAGCGCAAGACGTGGGAACTTTTGGTTCCTGCGCGGCTTGCCTGCCCCCGATTGTGTACACGCCTTCCATTATATAACACGCTTGGATATATTGTCGATATATCTTGCGTTTTTGTAACCAGAATTTACCGCCGATAGTCCCATTGATTGCGCGAAATCATTTACGTCTTTCACATAACGCGGTGTTAATGCGCACTCCAATCGGACTAGGCCGCGCAGATCACTCGCGATACGATTTCGCCACGCACGCCCCGCCTCGTCGTTGTCGCGGAATATGACGACGTCCTCAATCGGTGACCTCACGATCATATCGCGCTTGCCGGCGTTCCAGGACGTAGCGCCACCGGTCGCAATCGCGGGTACGCCCGCCGACATGAGCGTCATAGCGTCAACCTCCGCCTCCACTAGCGCTACTCTACGCAGCCGCCTCGCATATACAACGTCGATGCCGTACAACATTTCGCGGATTGGCCGTCCGCCCTTTTCGTACCAGAAGACCTTCGTATCGACGCGGCGGTACTTAATCGCTCCGAGGCTGCCGTTTGCGTTGAACCACGGAATGACTATCGCCTTCCTCTCGCGGTCGTATCCGATACGCATGAGCCGCTGGACCGGCTCGCTAATGCCGCGCTGGCCTAGATACGGATGGCGCCATTTATAGCGGTCGAGGATGCGCATATCTAGCGGCCGGTAAATGCGGCGCTCCTGCGTGAGTTTCAGCGGCTTAAGTTGCGGAAGTGAGTCGGAACTTGTTTCCGGCGAGCTGTACTTATATCGCAAGTACTCAAGCGTTTCAGCCGTCGTCTCGTTGCGCAAGAAGGCGAGCAGTTTAACGATGCCGCCGCGTTGCCATTCCGGATCCCTTGCGCCTGGATCGCCCCAATAGCCGGCCTTTGCGTCGGCCGTGTCCGCCGTGTAGACGTAGAATGACGGGGTGCGATCGTAGCGAAACGGCGATACGGCGATTAGGCGGTCATGCGTCCAGGTGGCGCGCTCCCATTCGAATTGTTCGAGTTCGGCGCGTACGTCGATGTTAAGCGTCATACGTATCACCGTCGATGTATCGCGCCACATCCGCATAAGCAAAACCATCTGTAATTGCCGGGTGCATATACTTCTTCCAAGCGTCCTCGTGTGAACAATTAAAAAGTCCGGCCAATTCTTTCACGGCATTAGCGACGGATTCGATCGTCATGTTTTCGCCTCCCTTATATATCTATACAAGTCGTCCGCAAAATCACACGCTAGAATGAAAATTGACTTGCGGCATCCTGACCGGTTGGGAACTCGCATAAGACACCGTAGTCGAATAACGCGATTAAATCTAGTACGAAATCCTCGCCTCCGTTCCGCCCCTTCTCGCAGCCAATTCGCGCAATTCCTTCTTTCTCAACGCTATCAAACGAGAAAAGTACAGTTGCGATTGCTAACAGACGCTTTGTCGTCATTACTTGGTCGCGCGTAGGTAGATGTAGTTCTCGAACCCCATCGTCACCAGACTGCTTCCTTTCGACCGTCGCCTGCACGGTATAAAATCCGATAACATCGTGGTCACCTATGATGTTTTCGAATCGAGTAGCCGCGTGTTCGGCCGCCCCGCCTGCCGTATTATTTGCGTTCCTGCCGTAAACGTCTGCTAATCCGTAGAATGGGTCGAGGACTACTGCGTCAACTTTAACACGACTTAGTTCCGCATCCAGATCGTCAAGTGTTCGTGTCAATCCCTTGTCGCTCTTTCCTTGAAAATACAACTGTCCCGGATAATACGAGTCTAGTTGCTCAACCACCTCAAAGAAACGGTCGCGCACAATATCTTCAAGCTTGCCCGAAAGAATGTCGCGGTTGGGAATGCCAAGCTTCCGGCCTAAATTGTCCGTGAACGTCTCGTCGATCGCGGTGATTACCGATACAAGTCGCGCCACCCACACATACTCCTTAACCTCGTATGACTTTACGAGAACGCGCGCAGCTTGACGCAGAAGGCTATCGACAATGCGAATAAGAAGATACGTCTTTCCTCGCCCTGACTCGGCCATAACGCCGTATACATCTCCGGTAAAGAATCCACCGATCTCCTTTGTAAGAGACGGAAAGGGCGTGTCGTAACGTTTGAAAGAGCGTCCTTCTTCGCGCTTTCGGTACTCGGATAGTAGCGATGTTTTAATATCTGTCAAATCGCGCCCTATTTTATCACGAACGGATGTTCCCATTTTAATAGATTCGAGCCTCTCCTGCAAGGCAGAAATTACCGATTCTGTGTCGGAAGAACGGTACAGAGACGGGAACTCTTCGTTTATTAACTCCGCCAATCTCTGCTTTCCTTCGTAATCCTTAATTTTTCGCGCGAGGTACTCGTATGAGTCATTAACGCCTGGAACGTACACGAAATCAGGAAAATGACTGACAATTGTTGCGTAGCTTGGCGCGTTACCTCCGTTCTCTTTCGCGTAATCCAGCACGAATTTAACAACGCTACTCTCAAGCGGCGTGAAGAAACTCTCCGGACCGATTCCGTACTGCGTGAACGCGGCCACGTTATTCTCGTCGATCACTTTCGATACGAACAGTTCGCAATTCATCCGTTATCTTCGCCCCCTTTTCGATTTGCCTTCGAACGGCAGCTCCTGGCACATGTCGCGGATCCGGTCCGCAATCCTAGCGTCAAACAATTGCAGTGTCTCAGCCATTGGAATATTCGATGTGTAGACCGTCGGCAGGCCGTTAGCCACGCGCTTGTTAATAACGGAGTGGAGATCCGCACGGAAAGCCTCAGTTGCGTCACGCACTCCGATATCATCCGCAATTAGGAACGGAACGGCTTCCGCAATTTCCATCGCGCGATAGTAACGAGATGCGGCCGGTTCTGCCTTTTCTCTCGGAACCATCGGACGTGTGAACCTGTTATAGTCACGCTGCCATTCGTTAATGTCCCAGTAATAACCTGGACGCTCAAGCGGCGTTGTTCCGCGCTGCAGGCTTCCGATATAGTGCGCGGTCAGGTATTCGTTGAGGAGCGCGGCCGCCGTCGTCGTTTTGCCCGTTCCCGGCTCTTCACTATAAAGGTACAGCGACTTAATGCGGTAGTCCTCGTCAAATTGGCGTTTGAACGTCGCGACATACGCATCGATCGCCCGGTATATCTTCGCCTGCCCTTCGCGAGCTGGCGAGTTGGCGACGGTCAGATGGCGGTAGTCAGCCGGCAAGCCCGCCGCACCAATACGGCCGCCGTCGCCCGTGTAGCCGTGTAGCGCGATATACGACGGACACATCCGGTTACATTTGTCCGTGTCGGCGAGCGTACAGGGTCCGCTTAAGATACAACTAGCGCTGTGTTTAGCCAATACTATTCCTCCTCCTCCTGGCCTGTGTCTTCGTGAATGTTTCCGATGACTTCGCAATCAGAAGGGTATATTAAATCCTCGCCCTCATATCCGAACGTCTCGTCCTTAAGCCAATAGACAGGAAACCTATCCATGACAACTACGTCCTTAGTTCGTGAGTATTTGTACGTAATCCAACCTTCGTCGTCAATCTCGTGAGAAATGACATCTTCATCTTTTAGCCACTCTTCGAAGTCTTGGATGTCGTTTTTGTCCGCGAATCCATTATCGATTATGTGTACAATATCTCCCTCATAAATTTCCATACTATTGCGATCTTTCAATCCGGTGTATTGACCTACTGTTTTGGGATCCACTCTGTACCAAAATTCTGTATTGAAGTATTCGTCCGTAAAGTCAACAATTTCTCCGACTATGGCGTCAGTTCCGATCAGATTTCCGTACACCCATTCGCCGTTATCTACGCGCTTTCCGCGGAATTTAATCTCTCGCATATCCGTTCCCTCCGTTCGTGACGCGTAGATAATTGCGTATCCATACGCGACGTAATCGTTTGTTGTTGCGTGACATATCCGCCAGGAATAAGAAGATGCGCGGCGGGCATTCGATGAAATCTACGACTTTCATTTCCGTTCCACCTTTACCATTCGTATTATTGCGGTCATATACGCAGATAACCGCCTCTGCCGGTACTTGTTGCGCGTAGGCGTCGCCGCCTTTTTCTCCGCGAAGTCAATTCGGTCAATTAACGTTTTCATTACGTCGTCTCCTTTAACGCGAAAATAACCTCGCGCTGCCTTGCCGCAATTAGAGGACGGCAAAGCTATCGCCGGATCTGCGCAAGAGGTACGCCGGAATCCGTGATCGTATGAGCGGAGGTTTTGAAACGTGGACGGACGGTCGGGGAGTGTCCGTATGTGATGCGAGGGATGGCGCGAGCGGCCTTTGTGTGGTTTACACCATAGAGAATACGCTATGACTACCGAGAAGTCAATAGTTTATTTTGAAATATCGTCAATTGTTGTTGTGTTCGACTAATGATAAAATAAAAACGAGGTGAGAATATGCTACGACCTAGTTTTAAGCCGCTTAAACGTACCTTACTAGATCGAGATATCACGGCGTCCGAGCTTCGCGAAGCTACTGGTATCGCTCCGAGTACATATACGAAGATGAATAACGGCGAGTTCGTCGCTCTGCAGGTTATCGCCCGTATCTGCGAATACCTGGACTGCCGCATTGAAGACGTTGTCGAGTTCGTTGAGGATCCGGCCAGTTAAGCTCGGCTGCCGACGTAGTAGAACCGGCCGTCATCCCCGCGACATACTAGCGGACGATCGCAACTATTGCACGCATAGATGTCGCATTTGTCGCGATTCCAATCGGGAGCATTGAGATTAGCGAGGTGCGGTCCGCAATCACATCTGACGTATAGATATTTCACTATCCGCGTCATAGCCACGAAATAACCTCGTCGATATCCGGCGCCTGGCTCTCCGCAGCCTGGCGTCTTTTTCGCGTCTCCAATTCGGCCAGCACGCGCGGCATTATGCGCGGCAACATATACGTCAGCAGAAAGCCGGCCGTTAATTGCGGATAGTCAGCGCTCGGCCGATACTCCGCGAAGGCGCGCTCGATCGTTTCGCGTACAGCCTCCGCGCCGTACTGCTTAAGATTCCGCTTGATTACGCCTTGTTCGTACGTCCACGATCTCGGCACGTATTTCTCGACCGCAAACTTCTCCGCGTTTAATTCGATTACCATTGCGTGCACAGTCGCCGTATTCCAATGCTCGAGCGGCAGGTTGCGCCAGTCCTTGCGCTCATCGGCCGTTATTTTCTTGCGTGGACTTTTCGCCATTACTTAGTGCCTCCTTTGCGTCGTTAATTACGTATTCAACGGCGGACGGTGCTTCCGTTATCGTCAGGTATCCCGCGCTAATCAGTCCGAGTAGGTTCGCAAGTATTCCGCCGAGCTTCCGGTTTTGCTCCATATGGCCGACGCATTCCCCTTCGAGTTCAGCGTTAAGTAAATTCGCATCCTTCGCCTCTCCGCGCCAGTAGTCGCGATCCAGCCGCAGCCTTTCGAGTTCCTGGACGTCGTCAATTGCGCCCTCCGATTCGTGTTGGATGAACGCCCGCAACCGTTCGATTTCCGTCTGTGCCTCGCGATACTTGTCCTCTAGCGGACTGTACATAGCGCAATAGAAGCACCATTCACCTTCGATATGACATACGCACATATTACTCATCCTCACCCACCTCCGGAACAATTTTACCGATCTGATGGCGCACATACCGGCGCCTATAATCGCATTTATAATCCGTCTCGTTCGGCGTAATCATGTCGATTGCCTCGCGTAATAATTCGATGAGCGCTCCGACTTGTTCCTCGGCCGCCATTGCCCTCCGTATAGCTTCCGGCCAGCCTTCGCGCGCTTCTGCGATGAATCGCTTATCATCTTCGTAGGGTTCCTCGCCTGCTAATCCGCGATATTCTGATCCGAAGTGACAAACGTATCCTCCATCACCGCGTAGAGTATCGTTGTCTACTATATCCGCCAGCCATTCCCAAGGCCCGTCTGTCGCCGCCTCGCATATCGCCAGGTCTGCCGCAAGGTCACGCTTATTTTCCGTTGTCATTCCGCTCATCCTTTCCGCCCGTAGTGTCTTAAAATACCGTCAACCGTCCGCAGCTCAAACTCGGCATCCAACTGGCGCTCGATTTCCTGCGCGATCGCTGCGGCTTCCTGCCGTTGTTGTTCCGTTGTAAGTGCGTTCATATATTCGATTCCTCCTTTACGTTTTATGCGGCGTACATTCCCGCCAAAGTTGCTACGCCGATTACTGCAATTGCGAGACAGACAGCGAACGTTATCCACATATTTCGCTCCGACCGATACATCGACACTTCGTCCGCTAGCGCCATGAACGCGGCCCAAGCAATAATAGCGGCCAAGACCGTAACGGCCCAAACGATTACTTCCGCGAATACAAACCAGTTCATTCCGCAGACACCTCCGTAATCTTGCCGTCCCATGCGTCGAACGCTACGTATGAAGCCTCGCGTGTTTCCTTACGAGTTACCTGCGCTTCGACATCGCGGATTAATTTCTGAACGATTGGAAATACGTCTTCAACGGTCGTTTCCCAGTACGATTTCTCCTGCACTAATACGCAAGCTAGGCGAGTACCGCCGAATAGTTTTCTGCGCAATTCATGCCGATAGACACGAAAGTTCAGTCTGTATAAGTCGACGAGACCAGCGTAACTACGTTTGATAGTGACTTCGTACTGCCGTCCGCTAGGCGCCGTCACCGGAAACTTCGATAATTTTACGCCCATTATTCGCCCGCCTCCCGTTCCCATTTGAATTGCGTCATCTTAACGCCATGTTCACGCGCTCTTTGTAGCGCCTCATCTAACGCGGCCTGCCGTCTGGCTACGAGTTCCTTTGCGCTTTCTAGACTCGATTTCAACTCCATGATTTCGTCAGTCAAGCGCGCCTCTTCGTTCTCAAGTTCGCTAAATTCGGCCGAAATTGCGTCATATTTCTGGCACTCTGCGCAGACATAATCGCCCATTGCTGACGTTTTAAACTCGGCTTCCGGCTTCATTTCGCCGCATCCTCCGCAATGTTTCGCCTCGCTCATTCCGCCGCCTCCCGTTCCTCAATAACGTATATTTGCCCGCGCTGCTCAACGATTTCGTACTTTGTCGCGTCGATAACGTGGCCTGGGCGGAGCGTGACTTCGTGGCGGATTGGGTCGCGAGTCATTACCGATCCGAGGAATAATATCGTGAACCAGACGACTCCGAACGCGAATACTATCGTGCTGATCCGTTCGCGGTCCCTTATGGAATCCGTCAGGCCCCAACCCGACAAAATAACGAGTCCTAAGAATATAACTGCGCCAATAATTGCCACTACACTAAATCCGCCGCCTGTCGTATTCAAAACGTCCATTTACCGTTCACTCCTTCGCTCTTATATATCTATACGGAAGCCGCGCGGAATCACACGGTCGGTACTTCTATTATCAGGGTATCAAGTTCGCGAACTATGAGAGATGATTCTTCCTCGCTTAACAAGCCCTGCACGCATTTAATCGCTTGTTTAAGGGCAACCACCTTTCTTTGGCTGGGCGTTAGGATTTCCATTACTTCAACTGCGGCCAGTTTATTCAAATCATTCACTCCTTTTCTCGCTTTACTTGTTCTGCTCCCATTAGGTTGGTGATCTGAGGGCTTAGATGGGTGAATCATTCTCCATTCTTGTATCAGATCGGTAATATCGGATTCCTTAAACGATTCAGAGTGAATCCTAGAATAAAAACTCTGATAATCCGTACTTGCTTCGTTAAATATAGGCTTGAGCGAGTCAATCAATAGATATTCTTGTGAAATGTAGTCTTTAATAGGCATTTTAATCACGATAACCTTGTACGCAGCTACTGCAAACCTTTGGCGACCTGTGTACACCAGGTGCTGTTTTAGTCTGCTTTGTAACTTGGTTGCGCGGCCAACATAAAGAACGTCGTCTTCTTGAGTCAGGATTACATATAGGCCAGAGACGTTAGGTACATTGTCCAGCTCATCGACCGTGTAGTGTAGTGAATTTTCCGGGACTCCAGGTAACCCCACAGTTAATCACTCCCCTTCTCGCTAATTTTAAGCGCCATTTCAGCGCCTTTCCTCCGTACCCTTCCGTTAACCCTTCCGGCCGTCCAGCGCGTCTAAATCGTCGCTAAAATTCGGTGTCAACGCGACACTAATCGCGAACACCAATTGCTCCGTCGCTTCCGCATAGATTGCGAGTGCCTCCGCCAATGTCTCGGCGCGACTAACGTCCGTATCGCGCAGGATAGCCGCCTGTACTGCCGCCTTGAGACCGTCGCTATTGAGCGAATAGTATTTGAACTCGCGCCATTCCTCACGGAGAGCCGGCGCTGATCCGTCTGCAGGCGGCTTGTAGCCGGGCGCTTTCGTAGGGTCGACGATGTGGCGGCGCAATAGAACGAATTGCGATGCGTCGGAACGATCGGTCGCGTCCGTTGTCAGCCGATAGTTTTGCGTGATGGATGCGTTTAACTTCGTCATTAGGCGTTCACTCCTTCGATTTTGATGCCGAGCGTGTTGAGCGTATCGAGAACTCCGTCGGCGTACGCATCATCTTCCTCATCGGTCACGCCCGTAGTGTGATAACGATACATTTCGCGGATCGCAGCGTGTGCCTCGCGTTCCAGTTCCTCCGCGGACTTCTCGACAGCATAGCCGTTGATTAGCGCGGATAGGAGTGTGTCAAGCGAGATCAGACGCAATACTGCGCCGCTTACTCCCGCGAGTGTAAAATCGTCGTTTCGTACGTCGATTATCGTTCCGTTGCAGGCGCCTTGCTTGCGCGCAGTTTCGATCGCATCCGCAACCTCCTTCGGAATAGTGGGCAGCGTGACCGCGATTTGATTATCGTTCATATTATCGTCTCCTTTCGAATAGATTCCGCACAATGGCGGAGCATGGCGTCGAGTTCCGCGTATGTGATATCGTGGCTCATATAAGAATCGCGGAGAGCGTATTTGTACCAGCTCAACGTAAAGCCGGTCGGTTTGTATACGAAGTTTGGCAGCGCGGCAATATCGTCGTCATCGCCCCAATAGTACGGCATGATAACGAAGACGTCCGTTTCATACTTGAGGTGAGTGCCCCCCTCATTTCCGGTGATTTTGCGGCAGTAAACGTCCAGATGGTCCGAAATATGCGGCGCCCACGCACCGTTATCGACCCATTCGACGGGATAACCGTATCCACTAAACCCCATAGCGCGTAAATGTCCGCAGAAATCGTCTTGCCATTCGCGAGGTACTTCGCATTCACCGCGCGAGTTACCAAACGCCCAATTACCGAGTTCCATTCGCAATCCCCTCCGTTTATGTAGTTTAGTGCAAACTTTTCGGTGCATTGAAAATTTATTCTTGACAAACGTATAAAGTCGTGATATTTTGTCAAATCTTTTAAAGAACTTAAGATCTTAGAATCTTTAAAAGATCTTTACTCAGTTATTCACTACGTTCATAACTTCGTACCGAACGGGATAACAAGCGATCCCATTCGGATATAGAATTATCGGCGCGTATGCTCTTTGAAGAGAAAAGACAATAGCCTGATCCGGCCGATTTCCGTCGCGCCACCGATTCCCCGCCGCCATCATCTACGTTATTGCCGATCTTCACCGTGGATTTAGCCGTTTTACCTGCGATCGGGTCCGTTTATGCCATCCGGATATGACAGCGGCTAAATCGACGGTAATTTTACGGTAAAGCGAAGGGACCGAAAATGTCCCACGTGATGATGGCGGAAATGACGTAATCTCTTCGGTTACTTTTCGTTAGTGTAGAATAGTGCAAATACGGTATCATTCCGTGCATTTGAACGGTATGACCTGTTGGCGCAGATCCTCCGTTATGATGCGTCGTTCAAGCGATTGCCTGTTTCGCTCGAACGCGTTATTTTATCGAGAACTTATACGACTTAGCGTATTGAAAAACGAAGTCAGGATCGAGATACATTAACGCAGTGTCCATCTTTCGGTATGGATATTTGCCCTCATCTCCGCGTTTAATCTCGGACGTACGTTCTCTATGTTTGGACGTGATATAAACGCCTGTGTCCGCCTCTAAGTCCGTATAGAACGGTCTCAAACGCGCTGGATGCGGGTCCGCCATCTTTTCATATAGCATTGAGATAATCTCCGACGCCTTCTTCTCAAAATCGAGTCCTCTAACCCCTTTAGCTACAGGAAGGGGCTTCAACTGCGGGAGATCGTTAGTCTTCAACTGAGATACACTTGCGCTGATCGTCTCAAGTGCTTTTGTCAATTTTTCGTTCTGAACCATAAGCCCCGCCATTAATTCCCGCATTGGCCTGACTTCTTCTCGAATAGACATTGCGGACGCTGCCACAATGCCTTGGATTGCGCCCATTGCCTCGTCTGACAGACCTGCCTGGCCTTTTAAAAAGCTAACAACACTACTCATTTTTAATTTCCTCCTTTAAATTTAGATATTAATAACTCTTGCGCCGGTTTTTGCACTGTCGATAACATCACGCATCGTTCTCGAAAATTCATACATTGCGTCAATCGCCGCGTCATAGTCCTCGATAACTGCGCCATGCATTCGCTTTAGCTCTCCGCTAAACTGCGCCAGGAATCCGTATTTCTTCATTAGCGCCCGTGCTTCGTAGCTAAACGTCTGCAATGACGCGGATATGTCGGAGATTCCGTCGATACGAGCAACGCCTTCCTCGTAGATTTCGATGTCTCCGAATTTCTCCTCATATCGACGCAATCGATCCGCTGCAGATTCGTCTAGAACCTCGACATACTCGGTTCGAACTTCAACACGCGGCGGCTGCCTTTCGAGTGCTATACGTACGGTTTCGTAATCGCCGCGCGCTTGTTCGGCTCGCTTTTCCGCCTTCTCACGCGCCTCCCTTTCCGCCTTCAACGCTGCCTTAACCTCGCGCAGCTCCCGAACGGTCATCTCATCGACGGTCTTCTCGGCGCCAGTTGACGGGATTGTATGCGGCTTAGAAACGAAGTCACTGCGGTCGATGTCGGACGGGAGTGATAGCATTTCGAATATTTTACCGATCGGAATAGTTGGAGACGTCGCCAAGTTTCCGAACTGCTCGAACGCTCTTATAAACTTTTGCGCGGTGCTGTGGTCGATCTCGATTTCCGATAACCATCGCATCCACTGACCGTGCGCCAGATCGTTCTCCTTAACGTGTTTCAAACGCCGGCCAATTTCGAATATCGCTTCGCCTGCTACTCGCTTGTATGCGTTGATCTCCGCCGTTATCGTTGGGAGATCCGCTGACAATCGCGTATCCTGCGTAACTACTTCGCTCAATGTTATCGCCTCCTTTCGCTCTCCTACCGACTTAGACGGATGCCGATCGGAAACCGTACACCCTGGCGCAAAATTTTCCGCTCACATACTTAGACAGTCGCGGAACGGAAACCGTACAGAAGTCCGTAAAATTTTCCGCCTTCATGCGTTATGACACCGCGATCGGCCAGACCGGACACTTCACGCAAAAAAAAAATAACGCCCACCTCCGAAGAGATGGGCGTTTATATGAAGCGTTATTTCAACCGGCCTTGGCTGCGGTAATATTGTTCAAATAGTGCGTTGGCAATTTCGGTCATTGCGCCGCGCTTACTTTTCCGGATGTCTTCGTTAATTAACTCCGCGATATCATTTCGGATATAGAACGCCTTTGTCGTATGCGTTTCGCGAATGCCGCGTTTAGGCTTAGCGATAGGAACAGCCGTGATATTAACGTTGACACTGTCGTTTTCGTTTGTGCTAACATTAACGTTAGTATTATCTTTATTGACGCCTTCGCCGGTCGGTAGAAAGTTGTCATATACAACCGTGTTGTCGACATCAGTTTCTGGCTTTTTCATTAGTTTATTATAATCAATCTTGGACACGTCCCATCAACTCCTCAACAAATAATCGATACTGCGCGACGGCCTGGTTAATTTCGCTATTATCAAACAGCCCAGTCATTGCAAGACGGCCGGCTGCAGCGTTCCGTGACAAGACAGTATTAAAGCACATCTCGCCATATGTGTCCTGAACCATGCCTATCAAGTATTTATTATCGGATCTACGCGCGTCAATCAATCCACGTAGAATACCCGCGACGGCCATGTTCGGAGACACGCGCTCCTTGACGTGCCAACACGTTTCGAGGAACCGGCTCAGCGCAGAATAGCAGAACTTACTCGCTTCGAACATTGCGATGACATAATCGGAGGCGGCGAGAGCGACCATCGTCTGGTCGCCGAGCGCCGGCGGCGTATCGATGATTATGTAATCGTAGTTATCGCGTACCGGTGCGAGCGTATTCGCCAGGATCAGCGAACGGTCTAATGCATGTGTCGCGTGGAAATCGCTATAAAGCCAGCGCGAGAAAGTCGCCAGCAAGTCCTCGGCCGCGATCAGATGCAGATTGTCCGAAACCGTATGTACGAAGTCGGTTGCGTTTTGCTCCTTCATCGCCTCAAGTATCGTGTTTCCGCGGAACTCAACGACATCACGCTTCGTCAACAGCTCCGTTAAATTTCCCTGCGAATCCATGTCAACGGCCAATACGCGGTGGTTCTGCGACAACAAGTACGCAACGATGCCGCTTGTGGTCGTCTTTGAGCTGCCGCCTTTTTGTATGCCAAACGATAATATTTTCGCTGTCATATGCGTTTACCACATCCCTATGGTTAGTATTAACTGAATCATAGCGCAAGGATTAACAAAGTGTCAATGCTAACATTAACACTAACATCATCACTAACTCAACGCTTTACGCAAATACTCGTCCAGTAAGTAATCGCTTAAAACGCTGTAGAAGTAGCCGCCAATGCCGTCGTCTGTTGCATTGCGGATTTTCCGACGCTTGTACTGACGCACAACATCGCGCCAAGCCTGACCGATCGTATCCCAGGATGTGTTAGCAAGACTAAAGCAGTTTTTCTTAATTGCAACGCAGGCCGTCTTCCAGCGCGCAGCGATGACGTGCGGGGATCCGTCATAATACGGCTTCATGAGCGCGACAAATTCGTCTGGTACTGACTTTAAAATTTCCTCCGCGTCTGATTCGTTATTATCGATATTTATCGAATTAGAAGATTTAACTTTATTGCATGTAGTATCTTTATTCGGTTTTATGTTTGTATTGGAGTTTGTATGTAAATCCGTATGTACTTGGCGGCGATCGGCGGAAACGCTTGTCCGGCGCGGCTTCTCGGCCTCTTTTTCGGTCGCTGACGGTGTTTCATTCGCAGGTTCATGCGCCGATTCCATCGACGTTGATTTCACCGATTCACGAGACGGCAGCGCGGCCATTTCTGCGCCGACAAAATCGCGATTAATGACGTACACACTATGCGTTTGGCCGCCGCGTTTCGTATGGATCGTATGGTGTACGGTGAGGATGCCGGTCTCTTTCAGCGCTTTGATTGCGCGATTCACCGACGAAAGGGATACGCCGGCCTTACGTGCGATTTCTTCGCGATAAAGCCAGCATACGCCTATAAAACGTTTGGCGTGGAGCTTTATCGTATTGAGGACGGCCTCGGCTGCGGATGTGAGCTCGTAAGTGGCCGTAAACATGGCGATCGTGGCGTTTAATTCGTCCACGTTTGTAAACGATTGATATGCGGAAAATTTTTCCCAATATGCAGATTTAGACTTAAACTTAAACATAGAAAAACGCTCTCCTTTGGTTTCCCTACAAATCCAAAAATTGAGCGTGTTTAAGTCTTCCGTTTCCACTTGTTATGTGATATACTTGTCCCATAACTAAAGATTTACGGAAGTCCTTACTACGCGGGTCTCAATCCCTTTTGGGAACCTTTAAGTGATAAACTTTGGTCGGTGAATCACTTATCGGTATTGGGTTGTGATCTTTTTGGATAGTGAGGGCTTCTTTGTTTTATTGTCGAAATCTCTTAATCTTGTAACCTAGTATAACATAGCCGGAAAAAGTTGCCCACAGGTATTTTTGAAATTGTTATCCACATGTTGATAAAACAAGGAAAAGATTGACTCTTTGAACGATATTAATGATTTTGCTATTGTGAAATATTCATATAGTGAGAAATTCATAATAGGAGGTTGGTGGTTTTGTACCCACCTTTTGTACACTCAACCGACCACGCAGTCGTTAAAAGGTACGTCATGCTGCCGCTCATATTGACGGCGTTTGAGCGCGATAAAGGAATTATCGAAGGTTCTGGCGCGTTTAAAACGCCTGGACCGTACGTAGCTATGATTGAGGCGGCAATGCGGCGAGTCGGCGCTGACATACGCGACGTTAAACGGGAGCTCCGAGAGCGTGGGATTAAGGTACACACGATCGATAAGACGGATACGCGGATTGAATCGAAGTTTGTCTGTCGCGGATATACCGGTAAGTTTAGTCTGCTTGACGCTTACATGGCGGCGGAGGGCGGCGAGCTGATGCGCGCTTACTTGCGAGGAGAGAACGTAGAAAGACCGCCAGAATAGCGGCGGCCCTGCGTTTATAGTCCGATTTCAATCGTTTGATATTTCGCTTCATTTCCGAATGACTTATCGACGGCCGCCCGGATTGCGTTCGAATTAACGGCGGCTTCCAGTCCGTACGCGTCCTCTGGAACCTTGAACGTTACTTTCCCTTCGGATTCCATGCCGGGATTTAGCGTTCCTTTCGAAATGCGATCGGAGTCGTATTCGTATAGTTTACCTTTTGCGTCGCGCAGACGGACGGTGCCGGCGTACAGTGTCTCCGCCTGGTTTCCGTGATTCTTAACGCGAAGGTGGAGCGTAACGGTATCGCCTTTGCGCGTTGCGTCCGTTATCGTGTAGCCGAATGGCCCGTCGATCAGTTCGTCGCCGATTCCGTAAGTCTTTGTGGGCTGCGGCGGCTCGTTCGCGATATCTATCGATAAAATCCACGCCACAACCGGGATTAATACTAAAACGATTACAATTGCGCCGATTATATTGCCCTTGGTCAGTTGTAACTTCAAGTGAATACCCCCTTAGTCCAGATAATACCATAAAACGAGAAAAGCGCCCACTGGCGAAGTGTCTACGATTGTATACGTATCGACTCCGCCAGTGGGCGCAATTTTATTCGTCTTTATTTTCGCTGTCTACTCCGTCCGCATATCCCTCCGCCAGAATGTACGCAACGCAAGCGCCGACCGCACCGATCACGCCCGTCACCTGCAGCGTTACGTTTTCGCCGGCACCGGACGCGGCCAATACGCTAGTCGCAAACGCGGCCAGCAGCGCCCAAAACTTCCGCGAAGACAATTTCCGTTTCCAATCGATTTTACCGTTCATATTACGCACGCTCCTTCGTAGTGATCGTCGCCAATTTCGCCTTGTTATCCCACGTAATCGTCGCGTCCAACGCCTCGCCTACACTGCGCAGAGGTACGTAAACTGCCCCGTCGATAATCACACCGTTTTTAATATCCTTATTGTTAACCTTAACGTTAGCTTTTGCGATTGGCATATCGCTAACCTCCGTATTCAATTCTTTCAGTCGGCCTTGTACGGCGGCCTTAAACGCATACCAGCCGGACCATGTACCGTCGTTATACATCAGTCGTGGACATATCTTTCCGGACCAATCCCAATGCCGGCGCAATCGATCAACGCCCCATCCGCGCTCCTTCAACATTTGCGCAACCAAAGTCACCGCGTTATCGAGCGTCTTCGCATAGTTGCCGCTTTCGCATATCTCTACGCCGATCGATGTCCGATTTCCGGAAGTAACGGCGCTACCGTCGCCGGCGTGCCATGCGTTTTCGTTTAACGGAATACACTCGATAGCTTCGCGCTCGTCTACGACAATGTGAAACGATGCCTGGCGCGTGTTCGATGGGTTCGTCAGCCAAGCGCGTTCGTTCGCCGCGGTGCTTTTTTCGTTACCCGTATTGTGGATCGTAATGGTCGTCGCGCTCATCGCGTAGCCCGGCCGCCTCTTACACGGCGTGGACTTCGGAATATGATCCTTACGGTAGTTCATACCGTCACTCCTTTTCGCGAGGAAGCCGCTCTTTCATATCGCGCAGCTCCGTTATGATTACGTCATACTTTTCGCTGAATTTATCGAGCAAGTCCTGCAGCCGGCCCTCGCGTTCCTTATTCGTCTTCATAACGTAAATAAGGAGCCATACGAATCCAACCGCGAATGGCCCCTGTGTAACGAAATATTTAACTAGATCCATCTCCGCCAATAGCGGCAGCCTCCTTTAACGCCACCGTCGCGTCATATTCCTCCTGCGTAATCCATCCGGATGCGAGCGCGCGATCGAGCGTAATATTATCGTACTCAACGGCCGCGTATTCCTTGACCGGCTCAACGTAATTAGCGAAGATTTCCGGAAATGTCTTCGTTCCGTGGCGGTAGATTGCCGTTGCGTATGCGATTTTTAGCGAGTTGATTATCGCCATTATGCGCCACCTCCTGCGGCAAGTGTTTCCCATACGTCGATGATAGCGAGATTAAGTGCGGCCGTTTCCGATTTGAGTTCCGCGACTTGTTGCGTGAGTGGCGACTGGTAGACGGGCGGATCAGTTGGCGCGTTCGGATCTGGATATGCGAACTCAATTTCGCCCGTGTCCGGATTAAATCGCCAACTGGACGCGGTTGCGAACTCTTCCGAATATTGTCCGGGTTCAAACGTGGTCATTTCGATTGCGTCCGGATCGTACGGTTTCAGTTCCACGTAGACCGCGAAGTCTTCCTCTTTGGTGGATTCGATGCCCGCCGCCATTTCTCCACGTTGTGCGACTATGTTTCCGGTTGATTTAACCCAAAAGAAACGTCTGCCTAGTGGTTCAATTACTTTCATATTTTCGCCTCCTTAGACGCCGAATACGATATAAGATGTCGTAGTGCCTCCGGTCCCGTTAACGCCATCAAAACTCACGGAATTTGTTCCAAATACGACATTGGTTAGAGTTTGTATGTTGCGTTCTTGCTCAAACCCGTATCCGTACAAAAAGGCACTTAAATTACTTCCGATATTTGTAGTTCCGTTGGTATTGTAAGCGATAACGTACCCGTACGCCTCAGCCCGATATCCGTTACTACTGGTTAAAGTTTGCGCTCTTCCGTACACCATTAAAATTTGCGGTTTGAACGGCAGATTCGAAATGGTCCTTGGACCGACGGTGTTTGGAACTGTTCCCGTCGCCACCTGTATTCCCGTCTTAATCTGCGAAATCTTATTCGCTAATACTGCAAAGTCGTCGCTCCCTGACGCTGGAACTCCCTTGCCGCTAATGGCGGAAGCGACCGCATTTTTCCCGTTAGCGACAGATTGAAAAAGCTCCTGCCAAGCACTCCATGTGCCGTTTGTGCAAGTGCGCTGGTAATAGGTGTTATTGTTAAAATCATGTGCTTTCTGAATAGTCCAGGCACCAGGATTTGATGAGTGGGATTGTACTTCGATATAATACCATCCGTTTCCGGGTGCATTAATTAATCCAGTCCCATCATAAAATCCAGTTGTTCGAATATTGTTGAGATTTGTTCCAGCAGCTAAAATCAGACTTGCACCTGAATCAGTTGTCAACCTTTGTTTTTGCCAGGTCTTCCCGTCTACGTAATTCTTCGCATTCGTCTCTGCAGCGTTAGCTTTCGCTTGCGCCCCTGCCGGGGTCTCTGCCGCATCAGCCTTCGCTTGTGCCGCAGCTGCAGCGTTCACGCCTTCGGTTCCTCGATCGTAAGCCCTCCGGACCGCGTCCGCCGTTCCTGCCTGCGTTTTATTCGTACTCGTCACGGTATCGTTAAGCTGCACAACGCCCTTCTGCGTAGTCGAAGCGTCCGGCACCGTTACGCCGTCAACCGCGTCTTTAACCGCCGTATCCACCGCATTCGCGAGCGCGTTCATGTCACGCGGCACATCAGCCGTCATGTTCTCGTCAATTAGCGGCAGCCCTAAATTAGGTGTTTGCGCCATATATTACGTCAACCCCCGATTATAAATTTCTCCGTAAGTTTTACCCGTCGCCGCTACTTCGCCATATGTCCGCCCGCCTGACGCCAATTCCGCATACGTATAAAAACGGAATACGTATTCAATCGCAAGGTGAGCCGGAGTAATGTCGCGTACGGCCGCCTTAAGCTCGTCGATCTGATCCGGCACGCCCATCGTACTAACAAACGTGATTATGACCGTGTAGTTCGGCGCGTCCAGGCTTACGTCTACGTCACCGTCCGCATAGGCGGTCGCGACGTTATCGATTAATTCCGCGGTTACTGTACCGATGCCGCGAAGTCGACCGAGCAGGATCTCGCGCCGCTGAGCGTATGTTTTCGTCGTGTCCGTCGGCAGTCCGAAAATGCGCTCCCAATGCGCAAGCCCCCACGTTGCCGTCTCGATAAAGAATTGCGCCAGCACGTCGTCAATGCTCGCGTAAAGTCGTTCGATTTCTTCGGCCTCGCGGTCGAGAATATTCGTAGCGACCGGCATTTCGATGTAATACTTCGGCACATAATCGCGCATTCGCTTATCTACGTCGGTCATGTCGTCACCACCACGTCACCTAATACGGCCACCTCGCCGTCTGCGATTTGAACGTTCGCGTACGCACCATTAACGAGGAGGTTCTCGTAGTCAATTACGTTCGGTATGTCGAGAATCGCGTTAGCAATCCGCGTCACCCGTACCAACGGATCCACGAAAGCCAGCGATTCCAAATACGCCTTCACGCCGGCTTCAATCTGCGCTTTGACTTCGTCGACAGTCGCGCCGGATGCGAGCGTAACCTTAACGGAAATGTTGATCGGCACTTCTACCGCGCCGGCAACCGTACAAATCGCGCCAACAGGAGCGACGCCCTGGCCCGTTCCGTCCTTCGTTGGATCGATGTAATTCTGAACCGCCTCAATAATCGTTGAATCCGGCGCGGTCTTGTCATCGTCCAGGAGAACGACCTTAACCGTTCCCGGTCCGCTCCATATCGGATAGACCTTCGCGTCACTCACGCCCGGAACTTCAAGCGCCCATTGGCGGTATTGATTCGCGTTGCCTGACGTTGCCGGACGTCTTGCCCGTTCGAAGTATCGAGCAAGTAATGACGCATCCGATTCCGCATCGACGCCGCCTTCGAAAAAGTCCGCATTCGTAACGGTCACAACGCCGGCCAAGTCGCCGAGCAGCGTATCGATTTCGCCGGCCATTACGTTTCCATTCGCGCCACCTTCTTGCGCTTCTGCCGCAACCGTAACGCTGCCGCCTGCGATTGTGCCTGGCGCCTTGGTCACGAAATAGACCGGATTCTCGCCGCCTGTTGACGTGACTGTTCCGGCCGGAATAACCGTGCCGTCCTCGCCGCTGAACGTTAGCAAGCCGATCGACTTGACCGCAGGCTTACGCGTTAGTCCGTATTCCTTGGCGCGCATATCGAGCCACTGACCGGAAGTCGTGTCCGCAAAGCCGGCCGCAAGCACAACGTCTAACTCGACATATGCGCGCTCGATTTCGATAGCTGCCGGCGCCGTTAGGTCGTATGTGACGGAGCCTTGCCGCTTGTCGATGTCCGGAGGCGACGCGTCGAGCATGCGCTCTAATATGACCGCCGCTGTCTGGTCCTCAAACGCCATTAAATCGTCACCTCCATCGGAATAATGTCATCGTTAATCTCCACGAAAAAAGACACGTCCAGGCGGTCGCCTTCGCGTGTCAATGTGAAATCATATACGTCATCAACGCGGTCATCGTAGATTAGCGCCTCCTCGATAACTCGCGGTATTTCCGTTTCTAATAGTTCGAGCGATACGTCGGAGCCGATCAAGTCGTCGAGTTCACAACCGTAATCGTCATCGTAAATAGCGAACCGGTAGCGCGCCGTTCGTATCGCCTTAACGATGAACTGCTTTATCGCTTCGGTTCCGTTGATTGTGCCGCCGATAACTCCGTTTTCGAAATCAAGGCCGTACGTTTTGAGCGGCTGCTCATCGGGCGTTTCATCGATTTCTACCTCGGGAACAATTGGCTGTAGAGGACTCAGCGCCATACTACACGCCTCCTATCCGGTCGAGAATCACGTACACTTGCGCGGTTTCGTTCGATGCGACGATAACGCGGTCGCCGACCTCGAGCGCCGGCTTAAGCGTTACCTCCACGTCTTCGGCCGCAAATGTTACGGATTGGCCGTCGATTTTAACGGTGCCGCCGCTTATCGTGGCTTTGCGCTTATGCTCCGTCAAGTGTTCGCAAATAACAACGTCGTCCGCGTCGAGTTCGACCGGCATGTTATCGATCTTAATACGCAGATCAGGAGGCGCGGCCGTAACGGTGGCGAACTCGATATCGACGTCTTTGTTGTAGCCGATGTCCTTTATCAGCGCCTTAAACTGGCTTATTCCGCTGCCTTCGATTAATTGCGTCAAGGTTTCGCGCCTCCTTATCGGTTGCTGATTGATTCGATGAATAAGTCTGTTGCGCTTTTCTTCTTCGGTTTCTTTTCCGACTTGGTCGTCTTGGCTGCAGCTTTCTTTTTCTTCTTCTTGGCCGCCGCCTTCTTGACCGGATCTTCTTCGTACTCCAATTTCGGCAGATCATCCGTTTTAGACAACGTTACCTCCATCAGATGGACGCCGTTCTGGAACGTATGAGTGTCCGCGTTAACATAAAAGCCGCCAACCAGGTCCGTCATCGATTCGAAAGCATAAACGGCGGTACCAGCGATAACTTCCGTGTTGCCGATTGCCTCAACCGATACGTCCTCCGTCACTTTCGCGAGGTCCTTTAGGCGTTGCTTTGCGAGCTGCTCTAACGCGGATTTCTTGAGGTCCGAACTCGCGGTTTCGAGGTGCTGCATCGTTCCGTAAGTCTTCGCCATCGTTGCGTTCGTTTCGAGTACCGTAATCGGCTTCTTATCGTCGCCCCCGATGACTTTAACGGAAGTACGCATATCTTCAATCGAACGCGTCCGACTGGCCATCGTGATATTTACGCCATCCTCAAGCATCCAACGGACGACGGCGTCCTTTTTCTCGCGCAGATTCATCTTGCCCTCGCGCGCATATAAAAAGAACTTCCGGCCGTTCTGTTTGCGCGTCTCCGTCAACGCGGTAACGATCATATCCCAAAGCGTCATATTGCGCAGGATCAGCTTTGGAATGACGAATCCCGTCGCCGCCACATCACCGACCGGAATATCGAACGCCTTGCCGATTTCCTTTACGATGGCCTGCGCGGTCATATTGACGAACTTGCGCGTATCAACGTTTTTCGTGAGATAGACGTTCTCATCGTGCGCCGTAAGCGATGCGTCGCCGCGGTCGTTAACGGTGTAATCGAATATGATTCCGCGGAATAGACCTTCCCCGTTCGCATAGAAACGGATCTCCTTGCCGACTTCGATTTCTACCGCCTGCTCTTCGCCGTCTCGCGTATTGGATAGCGATATCTGCAGCGTGCGGTGCGGCTTCGCAACGTCTCCGGTCCATTTAACGGTTTTAACAAGTGGATCGAGGTAGTATTTACCGTCGTACAAAACGCGTATTGCCGTCGCCATTATGGTATCACCAGCTTTTGTCCCGGCTTGAGTACGTTCGGATTAGCGCCGATCGTCTTTTTATTCACGTCGTATATCTTGCGCCAATTGTTTCCGTTGCCGTAGACGGTCGCGCTAATTTTGAACAGAGAGTCGCCGGATTTTACCGTATAAGACGACGGAACCTGGCGCGTGTTTGGACGTTGGGCGGCCGTCGTTAACTTCGGCGTTCCGTTTGCCTTCGTGCTGCCGGCGCCCTTTTTATCGACTTTCAAAAAGACGTACTCTTTAAGATCAAGCGTAAAGTAAATATCGCCAGGCTCGCCGCCGCGCTCCTCGTACTCGAAATTACGAATCGTTACGGCCGTATTGATCGGCGTATTGGTCACGATGTACCGGACCGGCTTGCCCGACCGTTGCCATCGTTCAATCATCTTTACGTATTCCCACGGATCCTTTAGCCTCGGATGCTGACAATAGGAGGCGTTATAATCACGCGGAAAGAACGAAGACATCGAAAACTCCTTTAGGCGGCCGTTACCGATAATGGTGTACTCGCCGATATTGGAGACGTCGATGTCTTCGAATCCATGCAAAGAGACTGCGGAAATAGTCGGCGGATTAACCGGAAACCATAGTACCTCTTCGCCGTTATTAAATTTAAGCCAAAATTGCGGCTTTCCTCGCGCCATGTATTCGCCTCCTTATTGCGACATCTCGTACGCAAGTTGTCGCGCAATCTTTTCGATATCCGCTTCCTCGCGCACATAAAACGTATTGCCCGTGATGACTACGCCGCCGGACCCACCGCCAATTGCTCCGCCTTCGCCGCGCCATCTCTTCGCCTCTTCGCGTGTAAGAACCGCCTCGCCTGCGTGGAGTCGCGCCGGATAATTGTTGTACGGAACATTGCGGAGACCTCCCGCATGCGGCTTCGGATCGTCTTCACCGAAGAAGAAATCCGCAGCAGTATCGAGCCATCCGCCTTCGGACGTCCAATTCTTAACCTTACCGCCCAGTTTGTCCATGCCCTGCTCAACAACCGCGTTAGATGCGCCGACGCCTGCGCCGATTACAGCGCCGGGAACACCGCCGACAACGCCGCCTGCCCCGCCGTAGAATACCGCGCTTGCGACCGGGTCGTTTTTGATTGCGGAGATGATACCGTCAACCAAACCCTTACCGATTTCAAGTCCGACGGCAACGATAGCAGGTACGGCTTCCTTAAGTGCAGACGCTAGGAACTCGGTTACTTCCGCTACGATCGTGCGGAATTTAGCGGCACCGCTTGCGTCCCACCACGCTCGGAAATCGCCCATAAGCGTGTCAAAAATCCATTTGACTTTGCTTTCGAGATCCGGCAGCTTTTGAAATTCAGGATTCTTCGTAAAGTTGTCCTCGAGGTACTTTCTGGCCTTGGCGACCATGTTCTCGATGCCCTTCACGATTTGAGGTCCGTACTGGTCGATCAGATCGGCCGCACCGTTTGCCATCTCTTTGACTATCGGAAGGAGTGGCGTCATGCCTGCGATTTGCATCGTCTCAACTGCGCCTCGGAACTGTTCAACCGCACCGGCCGCGTTATCCATCTTCTTACGCGCGACATCGAGCGCCGTAACTTTCGACATTTCATCGCGGAACTTCTCAACTCCCTCTGCGCCTTCCTTGTACAAGATCGTAGCCGCCCGCACTGCGTCCGTACCGAACATCAGCTTTAACGCATGTTGCCGCTCTTGGTTCGTCAACTTCGACATGGACTTGCGCAGTGTGCCGGCGATTTCGTTCAGCGACTTGATGTTACCGGCTGCATCGAAGAATTGGTTAGATCCGTCCGCTGTTACGAGTCCTAACGCTTCGAATAGTGCGATTTGGTCTTCGGTTACCGGTTGTAGCGTTTGGAGCATCGTTTTCAACGACGTACCCGCGTCCGATCCCTTGAGTCCGCGGTTAG
>NZ_NPBY01000078.1 GCF_002272015.1 Paenibacillus campinasensis | reverse complement strand
CGATCATCTTGCTTTTTCGTCATCGCATCTCTCAGCGGCGACTTTTATAATATATCATACTTCCTAGTTACTTTGCAAGACTTTTTTTAAAAGTTTTTTCATTCTCTTTTAAGAATCATCTCTGCCGCCGGTTGGCGGCATCAGCTTTCGTTAAGGAAGCGAAACTTAATTTACCACATTCAAACGAGGATAGTCAACACTCTTTTTTATATTTCGAGGTGTTTTTCTAAGGTTTTAATGTTTGATTTGCGGAAACTTGCCGTTACGCGCATATTTGGAGAGTTCTTTTTGAGGAGCGAATCGTGCATACATCCGGAAGACGGTCTTATACCGGTTGGCAATCGCCTGCCGAATATTGTGGTCCAGCCGTCCATCACTCAAGTCAAGGAGCATTTCATCAAGCTCTTTCCTCAGCACATAATCGAGTTCTTTGCATTCCTTTTCGTTAAACAGCATTCCCAGCATGGTAGAACCTCCTTAGTATAATTAGCGAAAATCAAGTATGCTCACTGTCGCTTCGAACGGTTTCATAGCGGACGCCCACTCTAGGCGGAAAGCTTGCAGCATAGAGCCATGTCCTATATGTAAGGTGTTTAACCGGATGAGCCGGTTCTTTAAACCTCGATTGCAGCAGTTCACATGGATTTGTAAAAAAAGCCCGGCTCTCCCCGCCTTGATCTTCCGAGGCATGATTCGAGCCAGGCGCTTTATTAGGTATGCACACTTTTCACCAAATTTATGACATCAGCCAGTACGTAATTGTACTTTCGATAATAGCGGCGACAAACAGCAGAACGACCACCCATAGAGATGCTGTCCCCAGCTTGCGCCAGAATGAACGCCATTCCTGGCCGATCCCTCTCCCAGCTTGTGAAGCTCCCTTAAAGATGCTGCGCAGCACCAACCCACCAAGCGCCAGCCCATAGGCGCAAGCGATAATAATCACCGGGATTTCAATGATGCCGTGTGGAAGCAGCCCTTTGACCACAAGATTAAACAGGCTTTCCCCGCTTGCCTGCACAATTTTCAGCAGAAAACCGATGACCATTCCATTAATCACGAGGAACACGATCGGCAGCAGGCCGAACAGCAGCCCGGAAAACATCACAATGACGCTTTTGATGCTATTGTTCAGAAAAATAAACACAAAAAAGCTCAGCTCCGGCGTCTCCGAAACTTGCAGCTGCTGGCTGATCTCGCTCAATCCTTGCAGCTGACTGATCAGCAGATCCTCAAAGCCTTCCGAGGTCCAGCCTGCAATAATCCCTAGCGTAAACAAGACGGTTGACAGAATGACAGCCTTTCGAATCGAACTGACATCTCTGAGAAAAGCACTAAAACGAAACATCCGTTACCTCCTTAATTGGTATAACTCACAAGTACGAGCATATCCTGAAAGTAAACAAGCACTAGCTTACCGAAGGGAGAGGGGCGCTCGTATTATGAATTCTTTTTATGTATTCAACGGCAAAAAAATCAAGCGATTCTTCTTTGTTATTGCCGCTGCTGTGTTCGCCATCGGAGTCATCTATGTCGAAAGTGACAACATATCGGTGTTCTCTGAAAGCACGCCGTCGGCTATTTACAGCGTAACTACGGACAAAAAGCAAATTGCCCTCACATTTGACATCAGCTGGGGCGAAAAGCGCGCAGAACCGATTCTGCAGGTACTGAAGGACAACGGTGTCGAGAAGGCGACCTTTTTCCTGTCCGCGCCCTGGAGCAAAACCCATCCCGATATCGTGAACGCAATCAAGGAAAGCGGATATGAAATCGGAAGCCACGGATACAAGCATGACAATTACAGCGCGATGACCGATGAGGAAATCCGGAAACAAATCTCGACGGCCCATCAAATATTAACCTCAGTTACCGGACAAGAACCTCGATTGATTCGACTTCCGAACGGCGATTTTGACAAAAGGGTGCTCAGTATTGCAGAAAGCCTCAACTACAAAGTGATTCAGTGGGACACCGATTCCCGTGACTGGAAAAATATCGGCGTCGACAAAATCGTCCACCGGGTCGTCTCCAAAGCGCATCCCGGCGATATCGTGCTGATGCATGCCAGTGATTCCGTCAAGCAGACCCATGAAGCACTCCCGCTCATTATTGAGGAGCTGCGTAAGCAAGGGTATGAATTCGTGACGGTCACCGACCTGCTGGAGCAGAGCAGCGCAAAGGGCAATGAAGTGCGCGACCAGGCTACCATTCAAAAAGGCATCGATGATGCCGTTGGCATGTAACCCCCCGCCACAGCATCATCCATTAACAAAAAAAGAGCTAAGCGTTTAGCTCTTTTTTTCGTCTTGGGTTACTTTGTGCAGCGTCAGGATCTGGTACGCATTACATACCAGCAGCGGAATGATAATAAAAATGGTGGCATTCTGCACACCGATCCCCAGCACGCCGATGATCTCCACGATCGTTACAGCCACCATGAAGAAGATGGTTGGAATCCACGCGGATGCATTCGTGCTCTTCACCTTGAAATAAGCCACAACAATAGCTACAAGCAGAATCGCGATGCCGAGGATCAGATCGGACTGCAAACTGCTCTGCCCGCCAACAAAGGTGCGGAAGAACACCAGTTCGAATAGCGCTAATGTCGCCAGCACAACCTGTATGTACTGCCAAGTCCTTCTCCGGAAGATACCTGTCCCCATATAATTCAGTGTCAGGTAAGCAAAAAAGCCCATCTGTGAATACACGCTCACCAGAGCTCCATACCCTAGCAAAATCGACGGATATATCAAGATATCAACCGTGCTCTTAAACTGGATCCCGCCGTTGAAGAGCTGCAGGATGAGCCCAGCGATGACGGCTCCGATCGCTCCTACGAGCAATGTTTTAAAAAATAGTTTCGACCATTTACGTAAACTCAATACGACACCCCCACAAATCATTATTTTACCAACGTTCACAATAAAAAACCATGCCATCCTCGACATATTTCCTCATAACAATCAACATACTATCCGTACAACCGCATAAAAGGAGGACAACGGGAATGAGGTGGCCATTATTCCGTATATGCATACTCTTCACGGGAGCTGCCCTGCTGCTGAGCGCTTGCGGCGCGGAACAAAGCTCTTCCCCCCAGATGGGATATAAAGAAATCAAGTCGATGGTCGTCGATATACTCAAGACGGATGAAGGAAGGAAAGCCGTCGAGGACGCGCTGTCGGGTGGCAGCGGGGGAGGAACTGGTGGTTCTGCCGGCGGCGGATCCATGAGCATGCGAATGATCAGTGCCCAGTCGGGAGAACAAATTCGGCTGGCCGTGAAGGATACGCTCGTATCTGAAGAGTACAAGAAGGAAATCGAGAAAATTATGACCGATCCGAAATTTGCCGGTGATTTTGCCAAAGCGATCAACACCCAAAGCAAACAGCTCCACATGGAGCTGATCAAGGATCCGACATACCAGAAATCGATTGAGCAAATTATGAAGTCGCCGGAAGTGATGAAGTCATTTCTGGAGCTGACCAACACGCCGGATTACCGCAAGCAGTCCATGACCATCATGCAGGAAACGATGCAAAACCCGCTCTTCCGCATGGAAGTATTAGAGCTGCTGAAAGCGGTGGTCCGAGACGAACTGCAGCCTAAAGTGGAGAAGAAAGAGCCGGATCAAGGCGGCCAAGGTCAGGGCGGCGGTCAAGGCGGGCAAGAAAACGGAGAAGGTGGTAACGGCGAAGACGGCGGACAGCAGCAGGATGGCGGATCCTAAGCCTCTGCAGCACAGTCCCCACGCGCTATCACAGCGCACCACAGGATGAGCTAGTCATCCCCCTTTTCCAATCGGATTCACTACCTTGCAGTGCTTCTGCCCCCGGGCATGTAATGATAACACGTAACGACAAATGCATAGTATGCAAAAAAAGTGCGGGTCAGCGGATATCATCCCTGACTCGCACTCTTATGTGCAACGCGATATTAGCAAGGCGAACGACCGGTTAAACGGCTGTTCCTTCGCACTTGGCTGCTATCTTGACAGCAACCTCGTCGTAGATTCCCGCACACTCCGTCTCGGCTTTATATACTGATGGAGAGAAATCCGGCTCTGCAGGATGGTTGTCAGGCGCTCCGAGAGGCAGCTGGGCCAGCAGCTCGGTATGCAGTGTCTCCGCCAGCTTGCCGCCGCCACCGCGGCCAAACACATATTCCTTCTCCCCGCAATGCGGGCAAGGATAGTAAGCCATATTCTCGATAACACCCAGAATCTCATGCTCCGTCTGAATGGCCATCGCACCGGCCCGGGCAGCTACGAACGCAGCTGTCGCATGCGGCGTTGTCACGATAATCTCCTTGCTCTGCGGAATCATCTGGTGAACATCCAGCGCGATGTCTCCGGTCCCAGGCGGCAGATCAAGCAGCATGTAATCCAGCTCTCCCCAACCAACATCGTCGAAGAACTGCCGCAGCATTTTGCCAAGCATCGGACCGCGCCATATTACCGGGCTGTTCTCCCGGATAAAAAAGCCCATAGACATTACTTTCACGCCAAAACGCTCCACCGGCATTATGATGCCATCATCCCAAACGGAAGGCCCCTCTTCGATGCCCATCATATCCGGCACGCTGAAGCCATAAATATCCGCATCGATAAGTCCGACCCGCTTGCCCTGACGTGCCAGTGCCACTGCAAGATTGACGGCTACGGTGGATTTGCCGACGCCGCCCTTGCCGCTGGCAATCGCGATAAAATGAACCCCGGACTGCTCGCTCAGGAGCTTGTTATTCACCATGCCGGCGGCATGGCCCTTGGTCAGCTTCTCCTGATCCGAAGGCTCCTTAGCTCCGTTCGACGCCTCCGCAACCCCTGTCTGATCCAGCGGCCGCATCCGGATATGAATATGTTCCGCCCCCATCGCTTGGAGCAGCTCACGGATTTGCGCTTCCAGTGATGCCTTCATATCCTCGCTGCTGTAAGTTACCGACAATCTTACAGTGCGCTCTTTCACGACGATATCACGAATACGCTGAAGTCCCATCAGGCTCTGCCCGGTCTCCGGATCGGTTAGAGGCTGAAGAATCTCCTGCACCTGTTCTCTAGTCAGCATGATATGCACCTCGGTTTATGTAATGGTCATTGCAACTTTGGTTTCGTTTACATTATACCACTACTCTACCGCATTTGCCGACTCAGCCTGCTCTCCGGAAGAATATCGGAGAATCCCGTTATAGATGGAAGCCGCTACTTTCCGCTGATATTTCTCATCGCGCAGCAGCTCCGACTCCTCGGGATGAGAGAGAAAACCGACCTCTACAAGCGCCGAAGGAATGCGGAGCGCTTTAAGCAAGTAGACTGTATTTTCTGTTTTCGCCAGTCGATTGGTGTTCTCCAGATTGTGCCGAATCTCGGCCTGGATCAGCTCCGCAAGGTTCTGGCTTTGCACATTGCCTTGCGGATAGAAGGTTTGTGCCCCTCTCCAGCGGTTCGACGGCATGCTGTTCAGATGAACGCTGATAAACAGATCCGCTTTGGCATCTTCGATCTTGCGGACACGCTGCATCAGGTCCTCTGTCTTCCTTCTGGAGTATCCTTTCGTGCTTTCAGCTGCCAGGTCATAGTCCCCTTCCCGAGTCATGACCACCACCGCTCCCGCCTGCTGCAAGTAATCGCGAAGATACAGCGTAATCGCCAGATTGACGTCCTTCTCGATCACACCCTGGCGGCTGACCGCCCCGCCATCAGGCCCGCCGTGACCGGCATCCAGCGCAATGACTTTGCCTGCGAGCGGCAGACTCCATGTCTGCGAGGTCCGGGCTGTAGGAACCTCATAGGATAGCACGGCAATAAGCAGCGCCAGCAATCCCGCTCCCATCAGCATCCGCTTCATCTGTTTCCAGGATATCCACAATGTCACCTTGTCTGTTCGCCGCCTGGACATAAAAAAACCACCTCGTCCCATGAGTGTTCTACTCCATGATATGGGACAAGGCGGACAATTATGACCTCTTATACGCCAATCTGTTCTTTCATGCCTTCGATCAGCACCTGAGCCACTTCAGGCCGGGTAAATTCCGGCGGCGGACATACACCTTCGCGAAGCAAGCCCCGAACCTTCGTTCCGGACAGTGTCAGATGATCCTCTTTGGAATGAGGGCATGTTTTGCTGGAAGCCATGTTGCCACATTTTTTGCAGAAAAAGCTGTGCTCGAAAAAGAGCGGGGTAATTCCGATTTCCTCTGCCGTGAAGTTCTTGAAAATCTCCTGAGCCTCATAGGTTCCGTAATAATCGCCGACACCGGCATGATCACGGCCGACGATAAAATGGGTGCAGCCATAGTTCTTGCGGACGATGGCATGGAAAATCGCTTCTCTCGGTCCAGCATAACGCATGGCAGCAGGAAATACGCCGAGGAAGGTGCGATCTTCAGGGTAATAATTGTCCAGCAGCGTCAAATAGCTCTTCATACGCACATCTGCGGGAACGTCATCCGACTTGGTCTCCCCGACGAGCGGATTCAGGAACAGAGCATCCACAATCTCCATCGCGCTTTTCTGAATATATTCATGCGCCCGGTGAACCGGGTTGCGGGTCTGAAAGCCAACGACGGACTTCCAGCCTTTCGCCTGGAATATCTCGCGCGTCTGCGCAGGGTCGAAGTAAAACTCGCCAAAGCGCTCAGGCTGTGGACGTTGCAGCACCTGAATCGGGCCTCCCACATAAGTAGCAGGACGGTCAAACAGCTTTTTTACACCCGGATGCTCCAGATCGTCGGTCTTAAAGACATGGACGGCTTCTTCGGCTTGATTAACCTGATAAATGCTTTCAATATCGATGACACCGTACACAACGCCGTCGTTCTCTCCGACCAGCGCAGCTGTCTCGCCTACGCGAAGCTGGGCGGCGGTCTCGTCCTCCACAGCGAGCGTAATCGGAATGCTCCATACCGTGCCATCGGCAAGGCGCATCGACTTCACAACTGAATGATAGTCCTCTTCATTCAAGAAGCCCTGGAGCGGTGAAAAAGCGCCAACCCCGATCAGATCCAGATCCGAGATGGTCCAGCTGTTCACCCGGATTTTCCGAAGCGACTCGACCGATTTCAAAAGCTTCTCACGCTCTTCTCCTTGTGCAACCCGCTGTACCAGCGTGCCGCCGTGAGGGCGTATGGCTGTCATGCGTATTCCTCCTCCAATGCTGCCTCATGCAATCAGCAATCGTTATGATTTCAAATTCCGTGTTTTATTTATGAAGTCCGCATTCGGTCTTCTCATGACCTGCCCAGCGTCCCGCACGTGGGTCTTCACCAGGCATGACCTGTCTTGTGCAATACTCGCAGCCAATGCTCGGGTAGTTCTGGTCATGGAGCGGATTATAGATGACATTGTTCTCGCGGATGTAATTCCATACATCCTCGCTGGTCCAATCCGCAATCGGATTGAACTTGACGAGACCAAACTTGGTGTCGTACTCAATCTTCTTCGCATTGGCCCGTGTCGGTGCCTGATCTCTCCGGATCCCGGTAATCCATGCCTCATACTGCGTCAAAATACGGGTCAACGGCTCGACCTTGCGAATGTTGCAGCATTGGTTCGGATTGGTTTTCCACAATTCATCGCCATACTGGGTTGCTTGTTCCTCCGGTGTCAGTTTCGGAGATACCCGCACGAATTCCAGCCCGTAGCGCTCAACCATACGGTCTCTCGTTTCATACGTTTCCTTGAAGTGAAAATCGGTATCCAGATAGAAAATGTCCGTCTGGGGGCTAATCTTCTGGATCATATCAACGATAACCACATCTTCTGCCCCGAAGCTGCAAGCAAACGTAATATTAGGGAAGGTTTCAACAGCATACGCTATCACTTCCTCTGCACTCGCGTGCTCGAGCTCCTCGGATTTGACCTTAATCAAGTCTTCTTTCTCAAGTAAATTCATAATCGCATGCCTCCCGATTAAACCTTAAAACCCTACTGAAATAATATGAATTAAGTACAGTATAAAACAATCCTAATAATTGTCAACCACCCAACGGCCATTTCCCCTGCTTCTGCCTGGATTTCTGCTCCCTATTATCGTATTTCAAACGCCCATGAAATGTTCATGCCGATCCTTCCGTCAATACAAAAAAACGCCGGCATTCCGGGATTTCCCGAAAAACCAGCGGATGAGCAACGAAGGAGTAGTTATTTAAGTATCAGCAACAAGTGACCGCTTCTTAAACAGACTGGTAACATCTTCTGATGAGAAGCATAACAAAAGCCCCTGGCCAAAGGCCAAGGGCTGGTTGTGTTGCATATAAGAATATTAACGCTTCGAGAACTGAGGTGCGCGACGAGCTGCTTTAAGACCGTATTTCTTACGCTCTTTCATACGAGGGTCGCGAGTCAGGAAGCCGGCTCTTTTCAGGGAACCGCGAAGCTCTGGGTCTGCTTTCAGCAGCGCACGGGAGATACCGTGACGGATTGCGCCCGCTTGTCCGGAGATACCGCCTCCGTGAGCGATTACGAGTACATCGTATTTGCCCAGTGTTTCAGTCAGGTTAAGTGGTTGCTTAACGATCAGCTTAAGTGTTTCCAAGCCGAAATATTCATCGATTTCACGTTTATTAATGACGATGCGTCCTTCACCCGGTACGAGGCGTACACGTGCTACCGAGTGCTTACGACGACCTGTCCCATAGTATTGTACTTGTGCCATGAAACTGTCCTCCTTTTTAATTAGCCGCGAAGTTCGTAAACTTCTGGTTTTTGTGCTTCGTGTGGATGTGCTGTGCCAGCGTATGCTTTCAATCTGAGTTTCATCTTCTCGCCCATGCGGGTTTTAGGAAGCATTCCGTGTACGGCACTCTCAATAACGCGCTCAGGGTATTTCGCGATCAGGTCCTGAGCAACAGTAACCTTCAATCCACCCGGATGGAGGGAGTGACGATAGTATTTTTTATTAGCCAGTTTCTTACCAGTCAAGTGGATCTTCTCGGAATTGATAACAATTACGAAGTCTCCAGTATCGACATGTGGAGTAAATTGTGGCTTATGCTTGCCGCGGATCAGAGCCGCAACTTCACTTGCCAAACGGCCAAGCGTTTTGCCTTCGGCATCAACGATGTACCATTTGCGCTCAACTTCATTAGGCTTCGCCATATAGGTGGTACGCATGTTTAGTTCCTCCTTGTATTCATCCGAAAATCGGTTCAAATATTCGTTAATTTATCTGCGTTCATGTGTAAAGCATTGTTTGTTGATGGATCATTGTTGACGGTTTTCTTAGCCGGGGCTGTGGGAGAGCCTCTAAGAAAACACAACTTATATAATACAGGAACCGCCCATAAATAGCAAGCGTTATTTGGCTTTTTAAAGGCAACGGAAATCAGTCAAACAGGTCGCCAAAAACGTCGAGGACCGATTTTTTCTTCTTCTTCCGATAGCCCTTATCGTGTGGGGGATACCGGCGGTCATATTCCGAATCCTTGTCAGGATATGGACGTCTGTACTCTTCATCACGTCGATCATATCCACGATCATCTTGCCGCTCATACCATTCGTTAAAGGCCGGCCGAACCTCGCGAATCTCGCTCATCAGCTTCTCGAGCTCTCCGCGGTCGAGCCAGACCCCTTTGCACTCCGGGCAAACATCGATCAGAACACCGTTCTTCTCGACCTCCCGCATACGAACATCATCACATACCGGACATTTCATCAGAATATACCTCCTCTTATTGTGTACGTGTTACGTATTCCAAAGATCGGGCTTCACACCATCCGTAATATCATACTCCACACTCCACAGCATCAAGCCCTTTCCCATTGCTGTAGGGCCTGCTGCCGCGCGATTCCGGGCTTCCAGAATCCGTTTCATCTCATCGGGCTTCAGCTTGCCTTCCCCGACGGTAATCAGCGTCCCCATAATAATCCGTACCATATGTTGCAAAAAACCGCTACCGCTCACATACGTATGGATAAGGCCTTGATCCCTTGTGCCTGGCCGGCACATGGATGTATCCGTTTCGATCCACGCATCGTAAATCGTCCGGACATGCGACGGTTTGGTTGATTTTCGGGATGCAAATGATGTGAAATCATGCGTGCCGATCAGATGCCGCAGCCCCGCGCTCATCGCCTCAATATCAAGCGATCCGGGGTGATGAAGCTGATAACGGCGTCCGAACAGATCCGGAAATTGGTTGGCATTAATCGTATACCGATACGTTTTGCGCTTGGCCTCCCTCCGGGAATGGAAATCCAGCGGCACCTCCATCGCCTCGGTCACGACAATATCCTCCGGCAGCCTGGAATTCAAGGCAACGCACCAGCGCTCCACAGGAATTTGCGAGGAGGTATAGAAGTTAAAGATTTGGCCCCGCGCATGAACTCCGGCATCGGTACGGCCAGAAGCGGTGATTTTCACCTGCTCTCCCGATAAGGCGAGGATCGCTTCCTCCAGATAGTCCTGGATCGTATGGCCACCTGGCTGCGTCTGAAACCCGTTATAATCGGTTCCGTCATAGCTGACCTTCATCAGAAGATTGCGCATGCTGTCCTCCTGAACCCATTCATCCACTCACTAAGCAGCCCCACATTCGCAGGGTGCTGTCTCACGTCTAAGCCTATGCAGGCACTTGCATTAGATCCGGAACATAAACCGCTCTAAATGTCAAAAAAGAGCCCCAAAGGAGCTCCTTTTCATCATGTCAGCGAACCCTTCGAGTCAGCCGCATGACTAGAAGGTCCCCGTTATGAATGCCCATGGGGTAGCCGAGATGAGTCGAACCAGAATGAACGACTGTATCTCGCACCACTTCCCGATCATAGGCTCCACCCGTATTATCTGATACAGAATAAATGAGAGCAGAGCCGGGCATATATAACTTCAGTCACTTCATAACCTAAATCAAATTACGCGCGGTCAACCAGTTCCAAATAAACCATTGGAGCTGCATCGCCCCGACGAGGACCCAGTTTCAGGATACGAGTGTATCCGCCTGGACGCTCAGCGTAACGAGGTGCGATATCGGAGAACAGTTTTTGGATTGCATCCTGTTCACCGTCTACCGTTTCGCGGCGCACGAATGCTGCCACTTGACGACGAGCGTGCAGATCACCCTTCTTCGCTTGAGTGATCAGTTTTTCAGCGATCGAACGAACTTCTTTCGCCTTGGCTTCTGTCGTTTGAATACGCTCGTATAAGAACAGGTCCGTTACCAGGTCACGGAACAATGCTTTACGTGCACTGGAATCGCGGCCCAACTTTTGGTATGCCATGTGTATTCCCTCCTTTGCTAGCCTATCTTAGAACTTAATCCTCCGAACGGAGTCCCAATCCAAGTTCCTCGAGCTTCTCTTGAACCTCTTCCAAGGATTTGCGGCCCAAGTTACGAACCTTCATCATATCCTCTTCTGTTTTCGTGGTCAGCTCTTGTACCGTATTGATACCAGCACGCTTGAGACAGTTGTAGGAACGAACGGAGAGATCCAGCTCCTCGATTGTCATTTCAAGCACTTTTTCCTTCTTGTCTTCTTCCTTCTCGACCATGATCTCAGCATCCTTCGCTTCATCGGTCAAGCCGACGAACAGGAACAGATGCTCAGTCAGGATCTTCGCGCCGAGGCTAACCGCCTCTTCCGGGCGAATGCTTCCATCCGTCCAAATTTCAAGCGTCAATTTGTCGTAGTTGGTCACTTGACCAACACGCGTATTTTCCACGCCGTAATTCACACGGCTAATCGGAGTATAGATCGAATCGACGGGAATGACGCCGATAGGCTGGTCATCGCGTTTGTTCCGATCCGCCTGGACATAGCCACGACCGCGATTAGCAAAAATACGCATATGAAGTCTTGCGCCAGGGCCGAGCGTCGCAATGTGCAGGTCCGGATTAAGAATCTCCACATCACTGTCTGCGCGAATATCACCCGCAGTGACTACCCCTTCACCTTCCGCATCAATCTCGAACACTTTTTCTTCGTCGGAATGAATCTTCAGCGACAAAGCCTTCAGGTTCAGAATGATTTCGGTCACGTCTTCCATGACACCCGGAATCGTGGAAAACTCATGCAGCACCCCATCGATTTGAATCGATGTGACCGCTGCGCCCGGGAGCGAGGACAGCAGAATGCGGCGAAGTGAATTCCCCAGCGTCGTGCCGTATCCGCGCTCAAGCGGTTCTACTACGAATTTTCCATAGGTTCCTTCTTCATTGACATCAACGGTCTCAATTTTCGGCTTTTCGATTTCAATCACGCAAGTACCCCTCCTTCAAACGTCGCTCCTATATGAAACTGTCATCTTATCCAGTAATCCATGTAGTAGTATGCCTAAACAACCATTATTAGCAGATTGCACCGGATTTATACCACATTAACAAGGATGACTTCATTATACGCGACGACGTTTTGGTGGGCGGCATCCGTTATGTGGAATTGGTGTAACGTCTTTAATCAGGTTAACTTCAAGACCAGCTGCTTGCAAAGAGCGGATTGCTGCTTCACGACCAGCGCCAGGACCTTTAACCATAACTTCCACCGATTTCATACCGTGTTCCATAGCCGCTTTGGCAGCTGTTTCAGCAGCCATTTGCGCAGCGAACGGGGTCGACTTACGGGAGCCTTTGAATCCAAGGCCGCCGGAGCTTGCCCAAGAAATCGCGTTTCCGTGAGGATCCGTAATCGTTACGATCGTATTGTTGAACGTAGAACGGATATGAGCTACGCCACTTTCGATATTTTTGCGGTCACGACGTTTAGTACGTACGACTTTTTTTGGTTTAGCCATTGTCTATTATCCCCCTTTCTTACTTCTTCTTGTTCGCTACGGTACGACGAGGACCTTTACGTGTACGAGCATTGGTTTTAGTACGTTGTCCACGAACAGGCAAGCCACGACGATGACGAATACCGCGGTAGCAGCCAATCTCGGTCAGACGTTTAATATTCAAGGAAATTTCACGACGAAGGTCACCTTCTACCTTAACGCTTCCGTCGATCGTTTCACGCAATTTGCTAACTTCATCTTCCGTCAAGTCACGGACACGAGTATCAGGATTGATGCCTGTTTCTTTCAGTACTTTTTGGGAAGTCGTTTTACCGATTCCGAAAATGTAAGTCAAGGCGATCTCAACGCGTTTGTCACGTGGCAAATCCACACCAGCTATACGAGCCATTTTACGCTACACCCCCTTCTATTAACCTTGTTTTTGTTTGTGCTTCGGATTTTCACAGATAACCATTACATTCCCTTTGCGGCGAATGACTTTGCATTTTTCGCAAATAGGCTTTACAGAAGGTCTTACCTTCATGTTAATTACCTCCTCCAAGTTTTACGTTTGTAAAACCAGCTTCGAAACTAGACTTTAGTTTTGCCAAAACAAAACCGTTCGTAACCGCTGCTGTGTTTTACTTCAGTAAAACCGCTGGCAGCTTTCCTTGTTCCCCGGGGGAACGTCATCTATTTACGGTACGTAATGCGACCTTTGGTCAAATCGTACGGTGATAGTTGAACAACCACTTTGTCTCCTGTGAGGATGCGGATAAAGTGCATCCGCAGCTTTCCGGAAACGTGAGCAAGAATTTGATGACCATTCTCCAGCTCGACTTTAAACGTAGCATTCGGCAACGGCTCAATAACCGTTCCTTCGACTTCAATGACATCTTCTTTAGCCACAGATTAGTCTCCTTTCTGATTTGCCTTGGATTGTTCGGCCATAAACTTCGCAACGGCGAACCGCAGCTTTCCGTTTGTGACCCTTCCGCTTTCTTGCAAACTGTTCACTACTTCACTGCTTATGAAGGATTGGGGTTCCAGATGAAGAATGTTCTTCTTCTTGGCCTGGTCAAACTTCCGTTTGTCCCCGTCCGCAATCCATACGAACCTGCTGTCTTCAATCCCGACGATAACGGCATACTGTCCAGCATCTCTGCCTTTCAGCGCTTTGACGATCTGGCCGATTTCCAGTGTGATTTCCTTATTCAAGTCCATCACCTTATTCCGGCAGCTTCGTCAGGATTTCCATGCCGTCCTGGGTTACTGCTACCGTATGCTCAAAGTGAGCACACAGCGAGCCGTCAACCGTGACTACCGTCCAATTGTCCTCCAGCGTCTTGACATGCCGTTTACCGGCATTGACCATCGGTTCAATTGCGAGCACCATGCCCGGTTTGAGTCTTGGTCCGCGATCTGGAATGCCATAGTTCGGAATTTGCGGATCCTCATGCAGATCAGTGCCCACGCCATGGCCTACATACTCCCGGACAACAGATAAACCTGCGTCCTCGATATAACGCTGGATGGCATGAGAGATCGTAAACAAGCGGACATCCGGTTTGACTAGCGCGAGTCCCGCATAGAGCGAGCCTTCCGTGACGTCCAGCAAACGCTGGGCTTCTTCGGAAATGCGGCCTACTGGGTAGGTCCATGCTGAGTCACCGTGGTAACCCTCGTACTGCGCACCGATATCAAACGTGACGATATCGCCTTCGATCAATTTGCGTTTGCTTGGAAATCCATGCACCAATTCTTCATTAACTGATGCGCAAATGCTGTAAGGAAATCCGTTATAGCCTTTGAAAGATGGCACAGCGCCTTGGCTTCGAATGAACTTGTCGGCCAGCTGGTCCAGCTCCCCGGTCGTAATGCCCGGTTCCACGTGAGCAGCGAGAAGTTTGTGGCATTCCGCCACAATTCGCCCTGCCTCTCTCATCAAGCCCAGTTCCGTTTCGGATTTACAAATGATCATGTTCCTTAACCTCTCAGTATAGACGCAATTTGTGCGGAAACCGCGTCGATTTCCTGATCGCCATCGATTTGACGCAAAAGACCTTTATTCTCATAAAACGTGAGGAGTGGTGCTGTTTTGTTGATATATTCGTCCAAGCGAATGCCTACGCTCTCTTCGTTATCGTCGGAGCGCTGATACAATTCACCGCCGCATTTATCACAAATGCCTTCCTGTTTGGGAGGATTAAAGATCACATGATAGGTCGAGCCGCATTGCTTACAAATCCGACGACCTGTGAGTCGAGCCATAAGCTTATCCCGATCCACTTTCAGGTTGATGACATGGTCAAGCCCGGTGTTGAGGCGTGCCAGAATTTCATCCAGCGCTTCCGCTTGCGAAAGGGTTCTTGGAAAACCATCCAATAAGAAACCTTTTTCGCAATCGGACTGCTGCAATCTTTCTTCCACGATTCCGATTGTCACATCATCAGGTACCAGCAGGCCTTGATCGATATATTCCTTCGCCTTGATTCCAACAGGAGTTCCTTGCTTGATCGCCAGACGAAAAGCATCGCCTGTTGAAATATGCGGAATGCCGAATTCATTCACGATATGCTCTGCTTGTGTTCCTTTTCCTGCCCCAGGAGGACCCATGAATAAGATGTTCACCTTACGTCACTCCCTCCCCTTGCTTGACAAGCAAGAACAACACAATAGGCGCCGGGAAGCAGTAAACCTACTCGCCGGAACCTATCGCCTATTTATTGATAAACCCTTTGTAATGACGCTTGATCAGCTGGCTCTCAATTTGCTTCATCGTATCCAGTGCAACACCGACTACGATCAGCAAAGAGGTACCGCCGATTTGTACCGTACGCGGAAGCCCGGCAAGAGCGCCGAAGAATACCGGCATCACGGAGATTACAGCCAGGAACAATGCTCCTGTCATTGTCAAGCGGGTCATTACCCGAGTCAGATACTTCTCAGTAGCTTTACCTGGGCGAATGCCCGGGATGTAGCCGCCGTTCTTCTTCATGTTCTCGGCCATTTGGTTCGGGTTCATCTGTACGAATGTATAGAAGAACGTGAAACCAATGATCATAAGAACATAAAGCACCATTCCGAGTGGGCTGTCATATGCCAGGTTGGCATCAACCCATCTGGCCCAAGCCATATGTGCCCAGAAGCTCGCCAAGATCACCGGGAACTGAAGCAAGGACATGGCGAAGATGACCGGAATAACGCCTGCAGCGTTAATTTTGAGCGGAATATGTGTATTCTGCCCGCCATACATCTTGTTGCCCACAACACGCTTCGCGTATTGTACCGGGATCTTGCGGATCCCTTGCTGGATGAATACAACACCGGCAATGATCAGAATCAGAATGAGAAGGATAATGATCGCCTTCAGCGAGTTCAGGAAGACTTGATTATCCTGAATGAAGTTCGACTCGACCAGTGTGCGGATATGCATTGGAATCCCAGCTGCGATACCGGCAAAGATAATAATCGAAATCCCGTTACCAATTCCACGTTCCGTAATCTGCTCACCGAGCCACATCAAGAACGCAGTACCCGCGGTAAGCACGATCGCGATCACAACGAAATCAATAAAGGTTGCTCCTGGCACCATATCCATGCCGTACATCCGGTTAAACCCGATGGACAACGCGAAGGCCTGGATGAGACCCAGTAATACCGTACCATAACGAGTAATCTGAGCCAACTGCTTTTTACCATGTTCCCCTTGTTTGTTCCACTCCGCGAACTTCGGAATGACGTCCATCGACAATAGCTGCACGATAATGGACGCTGTAATATATGGGAATATCGAAAGGGCGAAGATCGAAAACTGCGATAGCGCGCCCCCCGAGAACGTGTTGAGTAGACCAAACAATTCATTTCCTGCCTGATTCGCCTGAGTAAAGACGTCTTTATTGACACCTGGAACCGGTACAAACGATCCGATACGGAAAATAATCAGTACGAACAGGGTGAACAGGATCCGTTTGCGAAGGTCCTCGACACGCCATATATTTTGCAGGGTCTTAAACATTAGATCACCTCGGTTTTACCGCCGGCAGCCTCGATCTTCTCTACCGCAGATTGAGAAAACTTATTAGCTTTTACAGTCAATGAAACGGTAACTTCGCCATTGCCAAGAATTTTGATGCCGCTCTTCGTATTTTTCACAATACCGTTTTCGACCAAAACTTCTGGAGTCACTTCAGTACCTGCTGCAAAGCTGTTAAGCTCTTCGATGTTCACAATCGCGTACTCTTTCCGTGTAGGGTTTACGAAACCGCGCTTCGGAAGACGACGATACAACGGGTTCTGTCCGCCTTCGAAGCCTGGACGTACACCACCGCCGGAACGAGCGTTTTGTCCTTTATGACCTCGACCTGATGTTTTACCCGTGCCGCTGCTCGTACCGCGACCAACGCGTTTGCGCTCTTTGCGGGAACCAGCCGCTGGGCTCAGCTCATGTAACTTCATCGTTCGTTGCACCTCCTTAATGTATCCGGGAAGCACCCGGGATTAACCTTCGATTTCTTTAACAGAAACCAGGTGATTTACTTTCTTGATCATTCCGCGAATCGCAGGATTGTCGTTTTGAACCACGGAATGGTTGATTTTACGAAGTCCAAGTGTTTTCACAGTTGCACGCTGATCCTCTGGACGTCCAATCACGCTGCGCACGAGGGTGATTTCAAGTTTAGCCATGAGATTCCCTCCTTAACCCAACAGCTCTTCGACGGATTTGCCGCGAAGCTTGGCAACATCTTCAGCACGCTTCAGGCGGGACAACCCTTCCAAAGTCGCATTGACCATGTTCATGGAGTTCGAAGAACCTAGAGATTTTGTCAAAATGTCGCCTACGCCAGCCAGCTCGAGCACGGCACGAACCGGTCCGCCAGCGATAACCCCGGTACCTTCAGAAGCCGGTTTAAGCAATACTTTACCTGCTCCGAAGTGACCTTGTACAAGGTGAGGAATGGTGGTTCCAACGAGTGGAACATGGATCAGGTTTTTCTTAGCATCCTCAATACCTTTGCGGATGGCATCCGGTACTTCGCCTGCTTTACCGATACCTGCTCCTACCCAACCTTTACCGTCACCGACAACTACCAGTGCGCTAAAGCTGAAGCGGCGTCCGCCTTTAACAACCTTAGCGACGCGGTTAATGTTTACTACTCTTTCAGTCAGTTCCAAAGTGTTAGGATCTATACGCAAGTCGTTTACCTCCTTTTGTAAATAAGTTAGAATTCAAGGCCTTCTTCACGAGCAGCCTCTGCCAGTGCTTGAATACGTCCATGGTACAAGTATCCACCGCGGTCGAATACAACCGACTTATAGCCTTTTTCTGTAGCGCGTTTAGCTACAAGAGCTCCGACTTTGCGTGCGGACTCAACGTTACCGCCGTTTTGAATGTCACCGCTCAATTCTTTATCAAGCGTAGAAGCCGATGCCAATGTTACGCCAGCTACATCATCGATCAGTTGAGCGTAGATGTGCTTCGAAGAACGGAATACGTTCAGACGAGGACGCTCAGCCGTGCCTTGAATTTTCTTACGGACACGAAGGTGTCTTTTCAAGCGCGCTTTGTTCTTGTCTTGTTTCGTGATCATGCTTCCCTTTCACTCCCTTCAGTTTTGCCATGACAGCTTCACTTTTAGACGCATGGGGTAAGTAAGAAGAAATTGCTTAACCAGCCATCGGATAACCGAAGCGTCAAGCAGCTTATTTCTTCTTACCGGCTTTACCTTCCTTACGGATAATGCGTTCGCCTTCGTATTTGATCCCTTTGCCTTTGTAAGGCTCAGGCTCACGTACAGAACGGATCTTAGCAGCGTATGCACCTACACGCTCTTTATCGATACCTTTAACTGTAATTTTGGTGTTTCCAGCTACTTCGAACTCGATGCCGGCTTCCGGTGCAATTTCTACTGGGTGGGAGTAACCCACGTTCAGCACGATTTTGTCTCCGGATTTGCTGGCACGGTATCCGACGCCAACCAGTTCAAGGTTCTTCGAGAAACCTTCTGTTACACCGCTAACCATATTCGAGACAACGCTGCGGGTTGTGCCGTGAAGAGAACGATGCATTTTGTTGTCGGATGGACGCACAACATTAATTTCGTTATTTTCTACAGTAATTTGCATATCTTTATGCAGTACACGAGTCAGGGTTCCTTTCGGTCCTTTCACCGTGATGACATTGTTATCCAATGTAACATCTACACCGCTTGGGATTGCAATTGGTTTACGACCAATACGGGACATACAGTTACACCTCCTATCTTGTGACGTTGATTACCATACGTAGCAGAGAACTTCTCCGCCAGCTTTGGCTTGACGAGCTTCTTTGTCGGTCATAACTCCCTTGGATGTGGAGATGATCGCGATACCCAGTCCACCGAGAACACGAGGAACTTCATTGCTCTTCGTGTAAACGCGAAGACCTGGTTTACTGATTCTTTTCAGACCTGTGATGACACGTTCGTTGTTTGCGCCGTACTTAAGGAATACACGGATGATCCCTTGTTTGTTATCTTCCACAAACTCCGCATCACGGATGAAACCTTCACGCTTCAAAATTTCAGCGATTTGTTTCTTAATCGTCGAAGCAGGCATTTCTACCGTTTCGTGGCGAACCGTGTTCGCGTTACGAATACGAGTTAGCATATCTGCAATTGGATCGGACATAGTCATGTAGGATAAACCTCCTTCCCGGTTATAAACTTCTTACCAGCTTGCTTTTTTCACGCCAGGAATCTGGCCTTTATAAGCTAATTCACGGAAACAAATTCTGCAAATCTTAAACTTCTGCAGTACCGAATGTGGACGACCACAACGCTCACAACGAGTATAAGCCCGTACTTTGAACTTAGGTGTGCGTTGTTGTTTAACTTTCATCGAAGTTTTTGCCACTTAGCCTGACACCTCCTAAATAGTTTCGGAGAAAAGGGACAACCGTCTTATTTCGCAAAAGGCATGCCCAGTTGAGCAAGCAGTTCACGGGATTCTTCGTCGGTTTTTGCTGTCGTTACGATAACGATGTCCATACCGCGAACTTTATCCACTTTGTCATACTCAATTTCAGGGAAAATGAGTTGTTCTTTCAAGCCGAGCGTATAGTTTCCACGTCCGTCAAACGCCTTGGTGGATACACCTTGGAAGTCACGTACACGCGGAAGCGTAACGTTGAACAGCTTGTCGAGGAAGTAGTACATGCGCTCACCGCGCAGGGTTACTTTTACCCCGATTGGCATGTTCTCACGCAGTTTGAAGCCTGCGATGGATTTTTTCGCACGAGTGATAACCGGCTTTTGACCAGCGATCAGCTGCATGTCGTTTACAGCGGAATCAAGCACCTTCGAGTTCGCTACAGCGTCACCTACACCCATGTTGATGACAACCTTCTCGATTTTTGGTACTTGCATTACTGTTTTATAGTTAAACTTCTGCATCAGCGCAGGAGTTACTTCGTTCAGAAAACGTTCTTTCATTCTTGCTGCCATGATTCAAGGACCTCCTTTCTTAACAAGTCTTATTTATCAAGAACTTCTCCGGATCTTTTCGCGACGCGAACTTTCTTGCCGTTGTCGAGTACCTTGTAACCGATACGGGTTACTTTTCCGCTCTTCGGATCAACGTGCATGACGTTCGAGACATGGATCGGAGCCTCTTTTTCAATAATCCCGCCTTGAGGGTTCGCTTGGTTCGGCTTTTGGTGCTTCTTGATCATGTTCACACCTTCAACCAGAACGCGGTTCTCCCGAGGGTACGCAGCAATGACACGGCCTTTCTTGCCTTTGTCCTTACCGCTGATAACAATAACTGTGTCGTCCTTCTTCACGTGCAGTTTATTGTTGTGGGATTCCAGAACTTTTTTCACATTAGCCATTCGTTACACCTCCTATGACTAGCCAGTTCTTCTTACTTGTCCGTGCTATTAGATAACTTCCGGAGCCAAGGAAACGATTTTCATGTAGTCTCTTTCGCGAAGTTCGCGAGCAACTGGTCCGAAAATACGAGTTCCGCGTGGGCTTCTGTCTTCTTTCACTACAACCGCTGCATTCTCGTCAAAAGAGATGTAGGATCCGTCCTTACGACGTACAGAACGTTTCGTACGAACAACAACCGCTCTAACAACGTCACCCTTTTTGACAACGCCTCCTGGTGTTGCTTGTTTGACGGAGCATACGATCAGATCACCGATTTGAGCTGTACGGCGACCCGTTCCACCCAATACGCGGATACACATCAGTTCCTTCGCACCAGAGTTGTCGGCTACAGCCAAACGTGTAAATGGTTGAATCATTTCAATTTCCTCCTTTCGGACAAACTGATTACAAGTTAGATGATAACCGCTTTTTCGACCACTTCAACCAGTCTCCAGCGCTTGTCTTTGGAGAGAGGGCGAGTTTCCATGATTTTAACGGTATCTCCGATTTGAGCTTCATTGTTCTCATCATGCGCTTTAAATTTCTTCGTGTATTTAATGCGCTTGTGGTACAAGTCATGCTTCTTATACGTCTCAACAGCTACAACGATGGTTTTATCCATTTTGTCACTGACGACTTTACCGATTTGCACTTTACGAGCATTGCGTTCTTCGCTCATTTGTTAGCCTCCTTCCTGAATCCAGACACTCACATGTCCGTTTCATTAACTAATCCCAAGTTCTCTTTCACGGATAACGGTTTTAGCACGAGCTATTTCTTTGCGAACGTCACGAATCCGAGTTGGATTGTCAAGCTGGCCTGTAGCCAATTGAAAACGGAGGTTAAAGAGTTCCTCTTTAAATCCGGCGATTTTTTGCTCGATTTCTGCAGTGGTTAAGTTGCGCAGTTCATTAGCTTTCATTTGCTTCACCACCCACTTCTTCTCGTTTCACAAACTTCGTTTTCACAGGCAGCTTGTGAGCGGCGAGACGCATCGCTTCGCGGGCGATTTCCTCGGACACGCCTCCAAGTTCAAACATGACTTTGCCTGGTTTAACAACAGCAACCCATTTCTCAACGTTACCTTTACCGCTACCCATACGAACCTCGAGAGGCTTCTGAGTGATCGGCTTATCCGGGAAGATTTTGATCCATACTTTACCACCCCGGCGGATGTAACGAGTCATAGCAATACGGGCAGCTTCGATCTGACGGTTGGTGATCCAACCTGGTTCCGTAGCTTGCAGACCGAATTCACCGAAGAGTACTTCAGTACCGCCTTTAGCTCTACCTCTCATATTACCGCGTTGTTGCTTGCGGTGTTTTACGCGCTTTGGTACCAACATGATTAGTTGCCTCCTTCCTGAGCAGCTTGTTTCTTAGCCGTAGGAAGAACCTCTCCACGATAGATCCATACTTTCACGCCGATACGGCCGTAAGTCGTATGCGCTTCTGCTGTACCATAGTCGATGTCTGCACGAAGCGTATGAAGTGGAACAGTTCCTTCACTGTAGCCTTCCGTACGAGCAATCTCGGCTCCGCCAAGACGTCCGCTGACCGATGTTTTGATCCCCTTCGCTCCTGCACGCATCGTTCTTTGAATTGCTTGTTTCAGTGCACGACGGAAAGATACACGACGTTCCAGCTGTTGTGCAATGCTTTCAGCAACAAGAATTGCGTCCAGTTCAGGGTTTTTAATTTCAGAAATGTTGATGTGAACTTTTTTGCCGCCAGCGATTTTAGTCACTTGTCCGCGCAGCACTTCTACCTCGGAACCACCTTTACCGATAACCATGCCTGGTTTCGCAGTGTGGATCGTCACGTTCACACGGTTTGCCGCTCTCTCGATTTCAATACGGGATACAGCGGAGTCTTTCAATTTATTTTTCAGGTATTCACGGATTTTCACGTCTTCCAGCAAAAGATCACCGAAATCTTTGCCTGCATACCATTTGGATTCCCAATCACGGATAATACCGATACGGAGTCCTACTGGATTTACCTTTTGGCCCACACGTTTTCCCTCCTTATTTTTCAGCTACCACCAAAGTAATATGGCTGGTGCGTTTGTTAATCCGGCTTGCACGTCCCATCGCACGTGGGCGGAAACGTTTCATGGTCGGACCTTGGTTAACATAAGCTTGGGTTACAACCAATTTATTAACATCCAAAGAGTAGTTGTGCTCAGCATTCGCAACAGCCGAGTTCAGCAACTTCTCCACGATTGGAGATGCAGCCTTTGGAGTGTGACGAAGAATTGCGATCGCTTCGCCGACTTGCTTGCCGCGGATCAAGTCAACTACGAGTTGAGCTTTACGAGGAGCAATCCGAATCGATCTTGCATGTGCTTTTGCTTCCATTGTTTAACCTCCTCTCAAACAAAGAGCTTCGTTAATTATCTTCTCGTTTTCTTATCGTCTTCGTGACCTTTGTAAGTACGAGTTGGAGCAAACTCACCCAACTTGTGTCCTACCATGTCCTCTGTTACATATACAGGCACATGCTTGCGGCCGTCATATACACCGAACGTGTGACCGATAAATTGCGGGAAAATAGTGGAACGGCGGGACCAAGTTTTGATCACAGCCTTTTTGTTCGAGCTGTTCATTTCCTCTACTTTTTTAAGCAGGTATCCGTCGACGAAAGGTCCTTTTTTCAAACTGCGGCTCATATAGAAATCCTCCCTTCACCAAATGATCTCGTTACCTTCGGCACTTCACGAAGCTATGCGAGTGAGCGCATTACTTCGTGCGGCGGCGAACGATATATTTGTCAGAAGCTTTGCCTTTTTTACGGGTTTTGTAACCAAGGGTTGGTTTACCCCAAGGAGACATAGGAGACTTACGTCCGATTGGAGCGCGGCCTTCACCACCACCGTGAGGGTGATCGTTAGGGTTCATAACAACCCCGCGCACTTCAGGACGCTGTCCGAGCCAGCGGCTGCGGCCTGCTTTACCGATTTTGATCAACTCATGGTCTTGGTTACCCACAGAACCGATGGTTGCACGGCAAGTTTTCAGGATGTGACGAACTTCACCGGAAGACAAACGAATCGTTACGTATTTATCTTCTTTACCGAGAAGCTGTGCTTCTGTACCAGCAGCGCGAACCAATTGTCCGCCTTTGCCTGGCTTCAATTCGATATTGTGGATAACAGTACCCACCGGAATGTTCTCAAGCGGCAGTGCGTTACCGATTTTGATGTCGGCACCTACGCCGGAAACAACTTGATCTCCTACTTTCAGACCTTTAGGAGCGATGATGTAGCGTTTCTCTCCGTCTGCGTAGTGAATCAGAGCGATATTGGAAGTACGGTTTGGATCGTACTCAATCGTAGCAACGCGACCTGGAATGCCGTCTTTGTTACGTTTGAAGTCGATAATCCGGTATTTACGTTTATGTCCGCCGCCATGATGACGAACCGTAATTTTACCTTGGTTATTGCGTCCAGCTGTTTTGCTCAGCGGCGCCAAAAGCGATTTCTCCGGCTTGTTCGTGGTGATCTCTTCGAAAGTCGACACGGACATGTTACGGCGAGCCGGGGATGTCGGTTTATACTTTTTAATAGGCACTGTGTTTTCCCTCCTTACTCAAGAAATTGTTATTCTGCAGATTCAAAGAATTCGAGCGGCTTGCTGTCCGGAGTAAGCGTTACGATCGCTTTCTTCCATTCGGAAGTGTAACCGGAATAACGGCCATAGCGTTTCGGCTTCGCCGGAACACGCATCGTATTCACATTCGAAACTTTCACTTTGAAAATGGATTCAACAGCTTGTTTGATCTCGGTTTTGTTCGCACGAATATCAACTTCAAAAGCATATTTCAGATCTGCCATGTAGTCAGCCGTACGTTCCGTGATCACCGGGCGCTTGATAATATCGCGTGGGTCCTTCATTACGCGAGCACCTCCTCTACCTTCTGAACTGCTTCTTTCGTAATGATCAGTTGATCGTACGACAGTACGTCAAGAACATTAATGCCATCAGCCGCTACAAACTTCACTCCCGGAATGTTACGAGCGGAAAGGGCAACGTTGTCATCGTAGCTAGGAGCAACGATCAGAGCTTTACGTCCTACTTTAAGGTTGCTCAGGATGCTTGCAAACTCTTTCGTTTTTGGCGCATTCAGCGTCAATTGATCCAGTACGATAATTGCATTGTCGTTCACTTTAGAAGACAAAGCGGATTTGATCGCCAGACGACGAACTTTCTTAGGAAGTTTGAAGGAATAGCTGCGCGGAGTTGGTCCGAATACGGTACCGCCGCCTTTCCATTGTGGTGCACGGATCGATCCTTGACGAGCGCGTCCTGTGCCTTTTTGTTTCCAAGGCTTACGACCGCCGCCGCGTACTTCAGAACGTCCTTTTACTTTATGCGTACCGCGACGAAGGGAAGCGCGCTGCAGCAATACTGCACTGTGCATAACATGCACGTTCGGCTCAATCCCGAATACCGCTTCATTCAGTTCTACTTCGCCAACTTGGCTACCGCTGACATTATAAAGTGCTACTTTAGGCATTGTTTGCTCCTCCTTTCTTTAGGTGATTATTTCTTCACCGTTTCTTTAATTTGCACAAAGCCTTTTTTCGGTCCTGGAACGGAACCTTTAACAAGGATAACGTTACGCTCAGCGTCTACCTTGATCACTTCAAGCTTTTGGATGGTAACTGTTTCGTGGCCCATGTGACCTGGCAGGCGTTTTCCTTTAGGAACACGGTTAGCCTGGATCGAACCCATGGAACCTGGTCTGCGATGATAACGGGAACCGTGAGACATTGGTCCGCGGCTTTGTCCCCAACGCTTGATAACACCTTGGAAACCTTTACCCTTGGAAATACCGGTTACGTCAACAAATTCGCCTTCGGAGAAGACATCTGCCTTCAGCTCCTGGCCGACCTCGACACTCGCGAGGTCAACACCGCGAATTTCGCGAACGTAGCGCTTAGGTGCAGTATTTGCTTTTTTCGCATGTCCTGCTTCTGGTTTGTTGGCACGTTGCTCTTTCTTATCAGCGAAACCAACCTGGATCGCTTCGTATCCATCGTTCTCAAGATCTTTTTTCTGCAGAACAACACAAGGACCTGCTTCGATAACCGTTACAGGGATTACATTACCTTCTGGAGTAAACACTTGAGTCATTCCGAGTTTTCTACCTAAGATACCTTTCATGTTGACACCTCTTTTCTCTTCACTAATTCATTATGCAATTACAGTTTGATTTCGATATCTACACCGGACGGCAGGTCCAAGCGCATCAAGGCATCCACAGTTTGTGGAGTCGGGTTCACGATATCGATCAAGCGTTTATGAGTACGCATCTCGAACTGTTCCCGAGAATCCTTATACTTGTGCACCGCACGGAGAATGGTAATTACTTGTTTCTCAGTTGGAAGCGGGATCGGACCGGAAACACCAGCACCCGAACGTTTAGCTGTCTCAACGATTTTCTCAGCGGATTGATCAAGAATTCTGTGGTCGTATGCTTTCAAGCGAATACGAATTTTTTGCTTTGCCATTTTATTCCCTCCTTCTATCGCCCAATTTGGTATCGGACATACTCCGTGAAAATTTTCCGATCACCCTCCTCATGGCAAAGGGGCCGGGTGTGTCGGTAACCTCTCACATCATCGCAACGTCGCAGAACAACATTCACTATTATATAGAAAAGATAGGCGTATTGCAAGCATTAAATCATAATTCATGAAAAGCCATGTATTGGCTGTTATCAGTATAGATCTCCGCCCCCCGTCTTAAACACGGGACAGGAATTGCTTCGCAAATTCTATCATATATATAGAAGGAAGTTGTCACAGAAAAAGAGCCCGGCCTTGAGGGCCGGACTCTCTTATCGTTACATCACATTGTTGCTCGTTACAGTACACTGTTGCATATCGATCGCTTATGGGATAAGCGTTAATTACTTAATGATGGAAGCAACGGAACCAGCACCTACAGTACGGCCGCCTTCACGGATGGAGAACTTCGTACCTTCTTCGATCGCGATTGGAGCGATCAGTTGAACGGTAACGGTGATGTTGTCACCAGGCATTACCATGTCAGTTCCTTCTGGCAGGTTGATTACGCCAGTTACGTCCGTAGTACGGAAGTAGAACTGTGGACGGTAGCCAGTGAAGAAAGGCTTATGACGTCCGCCCTCTTCTTTGCTCAGTACGTATACTTGAGCAGTGAACTCCGTGTGTGGTTTAACGGATGCAGGCTTAGCAAGTACTTGACCGCGCTCGATTTGAGTACGCTCAACACCGCGAAGCAATGCGCCGATGTTGTCACCAGCTTGTGCGGAATCCAGCAATTTACGGAACATCTCAACGCCCGTAACAACGGATTTGCGAGTCTCTTCAGCGATACCCACGATTTCAATCTCGTCACCAACTTTGATCGTACCGCGCTCTACACGACCAGTAGCAACAGTACCACGACCTGTGATGGAGAATACGTCCTCAACAGGCATCAAGAAAGGCTTCTCAGTGTCGCGCTCTGGCAGTGGGATGTACTCGTCGATTGTTTTGAACATTTCAACGATTTTGTCAGCCCAAGGACCATCTGGGTTTTGCAGCGCTTCACGAGCGGAACCACGAGTGATTGGAGTGTCGTCGCCTGGGAAGTCATATTCGCTCAGCAGGTCACGAACTTCCATTTCAACCAGTTCCAGAAGCTCTTCGTCTTCTACCATGTCGCATTTGTTCAGGAATACAACGATGTAAGGAACGCCTACCTGACGGGACAGCAGGATGTGTTCGCGAGTTTGCGGCATTGGGCCGTCAGCTGCGGATACAACCAGGATTGCGCCGTCCATTTGAGCAGCACCAGTGATCATGTTTTTAACATAGTCAGCGTGACCTGGGCAGTCAACGTGTGCATAGTGACGAGTGTCAGTTTCGTATTCAACGTGAGCTGTGGAGATTGTGATACCGCGCTCGCGCTCTTCAGGAGCTTTGTCGATTTGGTCGAATGCTACAGCAGCACCGCCGTATCTTTTGGACAATACAGTAGTGATTGCAGCAGTCAAAGTTGTTTTACCATGGTCAACGTGACCGATAGTACCGATGTTAACATGGGGTTTCGTACGTTCGTATTTAGCCTTTGCCATTTGAACAATTCCTCCTTAAGGGGATATATATGTTAGGCTGGAACGGAATGAACGGGACGATCATCCCGTCTCCTAATCCAGCAGGTGAAACTTATTACTCTGCGCCTTTGAACTTGGTCACAATTTCATCAGAGATATTCTTAGGAACTTCTTCGTAATGGGAGAGTTCCATCGAGAATACGCCGCGGCCTTGTGTACCGGAACGAAGAGTTGTAGAGTAACCGAACATTTCGGAGAGAGGCACTTTCGCACGGATAATTTGCGTACCGCCACGGGAGTCCATACCTTCGATACGTCCACGGCGGGAGTTCAGCATACCCATTACGTCGCCCATGTATTCCTCAGGCACGGTAACTTCTACTTTCATGATTGGCTCAAGCAGGACAGGACTACATACATCCTTCGCCGCTTTCAAAGCCATAGAACCGGCGATTTTGAACGCCATTTCATTGGAGTCAACATCATGGTAAGAACCGTCAACGATTGTAGCTTTAACGTCTACAAGCGGGAAGCCGGCAAGTACACCGTTCTTCATCTGCTCTTCAATACCTTGTTGTGCTGGTCCAATATATTCTCTAGGTACAGCACCGCCGACGATCTTGCTGTCGAACTGGTTGCCGCTACCCGCTTCGAGAGGTTCGAACTCAACCCATACGTGACCGTATTGACCACGACCACCGGACTGACGGACGAATTTACCTTCAACACGCCCTGGCTTGCGGAAGGTTTCGCGATAAGCAACCTGAGGCTTACCAACGTTGGTCTCAACCTTGAACTCACGACGCATACGGTCGATGATGATATCAAGGTGAAGCTCACCCATACCTGCCAGAATCGTTTGGCCGGTTTCCTCATCCGTATGAGCGCGAAGCGTTGGATCCTCTTCTGTCAACTTACCGAGGGCCACACCCATTTTATCCTGGTCGGCTTTTGTTTTAGGCTCAACTGCGATTTCGATAACCGGATCCGGGAAGTTCATGGACTCCAGAATAACTGGATGCTTCTCATCACACAGTGTATCACCTGTACCGGTATCTTTCAAACCTACAGCTGCCGCGATATCACCAGCATAAACCTGGTTGATTTCTTGACGGCTGTTCGCATGCATCTGAAGGATACGACCGATACGCTCGCGCTTGCCTTTCGTTGCATTCAGTACGTAAGAGCCGGATTGCAGAATACCGGAATACACACGGAAGAACGTCAGCTTACCAACATAAGGGTCCGTCATGATTTTGAACGCCAGAGCAGCAAATGGCTCTTCATCGGCAGATTTGCGGCTTACTTCCGTTCCGTCTTCAAGGGTACCCTTGATGTCCGGTACGTCAACTGGAGCCGGCAGATAGTCGATAACAGCGTCAAGCATCAGCTGAACACCTTTGTTACGATAAGAAGATCCGCAGATTACAGGGAAGATTTTAACCTCTACTACACCTTTGCGCAGAGCAGCTTTCAGCTCCTCAACCGTGATTTCTTCACCTTCAAGGTATTTCATGGTCAGATCTTCGTCCAGCTCAGCTACCTTCTCGATAAGCTCGTTGCGAAGCTCTTCAACTTGATCTTTGTATTCGGCTGGAATCTCAGCTTCTTCGATGTTCTGGCCGAGGTCATCCTTATACATATAAGCTTTTTCCTCGACAAGATCGATGATGCCGATGAAGTCAGCTTCTGCACCAATCGGAAGCTGAATCGCTACCGCATTCGCTTGCAGACGATCTCTCATGTCTTTTACAACATTCAAGAAGTCAGCGCCGATAATATCCATTTTGTTCACATATGCGATCCGCGGTACACCGTAACGGTCTGCTTGTCTCCATACGGTTTCCGACTGAGGTTCAACGCCCTCTTTCGCACTGAATACACCTACTGCCCCATCCAATACACGAAGGGAACGTTCAACTTCTACTGTGAAGTCAACGTGCCCCGGGGTGTCGATAATATTAACGCGATGACCTTTCCACTGAGCGGTTGTAGCAGCGGACGTAATTGTGATTCCGCGCTCCTGCTCTTGCTCCATCCAGTCCATCGTAGCAGCACCCTCGTGAACTTCCCCGATTTTGTGCGTACGACCGGTATAGAACAAGATCCGCTCTGTGGTGGTCGTCTTACCAGCGTCAATATGCGCCATGATCCCGATGTTACGTGTATTTTTCAAGGAGAACTCTCTTGCCATGCGAATAGTCTCCCTTCAAAATTGAAGTTTAATGTGACTGTTAATCCTACCAGCGGTAGTGAGCAAATGCTTTGTTTGCTTCAGCCATTTTGTGCGTGTCTTCACGCTTCTTAACGGAAGCGCCTGTGTTGTTGGAAGCATCGATAATCTCTGCTGCCAAACGCTCTTCCATTGTTTTCTCACCGCGTGTGCGAGAGTAGTTTACGAGCCAACGTAATCCAAGGGATGTACGTCTCTCTGGTTTAACTTCGATCGGAACCTGGTAGTTTGCACCGCCGACACGACGAGCTTTAACTTCCAGTACTGGCATGATGTTCTTGATAGCAGCTTCGAATACTTCCATCGGATCATTGCCTGTACGTTCCTTGATGATGTTGAATGCATTGTAAAGGATGCTTTGAGCAACACCTCTTTTACCATCCAACATGATACGGTTGATCAGACGAGTAACCAGCTTGCTGTTGTACACCGGATCCGGCAGCACGTCTCTTTTTGTAACTGGACCTTTGCGTGGCATGGATATCCCCCTTTCTTCAATCATGGTCATGCTATTGTTGTCACATGAGCATTAGTTGCTTTTTGCTTTCGGACGCTTCGTACCGTATTTGGAACGAGCTTGCATCCGGTTGTTAACACCAGCGGTATCAAGCGCACCGCGAACGATGTGGTAACGTACACCCGGAAGGTCTTTTACCCGTCCGCCGCGAACCAATACAACGCTGTGCTCCTGCAAGTTATGACCGATACCCGGAATGTATGCCGTCACCTCAATGCGGTTCGTCAAGCGAACACGGGCATATTTACGAAGTGCGGAGTTCGGTTTCTTCGGCGTCATTGTACCTACACGAGTGCAAACACCGCGTTTTTGCGGAGCGCTCAAGTTCGTCTCCTCACGTTTCAAAGCGTTGAATCCTTTTTGAAGAGCTGGAGATTTCGACTTGTACACTTTTGCTTGACGGCCTTTGCGAACCAGTTGGTTAATTGTTGGCATTCTAGCCACCCCCTTCCCGTAATTATCATCCTGTTACAAACCAAGTTTTAAGTCCACAGACCCAGGCGGTTCATAAAAGAACAAATGAAAAGTTTTTGCCGAGAGAAGTACGCTCCTCCAACAAAAACAGTTTCCTACTCATGATTTTAAGACTGCGACCATGGCTGCGCCGACTTCTATGCCGCACGCTTCCCCAAGCCCCTTCATCGTAGGCACATAATTGATATGCACTTGATGCTTGCTGCACAGGGATACGATCTTGGTTATCAGACGCTGATCACAATCTTCAGCCACATAGACTTCTGCGGCCTGGCCTGTTTCCACGGCCTTCATCGTTTGTTTGGTGCCGATCTTGACATGTGCATCCTGTAATCCTTTTTCATTAGACACAAGCATTCCTCCAAAAGATCAGGGAACAAGGCAACTATTCACGCACCTTTGCTATATTAGCATCTGCCCCAAACGATGTCAAGCTATTAAATCGGATAAAAAAAGAAACTCTGGGACGGGAGCAAAGCGCCGGATTACGGCTGCTTTCACATCCCGTCCCATCCTTTCTTTCTTGTTACTCTACGGAAGCTGGCTCCAGTTCCTGATTTTCGTCGTTCAGAAGATCCTGACCTTCGAATTTCACGCTGCGGTAGCGGTTCATACCGGTACCGGCAGGAATCAGCTTACCGATAATGACGTTCTCTTTCAGACCGAGCAGCTGGTCGACTTTACCTTTGATGGCGGCGTCGGTCAGCACGCGCGTAGTCTCCTGGAAGGAGGCTGCGGACAGGAATGAGTCGGTTTCCAGAGACGCTTTTGTAATCCCGAGCAGCACCGGCTTGGCAACTGCCGGCTCTTTACCGGACAGAATCGCTTCCTTGTTCGCTGACTCGTATTCATGGATATCCACGTAAGAGCCTGGCAGCAGGTTCGTATCTCCCGCATCAACGATACGGATTTTGCGCAGCATCTGCCGGATCATCACTTCAACGTGTTTATCGTTGATTTCCACACCCTGGTTCCGGTAAACGCGCTGTACTTCCTGCAGAATGTAGTTCTGCACACCGCGAATCCCTTTGATGCGAAGCATTTCTTTCGGATCGATGGATCCGTCTGTCAGCTCGTCACCGGCTTCAATATGCTGTCCTTCGCTTACGCGCAGACGGGAGCCGTATGTGACGGAGTAGACTTTCGTTTCCGCTTCGCCCTGAACTTCAATCTCACGACGGTCTTTCGTCTCGCGGATCTCTTTGACGACGCCGTCGATCTCACTAATGGTCGCTTGACCTTTAGGGTTACGGGCCTCGAAGAGCTCCTGGATACGCGGAAGACCTTGCGTAATATCGTCACCGGCAACACCGCCTGTGTGGAATGTACGCATCGTAAGCTGGGTTCCCGGTTCACCGATGGATTGGGCGGCGATGATACCAACCGCTTCACCAATTTCAACATGTTTGCCGGTAGCCAGGTTGCGGCCGTAGCATTTTTTGCAGACGCCATAGCGAGCGCGGCAGCTGAGAATCGAACGAATCTGAACTTTCTCTACGCCAGCCTTCACGATTTCGGCCGCTTTGTCCGAATCGATCAGCTCGTTGCGGTTCACGATAATTTCCTTTGTTTCCGGATGACGAACGGTTTCGAAGGAATAACGGCCTTCGATACGATCATACAGATCCTCGATGACTTCCTTGCCGTCCTGGATGCGGCTTACGGTAAAGCCTTTATCCGTGCTGCACTCGTCCTCGCGTACAATCACGTCCTGGGCGACATCGACCAGACGACGTGTCAAGTAACCGGAGTCAGCGGTACGAAGCGCGGTATCGGCCAGACCTTTACGCGCACCGTGCGTGGACAGGAAGTACTCGAGTACCGTCAGTCCTTCGCGGAAGTTCGATTTGATTGGCAATTCGATGATTCGACCGGACGGGTTGGCCATCAGACCCCGCATACCGCCCAGCTGGGTGATCTGCGATTTGTTACCCCGCGCTTTGGAGTCCACCATGAGCATGATGGAGTTGAAGCGGTCCATCGATTTCATCAGAACTTCCGTAATGTCGTCCTTCGCTTTGGACCAGATATCAATAACGCGGTCATAGCGTTCTTCATTGGTGATCAGACCGCGACGGTATTGGTTCGTAACGACGTTAACCTTCTCATCGGACTCTCTCAGAATCTCGTTCTTCTCTTCCGGCACGATAACGTCGGAGACCGCTACGGTCACGCCGGCACGTGTCGAGTACGTGAAGCCGAGCTGCTTGATTTTGTCCAGAATGATGGAGGTTTCGGTTGTATGGTACGTTTCGAAGCAGCGAGCAATAATCTGACCCAGATATTCCTTACCGACAGCACCGCTGATCGGAAGATTCTGAATCACTTCTTGAATATCGGTGCCTTTTTCGTAAATGAAATACTTCTCCGGCGTACCTTGAAGCAAGTTCGTACGCGTAGCTTCGTTAATATACGGGAAGCTTGCCGGGAAAATCTCGTTAAAGATGATCCGGCCGATCGTCGTTACGAGCATCGCTTGCTGCTGTTTCTCGGTAAAGCTGGTTTTGCCAAGCGCTTTAACCGGGATGGCAACACGTGCATGAAGACCTGCAACACCGCGCTGATATGCGGATACCGCCTCGTTCACGCTGCCCAGAATCATGCCGGTGCCCTTCTCTTCCTTGTTGTCCATCGTCAGATAGAAGGAACCAAGGACCATATCCTGGGAAGGGGTAACGACAGGCTTGCCGTCTTTTGGGTTCAAAATGTTGCCGGATGCCAGCATAAGGAGACGAGCTTCCGCCTGTGCCTCTGCAGACAACGGCACGTGAACCGCCATTTGGTCACCGTCAAAGTCCGCGTTGTACGCTGTACATACGAGCGGGTGAAGACGAATCGCGTGACCTTCAACGAGAATCGGCTCAAACGCCTGGATACCGAGTCTGTGAAGCGTAGGGGCACGGTTAAGCAGTACCGGATGCTCCTTGATCACTTCTTCAAGCACGTCCCAGACCTCTGGGCTTACACGTTCAACTTTGCGTTTTGCACTCTTGATGTTGTGAGCCAGACCTTTGTTGACCAGCTCTTTCATCACAAATGGCTTGAACAGCTCAAGCGCCATTTTCTTAGGCAGACCGCACTGATACATCTTCAGGTACGGACCTACGACGATAACGGAACGACCGGAGTAGTCTACCCGTTTACCGAGCAGGTTCTGCCGGAAGCGCCCTTGCTTACCTTTCAGCATGTGGCTGAGGGATTTCAGAGGACGGTTGCCCGGTCCTGTAACCGGACGGCCGCGACGGCCGTTATCGATGAGCGCGTCAACCGCTTCCTGAAGCATACGCTTCTCGTTCTGTACGATGATGTCCGGAGCTCCGAGATCCAGCAGACGCTTCAAACGGTTGTTCCGGTTAATAACACGGCGATACAGGTCATTCAGGTCAGAAGTGGCAAAACGTCCGCCATCCAGCTGAACCATCGGACGAAGCTCAGGCGGGATCACCGGCAGTACATCCATCACCATCCACTCCGGCTTGTTGCCGGAATTGCGGAACGCCTCAATGACTTCAAGGCGCTTAATGGCGCGGTTGCGGCGCTGGCCTTGTGCCGTACGCAGCTCTTCTTTCAGGAATTCCAGTTCTTTTTCAATATCCAGATCCTGAAGAAGCTTCTTCACAGCCTCAGCACCCATGCCAGCCTGGAAACCATAACCGTACTTCTCACGATAGCTGCGATATTCTTTCTCGGACAGCAGCTGTTTTTTCTCCAGCGGCGTATCGCCTGGATCGGTTACGACATAAGATGCGAAATAGATGATCTCCTCAAGAGATCTTGGAGACATATCCAGCGCCAGACCCATCCGGCTTGGAATGCCTTTGAAGTACCAGATATGGGATACAGGAGCGGCCAGCTCAATATGTCCCATCCGCTCGCGGCGGACTTTGGCACGCGTAACTTCGACGCCGCAGCGATCGCAGACAACGCCTTTATAACGGACACGCTTATATTTACCGCAATGACATTCCCAGTCCTTTTGAGGACCGAAAATCCGTTCACAGAACAAGCCTTCCTTTTCCGGCTTCAATGTCCGGTAGTTAATCGTTTCCGGCTTCTTCACCTCGCCGCGGGACCAAGAACGAATCTTCTCCGGGGAAGCAAGACCGATTTTCATATACTCAAAATTGTTAACGTCCAACAAGGAGCAACCCTCCTCAACCTAGTCCTAATTATGTGCTACGGTCGCAACACCGCCGCCGGCCAAAGACCGACGGGGTGAACAGCAGCCGTTATTCCACTCCGACTTCAGCGCCTTCCAAGTTAAGGCTCAGTTTATCACCTGCGGCATCATCTTCATCATCGAGTTCTTTCATCTCGATTTCTTCTTCGTCCTCGCTTAGGATTTTGACGTCCATACCGAGAGACTGAAGCTCCTTGATCAATACCTTGAACGATTCAGGAACACCTGGTTCCGGAACGTTCTCGCCTTTGACAATCGATTCGTACGTTTTTACCCGGCCGACAACATCATCGGATTTCACTGTGAGGATTTCCTGCAGCGTGTACGCTGCACCGTAGGCCTCAAGCGCCCACACCTCCATCTCACCGAAGCGCTGACCGCCGAACTGAGCTTTACCACCCAGCGGCTGCTGCGTAACGAGAGAGTAAGGGCCTGTGGAACGGGCATGGATTTTGTCGTCAACCATGTGCGCCAGTTTGATCATGTGCATGACGCCCACCGTAACTTCACGCTCGAAGCGCTCGCCAGTCCGGCCGTCATACAGCACGGTCTTACCGTTGCGCTGCATGCCTGCTTCCTCCATCGTATCGAACACGTCATACTCGCTTGCACCGTCAAATACCGGCGTTGCAACGTGAATGCCGAGCTGGAGGGCAGCCATACCCAGATGGACCTCAAGCACCTGACCGATGTTCATACGCGATGGAACCCCGAGCGGGTTAAGCACAACCTGTACCGGTGTGCCATCCGGCAGGAACGGCATGTCTTCTTCAGGCAAGATCCGGGCAACGACACCTTTGTTACCGTGACGTCCTGCCATCTTGTCGCCTTCAGAGATTTTCCGTTTCTGTGCGATGTAGACGCGAACCAATTGGTTGACGCCTGGAGGCAGCTCATCGCCGTTCTCACGGGTAAACACCTTCACGTCAACGATGATGCCGTCACTTCCGTGAGGCACGCGAAGTGACGTATCGCGAACCTCGCGAGCCTTCTCACCGAAGATCGCATGCAGGAGACGCTCTTCCGCCGTCAGTTCCGTTACCCCTTTAGGCGTAACCTTGCCGACGAGAATATCTCCGGCGCTAATCTCGGCACCGATGCGGATAATGCCGCGCTCATCCAGGTTCTTCAGCGCTTCTTCACCGACGTTCGGAATGTCGCGCGTAATTTCCTCCGGCCCCAGCTTCGTGTCGCGAGCCTCGGATTCGTACTCCTCGATATGAATCGAAGTGTACACATCCTCCTTCACGAGCTTCTCGGAAAGAAGGATCGCATCCTCGTAGTTATAACCTTCCCAAGTCATAAACGCGACAACAACGTTGCGGCCAAGCGCCAATTCGCCCATCTCGGTTGAAGGACCGTCGGCCAGAATGTCGCCTTTCTTCACCACGTCGCCGCGCTTGACGATCGGACGCTGGTTAATGCAGGTTCCTTGGTTGGAACGCATAAACTTGTGCAGTTTATATTTAATGATGTCCCCTTTGACTTCTTGTCCGTCCACGTTCTCCACGCGGCGGAGCCAGATTTCGTCAGCGGACGAACGTTCAATAATCCCGTCGTATTTGGTTACAATACATACACCGGAATCCTTAGCAGCTTTATGCTCCATGCCTGTTCCGACAAGCGGAGCTTTAGGCACGAGCAGAGGAACCGCCTGACGCTGCATGTTCGATCCCATCAGGGCGCGGTTAGAGTCATCGTTCTCAAGGAACGGAATGAGCGCCGTCGCCACGGATACAACCTGCTTCGGCGATACGTCCATGTAGTCCACACGGTCGCTCGGCATCGGCAGGATGTTATCGGATTGCTTGTTGTAACGAACGATAACGACATCATCTGTAAAGCTGCCGTCTTCGTTCAGTTCGGCATTCGCCTGGGCGATCACGTAGTTGTCTTCCTCATCCGCAGTCAGGTAATCAATTTGCTCGGTTACCTTGCCTGTTTTCGGATCCACCCAGCGATACGGAGCTTCAATAAAGCCGTATTCGTTAATGCGGGCAAAGGTAGACAAAGAGTTGATCAGACCGATGTTCGGTCCCTCCGGCGTCTCGATCGGACACATACGACCATAGTGACTGTGGTGAACGTCGCGGACTTCGAAGCCTGCGCGCTCCCGCGTCAGACCACCAGGTCCGAGTGCAGACAGACGACGCTTGTGCGTCAGTTCTGCCAGCGGGTTCGTCTGATCCATAAACTGGGACAGCTGGGAGCTTCCGAAGAACTCCTTGATGGATGCGATAACAGGACGAATGTTGATCAATGCCTGCGGCGTAATCACATTCGCATCCTGAATCGACATTCTTTCACGCACAACGCGCTCCATGCGGGACAAACCGATACGGAACTGGTTCTGCAGCAGCTCGCCAACAGAACGCAGACGGCGGTTGCCCAGATGGTCGATATCATCCGTGTTCCCGATTCCATGCAGCAGGTTGATGAAATAGCTGATGGAAGAGATGATATCCGCCGGCGTAATATGTTTCACGGATTTGTCGATATTTCCGTTCGCGATCACTTTCACTACCTTGCCGTCCTCAATTGGAGAGAAGACATCAATGGTTTGCATCGGGATATCATCGCTATCCAGCACACCGCCGGCCACATGGTAGTTCTTGAAGCCAACGCTCTTCTCGAGGTGTGGCATAATCTCGTCGAGGAGACGACGGTCTACCGTTTGTCCTGCTTCTGCGATAATCTCGCCAGTTTCAACGTCGATCAGGCTTTCAGCCAGACGCTGGTTGAACAAACGATTCTTGATATGAAGCTTCTTGTTGATCTTGTAGCGACCCACATTAGCCAAGTCATAACGCTTCGGATCAAAGAAACGCGCGACCAGGAGGCTCTTCGCATTCTCCAGCGTCGGCGGCTCGCCCGGACGAAGACGTTCGTAAATCTCGATCAGCGCCTTCTCGGTAGAGTCCGTGTTGTCCTTGTCCAGCGTGTTTTGAATATATTCATCATTGCCCAGCAACTCCAGAATCTCGGCATCCGTACCAAAACCAAGCGCACGCAAAAGCACGGTTACAGGGATTTTGCGGGTGCGGTCGATCCGGACATAGATGATGTCCTTCGCGTCCATTTCGAGTTCCAGCCATGCGCCGCGGTTCGGGATCACTGTAGCAGTGTAGGTTGACTTACCGTTTTTATCCACTTTCGTGCTGAAATAGACGCTGGGAGAGCGAACCAACTGGCTGACAATAACCCGTTCGGCACCATTGATAATGAATGTTCCGGTTTCCGTCATGAGCGGAAAATCCCCCATGAACACTTCCTGCTCCTTGACCTCTCCAGTCTCCTTATTGATGAGACGGACCTTCACGCGGAGCGGCGCCGCATAAGTAACGTCGCGTTCTTTTGCGTCATCGACGGTGTATTTCGGTTCTCCAAGGCTGTAGTCAATGAACTCCAGAACCAAGTTGCCTGTGAAATCCTGGATTGGCGAGATGTCCTGAAACATTTCGCGAAGCCCTTCCTCCAAAAACCATTCATAAGATTTTTGTTGGATTTCGATCAGGTTCGGAACTTCGAGTACCTCGTGGATACGAGCATAACTGCGCCGAGTGCGTCGACCATATTGAACAAGATGTCCTGCCAACTTAAACTCACCCCTCATGTCTACTCACTTTAAAAATTCATTGCGAACCTCTGTTTGTAACACTATAATGGTACATACAGAGGACACTCCCATAAATAGAGAAAAGCCCTTATCGAATCAACTTTCGAAAAAAGAGCAGCTTATCCATGGTTATGATAATCATCTCATATCCAGTAGATTTGCCCAAAATGTACATATTATACGTTAATGCGACGGACTTTATGCAGTTCCCTTCACATTAGGCCTTGACATTTCAGCAAACTAAAGACAAAGAGACCATCCTAATACTGACATTTTATAATAATAACACAGCGGGTCAACCGAGTCAACAGCCCTGCCGTATTTTGAAACATTAATTTTCATTTCATGCATTTGCGTTCATTTCCTCAAGCCTTTGTCGCCTTGAAGATGCGATAACCCTTATCCTTCGTTACCTCTTCCACCTTCTTGAACAGACTCTCCAGCTTCGCCTTCGCCGAAGGAGCGCCCTGCTTCTTCTGGATCACGATCCACAGCTCACCATTGTCGCGAAGATGATGCCACGCCTCTTCAAAAATCGCAAACACCGTTTCTTTTCCCGCACGGATCGGAGGATTCGTCAGGATCACATCAAACTGCTGGCCTTTCACCGCAGCAAACAGATCCGATTCCATCACCGTGACATTCGCAATGCTGTTGCGAATCGCGTTTTCCTTCGCCAGTTCGACAGCTCTGCTGTTAATGTCGATCATCGTCACATGTCCGGCAGCAGCGAGCTTCGCCGCAGCCAAACCGATGGGCCCATAACCGCACCCGACATCCAGCACGGAAGCATCTGGCCGAATGTCCATCGCTTCTATCAAAACTTTGCTGCCATAATCTACGCCGCCCTTGGAAAATACCCCCGCATCGCTGATAAAACGGAACGTGTTTCCCCGAAGGACTGCACTCAGCTCTTTGCGATCATGCGCCGTCTTCGGCTGATTAGAGTAATAGTGCTGATTCGGCATACGCCCCTCCATCTGAATCCAGTTTCCCCTCTTTCCCCCGAACAAGGAGCAAAGAGCGCCAATTGTACCAGTATACCCCCGGCTGATTTCAAACAGACCTGTCTTGGGTTAACGCCTCACAATAACAAACCCCTTGAACCTAAATTCAAGGGGTTTGCATCATGCTGACATATCCGTTAGAGAGAAATTACTTCAGCTCTACAGTTGCGCCTGCTTCTTCAAGCTTCGCTTTAACAGCTTCAGCTTCGTCTTTGGATACTTTCTCTTTCAGAGCTTTAGGAGCGTTGTCAACCAGCTCTTTCGCTTCTTTCAAGCCGAGGCCAGTGATTTCGCGAACCACTTTGATAACGTTGATTTTGGATGCACCAGCGTTAGCCAGTACTACGTCGAATTCGGATTGCTCAGCAGCTTCAGCAGCGCCGCCGCCACCTACAACAGCTACTGGAGCTGCAGCAGTTACGCCGAATTCTTCTTCGATTGCTTTAACGAGATCGTTCAGTTCCAGAACGGACATGCCTTTAATTGCTTCCAAGATTTGCTCTTTGCTCATTTAAGTTGAACCTCCGTTTATTATAAGAATTTTGTATAGTTACAATCATACAGCGAATCGTTCACACTGCTTATGCGCCTTGCTCTTCCTTCTCTGCCACAGCTTTAACTGCAAGCGCGAAGTTGCGAACTGGAGCTTGAAGGACGCTGAGGAGCATGGAAAGGAGACCTTCGCGGGATGGAAGCTCAGCCAGAGCTTTGATCTCGCCTTCTCCAATTACACGACCTTCTACTACGGCGCCTTTCAATTTCAACGCGTCGTTCTGTTTAGCAAAATCGTTCAGGATTTTTGCCGGAGCGACGGCGTCATTGACACTGAATGCAACAGCTGTAGGACCTGTCAGCACTTCATCGAGTTCTGTCAGTTCTGCAGCCGCAGTTGCACGACGAAGCAGCGAGTTTTTCAAAACTTGAAATTCAACGCCAGCTTCGCGAAGCTGTTTACGCAGTTCAGTAACCTGCGCAACGTTCAATCCACGGTAGTCAGCAACAACGGTCGTTACGCTCTCGCGCAGCTTCGTTGCGATCACATCAACCGCTTCTTGTTTCGCTTGAATCACTTTTGCGTTTGCCAATGATTACACCTCCTGGTTGTACTAAGTAGCGATTGAGGCCAAGCCCCCCGCTCTCTTCCTACGGGCACTAAAAAAGCCTCCGTAGAATCACGAAGGCCTGATGAAATCATCATTTGACCGGCATAGCCGGACAAGCTGCTGACATTCTATCATAACACCTCGGTAGGAAATTAAGCCTGCTTAGGGCACCTACTGTCTACGGTAAGCATATTCAACTTTAACGAACAGTCTCATAAACTCACAACTGTTTCATCATAACAAACATCATTGACCAAAGTCAACGGTATTTATTACTTGAACGTTGCTGTGTTCACACGAGCGCTCGGTCCCATCGTGGACGAAACGGCGATGCCTTTCAGGTATACACCTTTAGCAGCAGCTGGTTTCGCACGGTTCAAAGCATCGATGAGAGCTTTCAGGTTCTCATTCAATTGCTCTTCAGTGAAGGACACCTTGCCGATTGGCGCGTGAATTTGAGCTGCTCTGTCCAGACGGTACTCGATTTTACCAGCTTTGATTTCTTGAACCGCTTTGGCAACGTCGAAAGTAACCGTACCGGCTTTAGGGTTAGGCATCAGGCCTTTACCGCCGAGCAGACGGCCCAGTTTACCAACTTCACTCATCATATCAGGTGTAGCTACGCAGACGTCGAACTCGAACCAGCCCTGCTGGATTTTGTTGATCATATCTTGATCGCCTACAAAATCAGCGCCAGCCGCTTCCGCTTCCTTCGCTTTGTCACCTTTTGCAAATACCAGAACGCGTTGTGTTTTACCCGTACCATGCGGCAGGACAACAACACCACGAACAGCCTGGTCTTGTTTACGAGGGTCAACACCCAAACGCACTGCTACTTCGACAGTTTCGTCGAATTTAGCTGTAGCTGCCTTTTTCACCAGTCCAACGGCTTCAGAAGGCTCATACACTGCTTCGCTGTCGATCAGCTTGGCAGCTTCAAGGTATTTCTTACCGTGTTTAGCCATGATTCGTATTTCCTCCTTTGTGGTGATAGCGGAAAATCCTCCCACATATTTCCGGACGAAGAACGTCCGGGTTCACGAGACCTTAGTCTTCGATTGTGATGCCCATGCTGCGAGCAGTACCTTCAACCATCTTCATTGCAGCTTCAACAGATGCAGCGTTCAGGTCAGGCATTTTGGTTTCAGCGATTTGACGAACTGCGTCACGCTTAACCGTAGCCACTTTTTTCTTGTTCGGTTCGCCGGATCCTTTTTCGATCTTGGCAGCAACGCGAAGCAGAACAGCAGCCGGTGGAGTTTTGGTAATGAACGTAAAGGAACGATCTTCAAATACCGAAATTTCAACCGGAATAATCAGACCAGCTTGATCGGCGGTACGCGCATTGAATTCTTTACAGAATGCCATGATGTTGACACCCGCTTGACCCAATGCTGGACCTACCGGAGGAGCCGGGTTCGCTTTAGCTGCAGGAATTTGCAGTTTAACTACCTTGATTACTTTTTTAGCCATGATAGACACCTCCTTGCCTCAATAGTGGTTAACGGACGCGGCAAAGCGCCCTCCCACAAGAAACCCGAAGAACAAAAAATCTATATCTTCTCCACTTGAGTATAGTCCAACTCCAGCGGGGTTTCCCGTCCAAACATGTTGACGTGAACCTTCAGCTTGCTCTTATCAGCCAATATTTCTTCCACGGAGCCCACAAAATTCGCAAAAGGACCAACCTTGATTCGAACGGATTCCTTGATATCGAATTCGATCTTCGGTTTCGGCTCTTCCATACCCATATGCTTCAGAATCTGTTCAACTTCTTCTGGAAGCAAAGGCGTCGGCTTGGAGCCTGAGCCTGTCGAACCGACAAAGCCCGTTACCCCTGGCGTATTGCGAACAACATACCAAGAATCATCGGTCTGAATCATCTCGACCAAGACATATCCCGGGTAAACCTTACGCATGACGGTTTTCTTCTTTCCGTCCTTGCTTACGACCTCTTCTTCCATCGGAACAAGAACCCGGAATATTTTGTCCTCCATGCCCATGGACTCGACACGTTTTTCCAAATTGGCTTTGACTTTATTCTCATACCCGGAATAGGTATGAACCACGTACCATCTTTTTTCCATATCAAGCCACCTGGGACCCTTCTAAATTATCGCTTCGATCACAGCGGAAATACCGATGTCTACAACCCAAAAATAAATCGCGACAAACACTATGGTGCCAAGAACAATCAACGTATAGTTCGTCAGCTCTTTACGATTGGGCCAGCGAACCTTTTTAAGTTCCGCCCAGCTTTCAGAGAAAAAGGAAAACAGAGACTTGAAACCACGTTTCACGCCGACTACACCTCCAAAAGAAAACTATCTTGTTTCGCGATGAGGAGTTTGCTCGTTACAAAACTTGCAAAATTTCTTCATCTCCATGCGGTCGGGGTGATTTCGCTTGTTTTTGGTGGTTGTGTAGTTTCTTTGTTTGCAGCTTGTACAAGCCAAAGTGATAATTACCCGCATGATGTGCACCTCCCGAAGACGTCCTTCTTTATCAGAAGAACCGATATTGATCCTAGTAGAAATAACATCGCCTTAGCATTACGTAAAACGCGGTTATTTCTGCGAGATGAATAAAACCGCTGTGCCCGCATAAGCAACAACGATTCATTCATAAAACACGCGAATTTAGGCCTACCTAAATCACTTTATCACAAGGGTAGCGCCATTTCAAGCCTTTTTCTCTCTGATTGCAAGGTACAGAACTTGGTAAACCGGTATTGCTGATCATTCTATACCATTATGTTCAATCTTACAAAAACCTAAAACAGACTATCCAAAAAATGAAAAAAGGCTCTGTTCGAGCCTTTCCTGATCCAAGTAACATGTACGATAGCAAAATAAATGAATGAGTTCTATCCGTTATCCCTTACCTCCAGGTAACGCTCAAGCTTGCGCTTGACTCTCTGGAGCGCATTATCAATCGATTTCACATGACGTCTGAGATCTACCGCAATTTCCTGATATGAACGACCGTCCAAATACAACATGAGCACTTTACGCTCGAGGTCGCTCAAAATTTCGGACATCTTATCTTCCAGGCCAACGAATTCTTCCTGGTTAATGATCAGTTCCTCCGGGTCGCTGACTGCTGTGCCGCAAATGACGTCAAGCAGGGTACGGTCCGAATCCTCATCATAAATAGGCTTGTCCAGCGAAATATAGGAATTGAGCGGGATATGCTTCTGCCGCGTGGCCGTCTTGATCGCCGTAATGATCTGCCTTGTGATGCACAGCTCGGCAAAAGCCTTGAACGAGGAAAGCTTGTCTCCCTTAAAATCACGGATCGCCTTGTAAAGGCCGATCATGCCTTCCTGGACAATGTCTTCCCGGTCAGCGCCAATGAGAAAATAGGTGCGTGCTTTGGCGCGCACGAAATTCCGGTACTTGTTGATCAAATACTCAAGCGCACCGCTGTCACCCTCGCGGACCGCCTCGACAATGTCTTCATCACTAATCACATCATACCCTGACAACACGACTTCTCTGAGGTCTACACTCAATAGAATCCCTCCGGCCCGGAACGCACGGTAGTCCGTCACTCGCTTGAAATATATGACAAGTATATATGATGTCTATCAGACCGTCAACCACAGATTGCCTAAATAGACCGATATTAACATTTAATGTCAAGTATAAATTTTTTTATTGCGGGAGATCATGCGCAACCTGCGGCTGCCAAAGCGTCCTTTCTTCCAGGCTTCATTCCCGGCGCCAGCGTTCCAGCATCTGCCTCACATCCGGCGGCAGCGTGGAATCAAGCGTATTCCGGTTTTTCGTCTCTTCCTTCCGGATTTGACGCTGCACCTCCTGCTCGCTTTGCTCCACCTCGATCAGCAGCTCTCTGGCAGACACCCGGAGCGCCCCCAGCGCAAAAATAACGTGCTGCTCAATCAGATCACTCGTTGCGACATAAATTTTGCGCCGGCGGTGACTAAACTCCCCGACCAGGCGCTCGATGCATTCATCAGCCGTTTCCTTCTCTTTCGTAAAATACACCTGAACCTTGCCCTGGGTGTAGGATTTACCGAGGCCAGGCACCCGGTAGGCGTCAAAGATCGCCACGACCCGCCGGCCCGAGAAGGCCTGGTAATCGGCCAGCTTCTCCAAAAGCGCATCCCGCGCATCCTGCATGCTGGACTTGGCCAGCTCTGCAAGAAACGGCCAGGCGCCGATCATATTGTAGCCGTCCACCAGCAGCACATCGCGCCAATCGGCCATGGATCTCTAACCCTTCATATGGCGGCGGCGAAGCACTTCATACATGACGACACCAGCGGCAACCGACGCGTTCAGCGAGTTGATTCTGCCAGCCATCGGCAATTTGGCGAGCACGTCGCATTTCTCCCGAATCAGACGCCCCATGCCTTTATTCTCATTCCCGATCACGACCGCAACCGGGCCGTCAAACACGGTGGCGTCGTAAATATCCGAATCCGCATCGACCACGGTGCCGACAATCCACACGCCCAGCTCCTTCAGCTGCTCAATCGTCTGGGCCAGATTGGTGACTCTCGCCACCGGCACATATTCCACCGCGCCGGCCGAGGTTTTGGAGACCGTCGCCGTAATTTGCGCCGAGCGGCGCTTCGGCAATATGACGCCGTGGACTCCGGTACAATCTGCCGTTCTCAGGATAGAGCCGAGATTATGGGGGTCCTCGATCTCATCCAGAATGAGCAGAAACGGCGGCTCCCCCTTCTCCTCCGCCACCTTGAGCAGATCATCCACCTCGGCGTATGCGTATGGCGCTGTCTGCGCGACAACGCCCTGATGCTGAACCCCGGGGGCAAGCTGATCCAGCTTGCGCTTGTCGACATGCTGGATCACGATGCCAAGCTTCTTCGCCTCGGCGATAATCGGCGATGTCAGATGCTTTTGCGCGGTTTCCGCAATCCATATTTTATTAATCGTTCGTCCCGATCGCAGCGCTTCCGTCACGGAATGCTTGCCGGCGACAATTTCTTCTTCCTGCATAACTGATTTGCTCCTCCTGCTTGAACCGGGACCCGAATACAGGCCCCAGCCAAAATGTTGTTATCATACCGAAGCCGACAGACCGCCCCGTTTATTGTTCAATGTATTCGATGCTTGTGCCAATCAGCTCGCGGAGCCGATCCTGATTGCCCGTATAATACAAATACCCGATCAGGCACTCGAACGCAGTCGCATGGCGATATTCCAGCACATTCGCATTCTTGGGCATCGTGCCCGACTTGGCGTTGCGCCCTTGCCGCACGACATCCCGCTCCTCATCGGTCAGCATCGGCTCCAGATAAGCGATGATCCGGCTCTGCGCCTTGGCCGAGACCAGCCCGGTGGCCAAGCGATGCAGATGATGCGGCCGCAGATTCGCCTTGGAGATCAAATATTGTCGAACCGCCACCTCGTAGATGGCGTCTCCGATATAAGCGAGCACGATCGGGGGGATGAGCCGCGCCGGCTTGGATGGCGGAAAATCAAACCATCCAAAATCCGGCACGTCTGGTCCTGGCCCGCTCATTTCCGCCGCCAGCGCATGCCTTGCGCCGTGTCCTCAAGGAGGATGCCCTGTGCAGCCAGCATGTCGCGAATTTCATCCGCACGCGCCCAGTTTTTGTTCTTCCGGGCCTCCGTGCGCTCGGCGATCAGCTGCTCGATCTCCTCATCCAGCATCTCCTCGGCCTCTGCCGAATCCACGATGCGAAGCACGCCGTTCATCTCTTCAAAGGCGCGGAGCACCGCCTGCAGATCAGCCGCCGGAACCGAAGCTTCCTGCAGAAGCTGGTTGGCCTCGCTCGCCCACAGGAACATTGCCGTAATCGCATCTGGCGTGTTGAAGTCATCCTGCATTTTCTCATGGAACTCTGCAAGCACAGCCGACATCTTCGCAGCAACAGCCTCGCTCGGCGCCTCATCAGGCAGACCGACGGCAGCGCTCAGCCGATGCTTCACATTCCCGGCAGCATTCGCCAGCCGCTCGACACTGCTGATCGCCTGCGCCATCACCTCATCGCTGTAGTTCAGCGGATTGCGATAATGCGTGGACAGCATGAAATAACGGATGACCTCTTTGGCATATTGCTCGCGCAGGTCCTTCACCAGCACCCCGTTGCCCAGCGATTTCGACATTTTCTCATTGTTGATGCGGATATAGCCGTTGTGCATCCAGTAATTGGCCAGAGGCTTGCCTGTGAGCGCCTCCGACTGGGCCACCTCGCACTCATGGTGCGGGAACTGCAGGTCCTGGCCACCGCCGTGAATGTCCAGCGTGTCGCCGAGATAACGGCGAGCCATGGCCGAGCACTCGATGTGCCATCCCGGACGGCCGTCGCCCCAAGGGCTGCTCCAGTAGATCTCTCCCGGCTTCGCCGCTTTCCACAGCACGAAGTCTTCCGGGCTTTCCTTGCGCTTATCCACTTCGATCCGGATGCCAAACTGCAGTTCGTCCAGCTTCTGCTGGGACAGCTTGCCGTAATCATCAAACTTCCGGGTCCGGAAGAAGACGTCGCCGCCGTTCTCATAAGCAAAGTCCCGGTCCACAAGCTCCTGGATGAAATCAATGATCTCTTCCATGTTTTCCGTGACGCGGGGATTCAGCGTCGCTCTCGGAATGCCCAGGCCGTCCAAATCTTCGTAATAAGCTGCGATAAATTTCTCCGCAACCTCAGGCACCGTCGTCCCGGTCTGTTCGGCTTTGCGGATCATTTTGTCATCGACGTCGGTAAAGTTCACCACATAGTTGACATCATAGCGCTGATTCTCGAAGTATGCCCGAACTACGTCGAAAAAGATCATCGGACGCGCATTTCCGATATGAATATAGTCGTATACGGTCGGTCCGCACACGTACATCTTCACCTTGCCCGGCTGCGCCGGCACAAAGGTTTCCTTGCTCCTGGTTAATGTATTATAAATTTGCAGTGCCATATGGTCAGGTCACAATCCTTTCCTCTTGCTCGTTATCAATCTGCCCAAGCGGTTTGCGGCTCCCTTCCGGCCGGACAGGCCGCTTCTTCGGCTATTCCTTCTTGACCGAGGATACCAATGCCTCCGGCTCTCTTTCCTTATGCCCGCTCTCTCCACGGACCTCCTCTATCTCTGCCCGAAGCTGATCGATCTCCTTCTGCATCGAACGAAGCATATCGACGATCGGGTCCGGCAGGTTCGTGTGATCGAGGCGATCTCGAATCCGCTCCCCATTCTGCTTGACCACCTTCCCCGGGTTGCCAACCACAGTGCTGTTCGGGGGAACCTCCCGCAGAACGACGGCATTGGATCCGATATTACAATTGTCTCCAATCGTAAACGATCCCAGCACTTTCGCGCCCGAACCGATGACCACGTTGTTGCCGATGGTCGGATGCCGCTTTCCTTTTTCCTTCCCCGTACCGCCCAGAGTTACCCCCTGGTAGATAACCACGTCGTCGCCGATCTCGCATGTCTCCCCGATCACAACGCCCATGCCATGGTCAATAAACAGTCTATTCCCGATCTTGGCCCCGGGGTGAATCTCGATCCCGGTCATGAATCTGCTGATCTGCGATATGATGCGGGCCAGTGTATACCAGCGCCGCTTGAACAGCGCATGTGCCACCCGATGCGCCCAGAGGGCGTGCAGGCCCGAGTAGGTAAAGATGACTTCAAAAAGTCCGCGGGCAGCCGGGTCATTCTCAAACACGGCCCGAATGTCCGACTTGATTTGTTTGAACATGTGCGCTCCCTCTCTCCTTCTGCTATTCGAGTCCAAGCACGGCGGTGAAAAGACCACATGCATAGCTGCTGATCAAGATGTGTGGGTCACAGCCTCCCCGCAAATGTCGACAAATTGTTGTTTAGAAAAAAGCGCCCCTGCAGCTTTCGCTGCAGAGGCGCCAGATCCGCGGTTCCACTCTGCTTGAACCGTCAATAGCTCCTCCCCGGTCAGGGACGGGTTTCTACGGTTCCACTCAAGTCATTAACGGCAGACAACCGGCATGATCTAACGAATGTGATTCGCTTCAACCACGCAGCTCACAGGTGCATTTCCGCTGCAGACGAACGGGATAACTCTCAGCCGGCTTCGTCAAGCTGATCTTGTCCTTTAAGCCGGTTATCCTCTCTGGGCGTGTCTGTTGTATGCGTACTTCTCCTGATCGTAGCTTTTTGCAAGATGATATTGGCAATATAAGGAGCGGCCTGTAAGCCCGGTATACGAGCCACCGCCATACACCTTATATCTTATAATTCACTTTAGTTTGAGTGTAATTATACCCGATGAAGCAAGGAGCTGACAAGGCGGATTATGCGCCTGTTTCAGCGGACATCTCAGGCTCCCTTGATCTGGGAGCGCAGACGATCAAGCACGCGGTCACGGCCAAGCAGCCAGATGGTCTGGTTCAGGTCGCGTCCATGGGTCTGTCCCGTCAAGGCTACACGAATCGGCATAAACAGCTGCTTGCCTTTAAATCCGGTTTCCTTCTGCACTTCCTTGATCAGCGCCGCAATCTTCGTGGCACTGAATTCATCGGACTGCTCCAGCTTGCCGAGGAACGAAGAGAGCACGGCCGGCACCTGCTCGCCGCTCATGACCTCAATCCCCTCTTCATCCAGCTCCAGATGCGTCCGGAAGAACACTTCGGACAGATCCACGATATCGGACGCAGACGTCATCTGCTCCTGATACAGCGCCACGAGCGCACGCGCCCAAGCATCCTCTTCCGGCGAGAGCACGTCTGGCAGGCGGGACGCCTTCTGCAGATGCGGAATAGCCAGCGCAGCCACACGATCTGGATCGGCATTCTTGATATACGTGTTGTTCATATGCGCAAGCTTGTTCGTATCGAATACAGCCGGGCTCTTCGAGAGACGGTGCTCATCGAAGATGCGGATCAGCTCGTCTTTCGAGAACACCTCTTCCTCTCCTTCCGGAGACCAGCCGAGCAGGGCGATGAAGTTAAACAGCGCTTCCGGCAAATAGCCGAGCTGATCATACTGCTCAATGAACTGAATGATCGATTCGTTCCGCTTGCTCAGCTTCTTATGATCCTCGCCGACAATAAGGGTCATATGCCCGAACTTCGGCGGCTCCCATCCGAACGCTTCGTAGATCATCAGCTGGCGAGGCGTGTTGGAGATATGATCCTCACCGCGCAGCACGTGGCTGATCTTCATCAGATGATCGTCCACCGCCACGGCAAAGTTATACGTCGGAATGCCGTCCTTCTTCACGATGACAAAGTCTCCGGTCTCCTTGCTGTTGAAGGAAATCGTTCCTTTCACCATATCGTCGAACGTGTATACCCGATCCTCCGGCACGCGGAAGCGAATGCTGGCGACACGGCCTTCCGCCTCGAACGCGCGGCGCTCCTCCTCCGTCAGATTCCGGTGCTTGCCGGAATAGCGCGGCGTTTCACCGCGGGCCATCTGCTCTTCCCGCTCCTTCTCCAGCTCTTCCTCTGTACAATAACAGCGGTAAGCCAGACCGCGATCCAGCAGCTCCTGCCAGTATTGCTTGTATATATCCAGACGCTCTGTCTGACGGTATGGTCCATACGCTCCGCCGACATCAACGCTTTCGTCCCATTCCATCCCCAGCCACTTCAAATATTTCAGCTGGCTCTGTTCTCCGCCCTCCACGTTGCGTTTAACATCCGTATCTTCAATCCGAATAATAAATTTGCCCCCATGCTTGCGGGCGAATAAATAATTAAATAAAGCCGTTCTAGCATTTCCGATATGTAAATGTCCCGTTGGACTCGGTGCATAGCGCACACGGACTTCTCCGGTCATTTCCAACCCCTCCGTTCGCTTACTTCAAAGATTCCTTCAAGATGATAGCATACCTTTCACGAGACACACAACAGACTGTGCGGCAATCCCCTCGCCGCGTCCGGTAAAGCCCAGCTGCTCGGTTGTTGTAGCCTTGACATTGACTTGCTCGGCACTCGCTTCAAGCGCTCCCGCTATAATCTCGACCATCTGCGGGATGTGCGGCGCCATCTTCGGCTTCTGTGCAATAATCGTTGCATCGACATTGCCAAGCGAGTAACCCCGCTCCTTGGCCATCGCCCATACCTGGCGCAGCAGCTCCAGGCTGTCGGCATCCTTAAAAGCCTGATCGTCATCTGGAAAATGCCGCCCGATATCCCCAAACGCCAGCGCGCCCAGAATGGCATCCGAAATGGCATGCAGCAACACATCCGCATCCGAGTGCCCGAGCAGCCCTTTCTCATAAGGAATGGTCACACCGCCAATGATGCACGGCCTCCCCTCCACCAGCTGATGCACGTCAAATCCTTGTCCAATACGAATCATTCCCTGCTCTCTCCCTTGCGTTTCTGTAAGAACATTGCATACTCCAGATCATCTGGTGTGGTGATTTTGATGTTGCTGTATTTCCCCTCGACCACCGCCACCGGAACGCCCATACGCTCGACCAGCATGGCGTCATCCGTGCCGACAAACCCTTCCTGCTCCGCTGACTGGTGAGCCTGCAGCAGATCGGAAAGACGAAAAGCCTGTGGGGTCTGAACGGCCCACAAGCTTTGGCGATCCGGCGTTCCTGCAATGAAGCCTTGACCGTTCACCTGCTTGATTGTGTCCTTGACAGGAACCCCCAGCACCGATGCGCCCTCGCGGAGCGCCGCGTCCCGGCACCGTTCAATTTCTTCCGATGTGACAAACGGTCTGACACCGTCATGTATCATTACCCAATCTGAAGAAATTTGCTTGATTCCTTGGTAAACGGACTGCTGTCTCTCGCTGCCGCCGGTAATGACGGCTGACACCTTGTCCAATCGGTATTCCTGAATCCACCTCTGGCAGCGCTCCACCTCGCCCTCGCCCGTGACGAGTACGATCTCCCGCAGCCAGGGCAGCCGGTTGAACACTTCCAGCGTATGAATCATAATTGGCTTCTCATTCAACATGAGATATTGCTTGCTCTCCCGGGTCCCCATGCGGGACCCTTTCCCCGCCGCCACAATGACGGCCCCGAAGCTCGACAACATACCCAAAACTCCTGTCTTTCCCACTCTCAACCACGGCGTGGCGAAAACGGACATATGTATACCTTCATCATACTCCGTTTACTGGGCTTTTTCCAACAGTTTCGGTTTGGCGAAGATCATTCGGCCGGCCGAGGTCTGCAGCACGCTTGTCACCAGCACCTCCATCATGGTGCCGATATATTCCCGTCCTCCCTCGACAACGATCATCGTACCGTCATCCAGATAGGCCACGCCTTGGCCGTGTTCTTTCCCGTCCTTAATAATTTGAACCAATATTTCTTCCCCTGGCAGCACCACCGGCTTGACCGCATTGGCCAAATCGTTGATATTCAGCACGGATACGCCTTGAAGCTCGCACACCTTGTTCAGATTAAAGTCATTGGTTACCACTTTCCCCTGAAGCACTTTGGCGAGTTTGACCAGCTTGCTGTCCACTTCGGATATTTCTTCGAAATCCCCTTCATAGATGAGTACCTTCACTTCGAGCTCTTTCTGAATTTTATTCAAAATATCCAGTCCCCGCCGACCGCGATTGCGCTTCAGCAGATCCGAGGAATCCGCAATATGCTGGAGCTCCTCCAGTACGAATTCCGGGATGACAATCGTCCCCTCAATAAATCCGGTTTTGCAAATGTCGGCAATGCGGCCATCAATAATGACACTCGTATCCAGAATCTTATGCTCCTCAATGCGTCTGCCTTCCGGCTCGGCCACCTGGCTCCATTTGCCGGACATCCATAGCGAAGCCAGCTCTTCCTTCTTCTCCAGCCCGATCCTAAGACCAATGTATCCGCCCAAGAGCGTAATTCCGACCTGCATCAGCTTCCCGGCTTGTCCAAGCCACAGCAGCCCCGGCGACATTAACAGCGACAGCAGCAATCCGCCCAGAAGTCCTGCCGTACCGGCAGCCAGCTCATTCATCGGAATCCGCGAGAAAGCGGAAATCATCGTTTGCAGACGGCCTGCCACCTTGTCAGCCACGAGCATGCCAATCACGCCAAACAACAATCCCCCCAACAGCGCGGATGCCCCGCTGCCTGCCGCGAATATACCTTGATCAAATATCGGCGAGAGCTCCGAGAATGATTGCGGGACCGTATGGTACAGCGTATATCCGCACCATGCTCCGCATAAAACCGCAAATGCTAAGATAGCTTTTTTAATCATGAGCTTTCGCACCTCCTTTTACTTCAGAAATCAATGTTTCCCTCTTCTTACTTTCCAGTATGGTCCAATTTTTTACAGCATAATCGTCTTGGTTAGCTTTTTTTGAAAATGTTTCCTTGTCATGTTCGTCTCCTTGCCAGCCGCCGTTCTGTTGCTGCCTCCCCCTGTGCCTTACCGCCCTGCCAATCCCTAAATTGGTTGAAATCGGCTGAACGTGTGGAATATAATGAATTCAATTCATAAATATCGAGGTGGATGTAAAAATGAGCGCTCCTAGTTTACAGGCTTTTCAGGATCAAGTTTCCGAATTGTTGCTCCGTCATCGCAGCTTGATGGATGTATTGTCCAAAAATGGTCAAAGCAGCGCATCCGTTAACCGAGCTGTCACCAAGGCTGTTACGGAATGCGGATGCATCGAGCTTCACGCCACGAAGCAGACCTTCGATATCGGCGCTGACCTTGAGCATGCCCGGGAACTCGCCGGCACGCATGTGAAGGGTGAGCTGTGCGAGAACTGCCGTGAGGCCGTCAGCTCCGAGCTTGGACGAAGCCTTTTCTACATGTCCGCCCTGGCTAATCTGCTGGACATCCAGCTGGATGATGTTGTGAGCAAAGAGTCCCAGAAATGCTCGACGCTCGGTCTGTTTAACTTGTCATAATCAGCACTTGCGCTGGCAGCACCAGACGATCATTTTGTTCTTCGATATAAGGAACGGCCTTTTATATGCATATAAAAAGCATTTATTTCACTGCTTAAGGGCAGGAAATAAATGCTTTTTATTATTGGAAATATTCGAATGATGAATAATGGCAGGTTGCTAGTGATCGGAAGATTGGTAAGCTTCTTCGGAATTGTTGTCCTTCTTGCGCTTTTTTCTTCTGAATCTGCGCAGGTTCTGCTGCAGCCCGTAGCCTGCATACAGCACAAGCGGCACAAAGATCAGCATCGATGTCTGCTCCGGGAAGAACACGGCAACCATGACAGCGCCGATAATGACAATCGGAGTAAATTTGATGGCAGTCTTTGGAATTCCGACTTTTTTGAAATTCGGATACTTGACGCTGCTGACCATCAGATAAGACAGAAGCAGCATCGCCACGATCATGTAAGGCGCCATAATCTCTTCGTTGAACAATGCCAGCGTAGCCAGTACGCCGCCTGCTGCCGGGATCGGCAGTCCGATAAAATACCCAGGTATGCCGGGACGAACATTAAATCTTGCCAGCCTCATCGCTCCACACATCGGGAAGATGGCTGTCACGGTCCAGGCCAATGCGTTATTCAAATCGCTGAAAACAGCTGTGTACATGATCAAAGCAGGCGCAACACCAAACGATATAACATCGGACAATGAATCCAGTTCCTTGCCCAGTTCGCTCTGGCAGTTCAGGGCCCGGGCGACACGCCCGTCGAGTCCGTCGAGCAGCATGGCGATAATAATCATAATCGCAGCCATGCTGGTCCGGCCTTCAAAAGCCAGGATAATACCAATCATTCCGAGAAACAGATTACCTAACGTAAACATGTTCGGAATTGATTTTGTCATGTGTATATTCACCTCGTCGTCTAACAGTGTACGTGCAGACATCCATTGATTGTAGGGGTTTTAAATTTGCCTGTCAATGAATACTTGTTCCTGCAAACGCTTGAGCCCTTCCTTGATGGTCCGTGCGCGAACCTCTCCGATGCCGTCCACTTCATCCAGCTCGTGGATGGAAGCAGCCATAATGCTCGGCAGATCCTGGAACCGGTCCACCAGGTTGCGGATAATCACATTCGGCAGACGGGGAATTTTATTCAAAATGCGATAGCCCCGCGGCAGAATCTCCTCCTCGGAGGCCGCCGCCGAGGCCGGATATCCGAGTAGACGCACAATGTGATGAATGTCGAGCAGTTCTTCATCCGTTGAGCGTTTCAAAGCCAGTATGATTTCGCGGATTTTCTCCTCGCTGTACTCGCGCACGTAATCCGCATACAGCAGCCAGGCTTCTTCCTCCATATTGCTGACCAGCTCATCCATCTGCATGCTGATCAGCCGGCCCTCATTGCCAAGCTCATTAATATAGCGCTTGATCTCCTTCTTGATCCGAAGCACCATCTCCACTCGCTGAATAACGTTGACCACTTCCGGAATGGTGACCAGTTCTTCAAACTCCGATGCCGACAGGTTGGTCAGCGTCTGATTGAGGACTGCCCGATAGCGTTCCAGCGTCTGAATCGCCTGGTTCGCCTTGGTCAGAATGACGCCGATTTCCTTCAGCGCATACCGTAGCGAGCCTTGATACAGCGTAATAATGTTCCGGCGCTGAGAGATGGACACAACGAGCTTGCCTGTCTGCTTGGCCACCCGTTCCGCAGTCCGGTGACGGATCCCCGTCTCGATGGAGGCGATGGAGGAATCCGGGATCAGCTGGGTGTTGGCGTACAAAATTCGTTTCAGGTCTTCGCTGAGAATGATGGCGCCGTCCATCTTCGCCAGCTCATATAAATAGTTGGGCGAGAAATCGCAGTTAATGGAGAATCCCCCATCCACAACCTCCATCACTTCCGGGCTGTAGCCGACCACGATCAGCGCCCCTGTCTTCGCCCGCAGCACGTTCTCCAGGCCGTCGCGAAACGGTGTTCCCGGAGCTACCAGCTTAAGCAGATCATTCATTTTATCCAGTTGGCTCGATTCCTTCACCTTCATATGCCCCCTAATCTAACGCAACCGCCAGTGCATCTGCAACGGTATTAACTCCTATAATTTGAATTCCTTTCGGATGTTTCCAGCCTTTCAGGCTCTTCTCCGGCAGGATGACACGCTTGAAGCCAAGCTTCTCCGCTTCCTTCACCCTTTGTTCTGCCCGGGACACCGCCCGAACTTCACCGGTCAGACCCACTTCGCCAAAGATGACATCATAGGGCTTGGTCGGAATATCGCGGAAGCTGGAGGCAATGCTGACGGCAATCGCCAGATCCACCGCCGGCTCATCCAGCTTGACGCCCCCGGCTGCGTTCAGGTATGCGTCCTGCGTCTGGAGGAACATGCCCATTCGCTTCTCCAGAACGGCGATGATCAGATTCATCCGGTGATGATCGACCCCGGTACCCATTCGTCTTGGCGAAGGAAAATGGGTGGTTGAGATCAGCGCCTGCAGTTCCACAAGCACCGGCCGCGTGCCCTCCATGCTCGCCACCACCGTCGAGCCGGCCACGCCGAGCGGACGCTCCGACAAGAACAGCTCGGAAGGATTGCCGACCTCGCGCAGCCCATCCTCGCCCATTTCGAAAATGCCGATTTCATTCGTCGAGCCGAATCGATTCTTAACGGCGCGCAGCACGCGGTACGTGTGATGCCGCTCGCCTTCGAAATACAGCACGCAATCCACCATATGCTCCAACATGCGCGGTCCAGCAATGGCCCCTTCCTTGGTCACATGGCCAACGAGAACCGTGGCGATGCCCTTCACCTTGGCTAGGCGCATAAACCGGGATGTGCATTCGCGCACCTGAGCTACACTGCCAGGCGCACTCGTCACCTCCGGCAGATAAACCGTCTGAATGGAGTCGATGACAACAAAGCCCGGCTGCACGCTCTCGATCGCCTCTTCAATCGCCTCCAGGTTCGTCTCGCACAGCACGAACAGCTCTTCGGACAGCGCCCCGAGCCGATCAGCACGAAGCTTGGTCTGGCGGACCGATTCCTCTCCCGATATATACAGCACCCGCACACCACTCTGTGCCAAACGGTTCGAGGCCTGGAGCAGCAGCGTGGACTTACCGATCCCGGGATCCCCGCCGACAAGCACAAGGGAGCCGGGAACGAGCCCGCCGCCGAGAACACGATTCAGCTCCGTAATCCCGGTCTGGATACGGGGTTCCTTGCCACTCTCTATATTTATGATCGAAAGAGGTTTTTCTTTACTATGAAAAAGAGGGGAGTTCCTCCCCTGGGTCTTGACAACTGTCTCGGTCTCCTCCACCATGGAATTCCATGATTGGCAGCCCGGACATTTACCGTACCATTTAGGGGCTTCATAGCCGCATTCAGTACAAGTAAATTTCGTCTTAGTTTTGGCCATGAATGTCTCCTTTATCACGTTCGGTCATTGTCGGATTCCGTAAAAGACTGCAAAATCAGACATTACTCAAAGTTTACCATTGAACACAATTCATCGTAAAGACTATTCAGTAACTTTAGGTGCCTATACCCATGGTTTTATAAGGAAGTTGTCCCTATTGTTGATTTCGGTGTGGCGGCACACTTTTTTTAGCTATAATTAACCGTTGTTTAACAAATTTGTCTATCGCCGTCGGATTTAGGATGATCGTTGCATAACACACGTTAGAAAAGTGCAAACACATTTGCGCAAGTATACGCAGAGGAACCTGGCTGATCCCGATAAAAAAGCATGAGCGCCCAAGGACGAATCCCCCCGGACGCTCAGTGCAGTTCTTCTATTCAATCGATCTATATGATCATTCCGCTTCGGCAGCGGCTGTTACTTTGCCTGTCTTGCGAACGACCAGTTCGCCGTTCTCCTCGTCGATGACCACCGAGTCGCCTTTGACCACATTGCCCTTCAGCAGTTCCTCGGACAACCGGTCCTCAACATGCTTCTGCAGTGCCCGGCGGAGCGGACGAGCACCGAAGGCCGGATCGTACCCTTCCTTGGCAATGAAGCTCTTCGCTTTGTCGGTCAGCTCGAATTCCACGTTGAATTCCAGCAGCCGTTTGCGCAGCTCGTCGGACATCAGCGTCACAATTTCGGCGATGTGCTTCTCTTCGAGCGAGTGGAACACGATGATCTCGTCGATCCGGTTCAGGAACTCCGGACGGAAGCTCTTCTTCAGCTCATCCATCACTTTGCCCTTCATGTTGTTGTAGTCGCGTCCGGCATCGCTCGCGGCGGTGAAGCCAAGCGTCGAGTTGCGCTTGATCGCCTCTGCGCCCACGTTGGACGTCAGAATGATAAGCGTATTCCGGAAATCGACCACGCGGCCCTTGGAATCGGTCAGACGACCATCCTCAAGCACTTGGAGCAGGATGTTGAACACTTCCGGGTGAGCCTTCTCGATCTCATCGAGCAGCACAACGGAATACGGCTTGCGGCGAACCTTCTCGGTCAGCTGGCCGCCTTCTTCGTAACCAACATATCCCGGAGGCGCTCCGACGAGACGCGCAGTGGAGTGCTTCTCCATATACTCGGACATATCGATCCGAACCACGGCGTTCTCGTCGCCGAACATCGCTTCGGCCAGCGCACGAGCCAGCTCCGTCTTCCCGACGCCTGTAGGGCCGAGGAAGATGAAGGAGCCCATCGGGCGCTTCGGATCCTTCAGACCGGCGCGCGCACGGCGCACAGCACGGCTGACGGCTCTCACCGCTTCCTCTTGGCCGATGACGCGGCTGTGGAGAATCTCCTCCAGCTTCAGCAAACGTTCGGTCTCTTCTTCCTTCAGCTTGTTGACCGGAATGCCGGTCCAGTTGGCTACAACGTCCGCGATATCCTCAGGGGTTACCTCGGAGTCCGTGCGGCCTTGCTTCTCTTTCCACTGATTCTTCGTAATTTCAAGCTCTTCACGAAGCTTCTGTTCCGTATCGCGAAGCGCGGCAGCCTTCTCGAATTCCTGGCTTTGGACCGCGGCGTCCTTCTCCTTGCGGATATCCTCCAGACGCGCTTCCTGATCCTTCAGGTTCGGCGGAATCGTGTACGTATGCAGACGGACTTTCGATCCGGCCTCATCGATCAGGTCAATCGCTTTATCCGGCAGGAAGCGGTCTGTAATGTAACGGTCCGACAATTTCACCGCTTCCTCGATTGCTTCATCCGTTATTTTCACACGGTGATGCGCTTCGTAACGGTCACGCAGTCCGTAGAGGATCTGGATCGCTTCCTCCGGAGACGGCTGATCGACCGTAATCGGCTGGAAGCGGCGCTCCAGGGCTGCGTCTTTCTCGATATATTTGCGATATTCGTCCAGCGTCGTTGCACCGATGCACTGCAATTCGCCCCGAGCAAGGGACGGCTTCAAAATGTTCGATGCATCAATGGCGCCTTCCGCACCGCCAGCGCCGATCAGCGTATGCAGCTCATCGATGAACAGAACGATGTTGCCGGCCTGACGAATTTCATCCATGATTTTTTTCAGACGGTCCTCGAACTCGCCCCGGTATTTCGTGCCTGCCACGACAGAGCCCATATCGAGTGTCATGACCCGCTTGTCGCGAAGCGTCTCCGGAATTTCATTGTTGATGATCCGTTGCGCCAGCCCTTCGGCAATCGCCGTTTTACCAACGCCCGGCTCACCGATGAGCACCGGATTATTCTTCGTACGACGGCTGAGCACCTGAATGACACGCTCGATTTCCTTGCTGCGGCCGATGACAGGGTCCAGATTGCCTTCCTTGGCAATGGCCGTCAAATCCCGGGCCAGACTATCCAGCGTCGGTGTGCTGACGTTCTGTGGCGTTCCGTGATGGCTCGACACGGCTTCGCTGCTTCCGAGCAGCTGAAGCACCTGCTGGCGCGCCTTGTTCAGGCTGATGCCGAGGTTGTTCAGCACGCGAGCTGCGACGCCTTCTCCTTCACGGATCAGACCGAGCAGAATATGCTCAGTCCCTACATAAGTATGGCCTAATTTGCGAGCCTCATCCATCGAAAGCTCAATGACTTTTTTGGCGCGAGGCGTATAAGCAATATTCGTCGGCTGCTCCTGTCCGCGTCCGATCAAGCTCTCCACTTCGTCCTGGATTTTCTCCAGTCCAAGGCCGAGGCCGATCAGCGCTTTCGCTGCAATGCCGTCCCCTTCACGGATGAGTCCGAGCAGGATATGTTCTGTTCCAATATTGTTGTGGCCCAGACGAACGGCCTCTTCCTGAGCGAGTGCCAGCACCTTTTGCGCACGTTCTGTAAATCTGCCAAACATCATCGTATTGCACCTCCACGTTCGATTCGTATCGTTATTATCGTATTGCGGTTCGTTTCATATCATTAACTACAAGTATGACCAAGTGTTTCCCGGATCAGCTTCGCCCGGTAGACATCCCGTTCCGAAGGATTCATGTTCTCGCCGAATGTCTTCTGCAGAAAGCCGGGCTGTGTCTTCACATTCAGCTCATTCATGACCGAGCTTGGCGGTCCTTCCAGAATGCCCAGATCCACCCCGAGCCGGACATCCGACAAGCGCTGTGCCGCTTCCTTCGAATCCATGACCGCCGCATAGGACAGAATGCCGTAGGAACGCATCACCCGGTCCGTAATCCGGATCTTGGATTCATTCAGAAGCCGCTCTCTGGCGTTCTTCTCATGTTCTATGATCTGAAGCACGACACTGTGCAGATTTTCGATAATTTCGGCCTCGGTCTGCCCGAGCGTAATCTGGTTCGAAATCTGGAACAGGTTGCCCAGCGCCTCACTGCCTTCTCCGTAAATCCCTCGGACCGTCAACCCTACCTGCGACACCGCCGACAGAATCCGGTTGATCTGCTGCGTCATGACCAGCGCCGGCAAATGCATCATCACCGAAGCCCGAAGCCCGGTGCCGACATTCGTCGGACAGCTGGTCAAGTAGCCCCGCTTGTCATCAAAGGCATAATCGACTCTGGACTCGAATATATCATCCAGCGCCGATGCCCGCTCCCAGGCTTCATGAACCTGAAAGCCGGGGTACAGGCATTGAATGCGGAGATGATCCTCCTCGTTGATCATAATGCTTACCGATTCATCATCTGTCAGCACCACAGCGCCGTTGCGGGACTCGCTGGCCAGATTCGGACTGATCAGATGCTTCTCAACGAGCACCTGTTTGTCCAGATCGTTAATCTCATTTAACGGTATGACATGCAGCACGCCGAAGTCGTTCAACAGCTGCTCATCCTCGATGACTTTGGTCAGGCGCTCAAGCACTTCACCGGACTGCTGGTTCGTTGCCAACAGCGGGAAAGGAAGATGCTGAAGGTTGCGGGCTACCCGGACGCGAGTGCTAATGACAATGTCGGAGTCCTGACCGCTTCCACGCATCCATTCGCTGAGCGCATGTTCCGTAAACCGAAGATTGGACATCACGCAATCCCTCCTACTTCAAGTCCAGTTTCATTGGCTCATCGCTCACGAAGCACTAACCTTGAGCCATGTTCTTCTCGAGCTCTCGAATTTGATCCCGGATTTCGGCCGCAGCCTCAAACTCTTCACGCACGATCCGATATTGAAGTTCCTTCTTCAATTCGTCGAGTCTGCGCTTGAGCTTGATCCGGCCGCCGCTGCGCTTCGGCACTTTGCCGATATGCGCCGTATTCCCATGAACGCGCTTGAACAGCGGGTCCAGACGATCCGAGAAGTAGTTGTAGCAGGAGCTGCAGCCGAAGCGTCCGACCTTGCTGAACTGGGAGTAGGTCATGCCGCATTCTTCACACCGCAGAGATTGTGCCGATATCGCACCTGGCGTCTGCCCTTTTCCGGAAGGATCCAGATCCAGGAGGCCCGACAACAAACTGTGTATAGAAAAACCATTCGACGTTCCGGGGATCAATTCCCCTTTTTCTCGGGCACAGAATTCACAAAAATGAAATTCTGTTTTCTCCCCGTTCACAATTTTGGTGAAATGGAGCGTTGCTGGCCGTTTGCCGCATTCCTGGCATAACATATCACATGCCTCCTTAACAGACAGACTCACTTACCTAATAAAGATACAAGCATGGCCTTCATAATCCGGGCTCTCAGCTCATCCCGATAAGGAAGCTTGACGTTCAGGCACTCCCGAGAAATTGCGGCGCGCATCAAGCAAGCCTCCCGCTTGGTGAGCAACCGGGCTTCCTCAAGCTGATAAATCAGCCCCTCTGCCACCGTCTGGTCAATCATATTGCCAATCGTGTGGTTAAGATGCTTATGAAGCGCCGAATGCTGCGGCAATTCGATACGCTGTATACGAATATAGCCGCCGCCTCCGCGCTTGCTCTCCACGAGAAACCCCTTCTCGAGCGTGAACCGTGTGCTGATGACATAATTGATCTGGGATGGCACGCATGAGAACTGCTCCGCCAGATCATTCCGCTGAATCTCAACGGTTCCTTCAGGGCTTTCCTGTATAATGCTCTTTAGGTATTGTTCGATAATATCAGAGATATTACGCATTGTCTGTTCATCCTCCACTGCTTGAAACGTAAAGATGGATAGGGATCTTACACGTCCGCACAGAGCCTTGCTTATAGGTTGAATTAACCATAATCAAAAACTGCGAACCCTTCGTTGACTTTGACTTTCTTTGACTTTAACTTTATTATAGCACATTTTTTTATTTTGCCAAGGGCTTTCTATAATGATGTTCCATTCACGCCTCACATCATTATTGTACCCCATTTCCAGCCTGTTTATAGCCCTGAAGGCAGCCTTCCGCTCACAGCCCCCTGTACACACAAAAGAGCATCCCCCAATCCTTATGGCAAGGACGGGAATGCTCTTGATCTATGTGCTGCTGTTCAACTCCTAGTGCCGGGCCGACCCCGGACAATAACCGGGAGCCATCGACAGAACTGGAGGTCTTACAGATCATAGGTGATCAAATAATGCTGGAGCTCCGTGTTGTAGTAGCCAATGCTGTACTCTATAATCGAGCCTTCGGCATCATAGGAGGAGCGGAGCCTTTTCAGAAGCGGTGTGCCCGGCTTCACCCCGAGCAGCCGTTCGGTCTCCTCCTGCGCCGGTGCAACCGTGAACCGGTCACGGAATTGCTCCAGCGTGATTCTGCTCTCTTCAATCCGGTCATATAGTGAGGGAAGCTCGCTTTGATCAAGCTCCTCCCCCAGGTCAACTCTGGATGAAATATAATGAATATAGTGAATGTACGGTTGACCGTCCAGCAAATACAGGCGCTCAATATACCGGCAGCGTTCGCCGAATTTCTCGTACAATTCGGTGCCCGGCTCCGGCTGCGTCCAGCCAAAGCTCAGGTGCTGCTTCTGGATCTGATGACCTTCCTCGACCAGAATCTCGGTGAAGCGTTTGCCCTTGGACAGCTTAGAAAAAGAGGTGTTGCGGATCACAATGGTGCCCACGCCGCTTCGCTTGTCCACATAACCTTCCTGGTACAGCTCCTGGATTGCGTTGCGGATCGTCATCTTGCTGACGTTGAATTCCCGCTCCAGCTGCGGCTCGGACGGAATATGGGACCCGAGCGGATAGACGCCGTGCAGAATGCGGTCTTTTATAATTTTTTTGATCTGCAAATATAGCGGACCGTTCTTCCGTGTAATCGTCATCTCTGATCTTACCTTTCAACATCTGACATGTGCTCATTCATCGCCTGGACAATCTCGCGCTCATTGGCCGTAGGCGTATCCCCGGTCACGGTATGCGCAAGCATTCCGGCAGCGGCTGCGAACTCTACGGTGCGCTTCGGGTCATACCCTTCGAGGGTGCCGTGAATTATGCCGCTTGCATACGCATCCCCGGCCCCGATCCGGTCGTGAACCGAGAAGGTGAGTTGCTTCGAATATTCGAAAGCGCCCCCCGTATAAATATATCCCTGCAAAGAATGCGTATTATCGCCGTTAATGCTGCGATGAGTGCCGGCTGCAACCTTTATATCATACTTGGTTGCCGCCTGTGGAATCAACTCCTCCAGCTGCGCCCGGCGTTCCGTCTTCGTCGTGGTCAGTCCCAGGATGTACATCGCATCCTTCTCATTCATGAACACCACATCCGCCAAGGACAGCATCTCTTCATAATGCGGTCTGGCATAAGCATAGCGGTCCGCCCCCCACAAGGAAGGCCGATAATTGCAGTCAAAGACCACCTTGCCGCCGCGGGCCTTGACAGCACGGGCGAGGCTTTTCATTTGAGAGCGTACCTGATCATTCATCGCAAGCGTAATCCCGCAAAAATGCACCAGATCAATGCTGTCAGCGATCGCTTCAAAGTCGTAGACATCGTCTCCCGCGGTGTTGAAGCTGCTGCCGAGCCGGTCGGTGTAAGTGACCCTGCCCGGGCGGACGCCAAAGCCGTTCTCCAGAAAATACATGCCGATATATTTGCCAGCCCTGCTGACCAATCCGGTATGGATGCCAAGCTTACGCAGGTAGGCCAAGGCTGCCTCCCCGAGCGGATTATCCGGCAGCGTGCTGATCAGATAACCGGTATGTCCGAGGCGCGACAGCGCAGACGCAATATTGACACCCGTTCCCGAGAAGGAATAATTCAGATGACTCTCCTGTGCCAAGGATGCGTAGCCCGGAACCTGAAGCCGCATCATGACCTCGCCGAACGCAGCGATAACCTTAGGCATACTGATCCACCAGCGCTTTAAGTTTCTGATGCAGCTCTTGAACATCACTCACGATCGTATCTCCGCTCGCGGCGTCGATGATGGACGAGTAGACGTGCGGAATGACCTGCTGTACCCCGGCTTCCAGTGCGATGCGGACAATCGCTTCAAAGTTGTCCTTGTCGATGCCGCCGGTCGGCTCAAGCGCAAAGCCCTCCTCGGCACATGCCTTAGCAACTGCTCGATACTCATCTTCGAGTTTAAGCCCCTGCATCGGGAAGTATTTCAGGGCATTGCCCCCCATATCACGCACAAGAGCAATTGCCGCCTTAACCGGCACAACCGCATGCTCGCTGTTAGCCGCGCTATACGGCCCCGTGGAGATATTCACATAGCCGACCTGTCCGGACGGGGACACCAGGCTGTTGATCCAGCCGTCAGCACCGTTAAGATTGGCCCGGGTGGCTCCTACCGCCGGGAATACCTGATTGATATGCGTGCCCGGGTAGCTTTTTACAATCTCGGCCACGACAGCGGCCTGACGATTGTCGCCTGCCCCAAGACCGATGGACACGGCATCTTCAATCGCTGCCCCGTACTCCTTCATCGCAGCTACCCCTTCCTGCACAGTGGGATAATTTTTCGAGAGAACGCCAACGAGCACATATCCTTCCGCCGCTTCGAATACTTCTTTTGCATTCTGAATGCTGCCAGCCAGGACGTTCAGCGCAGTCCGGTTCTTGTACAATCTGTTATCGATGTTTGCCATAATTATTTGCCTCCTGCTATTTGCTGAATTCTTGAAATAATGACCTGCAAATCGTCTCCCGCCAAAGAGCGCGGATCGATATCGAAATAACCCTGACGCACGCCGTAGTCCCTCGTGTAGATGGCAATTGCGCCCTCGCGGAGCTGATCGTTCATCTCCTTGGCTGTCACGCCTGCCTCATCCGGATTCACCTTCACCCGGCCCCGGAATATCGCACGTCCTGCCTCATCCTGCACAATCGCAACCTCGATGCCCGAGAGAGCAGACAGCCCCTTCAGGGCTTCCAGCGCGGCCTTCTCCTGCTCACTCTTGTCTTCCTTGACGATGTATTCATCCAGCGCCTGCAGCAAGCCAAACGTGGTCTCTTTGCCCACCTTCATGCTGCGACCAATGCCGTGAAGCTGTACCTTCACCCATTCGATATACTGACGCTTGCCGCCCACGATGCCGGAGGTGGGCCCTTCAATCGCTTTCGACCCGCTGTATATAGCCAGATCGCCGTACTTCACATATTTATGGATGTCTTCCTCGGCTGCCGCATCGATGATCAGCGGAATGTCATGCGCCCGTGCCACCTCGGCGGCTTCCTCAACCGATATCATATTCTTCTGAACACAGTGATGGGACTTCACATATAAAATAGCCGCGGTATGCTCGCCGATGGCCTCCTCAATATGCTCCTTGCGGCCTTCATTGGCATACCCCACCTCAACGACTTTGCCGCCGCCAAGGTATACCATCGTCTCTACCGGCGCCCCATACTGAACATTATGCCCTTTGAGCATGATGATCTCATTGTTCGCGATCGGTTCTTGATGCAGCCTGTCGCTTCGTCTGCGGTTGCCCTGGGTCACAATCGCCGCCACGGACAGCGCGATGCCGCTGGAAGCCGAGTTCACCACGACCGCAGCCTCCGATCCAAGGATACGGGCGATGTAGTCGCCAGCTTTGTCCACCAGATCGGCAATTTCCACATAACTCTGTCCGCCGATTCTCATCGCTTCCATGACCGTATCCGTCGGGGCTGACACCCCGAGAATGCTCATGCGCCCGCTCGCATTAACAACTCGCTTCAATCCGTATTTAGCATGCAGTGAATGATCCATGGACCACAACTCCTTTTGGCTCAATATATCGTTTGGCAATTCTCGTCTCTCCCTCGGAGTCCGTCAGTTCAATATCCCCCTCGGTGACGGTAAACAGCGTCAGATGCGCAGGATCCCCAACCTGGATCCGCCCAAGCTCAGGCCTTCCCAGCCAGACGGCTGCTGCTTCAGTCACTGCTGCAATCACTTCGTTCAGGCTGTAGCCCAGCAGCAAAAACTTGGACATCACATGAGCCAGACTGTACACCGGGCCGTTCAACCGGTTACCTCTGTAAATATCCGAACTGATCGTGTTCGGGGCAATCCCGTGTCTTCTGGCAAATTCGGCGACCCGGAAGGAGAAGCTGGCAGTTCCATGCCCGACGTCCAGATGTACCCCGCGCGCAATAGCTTCCTGAAGCGCCGGCAACGGGTTACCATCCGGGGTGAACAGATTGTTCGCCTTCCCGTTCAAGTAATGGGTAACGATGTCGCCCTTCTCCAGCAGGGAAATGACCTGTTCAATCCCGGGAGGGCCTGAGCCGATATGCACCATCAGCGGCAGCGATGTATCAAGCGACAGCTTCCTCGCCCGCCGCAGCGGCTCCACTCCTTGCTCCTTAACGACGCTCCGGCTAATCCTTGCCTTCAGTCCGACAATTATATCCCGGTAAGACCCGAGCGCTTCCATGACGCGCTCAGCATCAATCCAGTCCAGATTCGACAGCTCATCAATGCGCTCCAGCCCGATGTGCGAAATGTTCAGGAATGCGAGCACGTTGGTCTTGGCCCGCGCTGCATCCTGCGCCAGTTCTCCGATACGGTCTGCACCGCAGCTGCCTGCGTCTACAATGGTGGCTACCCCTTGCTTGACGCCAATCTCATCAATTTCGTCACCGTAGGGATCCAATCCGGGAACCGCATGCACATGCATATCGATCCAGCCGCTGGAGACATACTGTCCCGAGCCGTCATACACTTTATCCCCCTGGGCCGAGTTAGCCGGGGTTATAGCCGCAATCCGGCCGTTCTCAACGACAATATCCATTGATGTACCCTGTACCGTCTGGACATTGCGAATTACGAGTTGCTTTTCCAAGATGGCCTCATCCCTTCCTTTCCCATTCCCTGTTGCAATTCCTATACTGACTGTCCTGAGCCATTTGCTTAATGAATCCGTTCCAGTTACTGCTATCCATCTTACTGTCTTCCCTAGCATAGCATAGATTCATAGCGATGTGAATATAACGTTATAATGTTTGATGGTAAAAGAAATGGCAAGCTCGGCCCATTCGGTCACCGAGCTTGCCTTCGTTGTCTATTTTTAAAACCCATATTTCGTAATAACCGCGACTTGCTCAGGCTGCTACCTTCCGTTCAATCAGATATGCTGTTGCATACAGGAGGAGGATGGAGACTATAACTTCAAGTATCGCATCCCCCCAGGACTGACCCACCGGGCCAAGTTGAAAGAACACTCCTTCTTCGTTAATAGACCCGCTTTGCGACCAGTATCCATCTCCAAACAGCTTTTGGGACACCCATCCGATGATAGAGTGCAGCACAAGGAATGTAAGGATGCCGATCCAGACTCCGGCTCTACTTGATGTAGTTCTAGATACTGCAGTAGCAAAGAAAATCGTCAGCATCAGGAAGATAAAGTTCCAAACGAGCATGATCAGTGCCTTCAGGTAGTCCCAATTATCGAAAACGGTGTGGAATGCCAAGCTGGAATCGTGAAGACCAAGCAGGTTGAAGTACATCCACAAGTGAAGCAGAACCACTGCACCTAAGCACAGCACACCGAGACACCCCATCAGCAAGGGGGACAGAATCGACCATATGGAATGGAGGGGGAGCAGACGCCGCTGATAGCTCTTGATGTTATAGTCGAAGGTTTTCACCACAAGCACTACCATTAGCACACCAACGGAGCTGTAGGCCATGATACCGAGACCCAGCATAGCGGCCGGAAGCCATCCCCACATGAATCCCATGACCATGATGGCGATTTGAGCAATGATCAGAACTACGAGTGCTCCTAGCACCGTGGTAGAGTTGCGTTTCCAGTCGTATTTCAGAAGCCTTATCATTCCGCGAACACCCCTTTGAACATCTCATCTACACTTTTTCCATGCTTCATGCGGATATTCTCAACTTCATCATGCAGCACAATTTCACCATTTCGTATAAACACAACTTCATCAAATATTCGTTCAATGTCCCTTACAAGATGTGTGGAAATGATCAGTGAGCTGTCCTCATTATAGAACTCCACAATCGCGTCCAGAATTTTGCCTCTGGCTACCGGGTCCACCCCTCCGATCGGTTCATCCAGCATATACAGCCGGGCATTGCGGGACAGTGCCAGCGTCAGCTGCAGTCTCTCATTCATCCCTTTGGACAGCGCGCTGATTCGATCGTTAAGCTGAATATTCATAAATTCCAGCATGTTGTGTGCCTTCTGGACATCGAAGTCCTGGTAGAAATCCTGAAAAAATGCGACCGCATCCGACACCTTCATCCATGCTTCCGTCAGCGGCCGGTCCGGCATGAACGAGACGATAGACTTGGTATCAAGCCCGACCGGGGTTCCGCTGATCGTCACATGGCCTGAGGAGGGCTGCAGCAGTCCGGCGGCAATCTTCATAAAGGTGCTCTTTCCGCTCCCGTTGGTCCCCAGCAGTCCGATGATTTTTCCGCTGCCAATGTTCAGGGATACGTTGTTAAGAGCTGTTCTTCCTCGCATATATACTTTACTGACATGGTCGAATTGAAGCAGTTGATCCATGCTGTACATTCTCCCTTCTCCTATTACCGGTTATGGTTTCACCGCATCGGTTACGATCGCTACGATGTCTTGCTCTTCAAAGCCCAGCTCCTGCATGCCTTTGATGAAATTCTCCAGCAGTTCGCCAGCCATCTCTTTTTTTATCGTCATAATTTTCTCTTCCTCACTGGTTACGAATCGGCCCAAGCCGCGACGTGTTTCCACGATACCTTCACGCTCCAATTCTTGAAAGGTTCGCTGCACTGTATTCGGATTGATTTGCAGCTCTGCTGCAAGCTCACGGACAGATGGAATTTTATCACCGGGCCGAAGCTTTCCGATCACGATTTCTTTCTTCAGGTAAGTCATAATTTGCAAATAGATCGGCAGGTTATTATCGAACTCAATACTCATGCTCCCGTTACTCCTTTCGGCCACTCTTCCCTACATGCACCTATACTAGCGTTGTTTGCACTAGCTCATTTTCCTAGGCGACATCCCGTTTATTAAACGTGATAAATCCAGCCATAAGAAAGAAGAGAAGGTATGCAGCGAGAACAATAATAGAAAACATTAAACTCATGCCCGGAAATACTGATCCGGCGCCTCCATCATACATGGACAGATCGACGTTGAAAAACAGCAAATATTTGGACCAGCTATATCTGGCTAGCAGCTGGACGGCGAGGCTTTCCGCCACGATCATAAACATGCCGATACCGATGGCCGATCCTGTGGATCGGGTGAGAATGCCAGCTGTGAAGGCCAAAGTCACATAGACGGCAGTATACACCAAGTTGTAAACGCCGGCCCTAAGCACCTCACTGAACGTAGTCGCCCCGGCCCCATCCCCCGGGCCAAACACAATTTGTCCGGTCAATACAGCAATCACTCCGAGAAAAACAACAAGCGTTGCGGAGTAGATCAGCACCATGACATATTTCGACGCCAGAATCTTGGTCCGCGTCTGCGCCCGAATCAGCAAAAACTTGATCGTGCCCATGCTGTGCTCCTTCGAAACGGTGCCGGCCGTCATAACAATCGCAAGCAGTGTCAGCATGGCCCCCATACCTCTTGTCGACAGCGCCATCTCCGCAAAACCATAGCCATCCGCCGAACCCTGCGCGAACTCGGACAGAATAAACGCCACAAAAATGACCATCCCTGCCAGCAAAAGATACGGTATAAAGAAGCTGCGTTTCTTAAACATTTTCAACCACTCATTCCAGAGCAAATACCCAAAGCTACGCAATGCGATTCCCTCCTGTCCATTTCAGGAACTCATCCTCAAGCGAGGACTTGCACTCTTCTATGCGGTAGACTCTTACTCTTGCTGCAGACAAGGAATCCACAAGTGAAGGGATATCCTCCTCTGGGAGCTGTACTGTGACTGTCCCGTTATCCGGCTGCGCGTCCAGCACCTGGATCCCTTGATGAAGCTTCGCTGTCTGCTGTGCCAGCTCGACATCGTTTACTCGTAGCGAGATCATCACCTGCTGCTGAACATTATCCGCCGAATGCTCACCAATCAAGCGCTCGGTTAACAGCTTGCCCTCCTGAATGACTACAACCCGGCTGCACATCAATTCCATCTCCGACAGAAGATGACTTGAGACGAGTATGGATATGCCCTCTTCCTTAGCAATCTTCTTCAAGTAATCTCGCATTTCGCGAATGCCTGCCGGATCCAGTCCGTTCGTCGGCTCATCCAGAATCAGGATGGAAGGGCTGTGCAGCAATGCCTGGGCGATCCCAAGCCGCTGACGCATCCCTAACGAGTAGGCGCGGACCTTCTTATGAATCGCATCCTGCAGTCCGACCAGCTTCACCACTTCCATAATCCTTCCGATGCTCACACCCTCGGCCATGCGTTGATACTGTCTCAAGTTGTCATAGCCGCTCATGTATGGATAGAACTCGGGATTCTCGATAATCCCACCGATGTAACGAATTGCATTTACAAAATCCTTCTTAATACTATGCCCCTGGACGAACACATCACCGCTGGTCATTTCAATCAGGCCTACAATCATCCGGATGGTTGTTGTCTTGCCTGCACCGTTAGGGCCTAGCAAACCTACAACCTCCCCCCGGTAAATATCAAAGGTCAGCCCGTCGACAATCTTTCGATTGCCGATCGCTTTCGTCACGCCTGCTACTGACAGAACCGCTTGGCTGGTTTCCGAGACCGCCATTGCTGCATTTCCGGCTCCCCCGTGCGCCTCCCGCTCGGCGGGCGCATATGATCCGTTCATGTTTCCACTCCTCATCCGTGTTGGTGTCATAGTTAAATAGTACACTAGTGTTTTGGTATTGTAAATAGTTGTTTTTATAAAAAATTTGACATCTATGCTGAATAGGATTAATCTATTTCATATAACCTTATGGTTATATTTTATTCAGGAAGGAGATACTGGATGAGCGATATATACCGGGCTATATCCGATCCCATCCGAAGACAGATTCTGAATATGTTAGCTGAACGGGAACTTCCCCAATTGGAGATTGTAAAGTCGTTTACCATCTCACAGCCTGCAATTAAGAAACACCTTGCTATTTTGTTAGAAGAGAAGCTTGTACTCGAGCGACGGGAAGGTAAATATTGCTTTTACCGATTAAATACCCCTGTTTTCGAAGTAGAGTATCAGCGTCTTCAGAATGAAATCGGACGTATTCTGGACAACAAGCTGAATCGATTGAAACAATATCTTGAGGAGGAGTCTTAGTATGGGAAACATTTTTAACCATGTCAAAAGAGAGATTCTGATCCGCTCGACACCAGAACGAGCATGGAGCGCATTAACCGATCCCGAGGAGCGAAACCGCTGGGAGACACGTCATTGTCGAATCGACCTGACCGTAGGAGGGATTGTCGAACTGGATTATGGGTGGGGCGTCTCTTACCGAGGTAAGATCGTTGAGCTGATTCCATACAAGAAGCTGGCCCTTCAGAACGAAGCCGGAGAGTTCACAATATGGACGCTCGAAGAGCATGCTGATGGAACACTGGTCGCGATTGAATACACTGGACACTGGGCCAGTGAACAAGAGTATATGATGATGGACAATATGGCGTTTGGTACGTATCGTTTTATGCAGAATATGAAATATGTGCTTGAGGATAGCAAAGACATCCGCTCTTCCTTCTGGACTAGTTGGATCGGTGTTCAGCATTATACATACCAGGATCACGAAGTGTCTGGCACCAAGGTCCTCGAGGTTATTCCTAATACGTCTGCAGATGGCATTATCGAGGCAGGTGATGTCATAGTGCAGGCGGATGATCATTGTATCCAGAACTATGACCAACTCGAGGAAAAAGTAACCTCTATGCAGCCCGGGGATCCTACACGCTAACATGGATCAGAAACGGACAGCCGATGCAGACGACGCTCACCGTCTTGCCTTACGGTCAACGGACACCAGCCGAGAGAACTTAGTTTATACCTGTCTGGCGGCAGAGTTCCCCCATATTCTTCATGCAAAAATTTGAGCCGACTACTCCATACTCAATAATAATTAGACTGACTACATGAATTTCATTTCCTTAACCATTCATGCTGTAAATAATAAAGCCCGTTATCGAATATTCGATAACGGGCTTTATTCGGTTGTTC
>NZ_NPBY01000077.1 GCF_002272015.1 Paenibacillus campinasensis | reverse complement strand
AATAATAAAAGCCTATTGATCAATTACTGATCAATAGGCTTTTTTGTGGTTATGGGGGACACCGTTTATCAACAAGAACTGAGTGTAGAAGATTGTTATCCATCGGTGAGTGCTCTTTAGTTCCTTATTGATCAGCGTCTCACTACATATGCAGGAAATACAGCCTATCTTGTCGAAATCAATCGAGGCTGTTAGAAAAATATTCCTACTTGGACGATGAGGAGAGGTCATAAGTGAAAAGATCGTTGTATGTTCTCGTTTTGTTTAGCATGCTGGTGGGACTCGGTTTGGCGGGGGGCAGCCCCGACAGTACTTCTGCCGAAGGGGCCGAGCTCAAGATCCGGGACATTGCGGGAAAGAATACCTATCTGATGAGCGACGGCTCCATGTGGTCCTTGATTGACGGACGCCATAGCATTCGAACCCCAGGCAACCTCGTAGCCATTAGTGGTTATGAGTACAGGGGCATCGGGATGACGCAGGAGGGCCGCTTAGTGGAGTGGGGCGTTGGCAAGGGCCCCGAGGTTGTTCCGGGCACAAGCGGCGTGAAGCAGATTTCGGGTTACTACTGGCTGAAGTCGGATGGTACCGTATGGAGCGGCAATGTAAAAGTAAACAATCTCAGCGGCATTCTGCTGATTGCCAATGCGGATCAGGAATTCGCTGCATTGTCCTCAAGCGGAGAACTGCTACTGGAGGATAACTACAAGAAGGGACAGTTTAAAAAGCTCGGGATCGTGGACAGTCCGGCATCTGTCAAATCCATGACGGTACACAGTGGACGCGTCGCTCTGCTGCATGATAACGGCGACGTGGTAGTGTACGAGACGTCGAACTTCGACGATAACGGGCGGATCATCCCGGTTACCGTGGCTCAACATGCAGCTCATATCGTTTATGTATCCAATGAGCCGACGGATCTTCTGATCGTGACACTCCAGGACGGAACCGTGTGGACAACCGGAACGTACAAAGACCGCTGGAAGCTCAAGGAGCAGATCACGGGACTTAGCGGGATTGTAAGGACATCCATTTACGGGAATGCAAAGGATTTGTCGGAGGGCTTCTATGCGCAGCGAGGTGACGGAAGCTGGATACATCACAAGGATGGACAGAACAAGAATGTGGATGTCCCGGTAGTTAAAAGCTTATCCGTTGCGATATCCAATACGACGCCTTATGTAGGAGATTCCTTGGAAGTGAGTATCCAGGAGAACTACACGAACGGAGCCAAGATCAAGGTGCCCGTTAAAGATGCAAGCATCGAGATCGAAAAACCTTATTTATTGACTGTCCAGAAGAACGGCACGTTGAAATCTACGGGTGTCGGAAAGACGCAAATGACGGTGACATCGGGCGGACAATCCAAATCGGTAACGGTATCGTCCAGCCTGCGCAACAATTTGAAATACGCCAAACAGGTCAAAGGCAATGTCATGGTTCCGGCGAAGTCCGTTATCCAAGCACTGGGAGGTACCTATTCGGCTAAAAACGGAGGCGTGGAGGCGAAATTCGGACAGAGTGTGCTCTGGTTCAAAGCAGGCAGTAACCAAGCCAAGCTGAATGAACGCTCCATCCGTCTCAAGGCTGCGCCAATGAACGATAAGGGCGAAATGCTCATTCCGGCCTCTCTATTATCTGATGCATTAGGGGCTACAACCAGCTGGGATGCCAAGTGGAAGCAAGCGCATATCTCCCTCGGCACGGATGCGACCATGACTGTGGTCTCCACCGAAACGGCTGGATTGATCAAAAAAGCGATGCAAGGCAATTTGGTTAAGTTTATCGGCCGGACGTATTGGGTGAATGATTTCGAGAACCTGGAACGCTTCTCGAAATTGACGGTAACTGACATTGTGCCTGACGACAAGGGTCAATTCAACGTGATTTTCAAAACGGCATCAGGGAAAACGGTGAAAAGTTACTCTATGCGCTCTTCGGAAGTGACGCAGCTGTTTGCAGACCGGTCTTCGTTATTAACGTACGACCCTTATCAAAAATACAAATGGTCCGCCTCCATCTGGAAACAGATTAAGGCGGGACAGGTTTCTCTAGGCATGACGAAGGAGCAGGTACAGCTGTCATGGGGAGATCCAGCTGCTAAGGACATTACCTCCGGTGGCGGAAAAACCATTGAAACTTGGGGGTACTCCAATTTTAATGTCGTTTCTTTTGTGGACGGAAAAGTCATATTGATCTTGATGTAGATGAAAGTTATCTAGAGATATACAAATCTTATAAATGTTATTGGCTCAAATTGTTCAAAGAAGAGCTGATCTGGAAGCCTGCCCGAGTACCGGGCAGGCTTTGTTGTGGCTCAGGCCTTCTCCAAACGCAGCGAGATCATGTGATTGATGCCAGATCTTCGGGCCTGCATTGACGATAGGGGCTTGCGTCTGTATTCGGTGAACCCCAGCTTCTCATATAAGCGTATGGCCGGGACATTGGTATCTGCGACCTCTTCGATAAGATAGTTACGGTACGGCAAATGATCCAGCATATGTTGAATAACTGCCGAGGCCGCTCCTTGGCCGCGGAAAGATAAGGCAGTACCAATAAACTCGATGGAGCCCGTTTCGGCTGGCGGGTTGATAAACGGCTTTTGGAATTCCCTCTTCAGAATGAGCGCTGCCATCGTGCCCTTGAACCAGCCCAGATGCCGGCGGAGCGGTGCGCTTTGAAGCTCCGTGGAGAATTTCTGACAGTCCGTGCATGCGCCAAAGGCCGCCACGCGATCACCAGCGAGCGCCACATAAAATTGGTCCAGAACGAACATATGAGCGAATGCCTTCGCGGTGATATCCCGGTCCTTAGAGAAATACGTGAGCCACTGCGAGAAGCCGTCGGCGAAAATCTCCGCCATCTGGTTTCTGACCTCTACACCCGCGCGATCTGCCCGGACAACCTTAAATGAGCCTGAGTGCTTCACAACGTTTCACCTTCCTTATCGAATATTATGGTCAAGAGCGATCTCGATGGCATGGAAAATTCACCCTCAAGCATCACCTTCATCATCGCCAGTCCCTGAATGGAGGCAAAGAAATATTGCGCCATCTCAAAAGCGTTCCCTTCTCGGAGCTTGCCTTGCCGCTGCCCTTGGTGGATGAGCGCTGCAGTCGCTTGGAGTAGATTGGTATTGAGCTGCCTGAGAGCCTCTTTCCGATCGTCCGTCTCCGTGGAGAAGAAGGATTGCGTCATCAGCAGTAAGAGGTGCCCAAAGTCATCGCCGGCGGACAGATCGTGATACACTTCGTCAGCGAACCGTGCCAGTTCCTCAACGGGCTCATCGCTGGTCTGAAATTTGGCGATTAGCGCCTCAAGTCCGGTCATGGCGAACTGCACCAGTTCCTCGAATAGCTGCTCCTTAGTACTGTAATGGCGGTACAGCAGACCGGTGCTGATGCCAGCCTGATCGGCAATATGCTGCACATTGGTGGAGCCGTATCCTTGACGAACGAACAGCCGCATCGCCGCTGTCTGGATTTTGGTGCGGGTTGCAAGGCGCATAGCTTCGTATTGTTCAGGTGTACGGGGCAATTTAGTTACTCCTTTTAATGAATGAATTATTATTCATTATAAAATCGACAAGGTAAACTGTCAACGCATAACGTAACGAAGGGCGCTGCAAGGCTTTTTCCTGCATGCTATTCACACCTGATTATCATGACGAGATATACGAGACTGAGGATCCGAGCCATAGTCGTCTTAAAGAGCAGCTATGGGATTGAAAGCGGTTGGGGACATCATACAGGCTGACGAATAGACGGCCATTCCTTACAGCGGAAACCCTACTGTGAATTGCTTCAATCACAAAATGCTATTATGATTGGGTTATGCCAATACGGCAAGCTTGCGTGTATTCATACATCAAGTTTTTAACGACCATAAGTTGGACGGTTACACGGTCAATTATAAGAAACAAATTCTATTGGCTATGGAGTATTACTATGATGGGGTAATCAAGCGTTCTCAGCCCAATAACGGGTAGTAGCTGGCTTAACGCTGATCATTATATTTGGCACGCAGCGCATTGGAAGCTTGTTCAAGCATCTCGGTGTATTCGCGATAAGCCGGACTTAGTCGTTTCATTGCAGGGATAAAGCGTTCGTAATAGCCGCTGGCTTGCTGAAATTCACGCAGCCGCTTGTGCATCTGATAAGCAGGGGAAGTCAAATACTGCTCAGACTGTTTGAAGGCCAGATATGCCTGGATGCTCTCCTCATGCTCCTCTAGAAAATGCTCCGCCTGGCGCACATGCTCAATCATGTCTGCCGACAGCTGATGCCAGTCCGATAGCGTTAGCATCGCTTGCTGGTCATCCAGACCGGACTGCAGATCGTCCAGCGTTGACTGCCCCTGCGCCGGATATGACAAGGTGGCGGTGTCATCCAGAAAGCTGATGATTTCCTCGAACGCTGCTTGCTGATCTGAACTTTCTATTGCATCCGGAAGAAAATGAGCGAAATGGACAGCGATAAAGCGGCCATATTCTCCTGGAAAGGCGTTAAGCAGCTTGCTGCTTAATGTCTCCTGCTGCTCCAAGGCACGCGGTTTGTTTTCGATCTCAAGCCAGTCACCGTCCGCACTTAATTCAGCCAGCAGCGAATGCCTCATATGCTCATGCATCAAGCGCTGTTCGTTATGCATTAATTTCTGCTGGAGCATGGCATCCCCATGATCGGCAAGCGTCTGCTTAATCTCCTTTATTGTTAATCCAAGCTTGCGTAAAACACTAATTTTCCGCAACCGTTCTATATCCTGTTTGCTAAATTGGCGATAGCCGTTATCAAGCGCCTTAGGCGAGAGCAGCTCCTGCTGGATGTAGTATTCTACCGCTTTTTTGGTTAATCCTAGCGCTGCGCATACTTCTTGAATCCGCATCATGATCACCTCGAGAATATTGTAAACCAGCACCCAAGGGAACAGTCAATCTGTAGAAATCGTATGAAGGATTTACGTAGAGGATAGTAACTATGCATTTAATTATTCGAGAATACCGTCGATATCGTATAAAATCGGGTGCACGCGGGAATACAGGAGCGTTATTACGAACCAGCTGGTCGAAACTATAAATATTAAGGGGCGAATTTGTCTATGAAGAAAATTCAAGTTGGAATCATTGGCACTGGATTCGGTGCTACGGTTCATGCTCCTATCTTGGGACTACATGAGGGGTTTGAAGTTAAGGCTATTGCCAGTGTCTATAGAGGGAGATCCAATGACGCGTTCAAAGAAATTGAAGTCAATCATATTTATACCAACTGGAAAGAGATGCTGGATAAAGAAGAACTGGACCTCATAACCATATGCTCCGTTCCCAGTCACCACTATGAGATGACCATGGAATCGATAAACAAAAATGTTCATGTGTTATGCGAGAAGCCTTTAGGAATAAGCGCATGTCAAACTTCGAGCATGCTCGAAGCACAACAAAACTCCAATGTGATGGGGTTTGTTAATTTTCAATGGAGACTTACTCCAGAGAGAATGAAAATCAAAGAAATGGTTAGCAATAACGAATTAGGGGAGATTCAATACATTAAATATATAGGAAGTTTCTCGGGTTATAACAACTTATTATCACAGTACAGAGGCTGGGAGGGAAGAAGACAGGATGGAGGTGGGTTTTTATCTGCGGTGGGATCACATATGCTGGATTCATTGATGTGGTGGATGGATCAGCCCATTTCGGATGTATATGCAGAATTAAAAACGTTAGTTCCAGTATTTCATGGATCCGCTGGGATTGAGCAGAGAGACTCTGACGATGCTTTTACTATAATGGGACATTTTGAGAATGGGACGCCCTTTATGGTAGATGTATTCTATCCTGCAGTACGAGGAAATGGATGGAAATTGGAGATTTTCGGGACTAAGGGAACGCTGGTCATGAACAATGATAGGGATTTAATGATAAGTTCAGGAGGAGAATTTCATAATTTGCAAATAGAAGATCAAAGCCTTCCAAGTCATTTGCCAGCTCCAGCGAATCAATATTATAGAGGATTATATCCGATGGTCGATCAGATTTATCATTCCATCGTTAATCAGAAGGTGGATTTAAACGTACCTACCTTTGCAGACGGTCATCGCGTACAATTGGTCATGGATGCCGTATATGAATCCGCTGCCAGTCAAGCCATGACATTAGTAAAGCGTAAATGAGATCGTCATGTGAGTATTTGAAGATGCCGGCAGCCGAAGCCCGGGTGTATGAAAATACCAGGACATTAGGTGAATTTGCCGAACTACTTGAAGGAGTACATCGATGAAATTAACATCCATACATAAAAAGATACGCGGTATGAGGAAGAAAGCGAGGAAGCTTGAAACCTGGGCCGATTATCATAAACAACTCCACGTTGATTCTTTACTTCAATATAATAAGGAATATGTAAAGCTGTGGATTAGCCCATTCTATAACTTATATCAAATAAACCCCAACCTCATAGGAAGGAAAAATCCCCCGTATAAATTCAGAAGACAAATTTTCTATCAATTGATTGAAATCTATGTAGCTTGGCAAGAACAGCTTGAACAGCTGAATCAACCCTATTATTTAAAAATATGGTTAGGCGATCCGGAATTCATGGACTCTCAGATTGTCGCGGCTATTAACGATGAAATTGATTATTACAACAATATCTTTATGGATCACGAAGAACATAAGGACTTTCCATTGAGGATTCACCACCCGTTAATGGATCGTTTTGTCTGGAAAAGATGTGTGAATGGATACGTTGTGTGGGAAAGTGATTTAGAAACTGCTCAAGAAGTGAATGAAATACAGAATAAAGCCTTCAAAACCTTTGAAACCGAGGTGGATGGAAGGATTGAACGATCCTATTTTATGAAAACAGGCGATATGTGGGTCGGGAGTATGCGAAGAAGTGGAAACACAACGTAGCACAGCATAAATCTCGCTCCATGCGCTCCGTGGTGTTGACAGCATAAGTCCGGGAAATGGACAGGCGGCCCATCATCAAAGTTACTCCCATAAAGGAGAACCCACTATGAAATCTTTCTTTCACTATGACACGGACGAAGGAAGGAAAGACTTGCTGTCCCGTGCAAGGAAAGTCGCACTAACTGCGCTTCAATATTATGATCTGGATTGGAGCTGTATTCAATTTATTCAAGTTTCGGACACGATTACTTATAAAATCGAAACCGATTCCAGCGATTCCTATTTGCTTCGCATCCACTCGGACGAATTAAGTAAAGAAGAGATCCTTTCGGAGCTGCTTTTTCTAAGTGAATTATGGAATGTGCATCATGTACGCTTCAAATCCGGATGAAATCCCAAATTTGCAGGCTGAGCAAGAATATGCTTTAGCCTATCTAATAGACACCTGACAGGAGGAAGAGGAATGCATGTCGACAACGAAGAAGTGTACCCGAATCGTCTAGTAACTACAAGAACAGTAGAAATAGGTGGGCTTACGAAAGCACAGCTCATTCAGAAGCTGAAACAAAGTGATATTAGGATGAATGAGTACGCCGAGCGATTATTAACGGATGATCGATTTACCACCTCAGATACTAGATACAGCCTGCAAACCGTTGAAGTCACGGTTGGCGATCTTGGTTTTCGCGATGGAGCGACGACGGATCAGATATACCAAAGAGCAGCCGAATTCGGCCTGGCATTATGCCCGCTTGAGCTGGGCCCATATATAAGATTGCAGTACGCCGACCAGCCAGAAGGGGATTCAGGAGACGGTGTACAGCGAAATCAAGCGCCATCGGGCTCCATTACGATAGCCTCAAGGAGGCTGACGGATGATGATGATTTCCCGAAAGGCTTCTATCTTCGGCGGATGAATGATGCGCTGTGGCTAAGAGGATATCGCGCTGATCATCTGCATGTCTGGAATCCTTACGACCATTTTATTTTTGTTAAGCCGGAGCCCAGATCATGAAATTATTTCTGTTTATCAGTCAGTCCATCTACGCGTTGATGTTAGTGCCTTGGCTTATCGTGTGGGGTGTATCGTTCATGGTGTTTGATAGCGGTTTGTCGCTTTGGGGAGTAGGCATTATGATCATGGTCACATTATATCCAATAGCGGTTGCGATGCTCCTTATTATCCTGGATCTATGTGAAGAAGATGCGTCCTCTTTCTATCGTAGCGATCAATCTCGTTCCTTCCATTTGGATCATGGCCTTTGTACTCATCATCTTCGTATTCTGATCCCAGGTGAACTTACATGAAGAAAATACCACATCATTATTAGGCACAAGACCAGGTATAACAGCCATGTATGATGTTTATGAGTATATGAAGCGTATGAGAGCCATGGATGTGTGTTAAGTCAATCCTGCCAACGTTACGAAAAATGATATAAGCGTGGTGAAGCTCATGATAATTGTAAAGGCGAGTGAATCGGAACTCATAGCATTAGTATCCTTAGCCTTGAAATTATGGCCGGACAATACGGTGGAACATTTAAGAGCTGAATATGAAGAATTATTGTATTCAGAAAGGGACATTTTCTATCTAGCGGTTATTGGAGATAAGGTTGTGGGTTTCATCCATATGTCGTTGCGATATGATTATGTGGAAGGATCCGAATCAAGTCCCGTAGGGTATATTGAAGGAATATATGTAGAAGAAGAATACAGGAATAAGGGCATTTCCAGACAGCTAGTTGAAGCAGGAGAACAATGGTCAAAGTCGTTAGGATGTGCCCAGGTGGCCTCAGATGCTGAATTGCATAATGACGGAAGTCAGGCATTTCATAAAAGGATAGGATATAGAGAAGTGAATCGGATCGTTGCGTTCATTAAAGACATATAGAACAACGACATCGATATTTATAAAAGCAGAAGAGAGTCAGGGAGTGATCATTATCAAATTTGTTCTTATATTTGGTCCCCAGGCCGTTGGAAAGATGTAATAAGAAGGAAGACGGATAAGAACATCATGCGATAGGATTCCAGCGTAACAATAGGCTTCGAAGTACGAAGACCTGCAGCCCGGTCATGGATATGACGGACTGTGGGTCTTTTTTGTGTAGGAGTGGATTTGAGGAGATTATGAAGGAGGAGATCAGAATGGAAGTGGTCATAACCCGATGGGATGATCGTCACTTGGCGGTATCGCTAAAAGGGTTTATTGCAGAAGATATTGCATTCATCAAACGTATTCCGGGCAGAAGGTGGTTGCCTGATGAGAAGGTATGGAGGATTCCTTTCCGTAAAGAGGTAGTCCACTCATTGGTTACAAGATTTCCTGAAGGTCAATTTTCGATCGATCCAGACCTCACAGATATTCAAGAATTATACGGAAAGAGCCCTGATCGCTAGCGGCCATACAAATGAAATGGTGATTGGGAACTAGATTCAATCCGAAGCCGAACCTGAACCGCAAGGCGAGAACGGCATGTACGTTGGGATTCGAAAGAACAACGGAGAATGAAGGATATATTAATACTGAAAGGCTACAGCAGGCGAACCATCAAAACCTATGTGGGGCATGTTCGTCGCTATGTTCAATTTACACAGGATAATGGGACGTCTATAGGAAATGAAATACGTATTCAACAATATCTGCTGTCTCTTCTAGGTCATCATTATTCGCATGCGTATGTGAATCAGGCTGTGAGCGCATTGAAATTCTATACATAACATGTCTTTAACGAATCCTTGGCATTGGACGCATATATCAGACCAAAGAAGGAGGAGAAATTACCGAACGTGCTAACTCTAGAGGAAATACGGAGGGTGTTGGAACATGTACATAACCTGAAACATAAGGCCATATTATATCTGACATATTCCTCCGGCCTACGGGTAAGTGAGGTGGTTCGGTTAAGACTAGAAGAGATCGATGCGGAACGGTATTTAGTCAAGGTCAGGCAGGCAAAAGGAAGAAAGGACCGTTATACGATTCTTTCGCAATCCGCACTTGATGTTCTTCGGGAATACATAAAACAACACACTCCTCAGAAATGGTTGTTTCCCGGCCAAGCCACAGGCAAGCATATCACGGAAAGAACGGTACAAAAGGTGTTCGAACAAGCACTGCTACAATCCAACTTGCAAAAAAAGGCCAGTCTGCACACATTACGTCATTCGTTTGCAACACATTTGCTGGAAGCAGGAACCGACTTGCGTTACATTCAGGAGCTGCTAGGTCACGAAAGCAGTCGCACAACAGAACGATACACCCACGTTACTTTAAAAGATGCACGGAGAATACGAAGTCCCCTGGATTTATAGGAGGGGCAGGACTAGGATTTGGAAACGACAAACCACTCCAAATTTAAACCAAGCATTGAGCTTCGCTAACTCCACAAGTATATAGGTGTTTACGAAATACGGTAATCGTCATATGATGGTGGTATTAGTGAAGTTCGTAGATATGGAGTTAGGTGAAATACCTTGTAAAGAGGAGAAAACTATGAAATTAAAAGAGACATTTAATTCTTTTTTAGAGACAGAAACTGAAGGGAAATATTTTGAAAGTTCAACGGTTACTTATAGAAGAAAATTAGAGGTTTTTTGTGAGTATCTAATTGTAATAGGTAATCTGTCGGATAACAATTGGGAAGACATTTTGCGTGGAATGAACGAGAAGAAATTTGCTGATAGTGCAATTTATTATATTGAAAACTATAATATTCAATTTTACTCTACTCTAGACAATTATTTTTCCGTAATCTATTCCTATTTCAGGTACATTCGTGATTTCCTCGGAATTTCTAATAATACGATAGATAGTGAAGAGAAGCTAAAGAGCTTAAAGAAATTAATACATGCGAAAACTAAAGATTACAATCTGATAACGAAGAAACAAAAGTCGCCTATTAGTGATGATGTGTACAAT
>NZ_NPBY01000076.1 GCF_002272015.1 Paenibacillus campinasensis | reverse complement strand
CCTATTAGTGATGATGTGTACAATGAGTTATTGGAGTATTGTAATGAATGCATTAATAACCCTAAGTCCGATTTATTGAAAACAACTGGATATAATAAGGCATTCACTGATTATGTTTCTGCGATTATAACTAAACTTGTTATGTATGCTGGTTTGAAGATAAAAAGTATTAAAGCCCTAGTTCGTAGCGATATAAATGAAATTGTAAACACACTTAATATAAATAATTATCGTATTCACCTACCTGACGAATTATCTAGCCAAATTAGAAATTATCTAGTGATCCGAGATTCAATTGCGGGTAATGACCCCAAAGGAGCATTATTTATAACTAATCAAGGTAAAGAATTAACTTCGAATGCATCAATGTTTGAAGTTCTTAGTGCAATTTTACAATCAAGAGAAGCTGAAAGTGTTGCGAAATTTGTCATCATGCAACAGATTAAGACGGGCATACCATTAGGACAAATAAAGAAGTTAACAGGCTTTTCGTATATAACATGCCTACACTGTGCTGAGTTGGTAGAGCAAGAGAATGAAAGAACTGATAAGAACAGTATTAATAGGCTTTTGGATTCAAGACTTAGAAGCCTTCCTCTTTATGACAAGTTGTAAGTAATTCGAGGAAGTCAAGGTACTTCACCTAACACAACATTATGCGAACCATTTCTTGACCCTTCAAAAATGCCGGAATCCCTTGTACCATAAGGCTTTTCGCCATACCACTACTTCGCTTTTCTCGCTTCGAATTCGCATAACTTTGATTTTGTCAGCCAAGATATACGAACCAGGCGCTAATGGGTTATACGCAGAAAAAGATATACGCACCTGATTTTTACGTGATATACGAAGCTGATAAATAGAGCATACCTCGTGTTAAATCCTCAGTCAAGTTCAAGCAAGATGTTACGAGATCCTCTGTGCCGCCATGGAGACACGACTGTGTATTTTATAGACACTGTTACGACGAAAAAAGTAGAGTGGGTAGTTCGGGGGGGACCCGCACCAGATTCGTCGAATTATCGGTGCGATCTCAAAGACAAGAATGAGGCGGAATAAAAGGATTTTGATCAGATATGTCGAATTATGAAAAATAATGAACCGTGTTAAATTTTACTAAATGGGCGAGTGGAAGATATGAACGAGTGCTCCGTCATTTGCAGGAGTTGTTTTGACGATCTAATTGAAGTCATTAATAGGCTAAATATAAAAGTAGGTATTAACAGAAGACCTCGAACCATAAGAGAGAAAGAAAAAACTAAATATAATTGTTTACTGTGTAATTTAAAGCTTAAAGCTTACGTTGAGTATTACTCTGAAGAGTATTTTGAAGAGAAGATAATACCCATCTTCGTGTTAATTGGAGGCGAACTTTCAAAAAAAATTTATGGGTGTTTTAAATGTGTCGGCGCGCAACTTGATTATGATGTTTATCGTTGGAATAAAGATGAAGAAGACCCAAGTAATTTTATTGAGAACAACGCAGGACAAACTGTTGAAAGCTTTTTGTGGGAGAAAGGAATAGACGATAAGTTCCATAAGCTAATACTTAAACATCTACGTTGTCAAACTTGCCACTACGGTGAAGATCCAATTGATTACTCCCATAATCCCGATGGAGGTACTTTTGAATCTTATGATCAAGTTTATGATGAACATGAAACAAATTCGGTATTTGGATTAGATGACTTTGACTTTATTGAGTTTTCTCAGTTTGCCCAAAAATATAATATTGATCTTAGTTGGCAGGAACTCCATGAGTTTAAACAGCATCTTTTGAAATATCCTCTTCTGGCATATAAGCATGAAACGGGAAAAAAAGTCTATGATCTTCTACAAAAACATTATGAAAAGAGAGACTATATAGAATTAAGAAGTGGGACTCAGCTTTTTAGAGGAAGGGCACGAAAAAAAGATAGGAAACATGTATTTGGAGAAGATGAAATCTGGAATCCGCCTGAGGGGTTGCCTCAGCACGGACGTTATAATGCTGTTGGCATATCCGTTTTATATCTGAGTAATCGAATGAAAGCCATCCCGTATGAAATTCATCCGTTAAACGATGAAAATATTGACATTGCTCTTTTTAAAACGAGAAAAAAATTGAAGTTGTTTAACATCGGGTTGTTTGATCATAGTTTCCAGGGTTTTTTTAATGAGATAAACGAAGAGAGTAAGCCCTTAAAAAAGGCTTATCTACTAACCAATTATATTGGTAATTGTTGTGCTGAAATTGGATTTCATGGTGTGGCTTATCAAGGTGTAAGCGATAGAAAATATACAAACTATGCATTGTTTAATTTTGAAAAGAACAATGAAATACGAATTGTTGAAGTTGTCAGTTTTGAAGTGGAAATTATATATAACCTGAAGACAGAAGCTAAAAGTACAAAAGATATAGGGAATGAAGATTCCTTTCTGTTCTAACACGTATATCAAATTTTAAAGGCTAAGGGAGGGATGACATGTGGAAGTGAAAATCAACCGGGAGATCCGGGAATATACGGAAAGCATCTTTTTTGGACTGTCCTTGCGACAGTTCTTTTTTTCTGTTTTGGCCGTAGGTGTGGCGATAGCGCTGTACTTTATGCTGCGCAGTCGTTTCGGCATCGAGACACTCAGTTGGGTATGCGTCTTGGGTGCGGCCCCATTCGCCGCCCTGGGCTTTATCCGGTACCACGGTATGAATGCCGAGCAATTGCTATGGGCGTATATCAAATCGGAATTTTTAATGCCGCGGCGCTTGGTCTTCCACTCGACGAACACGTATGCGGCGGCGTTAAGCAAGACCATAGAGCAGTATGAAAAAGGAATGAAACGCCATGATTAAGACGTTAAGTCGTATCATCAAGCAGGATAAGGAACGGTTTGTCATACCGAAAGGCGTACAACAAGTGATCCCGATTCGCTCAATTTGGGCGGACGGGATTTTTTTAGTTGGCAATAAGTTTTCCAAGACGTATCGATTCGAGGACATCAATTATTCCGTCGCCTCCCGCGAAGATAAGGAAGCGATGTTCCTGTCGTATTCCGAATTGCTCAATTCCTTTGACAGCGGGGCGACAACGAAAATCACCATTCATAACCGGAGGCTGAATCGAGCGGATTTTGAAAGCTCGGTCTTCATTCCGCTGCAGCAAGATGAACTGGACGAATATCGACAAGAGTATAATCAGATGCTGCTGGAAAAATCCGTTGGGGCCAACGGTACGATTCAAGAGAAGTATATAACGATATCCATTGCCAAACCCAATATCGAAGAAGCCCGGCATTATTTTTCTCGAGTTGGGACCGATCTGATCGCCCATTTTTCCCGTCTCGGCTCCAAATGTACGGAACTGGACGCCACTGAGCGGTTGCGTATTTTTCACCATTTCTTCCGCCAGGGAGAGGAAACGGACTTTCGTTTCGACTTATCGGAAACGATGCGCAAAGGACATGATTTCAAAGATTATATTTGTCCGGATACGTTTGAGTTTGAAAAGGATCATTTTCGGATGGGGAAGCTTTATGGCCGGGTCATCTTCCTGCGTGAGTATGCCAGCTATATCAAGGACAGCATGATATCCGAGCTTTGCGACCTGCACCGCAACTTATTTCTGTCCCTTGACATCATTCCGATACCAACGGATGAGGCGGTTCGCGAAATCGAAAACCGTTTGTTGGGCGTGGAAACGAACATTACAAACTGGCAGCGGCGGCAAAACAATAACAACAACTTCTCCGCTGTTATCCCATATGACATGGAGCAGCAGCGAAAAGAGAGCAAGGAATTTCTGGATGACCTAACGACTCGCGACCAACGCATGCTGTTTGGCTTATTGACGATGGTGCATGTGGCCGAAAGCAAGGAGCAGCTCGACAACGATACCGAAGCGATATTGACGACAGCCCGCAAACATTTGTGTCAGTTCTCGCCCCTTACGTACCAGCAGATGGACGGTCTGAATACCGTGTTGCCTTATGGTTTACGGAAAGTACATGCCTTGAGAACGTTGACGACAGAAAGCACAGCGGTGTTTATCCCGTTTCGGGCGCAGGAAATCATGCATGAAGGCGGTATTTACTACGGACAAAACGTCATCAGTAAAAATATGCTCATTGCCAATCGCAAGCAGTTGCTCAATGGAAACAGCTTTATTTTGGGGGTATCGGGCTCCGGAAAAAGCTTTACGGCAAAAAGAGAAATCGTCAATCAAATACTGGCCAGTGGTGATGACATTATTCTGATTGACCCGGAACGTGAATATTCCGCCTTGGTAGAAGCACTGAGAGGCGAGACGATTCATATCTCGGCCACGTCACCCAATCATATCAATGCGATGGATATAAACCGGCAATACGGTGACGGAGCAAATCCGATCATTTTAAAATCCGAATTTGTTCTTTCGTTATGCGAGCAACTCATTGGCGGTTATCAGTTGGGAGCGAAGGAAAAGTCGATTATCGACCGTTGCACGGCCAGTGTGTATCGAAAATATCTGCAAAGCAATTACAAAGGGCAACCGCCTACCTTACAGGATTTTCGAGCGGAACTGCTCAAGCAATCCGAGCCGGAGGCGCAGGACATCGCGCTGGCGATTGAACTGTTTACCGCTGGCAGTTTGAATACGTTCGCCCAGCCGACTAACGTCAACGTTCATAACCGGCTGATCTGCTATGATATTTTGGATTTGGGCAAGCAACTGTTGCCGATTGGCATGCTGGTTGTATTGGACAGCATTCTGAACCGGATTACACAAAATCGCGCCAAGGGGAAAAACACGTTTATCTTCATCGATGAAATTTATCTGCTTTTCCAACACGAGTACAGCGCCAACTTTTTGTTCACGTTATGGAAACGTGTCCGAAAGTATGGCGCTTTTTGTACGGGGATTACGCAAAACGTGGATGATTTGTTGCAAAGTCATACGGCCCGAACGATGCTGGCCAATAGCGAATTTATCGTGATGCTGAATCAGGCCAGTACGGATCGCAAGGAGTTGGCGGAACTGCTTAATATTTCGGATCTCCAGCTTTCTTATATTACAAACGTCGATGCCGGGAATGGGCTGTTAAAGGTCGGCAGTTCTCTCGTGCCATTTACAGATAGCTTTCCAAGGCATACAAAACTTTACCGTTTGATGACCACGAAGCCGGGAGAATCACTGTAAACCCTTGGCAAGCGGCTGATGGGATGCTTCATCAGCTGCTTGCCGATCATATCTATTTGGAATCACGAGCTATGTACCAATGTTCTCATACACAATGACTTTGATTTTTTTCTTTAGTCTGTAGATTCGACTGGTCACAGCCGTCTGAGACAAGTGGTACTTGCTGGCTAATTGAGTGATGGTTAATTGGCGCTGGAAGTAATCGGTATATAACTGATGCTCACGCGGATCAAGCTGACTTAATACGTACTCCACCAAGGACTCAATGTCAACCGTGGCGAGAAAGGCTTCATCCAAATCGTAGCTCACGGCTGTCAATCGTTCGGCCAGATTTCCGTGAAGGATGATCTCATACTTTCTTTTGGTGTACTGTTTTCGGAATGTGGAGTTGACCTGATTTCGAGATGTTCGATAGAGCCAGCCTTCAATGTTCGGGTGTGATTTCAATTTGGCAGCTTGCTTGCCAGCGTGCAGAAATGTAATTTGCGTACAATCTTCTGCCAGATCGGCAGGGTGTCCTTTGAGCAGCCTTCTGCAATAAGTATAGATTTTCTCAAAGTATCTGCGAAAAATGTCTTCCAAGAATTCCTGATTACCTTTGTACATCCTTTCATCCTCCTTCCTTGATTAAGAGTGACCAGGGCTTCTTATCAATCGACACGTTTTGATCCCTTGTCAAACCTCTTTTTTTCATCCCCTCCTCTACTGAGATATGAGACTCAGGAAATATGTCCTGATTATCAATATCTTACCATTCCAATAGACCTTTACTCTACAGATGGCAATAGGGATGTAGGTGTGAATTGTGACATTTTGAATGAAATTTGGAGATAGAACGTGATTTTTGGCATTTCAGGCGATATGAAGAGTGAGGGTATATTTTACTATTCTAGTACTCGATTACAAGACTATTTAAATTACTCTAGTTCTACGACTGTCGGGTTAATCTGTTTTCCATTGAGAGGAGTTGTTTCATTATCGGTCTTTCAAAATACGGATGGTAGCACCTAATCTGCATACATAACTGAACAACAGGGCTTGCTTCTCATCATGGTGTTGCCATGAGAGCGGGAGTTGATATTGTTGGTTAATATCAAGTCGCGTGCAGCTCGTGCTGCCAGAGAACAGGCCCTAACTGAATTCGCTATCAGGCTCATTGAAGATGTGCCGCTGACGCGTTTGCCATGCTTGCAGAATGGTGTTACACGTTCAGTGGATCAAAGTTCGAACCCTTCGTGTGTACTTTCGAAGGGTCTTTTTTGTTTTTCTTTATTACGCATCAAGTTTAAAGGCGGCACAGGCTGCCGTTCACCTCCTCCTTGTTTTGGTTTGCTTGGCAATCAAAACAAGGGAGAGGGATGAGAAAAAAATCAATCTTCGCGACATGTATCCTTTCTATCAAACGGATTTCTGGGTTGAGGTGGATGAGGAAATCGTACAGGAGATGCGACGTTTTGAGTTGCTTGAAAGCGCTTATAAATTACGTGCTTATCGTCATCGGGCATATTATTCTCTGGATCGGAACGATGGCATCGAAAACGATATTCTGTTTCCTTCTCGGTCAACTGAAACGGAGTATGAAGAGATGGCCTTTCGAAGAGAGCTTTACGCAGCGATGTGTCGATTACCGAAAAAGTCGTTTCGACGTATTTACGCACATTATTTTTTAGGGATGAGTAAGGTCGCTATCGCTCGTGTAGAGCAGGTGGATGAAAAGGCTGTACGCAAGTCCATCGAAAGCGGGCTGAAGAAGTTGAAGCAAATTCTCGGGAATAAGTGATTTTGAATCATAGGGTCCGATTTTATTCCCAAAATGAAAGGGCTATTAGAGGGTGATGTTCAAGGCGACGATTGGCGGTTATATGACTAATCGTCGCCACTATGAAAGGAGTGCTAGAGTTATGTTTCCCGGTATGTTTTGTGATGTGGAACACGAAAAGTTTTACAGTGATATGCTGAGCCGTTTTCATCGCCAAGATGCCTATCATCGTGCGTTGTTTTACACGTTAGGCTTGACGCGAGAAACGAGGACGCATGTTCAGGACTTGTTTGACTTTTCAAACGACAGCATCCGACCGAAAGGTTTAAAGGCCTTCTGGCAAACAGGTACTTCCCTTCGAGCAAGCCGCTTGGCCTTTAATCTGTGGAACGGATGGGCAGAAGAACAGCAGGAACGGGATTCCACGCCGCACGAGTTGTTTGATTGTCGTTATGCGCCTTATTTCTTTGAGGCGATTCGCTTGCGTTATCCGGAATATTGCAGGAGTCACGACCGGGTTCCCCAACGAATGAACGGTCCAACCCGCTAGTGGATATGCCAGGAGGGCAACCTTGATGAAGGACATAAAGACAAGGACACGTGTGAAAACCATAAAAAAGCTGGATCGATTCTCCAACTTGATGGCAAAAGCAAAGCCTGTAGATTTGCGTTCTAAACATAGGTCATCTAATCGTCATGAATCGGAATCTACAGGTTCCTCTGTGGTACACGCGCAAAACCAATCCGTGAGGGCGGCAAAAACCACGCTGCGCAAGGGGATGCGCATCAGTGCAGGTGTGAGCAAAGGAGCAATTCGTCTTCTTTGGAAAAAACGGGAGCGCTTGATAGGGACGGAGAAAGAGAAAGAAACCATGCCTCAGCAATCGGGGGAAACGTCAAGCGGTCGGCGTTCAGGTAAGCAAAGCGGCATTCAAGCAAGCAAACGTTCGGTTGTTTCTGATAAACAGCAAACGCTGTCCGCTCATTCAACAGGTGTCATACAAGGAAGAGATAATCGTCAGGCTATACATTCATCTTCCCAAACCAAGCGACCATTGCGTTTGCGGAAGCCTGTTGGCGGGAAATATCCTTTGTTTTCCATGACAGTGACAGGAAAACAGCGGCATATTCATCAAATGGTACGGGCCAGGATTGTTAGTCGGAGACTAGCTCAACAACCCCAGGCTCAAGCTAAAAGTGAAACACAGTTAAACCCGATGTCAAAACCTGTCGAGAAGCGTGTCACGACCACGAACACCCTATTCAAGACTACCGTGCGTTCTCGTGACAAACGTTCGAGTCTACAACCCCGTGAAATGACAATCGGGAGGAAACGAATTCCCGCCCCCGTTTGTTCTTCCGCTCATAAGCTGGTGAAGCCGCATGCAGGTGTATCCAGGCGTGCCAAAACGGGCGGTAAAGTCACCAAGGTGCTTTCCCATTCAGTAAAGCCGATTCATCAGTCTAACCAAGAAAAAGGACAGGTCCATAATCCAACAGATAGGATGAAACATAAAGCCAGGGAAGCGCAAAGAGCAGCCTTTCGATTGATGACCATGCACCGTTCAAAGCAGCGGCTGCAAGCTGTTGCCAGATGGAACATTCGCATGATTCGTGTAGCGGCCAAAATGACTGCGGTACTCGCCAAAGGCATGATCGCTCTTTTAGGTGTTAGCGGTACGGTGATCATCTTGCTATGCATCATGATGGCTGTTGCTGCGGTTGTATCATCTCCTTTTGGCATCTTTGTCTCCAGTGATAATACGGATAGCGATGTATTACCGCTTTCTGACATCGTACAAGACATGGACAACGAATTTGCTGTCCGACTGGAGGACATACGTCGGGATGCAGGCTCAGTGGATCGTGTAGAAATCCATTATCTCGGAAGCGCTGATAATACTCGCATCGATAACTGGATGGACGTCATCGCGGTCTTTGCGGTTCGTACCGTAATGGACAGCGAAAACGGCATGGACGTAGCCACACTGGACGCCACTCGGGTGGATGTGATTCGCTCCGTCTTTTGGGACATGAATGAACTGGACTCTTACGTGGAAACGATTGAACACAGGGAAACGATTACGGTGGAACATGAAGATGGGAGCACGAGTGAGGAAACGATTACCTGGTATGAGTCGGTGTTGCACATTACAGTTGCCAGTCACACTGCTGGGCAGCAGGCCGACATCTACGACTTTGCAATCGAACAAAGAGAGATCATGCATGAAATGTTGTCGGCGGAGTTCCGACCGCTTATGTTCGCGCTTCTCGGTAAAGATATGGATGTAGGGTTAACGCCTGAGCAGCTTGAAATCGTTTATCACGATCTGCCGGAAGGGGAATGGGGCGGTGAAGCTGTCCGCTTGGCATTGACTCGCTTGGGCGATCCATACAGTCAAGTTTTGGCCGGGCAAGACCGCTATACAGATTGCAGTTATCTTGTTCAATGGGTGTACCGGCAGTTGAGCATTCAGTTGCCGCGGACGGCGGCTGAACAAGCCAGACATTGTGTCGATAACGGGTGGACAATCCGTTTTGAAGATTTGGCTCCGGGCGATTTGGTCTTTTGGAGCTATGCCAGCAATGGTCGGTTTATGGACATTACCCATGTTGGCATCTATGCCGGAAACGGCAAGGTCGTCGATGCTTCATCCACTCGCGGACAAGTGGTTTACCGGAATTTGTTTGACGCCGATCAGCAGGTGCTGTATGGGCGGCCGTTTCAAATGAAAGAATTGGGATATTCATTCAGTAGATGAACAGCAATGGAACCGAATTCAAGAAGGATTGAAAAATGAATACTTAACACTTTTGGAATCTATTGACGCTATTGATTGGAATGAACAATCTGTCACAGCAGTAGCTACTTTGGCCCATTCAGCATACCATCTCGGACTCTTCGCCAAATGTTAAATGTGATTAAGGCGTAGCTTTGACATAAAGTTCTATAATTAACCGAGTATCGGTGCAAGGAAAGGCAGTCGGGCGCTTATCCGAATTCATTTGATTTGGTTCACAATGATTATGTACCGTCTCGCTTCTTTTCACAAAATGACATCGAAAAAGCATATCGAATTCAGCAAATCGATCAGTCTTTTTCCCAACGTTGTAGCGAATTCAGTGAGGGACAAAGTGGAGTATGAAGAGGTTGCATCAACGACATTTGATTCAATGGTCACAGATTTTTTTGAGCCTTAATTCTGGTCAAATCGGTTCGAAAAAATATTGAGCTTGCAAATAAAAGTATGCCGCTTTATAATAATTTAAAACGAGGAAACTATTAAGGTTTTTTTAGTTTTCAAATTCAAGTCGCGTATAAGGAGACAGATTAATGGAGGATTGGAGTAAACTTGATCACGCAGGTAAGCTGTTTCCAGCAGTAGCCGGGAAAGAAAATTCTTCTACCTATCGATTGTCGATGATTCTTACTAGCCCGATCGACCCTGAGCTACTGCAAAAGGCCTTGGACAAAGTGATTTCTAGATTTCCGAATTTGAATGTAGAACTTCAAAACGGTTTGTTCTGGAAATTTCTTCGCCAGAAAGAATCGAGGCTCATAGTCGAGCAAGAAACGAACTATCCTTGTGCGCCAGTGAATCTGTCAGAACAATATGGAAGCTTAGTACGGGTGCTGTATTACAAAAACAAGATCAGCATTGAAGTTTTTCATGCTATAACGGATGGTGGGGGGGCACTTGAATTTCTCAAAACATTAGTATTCCAGTATTTATATACAAGTGGTGTTCAGATAGATGACAGGGAAGGGGTAATTCTTCCTCCTGATTCATTTGCTCGCTATGCTGAAGCGCAGGATAGCTTTAGAGCTTACTACACGAATAGTCAATCACACTTGAAAGACGAGGTATCAAATGCACTGAAAATTCCGGGCACACGCTTCATGCCTTACGGACATAATGTCGTGCACGGTTTTATTCACGCTAACCAGTTAAATGCAGCAGCAAAGATACAAGGAGTAACTGTTACAGCTTACCTGACGGCCATTCTGATCATGGCGGTTCATGCCGCTACTATGACTATTAACAGCGAGAGCCAACAGTCAATTGTAATCAGCCTACCCGTCAATTTGAGGAAATTATTCCCTTCAATCAGTTTGCGAAATTTTTTTACTGTAATCAACATTGAAATATATATGAAGCAAGAACTGACATTTGAACAAGTGCTTGAAGCGGTAAGTGAGCAAATGAAGAAAAAAACAAAGAAACCGTATTTATATGAGACGATAGCAAACAGTATGAAATATGAGAAAAACTGGTTGTCTAGGTTTGTACCACTCAAGTTAAAAAACCTAGCCATGCGGTATGGTTTTGATAGGTACAGTGAGGCTGTCAAGACGATGACGCTTACGAATTTAGGCAGAATCAGTATTCCGTCCAGTATGACACAATATGTTGAAGCGATGGAGACGACGATGTATCCAACCTCTAAAACTCCAATAAATTGTGCCGTGTGCTCAGTCAATGAAACACTCACAATAACCTTTGCACGCAATATTTTAGAAAGTGATGTTATAATGCATTTTTTTCGACTGCTTAGCGGTCTAAGCGGACTGGAGTTGAAGATTGTCAGCAATGATTGGGGGATGGAAACATGAAGTGTGAAAGCTGTGGCGTTATCGTAGATCCTTCGCATGCTACATGCCCATTGTGTCGAAGGAAATTTGGCAGAGAGACTGCTGGAATCTCTACTTTAACTAATCAATTGTACCCATTCTATTTGATGTCGGATAGGCAACATAAGAAGTCTAGCGAGAACATATCCAAGTGGCTCTCTTTTATCGTGGTATCCGTCATTAGCGTTCTTCTTATTGTTAACATACTGAGTTCTAGGGAGAACATGTGGAGTTTGTATCTATTACCTTGTTTGCTGTATATATGGCTTTCCATTAGGCATACCATTGTAGGGTCCGCCCATCTCGGCCGTAAAATCCTAGTCCAGTTGTTTGGGCTGTCGATTATGCTGTTGTGGATCGATGTGGTGGGGGGTTCGCATTACTGGTCGACAGAGTATGTGATTCCATTTGTACTGATAGCGGCAACACTGCTTGTTACTCTCATTTGTTGTACGGGAAGGTCAAAATGGCGAGGGCTTATAGGTTGCTTACTGAACCTGCATTTCCTAAGTTTTGTTCCGTTGCTGTTATATTTATTAGAATTGTCACAAGTTTTGTGGACTGCCGTTGCGGCCGCCTTGCATTCGTTGATAACATTTGGCGGCATGCTGCTACTCGCAGATAACAGCTTTCGCGAAGAAATTAAGCTAAAATTTCATGTTTGATGGATCAGGAGGCGGTGGCTGCATTGCAAAAATATAATACAAGACTATATAATAAATCGAAACTGATAAAACCATTATTGGCTCTTTAGTATCGAAGGAGGCGTAACAATCAAACATCGTATTATTGAGGCATTCGCTGAAGAATTGAAGGAAAGTGGCATAAAGTTAACCATGGATGATTTGGCCCGCAGACTAGGAATTAGTAAAAGGACGCTCTACGAGCATTTTTCATCCAAGGCGGAGATATTAGATGCATTAATTGAAGAGACCTTTTCCGAAGTGGACAATATAACGGAGCAAATATTGAATAATTCTAATTTAACGCTTGTCGAGAAGATCAAAGGCGTTATAAATGCCTTGCCAACGCATAAAGAGCTTTACGATCGAGTCCTATTAGAGCAAATCAAGCGATCTTATCCAGAACAGTGGAGCAAGGTCTCAAAAGTTTTTACGGAGGACTGGAACGAACTGCAAGCCTTAATCGAGCAAGGGATACACGAAGGAGTCATCATTAACAAAAATGCCACATTAATTGTAAAGTTGATAAGAGAAGCGATCCAATCCGTGCATGATCAAAGATTCTACATGCAAAACAATATTTCCACTACAGAAGCTGTCATGCAAATTACGGATATTATCTTGTTCGGGCTGATCTCCAAGGAAAAATAAAGAAGGGTACTTCCACGCCTTTCTTTTTTTGTCGAAACTATAAAAACAATAATAGTTTTTTTGGTTAAAAGTGACTTAAAGTAATTATAGAGGAGGGGAACGCTATGGACAAAATTGAAAACAGAACGACAGGTGAACAGAAAAGGACGGGGGAGGCTGCGGCTATAGAAGCTCCGGCTAAAGCCGGGGCCAGGGAGTGGCTCGGATTAGGCGTACTTGCGCTGCCAACCTTGCTCATGTCTATGGATATTAGCGTACTTTATCTGGCGCTTCCGCATTTGGCGGCAGATCTTGCTCCGAGCAGCACGCAAATGCTGTGGATGGTGGATATCTATGGCTTCACACTGGCTGGCTTCCTCATTATCATGGGAAAACTGGCTGACCGCATTGGACGCAGAAAGCTGCTTATGATCGGTGCAGCTACATTCGGTGTGGCTTCCGTGCTTGTTGCCTATTCGAGCAGTGCGGAAATGCTGATCGCAACCCGTGCACTGCTGGGCATCGCAGGTGCAACCTTGATGCCTTCCACATTATCCTTATTAAGAAATATGTTCCTGGACCCTCAGCAGCGCAGTAGTGCGATTGGCGTATGGATGATGTGCCTAGTGGCGGGGAGTGTGCTTGGTCCGGTCGTCGGGGGATTGATGCTGGAATGGTTCTGGTGGGGCTCTGTTTTTCTACTGGGCGTACCCGTGATGCTGTTGCTGCTTGTTACTGCTCCGTCCTTGCTGCCTGAATATCGGGAGCCGACAAACGAACGTCTGGATTTGCTTAGCGCGATCATGTCCCTGGCAGCCATCCTGTGCGTGGTTTATGGTATTAAGAGTATGGCCAAAGAAGGGCTCGATGTGTTGTCCATCTTGATCATAGCCGCCGGTTTGCTCATTGGGTGGGGGTTTGTGTATCGACAAAATGATGTGAAGGATCCTTTAGTGGATATTAGGCTGTTTCGCCTTCCTGTTTTTAGCGGCGCGCTGTGCATGATGCTGCTTGGCTTGCTTACCATAAGCGGCCTTAATTTTTATATTGCCCAATATTTGCAGCTTGTGCAGCATCTGTCCCCGTTTATGGCAGGGCTTTGGCTGATCCCGTCAGCAGGGGGAATTATTATGGGCTCAGTGGCAGCCCCGTGGTTTGTCCGTCGCTTTCCCCCAGCTTATGTGATCGGGACGGGTCTATTCATCTCCTGTACAGGCTTGGCTGCCATTACCCAGGTAGAGGCTGCTTCAGCTTTGTCTGTCCTGGTTGTTGGCAGTGTGGTCTTTTCGATAGGCATAGCGCCGTTAACGGTGCTGGGGACCGACCTCATTATCGGAGCAGCCCCGCCGGAAAAAGCCGGATCTGCCTCCGCGATATCGGAAACAAGTGCCGAATTGGGAGCAGCATTAGGAATTACCATAATGGGAAGTATTGCAACAGCGGTTTATGATCGCCAAATAAGCCGTTCGCTGCCCGAGGAACTTCCCGTTTCCGCAGTACAGGCTGTAAAGGACTCTCTCCCAAGCGCTGTGGAGGCGAGCGCAGCCTTGCCCGCAGAGCTGGCAGCAGAGGTAGTCGGATTGGCGCGCGAGGCATTCACAGTGGGCTTGAATACGATTGCTGCCACTAGTGCCGTGCTTGCTTTACTAGTGGCTGGGTTAACCGTTTTTCTGCTGCGTAACGTATCCGCCAGAACTGAATGATGTATCCAAAAAAACATTAGGAAAGGATTGAGTATTTTGAGTTCCAGAAATAAAGATTTATTTTCTTTTGAGTTTAGCCAAGATCCCTACCCAACATTTAAAAACCTACGTGAAAATGAGCCTATTCACCTCGCTAAGATGAATAATGGTCAATACACATGGGTTGTTACCAAGTATGAAGATGCAGTAGCAATATTAAAGGATCCTCGTTTTACAAAGAACTTCAATTATTTCGCTACTGAAGACAAGCAGGACAAGGGGTCAGCAAATCTTTTAGTACAAAATATGTTATTTTCTGATCCTCCCGATCATACGCGTCTACGCGGCTTGGTCCATCAGGCTTTTACACCGCGTATGATTGAAAGTTTACGGGGGCGTATTGAGGAAATCACACATGAGTTACTCGATGCAGTTCAAAATAAAGGTTACATGAATTTAATCAATGACTTTGCATTTCCATTGCCCATTATTGTTATATGTGAACTGCTTGGTGTACCAAGCAAAGATCGAAATGAATTTCGTAAATGGTCTAATACACTTGTTGATCCACCCCAAGAACCAGAACGAATAGAAGAATTACAAACTCATTTGGAGGAATTCGTTGCATACTTGCAGCAGTGGTTTGAGCAATGTCGGGAAAACCCTCAGAATGATTTAATTAGTAAACTAATTCAAGCTGAGGAAGATGGTGATCGTCTAAAAGAAGAAGAGCTGTATGGAATTGTCTCGCTTTTAATTATCGCAGGACATGAAACGACCGTTAATCTGATCACTAATGGAGTCTATGCTTTATTAACACATCCCGATCAAAAGGTAAGGTTGCAAAATGAACCAAATTTAATAAAGTCAGCCCTTGAGGAAATTCTACGCTATAATGGGCCTGTTCAATTCAGCACAAACCGATGGGCTACTGAAACAATTAGATTAGGAGATAAAACAATTCATGAAGGAGATCAAGTCCTTGTTGCTTTAAATTCTGCGAATCATGATCCTGAGCAATTTCAAGATCCCGAAGTTTTTGATATCACTCGTGGACAAAATAAACATCTTGCATTCGGTAAAGGCATTCACTACTGTCTTGGGGCTCCTTTAGCGAGATTAGAAGGAGAAATTGCCATTACAGCATTGTTGAAACGAATGCCAGAAATACGGCTAGCTACAGAAGTAGAGAATTTGAAGTGGAAACCTGGAATGCTGATGCGTGGTCTAGAAGAATTACCTGTTTTGTTTTAGCTTTAAATTACAGAGCGATGACTACTATACCCGAGAGCGGACAATCTATTTGAAACTTGGCCCGTTTGATAACATCTTATCGGCGCTGCAGTTCACAGGCTGCAGCGTTTATTGTAACATACAAATTTTACAGAATGCTCTTGTTTTCAGTTAACGATACACCTGTTCGATTATGCAAGTTGGATTCCTCACAATCTCTCGAAACACTTGAGTCTGCGTAGAGGTCATCAGCCCGCAATATCCTCGCTTACCGAGGAACAAGTGTGATTCCATGATTCAAACAACCAGATCAACCTACATTTACCTGCTACAATTACATAGTACATAATTTTTGAGCATTGTTGCCGTTATTCATTACAAGCGTATGAAAATTGGAGGTATTAGTAGTGGGATATGGACAGAAGTAGCCTTTCCTGAATCAGTCTCCGCCACCGCCATCAGATCTGCTGTCGGTATCATGATCTATATGATTTTTTCTCCAACTGAATAAAGATAATCTTTTCAAGGAAAATAAGGGAATGGTCTGTCCTGATGTGATCATATTGAGTATGAAAATGACATTTGTAGTATGCTGATCCGATTGTTTTAAGCTTTGATTTTAAAGCTCTTTCGTTGTGTCAATCATATAATAAACCCTAAGATTGAATGAATTTTTTAAGTAAAGTGAAGAAGACATGGTGTGAAGTATTCTAGAACTTGACCATTAAACAGCATTAATGAACACCTCTCGACAGGGGTGGGAATGTTATTGACGAAGTGCTTTCTTACCTTCAGAATTTATTCAGAAAATCCCTTAATATTTCTTTAAGTGTATTCGCTATGATCATCCTTAAAGACAAGGAGGGATTTCGATGGAATATAAAGAAGCATTGTTATTTGTTCAGACATTTGTGCAATCTCCCAAATTAATAGGAAGCATTGTGCCAAGTTCAAGCTTTTTAGGGCAAAAGATGGCGAATAGCGTTCCGTGGAAGGAAATTCATTATGCTGCAGAGCTGGGTGCGGGTACCGGTGCGATTACGAAGTATCTTTCGCAAATCCAACTGCGGGAACTGGTCTTATTTGAACAGGACGAGCGGCTTCGAGACAATTTGGCTAAAGCGTATCCGGATTTCAGATGCTATCCCAATGCGCTTCAAATGAAGGCAATGCTTCAGCAGTCAGGGATCGGTGCATTGGATTGCATATGGAGCGGACTTCCCTTTTTTAATTTTTCCAAATCCGTCCGAGAGACGCTTTTAGAGCAAATTTCAACTTGTCTTAAACCCGGCGGCTGGTTTGTTGCTTTTCAGTACTCGCTTCAGATGAAAAAAGAGTTAAGTGAAAAGTTCAATCTGCAGCAGATTAAGTTTATCCCTTTAAATATACCGCCAGCATTTTTGTATGTGTGCAGAAAGAAATTCAACTGATGTTGAAGGAAGAGTCGAAAGGAGGTAAATCCGCATGAGCACGTATATACTCGTTGTTGATGATGATCCGGAAATACGGGATGTCATTCATATATATCTGCGAAATGAAGGATACGATGTAATTGAGGCAGAAAACGGTCATGAGGCTGTTGAATGTTTGAAGCGACAAGCATTTGATGTCATTATTATGGACATCATGATGCCAAACTTGGATGGAGTGCAAGCGTGCTTGAATATCCGGCAACAATCGAACGTGCCCATTATCATGCTTTCGGCCAGAACAGAGGATTTGGATAAAATTACAGGATTGTCGAGTGGAGCCGATGATTATATGACGAAGCCTTTTAATCCTTTGGAATTAGTGGCACGAGTGAAAGCACAACTGCGAAGAAATAGCATGTATGTGAAATCGGCACAGGAAGAAGATAACATTCAAATTGGGGGCCTCGTCATTGATCCCGACCGACACAAGGTAACGGTTGACGGAAGGGACGTTAAACTGACGCCGACTGAATTTGCCATTTTGGAGTTACTGGCTTCAAACCCCAACATTGTTTTCAATACGGATAAAATATATGAACGCGTTTGGAAGGACCCATCCTTGTCATATACCGAAAATACGGTCATGGCGCATATTCGCAACTTGCGGGAAAAAATTGAGAAGGACCCGAGAAAGCCGATGTATATTAAGACGGTTTGGGGAGTTGGATATAAAATTGAACAATAAATGGTTTCACAAATTAAACCTCAGGGAGAATCTCAGCTATCAAATTTTAGCGGCAGCTCTGGGCAGTGCCGCTTTAGCTTTACTAGTCATGTCAGTGATTGGCAGCTTGCTGAATGCGACGCCGTATGGATTCACTTTTTTTTACGTCCCGATATTCGCTTTTCTGGGCACCTTTTTTCTCTGCTTTTCCTTGTTCACCTATCGGATTCGAATGTATTTTCATGAAATAACGGATGGACTAAAAAAGATAGGCGATGCCAAACTGGATTACCGGATACCGGTCACAAGAAAGGATGAGCTAGGCGAGGTAGCCTTGGCAATGAACCGTATGGCGCAACAGCTTCAACAAACAATTGAACGGGAACGCCTTCAGGAGCAGATCAAAATGGAACTGATTACAGGTCTATCTCACGATGTCAGGACACCATTAACAAGTATTAATGCATACCTCGATCTGATTCGGACAGAATCTTTTAAAAACCGGCAGGAATATCAGCGGTTTGTAGATCATGCTTGCCGCAAGCTTGAACAGTTAAACAAAATTGTTGATCATTTGTTTGAGAACACCCGATTAATGAATCCGAATCTTCGCCTTTCCTTGCAGGCGTTAGATTTTCAGCACTTGGCCGAGCAAATCGTGCATGAGTTTGAGCCGCTGGCAAATGAAAAAGGGTTAGCGGTTACAACCAAATGGGAAAAGAAAAACGTGATTGTGTCCATTGATGCAGAAAAATTGGTCAGAGCAATAGACAATTTGCTTTTGAATGCATTGAAGTTTTCACATAGGCCCGGGACCATCAACATTAGATTGTACATGGTCGAAGATGGTTATGCTGTTCTAGAGGTTGAAAACTTTGGAACCCCGATTACAAAAGAGGACGAGCAACAGCTGTTTAATCGTTTTTATCAAGTCAGTCGTCATCTTGATCCAAAACTTCCTGCAGGTTCGGGCTTAGGTCTTTCCATTGTCCAGAATATCGTTGAGCAGCATGGAGGATATATTGCATTCGAGCACAACGATGGGCGTTTTGTTTTCTCAATACTTTTACCGATTGCAAAGTGCAGCTCAGAGCATCTTTAATGTTCTGCAATTAAAAACAACCCTTTCACTAATCAAGCCCGATGGGCACGGATACGATGTCAATCAAATAGATCAAATAAGGGCTGATAGGCGGGCATGTTCGTCCGTGCCACGACTTCACACTTTTATAAGATAACGAAGACACCGATCGTGATACTCCTGCACTCACCGTTAATGCGATCAAGACTCATAAGGGAGGGTATGGCAGTGACGCTGGCTAGCTGACTCTCACCGGACCTATCCGTGAAATCTAATTAAACGGTTTCCCTATTCTCATGCTGCCCAGCAGATGGTGTGTGTTGCATAGAAAAGGAAATCCACGCGGCAATCATGCCTAGAATAACCAGCCCCCCTCCAATCCAGGGGGTGACGGCTACCGAGCCTGCGGCATTTACAGCAACTCCTCCAAAACCGGCCCCCACGGCAATGCCAAACTGCAGCACCGAAGTATTTAAGCTTAAAGCCAAATCAGGAGACGCTGGTGTTTGTTGTATGAAATACGTCTGTAATGTAGGGGAGGTCATCCAAGCAGAGCCAACCCAGACCGCGACAATTGTGATTGTGGACAGCATCGCTATGTTCATAATGGGAAGGAGCAGCAAAGCAAGCGCATGAATGGACATACTGATCACAACCGTTTTGACAAGACCCCACCGATCTGCACCATAGCCTCCCAAGCGTGAGCCTGCCATCGCGAAAATACCTAGTATGAACAACGTAAGACTTACGGCAGCGGTATCCATGTTCACTGTTTCCCGAAGAAAAGGAATCAAAAACGTATACGTTATCGCATAACCGGCAATCCAGAATAACGTGATAAAGTAACCACTCACAATCTTACGGTTCTTAAATACCGCGAATTGTTGCTTGAAAGGTATGGCTTCACCACCGGCTATGGCAGGAATCAAGCGTACGATGCCAAGCATGACTATAAAGCTTGCAGTGGCCAATACAGCAAACGAACCTTGCCAACCGATCCAGCCGCTAAGCGCTACTCCAAGCGGCACGCCAAATACAAGCGATCCGCTGATTCCCATTGTCAGTGTGCCGATCGCATTGCCAAGCTTCTCCGGGGAGACGAGTTTGAAGACCGTGCTCATGGCAACAACGGTGTACACTCCACCGCTTACGCCTAATAATAAGCGCGAAACGAACAACATGATAAAATTTGGACTCCACCAAGCAATCAGGTTACCGATAATAAATAGACCTATAGCCGCAACCATTACTTTTTTTCGTTCCATACGCGCAGTCAGCATAACGACTAATGGTGCGCCAATGGCGTAAGCCAGAGCGTAGGCTGTCACTAACTGTCCGGCTAGCGCGATACTAACCTGGAGATCATACGCTACCATATCAACTACGCCTGCAATTATATATTCAGCCGTTCCTGCCAGGAAAGCCCCGATGGTCAAAAGTAAAATAATCAAACGATTCATTATAAAACTCCCTTTCGCATTTTATCAATACAACTAAACCAGTTACATTGATGGTCAAAATTTTTTGTCTAATCATTTTTTTATTAAAAAAAGACGTGTTCAAAAGGTGGCTGCTTGATCATAACGACAGCAAACCATCCTTTATCGCATTGAAAATTCATTACGTTTTGAACACGTTGAACACGCACACTATAATGAGGCTTGCGTAAGCGTTTCTTTTAATAAATCGGCTATCGAATATTCAGACAACTGATTCTTCATTGCATTCTCTGTTTTTCCATAAATCGTATTTAATGCCGGACGTATTCCCTTGGCGATGAGACAGGTATTGCTCGGGGTGCTGTGATGTAGCTCGAACAACGGCTTTTGCTCCACCGCTTCATATACCTGTAACAATGTAATATCTTCTGGACGTCTTGCCAGCTTCCACCCAGTATCTTTCCCCCCGTGTTTTACGGAGACAAGATGCGCCCTGCCAAGCATTCCCAAAATTCGACGGATAAATACGGGACTGGTGCCCACACTCTCCGCTATCCGATCAGAAGGAACATGCTCCGTATTCTCTTTACTCATTTCAGCAATCCAGGTCAATGCATGAAGTGCAACCGTAAATCTGCTAGCGACTGCCATTGAAATCCCTCCCAATAAAACCATTTTAGTTACATTGCTTGCGTATGTCAACGATAAGCGTTAACAAATGATGTATTCTATTAAAGGGATCAAGGTTCTGCATTTCAAAAATTCGCTATCATGCTGTACAATATGGCGCCAAGGAACTTAAGCTGTGGTCGAAAAATACAGGTGACGGAAATGATTTAGATTTTAGAGTCTGTTAGCTGACTCATGTTTGAAATATTGGATGGAGCACAAAAGCGTGGGGGCCTTGCAGGGGAATGTTTACAGAAGAAGCCTATTTAATCAGTCTCCGCCACCACCATCAGAACCGCTGTCGGCCCCAGGATCTGTATGATTTTTTTCACCAACTGAACTGCTGCCGACCGGACCAACATCGCCATTTAAGTTTTTTGAACGCATATTTCGATTGGCATACATGATAAATAACACAAAACCTGCACAAGCAAGTAAGACGAAAAACTTAATAATTGGGGGCATATTTATTACTCCTTTCGTTTAGGGCTTATTTTCAATGCAGCATTTAATGCGGTGCTTTGATCGGAATTTAAGTCAGGGAAACTTCTTCCCACTGTTCCACCGAACAGAATACAGTAATACTCGCTTGCTTGGAGACGGACACGATGCACGGGAGGGGGGGATGTATCTGGCGGCGAAAGTCGCCGCCAGCTGATTAACTCCGGCATGTTTGCGCGTTTCATATGCACATGCTCCCCTAATCGCACAGCGGTTTCATTAAATTATAGTATAAATGAGCCAAGCCATTCAAGCGGATGAATGATCTTTGGTGAGTCTGCCCTGGTCAATGTTTATACCGAAAAACGGCAAAGGTGATAACAGCTATTCCAAATGTAATTGCTGCGCTGGTCGCACCGACTACGTGCAGTCCGAAAGTAAAGGAATCATGGGTTGCGTTTAACATGTTGGTGCTTCCCATGACAGCAGAGCCCACACTTCCTAATACCGCAACTCCAAGTGCCATTCCAAGCTCCGTACTCATTTCAGATAAGGCAGAGGCTGTACCCGATTTTTCAGCCGGTGCCGACCCGACAACCAGATTTACACCGAGCGACTGAACCATACCTACTCCTAAGAACGAAATGACCAGACTTGTGATGAGCAACGGCAACCCGGCTTCCGTTTTAACCCCGTTTAAGAACAGAAATCCGACCACGGAGACCAGCAATCCGGATCCGACTACGAAACCCGGATTCATTTTCTGAGCGAGATTCGGGGCGAGCATCGAGCCGCAAATAACAGCGAATGCAGAAGGGAGAAGCCATAAGCCGGCTTGTAGGGGTGATAATTCCAACACCAACTGCAGAAACTGTGTGGCAAAGAGATAAACCCCGCCTATAGCCAAATTGCATAATAACAAAACGGCTAATGCAGTACTGAACGGCCGCTGTCGGAACAACTGCAAATCCATCAACGGATTCGGCAAACGCCTCTGTCGAAGTACGAATATCAGACCGAGCAGCAATCCGACCACAATCGAAACCAGAGGGAGCGCATTCAATCCGGATTGGGCTATGTTTTTGATTCCGAAGATGAGCGCCATAATAAAAGCCAATGATAGGATCACACTAGGTAGATCTAGCCGAACCGTCAGCGCCCCCCGATATTCAGGAAGTAAGAACGGAGCGGATACCAGCAGCAGTATGGTAACAGGAACTGCTAACAGAAATACCGATCCCCACCAGAAGAATTCAAGCATGATCCCGCCTGCCATCGGACCAATGATAGTCCCCACTGCAAAAGAACTCATCCATATACCTATCGCAATGCCTCTTTGCCTCTCTAGTTTGAACATATGTCCTATTAAAGAAAGGGTGGAAGGCATGAGGGCTGCACCGGCGACTCCCAAAAAAGCACGAGTTGCAATCAGCATTTCCGTGCTATTGGAATAGGCTGCAAGCAGTGAAGCGATACAAAACGAAATTGCCCCAAATACGAGCATTTTTCGATGTCCAACGCGGTCGCACAAATTTCCCATCATCATTAAAAAACCGGCTACCATAAACCCATAAATATCGACAATCCATAACGACTGGATACTGCTCGGATTCAAATCCTGGGTGATATGCGGAAGCGCCATATACAGAACGGTCATGTCCATGGCGAGAATCAAAACGGGCAGCGTGAGCACTGCAAGCCCCATCCACTCTCGTATCCCCGCTCGGTCCGTGTTCCTATTCAAGTTGTTCATCGTCTTCATCCCTTTACGAAATTGTGATAAACTCACCTTAAAACATGACACCGTGTTAGGGTCAATCCCCGAAAGCAGAATCTTGACCCTGACGTAATGTCATGCTTTACCATCTAATGAAGATACCAATTCTTTTGGAGAAAGAGCAGGATAAGAAAGGAATTGAAGACGATGAGAATCGGAGAGTTATCGGAGAAAACGGAAGTGAGCATTCGATCGTTACGCTATTACGAAGAAAAAGAACTCATAAAACCGCAACGTTTGGAAAATGGATATCGCGAATATCAACAATCGGACATCGAACGGGTGAAGACTATTCAGCTGTTACTGGATATCGGCTTCAGCACAGACGAAATTAGTCCGATATTAAACTGTTCATCGGATTCACCTTCGCCGACCGAGATATTTGAGATGGCACCCGCTCAATGCGCACCGAAAGCAATATCGATGTATAGTGAAAAATTAAGAAACACGCAGGAACAAATCAAAAAATTGAAAGAAACCGAAGCAAAATTAAGCCATCTGCTTTCTTATTGGCTAGAGGTTGAAAACAACCGACAGCTCCAAAGCTAAATCCCCCTCACGTTCCCATTGTTCACTATGCATACAGGACTTATCGAAACGACAAAACCGTATACCGCTGCAAATTTTTTACATCGGTACTATTTGACGAGAAAAATTTCAAATAAACAAGGACCAGGAGGATGTATGAAAGCAAAATGTATTAAATTCTGTAAGTTTGGAATTCCTCAAGATGTCCTGAAAGTCGAGAACAAAACCATTGAAGATCCAAGGGACGGAGAAGTCTTGGTGCGCATGATCACCCGTCCGATTAATCCATCAGACTTGATCCCTATTAGCGGGGCATATGCTCACCGAACCTCGTTGCCAATGATCCCCGGTTATGAAGGGGTGGGTTTAATCGTGGAGGTAGGTCCGTTCGTCAGTAGACAACTTGTTGGCCAGCGTGTTCTGGCGCTGCGAGGGGAAGGTACTTGGCAGGAATATGTGAAGACACCGGCAGCGTTTGCTGTTCCAATACCCGATTCGATGGAGATTCACTTAGCGGCTCAGTCATATATCAATCCATTAACTGCGTGGCTTGCCTGCCAAGAAATATTAGCGTTAAAACCGGATGATGTGGTGATAGTCAACGCCTGCGGATCCTCCATTGGCCGCATATTCGCACAGCTGTCCAAGATCATCGGTTTTCAGCTGATTGCCGTTACGAGGAGCGGCATTTATACCGAGGAATTGCTGCGGCTCGGCGCTTCTTTTGTGATCAATACAGCCGTCATGTCCTTGCATGAAACTGTGATGGAGTTGACGAAAGGGGTTGGCGCAACTGCTGCAATTGATTCCGTCGGCGGGTCATCGGGCACAGAGCTGGCTTTTTGCGTGCGGCCCAACGGAATTTGTTTAAGCATTGGACTTTTATCAGGCGCGCAAGTCAACTGGGCAGACATTACAAGTAAAGCCAAAGTCAACGTTAAGATGTTTCATTTGCGACATTGGAACCAACAAGTATCCGTACAGACGTGGCAAGAAACATTATCGCATCTCATTTCGTTGATCGCTGATAAAAAACTGACACTTATGAAACCCGCATCTCACTTTAATCTAATGGACATCAAAGAAGCGGTGCGTGTTGCTTCAAGCTTCGAATACTATCAAGGTAAGATCTTCTTAACCAGTGGCAACGTTAAATAAATGAGCGATGGAACCGATAACGTCAATCGCTCATTTATCGCAAGCTATCTGGGTAAGCGTGTCATCATAGTTGCAGGGCTGTTTCTCACGCGAAGTAAATGAATATATCGCTGTAGCTAACGCAATGAGGACAACCATTCCGCTTAGCCAACCCAGATGCAGCACGGATACGTTGTCAATCACTACACCTCCCAGAGCGGCACCTGCTGTCATCCCGATATTCATCAATGCCGTATTAAAGCTTAAGACGGTTTCCGAGGCTTGCGGCCTTAATGAGATCAAATAAAACTGGCTGGCAGGCGTGGTCGTCCATGCCGCTGCTCCCCAGATCATCAAGATCACGAAGACACCGAGCGATGTCCCCTGCATCACCGAAAGTGCAATCAAGGCTGCCGCATGTAACAGCAGACTTATAAATATCGTGCGAACGGGCCCCCACTTATCCACGGCATACCCGCCGAACCGCGCCCCGATAAAGGCAAACACACCTAGAACGAACAACGCCGTACTGATCCCTTCGATAGAAAAGCCAGCCAAACGGGCCAGAAATGGACCAATATAGGCAAATATCATCGTGTAACCGAGAATCCAGAACACAGTGATCAACAAACCCGTAATCAAAGGTTTGCTTCGCAGCAAATGCAATTGCTGTCTCCATGGCGTAGGTTCAGTTCCATCCAGCTTCGGAATGAATCGATAAAGCAAAAGGAAGGTGACCAGCGTTATGACCGCAATCGTTAAATAAATGTATCGCCAGTCCATATAGGCAGCCATCAGCGTTCCGAACGGCACCCCGAGCACCAAAGATACCGAAAAGCCCGTCATCACGATGGCGATTGCGTTACCACGTTTATCCGGTTGTGCAAGCCTGGCTGCATAATGTGTGGCAATGACGATATACAGCCCGCCGCTCATCGCTAAGACAATACGTGAAAACATCAGGAGGCCGAAATAACTGCTAAAGAATGCGATCAGGTTGCCCGCTATAAATGTAAGCATGGCGAATAGTAACACTCGTTTACGTTCAAACTTGGATGTCAGCATGACTAGAAAAAGAGCCCCGAAAGCATAAGAAAGCGAAAAAAACGTAACTAATTGACCGGCAGCGGCGATCGATACATCCAGATCCTCCGCGATCAATTCTAAAATGCCGGAAACGACAAATTCGGCCGTACCCGTTACAAACGCGCCTAATGCAAGTAAAAAAATTGCGAATCGATTCATTATCTCTCTTCCCTTCTCATGATCCTGCCCTTATTTTAAACAGTGTGTTAAGATTAGTAAAATTAATGTTGTTCATATAGGAGATGAGCAAAAGATCATGACTATTGCCCGTTTCGAAGTGTTTTCCAAAGTGGTTGAATTGGGGAGTTTCACAAAAGCCGCGGATCAATTGAATATGACGCAATCAGCTGTCAGCCATGCGATCGCTAACTTGGAGTCCGAATGGTCTACAACGTTGCTGATTCGGGATAGGAAGAATGGACTACTGCTTACGGAGGTAGGACAAAGAACGATTGTTCACATAAGGGAAATACTAAACCGAATGGAAATTATCCAGCAGGAGATCGCACGAGCCGCGAAATTAGAGGTTGGAACGATCCGCATCGGTACGTTTGCCAGTGCTTCGGCCTGCTTGCTGCCCAAAATCCTGGCTAATTTTCAGAAGCAGCATCCTAAAATCGAGTTTCGCTTTTTTGAGGGAACGTATGAAGAGATAATAGAATGGTTATCTACTGGTGTGATCGATATCGGGTTCGTCGTACAGCCAGACGCGAAATCAGCCGTCGAATGGATTCCGCTGGCGAAAGACGAGATGGTTGTTGCTTTTTCCAAGGGACATAAATTTAACCAGGATGATGTCGTCCCGGTTCGGTCTTTGCAGGATGAACCGTTTATTATGCCGACGGGAATGTACCAGTCCCATGTTCAAGAGATATTTCAGCAAGCGAAGGTGGCGCCTTGTATCCGTTTCGAAGTGAAGGACTGCAATACCATCGCCAATATGGTACAAGAAGGGCTTGGTATTACCATTGGTCCTGCTCTGTTTTTGAAGACACAACCCAACCTTCAAATCAGGCGTTTGGATGTGGAGCATTGGCGAACTGTCGCCCTTGCTTGCCCCTCGATTGCCGCTTCCTCTCCTGCCGTAAAAGCTTTTCTTGCTGTAGCCAGCCATGTTTTGAATAAGTCTTAAAAACAAAGGAAAGCATGAAGGTCGATGCGATTTCTTTATTACTGTATTCGGTATAGAGGTTGGCAATGGGTAATCGTCCGTGTTGTCATTAGAAAAATACCCGACTATAACCCGCAAGATGGATACTTCAAATCTGACTCCCTTGAGGGTCACCTTTGTTTTTATCATTATATTGAACAGCTTGGGCTACTGGATTAGAATCTTCAGATTGAAAGTTGAATTTCCTGCAGCGAGCTTGAACCGACTGATTTCACTAACTCTGCAAAAGCTTTATATGCATAGCTCAAATACTTGTCTTTTGTTCTGATCAAACCAGTCTCGATATATTTATAAGGATCAGGAACAGGAGTAACATGCAGATGCTAATATGCCCCAGTCAGCACCGATTCGTGGCTGTTAAACCTTCCCTTACACTACTCTAGGCTTGTTTACACATACATCGGGGTCGATCCACTTTGACGGAAGACATGCCAAAAAACGAGTTCAATGAATCGTATTGAAGATTGAAGCAGACGGTAGTCCGAGAATTTTTTATAAATGCTCGAACCTTTTTCAACAGCATTCCACAGTCAAGTAATCCTGAAATCTTTCATATTCGCATCACTTCGGAACAGATAAACCGTTGACTTTATACCTGACTTGAGGGTGTATACTCTAACTCATCAATAAGAAAGAAGGTGGGACAGTGTTTAAAATTAGCGAATTTTCCAACCTGAGTCGTATACCGTTACAAACGCTGCGCTATTACGATCAGATTGGCATTTTAAAGCCGGCCGCAACGGACGAGGTGACAGGGTATCGGTATTACAACGCGGAACAATTATTAAGAGTCAATCGAATCGTCATTCTTAAGGATTTAGGATTTAGTTTGCAGCAAATCGCACAGCTTTTGCAAGAAGACGTTTCGGCTGAACAGATTCGTGGTATGCTGAGGCTCAAAGAAAGCGAAATCGAGCAGCGGCTTAGTACGGAACAATCTAGGCTTGCACGGATCAAAGAGCGTATGCAGCTTTTGGAACATAAAGGGAAGATGGATAAAGAATTGGAGGTCGTTGTGAAGCGGGTTGAGTCTATGCAAATGGTCACTTACGCATCTGTAGGAACTGTTGACGAAATTCCAAACCTTTTCGGGATTTTCGATCGTCTGCTGGATAGCCGGACCCGTTCCGCTCTATCCGGTCCGCAGACAGTGTTGTGGAACGCATCCGGTGGCGCGGCACATGAGTTTGAGCTCGAGGTGGGATATGCCGTGAGATCGGAAACATTAAAGCTGCCTGAGCATCTACAATTTCGTTTCCTGTCACCGGTGACGTTGACCACGTTGTTATTCCGTTCTGATGCCGTATACTTGGAGACGGCATGTGTATATCTTGCTGAATGGATTGAGCGGCGGGGCTGCACTATTCGCGGCGATCTGCCTGGCAGAGAAACCTATGTACCTTTGGCAGGGGAATCTGGGGTTAAACTGATCGAAATCCAAATTCCGATAGTAGATCAAGAGGGTCTCTCATGAGCAATAAGTGGATCGTTAATTTGCTTGCGCTGGCGGTGTTTCTTATCGGTACTGTTGAATACATCATCAGCGGCATTCTTCCCTTAGTAGCGAGTGATCTCGGAATTACAACTTCTGCTGCTGGGATGCTCGTCACGGCATTCGCCCTCTCAGCTGCGGTCGGTTCCCCCATCTTGATCGCAGCAACGATCCGAGTGGACCGTAAGAAAATGCTTATTGTCATGCTCGGAATTTTTATTTTTAGCAGTATCCTGGTATATTTTAGTCCTTCGATTGAGCTGATGCTGTTGACACGGGTGATCCAAGGGCTTAGTGGAGGTGCAGCCACTGTTATCGCCATGGCTGTCGCTACGCGTCTGGTCGATGAGCGGAATCGAGGGCGAGCGATTGGCACGATCTTGATGGGACTTAGCAGTTCACTCGTTCTCGGCGTACCTGTTGGCACGTTTTTAAGCGAAGCGCTAGGATGGAGAAGCCTATTCATCATCGTTGGCCTGCTAGCTGCGATCCCTATGATTGCTGTCTACACCAGAGTTCCTACCATTGCAGAGCAACGAGCCGTGACGCTCGGCATGCAGCTGTCTGTTTTGAAGGATAAAAAGATTGTTTTGGCGGTTTTTATAACGCTTTTTTATATCGGTGGTTACTCCGCACTATTTACGTATATAACACCATTCCTGCAATCAAATTTCGATCTCTCGGCGACGGGGCTGTCCACCATTCTGTTATTGGCAGGAATTTGCAGTTTTATCGGTTCAAGATTCGGAGGGGGTGTAGCGGATAGGAGGGGGCCCAAGTTCACCATCTATGCCGGACTTTCCTTTCAGGCTGGAACGCTGCTACTGCTGGCCTGGACCAATAGCTTGATCTATGTTGTCATCCCCTTGATCATGGTATGGATGGCGGCAACATGGATGACTTCCCCGGCCCAGCAATTATATTTGGTTACCCAGGTGAAACAATCGCCGGATATTGCACTCAGCATCAATACGTCGTTTATTCAATTTGGCTTCGCGCTCGGCTCCGGAATTGGAGGATGGGTAATTAATAGCTCCTCTGTAGATGATCTAGGCTGGTCCAGCCTACTCATGGCATTGGCCGCCCTGTTGTTGGCGGTATGGTTATTTAGCTATGATCAAAGAACACGTCGTGACACAGCGTTTGGTAAAATCAGACTCTAATTGCCAAAAGTAATTGAAATAAATTTCACAATCACGTTCCTCTCACTTATAACACCTAATTGTACGAAAAACCGTACCTAGTACGAAAAAAGAGCGTACTTTTCAAAATTGCAAAGACCAACGATAATCGTAATCAAGATTTACATCATATTTTTTGGAGGGGTAAGGGATGATGAACTCATTAGCTGGTAAAGTGGCACTCGTTACGGGAGGCAGCCGTGGAATTGGAGCAGCGATTGCCAGAAAGCTGGTCAGGGCAGGGGCGGATGTGGCCATAACCTACGTAAATTCTCGGACAAAGGCAGACGAGGTATTAGCGGACATGGAGTCAGTCGGTCGACGCGGCCTTGCCATCCAAGCAGACAGCGCAATATCTGCTGATGTGGAGCAGGCCGTGAAACGTGTTGCTGAAACATTCGGAAAGCTCGATATCTTGGTAAATAATGCGGGCATATTTCCTTTTGGACCCATTGAACATGTATCTGCAGACGAATTCGATCGAACGATGGCGATTCATGCCAAAGCGGTGTTTGTCGCCATTCAGACTGCTGTTCCGTATATGAGTGTTGGGGGGCGTATCATCAGTATTGGAAGCTGTCTGGCGGATCGAGTCCCAGGTCCCGGATTTAGTCTTTACTCCATGAGCAAATCCGCTCTTACCGGATTAACGAAAGGCCTTGCAAGAGACCTCGGTCCGCTTGGCATTACGGTGAATGTCATACATCCGGGACCGATTGACACGGATATGAATCCGGCGGACGGCGAAGGTTCGGAAGGAGAGAAAAGTCTCACTGCTCTAGGGCATTACGGCACCACAGACGATATTGCTTCCATGGCACTGCATTTAGCCGGACAAACCGGGAGGTTTATTACAGGCTCGGCATTTGCCGTTGATGGTGGATACGCAGTATGACGGCTTGGATACTACTGATTATCGCCGGCTTATTGGAAATCGTATGGGCGATTGCATTAAAACAATCATCTGGCCTCACGAGACTATGGCCCAGTATCATTGGCATTTCGACTGCAGGTATCAGTCTTTATTTGCTGACTCTAGCACTAAGATCGTTACCTGTCGGCACAGCGTATGCGATATGGGTCGGGACAGGTACGCTCGGAGTGGCGATAGTGGGAATCATAGCTCTTGGTGAGAAGCCTTCCTTGCAGAAGTTTATCTTTTTAGCTTTAATTTTTGCAGGAATGGTCGGATTAAAAATGATCGAGGGAAATCCGGAACAGAATGCTCGGCAAATTGCGAATGAACAGGTACAGGAAAAAACTTTCCACTAGACTTCTTTTTATAATTATAATGAAGTAGAAGTGGAGGTGGACCTATCTGTATGAATAATTTGCCGGTAGACATTACGGGAATCGTTACAACCTTAAAGGTCATTGGTGGTAAGTGGAAGCCCCTTATCTTGTTTATATTGTTTCATGAAGGAACGATGCGATTCGGAGAACTGAAGAGAACGATTCAAGATGTCAGTCAGGGAATGCTGACCAATCAATTGCGCGAGCTTGAACGGGATGGCCTAATTAAAAGGGTCATTTATCAAGAGATCCCTCCTAAGGTTGAGTATTCATTAACAGACTACGGACGAACTTTGGGCACTGTGTTATCGTTCATGTGTGATTGGGGCTTCAAACATAATGAACGTTGCTTAAATCGATAGTGGTTACGTTTGATCTTTGAAAGAGCAAGAGCGGAAGTTAAAGAGGATTTCTCTTCAGTATTATGACAGTAGATGTCATATTAATTTGTTACGATTAAGTAGAACAGAAGACAGTTGGAGAGACTCTATAGTAAGGAGCTGATTTCTTTGAAACCATTGCAGGGAAAAGTGGCCGTTGTGGCTGGAGCAACCCGGGGAGCCGGGCGTGGCATTGCTGTTTCACTAGGAGAAGCAGGGGCAACGGTCTATTGTACAGGACGCAGTACTAGAGGACAACTATCCAACATGAACCGTAAGGAAACGATCGATGAAACGGCGGAACTGGTAACCGAAGCGGGAGGCAACGGGATAGCAGTGCGGGTTGACCACACCGTGGAGAAAGAGGTCAAAGCGCTATTCGAACGGATCCGGAGTGAGCAGGATGGACAACTTGATATTCTGGTCAATGATATATGGGGCGGAGACCCTTTAACCGAGTGGAACACGTCATTTTGGGAGCATTCACTGGATAATGGTTTGCTTATGCAGCGGCGAGCGGTACATTCCCACATGATTACAAGCTATTATGGAGTGCCGTTAATGGTTGCAAGAAAACAAGGTTTGCTTATCGAGATAACCGATGGGACCGATTACCGGTATCGGGGCAATCTGTACTACAGCCTGGCCAAAAGCTCGGTCATCCATCTTGCCCAGTCGATGTCGGCTGAGCTGCGTCCCCATAACGTGACGGCATTGGCTCTAACTCCAGGATTCCTGCGCTCGGAGGCTATGCTGGATCATTTCGGCGTAACCGAAAACAATTGGAGGGAAGCCGGGAAGCAAGATCCACATTTTCTCATGTCCGAAACTCCGACATATATAGGCAGAGCGGTTGTGGCTTTGGCTTCAGATCCGCAGGTGGCGCAAAAATCCGGACAGGCACTCAGTACCTGGTCGTTGTCCGAAGAGTACGGTTTCACCGATCGGGATGGCAGCCAGCCTCACTGGGGGAATTATGCGGCAGAGCAAGGATTTGCTTAAAAGGTTGGTCAAGATAGGATTGAAATCATTGGGATCATGTTGCAGTTGTCCCATGAGGTTCCTATTCATAATAGACTCTGTGACGCTTTAATTTCATTTGTTCCGGCTACGGACATGCGCTCATTTCTTACTGTGGACTTGTTACATGATCCAACACAGCGATAACGAAATGATTTATGGAAGTTTGGAGGAAGAAAGTTAACAAAGGGGTTGGGAATGTTGATGAATGTCCAAGTCGTTATTGACCAAATCTGCCAAGAACTCGAAGGGATAAACGGTATAGTCGGAGTCGTTTTGGGCGGTTCGAGAGCAAGGGGAACCCACCATTCTCATTCAGATATCGATATTGGGATCTATTATGAGGATGCTGCCAGTCTGGATATCGCAGCAATTAACAAAGCTGCAACAAAATTGGACGATGACCACAGAGAGAATTTGGTTACAGCCCTGGGTGATTGGGGTTCTTGGATCAATGGTGGTGGGTGGATTGTTGTTCAAGGATTCCATGTAGATTTAATTTATCGCGATATAAGAAGAGTTTCACAAGTCATTGATGATTGTTTAGTAGGTAAAATTTCGTCTCATTATCATACGGGGCATCCACACGCTTACCTTAATGTTGTGTATATGGGGGAAATATCCATTTGTAGACCATTGTTTGATCCAACAAATCAAATTGCTAAACTTAAAGCAAAAACGGTGCCTTATCCGAAATCATTACAAAATGCCTTGACCCGTTTTTTCATGTTTGAAGCATCCTTTTCTTATATGTTTGCGAAGGATAATGCAGATAAAGATGACATTTCCTATGTTGCGGGTCACGTCTTTCGCACGATTTCATGTCTTAATCAGGTATTGTTTGCAGTGAATAAACAATATTGTATTAACGAAAAAAAGGCGGTTCGCATGATTGATGGCTTTGGTGTGAAACCTTCAAAATATAAGGAAAGAGTAGACCGAGTTTTTTCATTCCTTTCGACAAAGAAAGACAGTACAAGTCAAGCCCTTGATATCTTACATGAGCTCATTTCAGAAACGGAAAGTTTAATCAGCAGGGTGTCTCCTGGGTTAAATAAATAGAGGACTGCAGAGGTTTTACACATCTCGATATGTCTGATACCTTCATTCGTGATGTCACTTTAATTATTTACTGCGAAAAAGGGCTGCTCTCCGGCGGCCCCTCGGCAGTGACGACAACACGAAATTATACATCAGTCAGAACGTTAAATGACCCTGAAACACGCCATCATCGGGGATTGGGCCTTCCGATCAATTTCTATACCGCATGCCCTTTACCTCCTTTGCGTTTCACGGCAGACGATTATTCGTTGGAAAGAGGACGATACAACCTATCAATAATGCTTGCTCATAATACTGCACTTGTATTTAACACAACGAACGATCGAACAGGTTATTAATTTTGAAGAGGATGATGTAAGATGTGAAAGTGGAGCCTGGTTTCCATTCAAACTAGATGTATTTTTATTCTGCAATGATTATAATGGTAAGCGGTATTTTAATCGTGATTGATGTATTTTTATTTATAAGTTAATCAAGACTGGTTTTAATGCTTCTGTACATGGACAAATAAATCAAGGCCTAGATAGCGATCATAACAGAATCCTAGCACATATGCCAAATTAGGAAGGTTCCTTACTTCCTTTGTTCAACAGTACACGTTCGCTTTTCGGCGATTCTCTTGATTTATACAAGACTCAACTGTCACCTCCACATGTTTGAGGAGATAGGGAGTAAAGTCTTTAATTGAAGGAATGGCATTTGCTCTCTAGAAGGGCGGTTATTTTTGATTTTTTTCGGCAACAGATACATCCCATCTTTTCTGTAACCGAGATTAACTTTCGGCGTATGCGAATGATGATATCTCGAAATACTTCACGATCTTTTCCCTCAAATTGATTCATCATTTTTTCAAGCTTTCTGACAAAGCTCAGCACCTCTCTTGTTTGGACCATTTCTTTTCATAATGTAATCACCACGCCATCATTATTGCTCACGCTGCCGGAGATTACTAATCTCTGTACCAAGAGCTTTCTATCCTCTCCTATTTATTTTTTCGCAGTAAGGCCGATCTTGACCTCAAAATGAAACGGATGATAGAGGGGTATGTCCCCTGCTGTTTTTCCGTACCTTGAAAATTAAAGATCATCCATTCCAGTACGTTCCCCGCATGTCTAGGAAAGTCAAATTGCAGGTACGCCAAGACCACTCTGCTTGTTCTTTCGATCTGTGTTTGAAGTAGCAGGGTAAGAGCAGTGTTTGTCCGTGCAATAATAATTGGTGGTTCCATTTAAGGCGATGACCCATGCGGGGGGGATAATGATACTTCCGTCCTGTCACAGCTCTGCTTTTAGGCAGATCACGCAATGAGGGCGGCTTGCAGCGATCCTGGGAGAGTATACCTATGAGGCCGTTAACCACCGACCGTTGGAATTGGATTTATGCGATACAACCAAAACAAGGAAGAACAGAGATGCGTATAAGGTGATCGGTCTTTGTCGCATCTCTATTTTAGTTGTAATGAACCAAACGGGGGCTTATGATGAGTCGAATTAGCTCGGTCACTGATTACGGAAAAAGAGTTTACTCTTATCAAAAGCAAAACCATGAAGGAATAGGATGTCGTTTCAGACCTGACTTCTTGATTCGCACAATTGTTGGTCTGCTTAACTCTTATTACACTGATCGTGATAATAAGACGAAGGGGAGCCGTATTCCGCCCAAAAGGGTCCGATTTTTTATTGTAAATGAAATAGATAATAGACGGGTGTTTTGTCTTCGTTCATTTTTTAGGAAGCTGACCCATACAAGATTGGAGGGGATACGGATGAATGGAAATGTTGTCAGCCTTTTTCGCAAAAGTGATTCTGGAAATACGAGGCGCAGCAATGAGCTATATGACGTAGCGTCATTCTCAAGTTCTGGCTACCGGTTAACTTGGGAAGAGGCGGTCAAGCTTTTCCTTCAGGCTCGTAGAGCGGAAACATCAAGTGACGATACCATCAAATTCGAGCAAAGCAGTCTGAGAAGCTATCAGCGAATTTTGCAGGAGCAGGAAGTTGAAGCAGAAATTTATGATGTGACGCCGGATTTTTTACGGAATCATTTTATCATGGTTATGGTAGAGGAAAAAGGCTATAAACTTAACACCATCAATAACCGAATTAAAGCGATTAAGCGATTTTATCAGTTTTTGTTCGATGAAGGTTGGATTCCTTATAATCCGGCGGAATACTTAAAATTGCGAAAAGGCCACCGACCTACTATACCATCATTTACTGAGGAGCAGGTGGTGGCATTGCTTAAGCAACCAGATCAAAGCACGTTTACGGGATTTCGAGATTTCGTTATGTTATCCCTCATTTTGGATTGTGGCTTGCGCGTCGGGGAACTGACCAAGCTGAAAATCAATCAGGTGGACATTAAGGAGAGTCAGCTCCTCGGGGTCATTGGAAAAAGCAAGAAGCCGAGGGACATCCCGTTCTGTGATGACGTTCGTAAGTTGCTCATCCGGTATATCAAAGCAAGAGGGAATTTGTCCTCACAGTATTTCTTTGTTACATTAGACGGGCGTTCACTGGGCGTGCGTGCGTTTCAGTCTTCACTTCGTAAATATGGTGAAGACGCAGGCATTACGGGCGTACGCGTGAGTCCGCATACGCTTAGGCATACGTTTGCCAAGATGTATATTTTAAATGACGGAGATCCTTATAGCTTACAGGACATACTTGGCCACACGTCACAAGATATGGTAAAACGCTATGTTAATCTGTGGCGGCCAGAAATGCGGTCCAAGCATACGAAATCTTCTCCTATGCGGCATTTGTACAAGGGAAGAGTGTTGTAATCAAGAAATGAGAAGGCACGATTTGTATAAGTGCCTTTTTTGCCTTCTCATTGCCATTTTAGATGATGCGTTTCATGTTTTCCACCGGGCTATATTTTTTATGTTGCTGCTTGATATCGCTGCTGAATAACTCGACATAGTAATCGACCATACCGAGGGTGGCATGTCCCAAAATGCGCCGCAGAGTGAACGGATCGCCTCCGTTCAAAATGTAAAACTTCGCCATCGTGTGCCGGAACGTATGAGGAGAAACCCTGACTCCCGAAATGTTTGCGGCGTGACCGTAAGCTTTCATTTTATCTTGCAATGCGCGAGTACTGATCGACTCATCATTGATGTTGACGAACAAGGCGTCCGTCTCCAGATCGCCCCTGATGTCCAAATAACGGCGAATGATTTTGGCGCATGTTTGTTGAAAGGGTACTCTCCGCGCTCTGCCGCCCTTTCCTCTCGTAATCCGAATTTCCTTTTCTCTGAAGAAAATATCACTTATTTTTAAATGGCAAAGCTCACTGATGCGCATACCCGTTTCCAGAAGTACCGTCATCATCGTAAAATCGCGGTAGCCGGTAAACGTTTTTCGATCCGGTTGTTCCAGCAAAGCGGCGACTTGCTCTTTGGTAAAGGTTTGCAGCATAAGTTTTTCAGCTTTGACCACATGAAGCTCTTCGGCGATGTTTTAGTTGAGCCAGCCTTCCTCGTACAAATACTTCAAAAACTGCTTCACAGCTTTAATTCGTCCGTTCACCGTATTGTCCGATTTCCCCTGATCGAAGAGGTAAGCAATAAAATAATTCTTAATGTCGCGGACCGATATCGTATACATATCCAGTGGGACTTGTTGCTCCTGAAAAGCTTCTTTCATTTGACGGACACTGTCCTGGTAAAAACGAAGTGTCAATGGCGAAAGGTTTTTGGCCTTGCAGTCGAGAATAAATGATTGAAGCAGATCGTCGAAGCTCAATTGCTGCTTTACGGTGCTTGAGTGTTCTACACTGGTGAGAATATTTTGCCGACGCTTGGTGCTCATTAAACTTGCACCTCGCTTTCCTCCATATAAAAGGAGAGTTCATCGGTCAAATGTTCGATCGGGCTAAACTTCTCGTGCTGGATGTTCAAGTCACGCGCAAACAGTTCCACATACATTTCAGTGGTTTCGATTCGTTCGTGCCCCAAGATGCTTTTTAGCGTGAACATGTCGCCGCCATTCAAGATGTATTTTTTGGCGAACGTATGTCGGAACGTATGACAAGAACATTGAATGCCTTTAATCTTGGCCGTATCGCAATAGCGGGAAATCATGATTCGGATGCCGCCAGCTCGAAAAGGTTCATTCTCCAAGGTGACCCAAATATAATTGTGACTCAATGCCCCTCGCTCAAGTAAATAGCGTTGCAGGGCATCGGCGGCAACACGTTGAATCGGGACCAGTCGAGCTTTCCTGCCTTTGGCTTGCTGGACTCGGAGTACGCCTTCTTCCGGTAAAAAATCCGTGATTTGAAGACCAGCCAATTCTTTCAGTCGGATTCCGGTGTCAAGCAGCGTCAGCATCATGACATAATTGCGAAAGCCGGTAAAGGTAGCCCGATCCGGTTGGGAAAGCAATCGATGCAAATGCTTATCCGTAAAGGTATGAGCCATAGAAGGTTCAAGCTTAAACGGCTTTAACCCCATTCCAATATTGGCCTTTGCCAGTCCTTCTTCGTAGAGAAACTTGAAAAACTCCTTGTAAATGCATAGATTGCAATTGACTGTCCGAAGCGAAAGACCTTCTTCCAGCATGCTCGGTATGATGTAATGGGTAAGGATTGTGGGTGCCAGATCAGACCATTGCAATTTTTGAGTAACCAGATGCTGGTGGAACTTTTCCAAACCGTTGCGGTAACGACGAATACTCTCCTTGGTTAAGTTTCGAGATTTGCAATCCTGAAGAAAGAACTGCACAGCATCGTTCCAATTGACGTTCATAATGAAGTGATCTTGGTTTTGCACTTCGCATATCCTCCTTATGAAGTTATGCGAACCAAAACGGATATACGAAGTAGGAGGGAGGGTTTCGTATAACTACGGGATATACGGTTTCGTATAACTTTCACGAAAAACCGGGATATTTGCAGTTGATTGGGATTGTTTTACAAACGCCATAATCCCTTGATACATAAGGGTTTATCGGCATTTCGGAGGGTGTGCGTCACCTCCTTCCGGTTCGTATAACACCGTATTCACGCATCTGGGCTATGCCCCTCGGTTGTCAGGTCTATAATCATGGAAGAAGCTCAGGACAACAAACGATCCAGCCTAAGATAAGATCTATTAAAGGCTGGATCGTTTCGTGAATACAATAACGTTATCGGAAATCAGCACAAGATAATTCTCGAAGAAACAGGGAGGGATAGAATGAGTGGAGTTAGGTGGTTGTACATCACAAGTGAAAATGTTGAAAAAATGATAAAAAAAGAATCGTAAAACGCGTCGTCGCATACACTCCTCGGTCATTCCAGAGAAACTAGGATTCAAACATGAAGGTACTCTTAGGGATTATGAATATATCAATGGTAAATATCTGGATAGAATGATTTATGGCATGAAATCTGATGAGTGGAAAGATTACAATTAGGGAGAACCACATTGAAGAAAATACTAAGTACAACAGGCACATTAACAGTATGTGTTATCCTACTTATCGCAATCATTACTACTATAGCGTGTTGGAATGCACTCGGAACTTTGCTTAAAGCAGGAAATTATGATGATGAGGATCATATGGTGGAAACTATAATGGCCAAATCAGCGACTCCAGGAGTGGCTATAGTAGTATCAGAGCAGGGCGAGACAGAATATAACGTCTACGGATATGCAGATGTTAATAATCATAAAATGGTTACTGAAGAATCATTGTTTGAATTGGGATCGACTACTAAGGCGTTTACGGCTTTGGCCGTCATTTTGTTAGCAGATGAGGGGTACTTATCTTACTCAGACAATGTTTCAGATTATATTCCTTGGTTTGAGCCAACCTTTAAGGGTGAGAAGGTTAATATTACGATTCATCAGTTGTTAGCACATACAAGTGGAATTCCGTCATGGAGTATTCGGTTAATTCCTGAAGGCACCACGGAGGATATGCTTGAAAAGACCATACTTAATATTTCAAACATAGCATTAGATACATATCCTGGGACTGAACATACTTATGCAACCGTGAATTATGATGTTTTAGCGATGATTATTGAACAAGTTACAGGTGATAGTTATCAGGATTATGTAACTGAAAATATTCTCGTTCCATTAAAAATGACGGACAGTTATTTTTCAACAGGTCAGGAGAAGGAATCTGATAAACTTACCAAAGGATATCGTGTGTTTTTTGGAAGAAGCTTAGAATATGATGCCCCTAGATATTATGGGAATATCGCTGCAGGATATCTGGTAACGAATTCAAAAGATTTAGAACGCTGGATTAATGCTCAAATGGGGATAGGCGACATACCAAATCATTTATGGAAAGCGATACAACGATCTCATCAAGTCGACATCAAAACGGCGGGATACGAAGATGAAAATCAATACTATTCCTTCGGATGGAGTATTGATACGAACAATAGGGTTGTTAGTCATAGTGGAAGTAATCCTAATTATTCCTCGCACGTTATGATTCATTTAGAGAAGCAGCAGGCCATATTTGTTCTGGCTAACTTGAATTCATCTGCACCATCGCTAATTGCTAATAACCTATATGAGAATATGAATGGAAATCACATGCATAAATATAATTATGCTGACGTGTATTTATTAATTGATTTGGTATTTTCATTCTTGGTAATCATAGCCGTCGCGATCTTATGTGTCCAAGTAATTAAACTTTTTAGAGGAATACAACTAAACATTGAAGAAGAAAAGACAAGATTCAAAAAAATGACAGGAAGTAGGATCGCACTAATCTTAAGCATTATGCTTTTGGTGTTGGTCATGATCTGGCCTTATCTATTAAACTATAACTATGTAATGATAGGGGTATGGATGTCATATTCAGTATATATGTGGATGGGTCTTACTGCTATCAATTGTATTTTATCGATAATCATTAATATTAAAAAAATAGGGATCATTAGAAGCAGTGAATAAAAAAACTCGATAACACAGCATGCCTACAGCGGGCAATCGCCCTTGATCGCTAAGAAGGACTTCCAAGAAGTTTATTCAATCGATACATTCAACATGCTAAGTGACGGAAAACTCGAGAAATGGTAGCTCATTTATTACCAGGAGAATTTAGGAACAAAGTAGATGCAAGAAGGATTAATATTCTTAGAGAGCAAAATGCAGTTAAGAAAGAGGCTGCTTGGTTGCTTGAATATTGGGGAAATAAGACAATAGCTGGATTAATACCAATGCCTGTGACAAGGCATATATTTCTGCATTTGAATAAATCGATTAGAATCTATATTACAGTATTCACGCATCGGGCCATTCGCCCTCGGTTCCGACACCGCCCTTAACAGGGCGGTTATATATTTGGCTGGTAAACATCGGAAATTAACATAACCTTCAGTAAAGTGCCGGCTTGACTTTAGCAAGCCGGCATTCCACGTCCTTTATCTATTTATCTATTTATTTTTCCTATTATCAGAAAACCCGTGCACCATATAAGTCATAAAGCCATACGCCACATACAAAAAAAGTGGAGCAAACAAGAGTTCATATAATTGTTTTTCGAATAAAAATCCTCCCCCCGATAGTATCAACAGGATAAGAAGAACAACCCAAATCGTTCTGCGGGAGGGATGAAAATTTCTAAAGCCTGGGTAACGAATTGAACTGATCATTAGCAGTGATAACAGAAGTGAGGCGGCCAATAATACAATGACGGGAATATCATCTTTGAAAAAAGACAGTAAAGCCAGCAACCCGCCCGCAGTAGGAATCGGCAATCCAACAAAGTATTGTTTAATTCCGTTCTCAACATTGAATCTTGCCAGGCGCAAAGCACCGCAAACAGGAAACAGGATCGTGATCCCCAAGCCTAACGCTGGACTTAGCTCATGAAATGCTGCCTCATATAGAATAAAGGCTGGTGCTGCGCCGAACGTAATCATGTCCGACAAGGAATCCAAAACCTTTCCAAACTCACTCTGTACATGCAATTTACGTGCCGCCCATCCATCTGCGCCATCAAGTAATATCGCAACAAAAACTAGAAGCGTAGCCATGCCCGTATTATTGTTAAATGCTAGCACGATAGAAATGACACCTAAGCTCAGATTACCAAGAGTAAGTAGGCTCGGTATGATTTTAGTGATGAGTCATCACCTCTTTCCAGTCCGTTTTAAGCCGTGATACGTATTTATTGACTCCACCATTCATTAACGGGATAGTTGTCTCCTTGTAGCGATACAGATTCCCCCATACGAGGAACTGTAATTGTGATCGATTGTTTTTTAGCCGCAATCATTACACGATGGATTGGATCAAGCCACCCGTGGGGTGCTAATTGAAAGGCAGCCCAATGAATCGGAAGCATTAATTCACCTCTTAAGTCCATATGGGCTTGTACTGATTCTTCTGGATACATATGGAGATCCGGCCAACGTTCGTCATATTGTCCACACTCCACAAGAGTAAGTTGAAAGGGTCCGTATTTTTCCCCGATTTGACGAAAGTGAGGGCCATACCCGCTGTCCCCGCTAAAACACACGCTTCCCGATAACCCGATGATTGACCATGAACACCACAAGGTTCGATTTTTATGCAAGAAGCTTCGCCCCGACACGTGACGTGCAGGCGTGCAGACGATCTTTAACCCTTCCCACTCTAGTTCCTCCCACCAGTCCATCTGGGTGATGTTTGAGCGAGGGACACCCCAGCGTTCAAGATGGCCCGCAACTCCCAGCGGGACAAAAAAATGACCAACCTTATCTTTTAAATGTTGTATTGAATAATAATCCAGGTGATCATAGTGATCATGGGAAAGAAATACTGCATCAATGGCAGGCATATTTTTAACATCAATCGGCAGGTTGTCGTTAAATCGTTTGCTTCCCAGCTTAGGAAAAGGGAATGGAGACCGTCCAAACATCGGGTCGAATAGTAAGCGTTCGCCGTCTAAATCAATGAGTACACTGGAATGACCGAACCAGATGGCCTGATTGAAATCAGACAATGGTTTCGTATTCTCGATATCCGTCATAACCAGCTCAATTGGCGAGGAAGGCCTGCCATCGGCAGGCTTTCCGCGAGCAAAATCCCAAAGAACCGATAGTTGGTTGAGCATAGACATTCTGGTTGAAGTAGGGATATCATTCACAAACTTGTTATTTTTATAATGAACAGATCCTTTTATGCGTAATTGCGTTTCTCTGTCCGGCCTTCTACCGAACGCCGGGATAAAGAGCATCAGGAGCATTGCCGCAATAAAGCTACTCACAACATAGTCTCCTCTCCTAATACGAAATACATGGCACCTTTTCTATACATATCGGATGATGATTTACCAAGGAACTATCCCACTCCGATCCATAAAAGTACCCGTAGGTCCATTGTCGTCAAGAGTTGCAAGCTTCACAATGACATCTGTACCCTCACTGACGGTTTGGAAGCCGCGATGTCCATTAAGGTCGGTTGCTGTCGGGCCGGGATCTGCGGCATTAATACGGAATTCGGGCAAAGCCTTGGCATATTGCACAGTCAGCATCGTGACTGCCGCTTTGGATGAAGAGTAAATCAAATCGTTTACTCGGGATTCAATTTTTTCAGGATTCGTCACACGAGCAAAGGAACCTAATCCACTGCTGACATTAACGATAACAGGCATCGTCGACTTGTGCAGCAGAGGAAGAAAGGCTTGTGTCACACGAACAATACCGAAGACATTGGTGTCATAAACGGTGCGGAAGTCATCTGCAGTCACATCATCAGCGCCTAGGAGTCCCCTTGTTATTCCCGCATTATTGATAAGGACATCCAAGTGTCCTTCATTTTGTTTAATTTCGGCAACTGCTTCATGTATAGATGCATGATCGGTCACATCAAGCCGTACAAACTTTGCGCCAAGCTTGTCAGCCGATTCTTTGCCGCGTTCTACACTGCGAGCACCAATATACACAATGTGACCATATGCGATCAATCGTCGCGCGGTTTCGAAGCCCAGACCTTTGTTTCCACCTGTAATTAATGTAACTGTCAATTCAACCAACTCCTCGTCTTTAATGTGATATACCTATCACATAATAACACAACGAATGTGATACGTCTATCACATTATTTGTTGTTGTGATATAATGATGAAAAAAGGGGATGTAAACATGCAGAGTGACAAGCGAAATTATCATCATGGAAACTTAAAGGAAACGCTAATTCGAACCTCCCTTGAAATGATTGCTGAACACGGCATTCAAGGTTTTTCCGTGGCCAAGGTCGCCAAAAAAGCAGGAGTTGCGATCAGCGCTCCCTATCGTCATTTTCCCAATCGAGAAAGTTTGCTTGCGGAAACCGGCATCGTTTTTCTTACGGAACTCACGTCGAGAATGCGGACTGCCGCAACCGAAGCAGGTAATGATCCAATTGAGCGTGTGGCTTCTGTAGCTGGCGCCTATGTCCAATATGCACTTGACCATAATGTCAGTTTTCAATTGTTTTCTGCAGCCAGAGAATCTCGGCTACCCGCATTCCATGAACAAAGTCGCGAGATGATCAATTTTCTTTTTACAATAACGCAGGAAGCCGCACCTGAAGCAACATGGAATGAATTGCTCGAGCTTATGGAAGCGCTGCTCGCTCTCGTTCAGGGATTCGCAGATATGTTTTATCAAGGTTATTTCTCTCAGTTGAATTTGACAAAGGATCAGATCTCCAAACGCTCAGCTGTTGCTGCCAAACTGCTTATCAGCGGGTGGAATCAATGCAGGAAGGACGGGGAGCAACCTTTATGATGAGATGGCTGATGCGATCCATGACCGAGCTCGGTTCGCGCAAATGGATTTCCCGTATAACGGGGAAGCTGGCTCAGTCTAGGATCAGTCGGGGGTTTATACCTTCATTCGCTCGAATATATGGAATCCAGATTCAGGAAGCGGAGAAGCCGATTGACGAATACCGCTCCCTGAACGATTTTTTTACGCGGCGGCTAAAGCCCGGAGCGCGCCTTATCGACAACGATCCCGCTGCGCTTGTCAGTCCCGTAGACGCACTGATTATGGGCGCGGGCCCGGTGAAATCAGGCATGATATTTAACATCAAGGGGCAGGACTACGCCATCGAAGAATTGCTGGGCTGTTCTCCCCGGGCAGCCCAATATACCGGGGGCTTCTATCTCGTTCTTTATTTGAGTCCGACTGACTATCACCGGATTCATATCCCTGTCGACGGCACGATCGTCGAGCGTGTGCACATCCAAGGCAAGGTTTACCCGGTGAACGAGTTTGGTCTTCGACACGCGAAGCGGGTGCTGAGCCGCAATGAGCGACTGACAACCTATATCCGCCATTCCGGCGGCGAGATCGCCGTCATCAAGGTAGGCGCTATGAACGTCAGCAGCATCAAATACGTGGAGCCGCTGAATAAGGATGTCGAGAAAGGCCAGGAACTGGCTTATTTCGAATTCGGCTCCACCGTGGTGCTTCTCACCGAGGATCACACATTTACTCTTCGCGGAGATTTGATTCCGGGCAAGAAGGTTCGCATGGGCGAGTCACTTGGCACGTTGAGACAACGGCGGGGAACGGTCTCGGACTAACACTTGTAAAGCGCATCGTCGATTTGTGTGAAGGATCGATTGAGGTAGAAAGCGAGCTTCATCGAGGTTCAATTTTTACAGTCAGGCTGCCTTTGGGCTAAAGACACGGATTATCATTGGTAAAGGGGAAAACCATATGAAAATACTGCATATCACAACACAAGAGAAATGGAAAGAAGCAAAAGACAAAGGGCATTATGATCATGATAGTATAGCCAGTGAAGGGTTTATTCACTGTTCTTCACCGGAACAGGTATTAAAGGTGGCGAACAACTTATATCAAGGACAAGGCAATTTGCTGCTCCTTCTGATTGATGAAGATAAGGTGAACGCAAAAGTGATATGGGAAGATCTTTATAACTTGAATGAACTTTATCCTCACATCTATGGAGTCCTCAATTTAGAGGCAGTAATAAATACGTATGATTTCAAGCCACTAGCGAATGGACTTTTTCAATTACCAGCAGCGTTAAAGGGAGAGTAAAGATAGAATAAGACTGGCAGGCACAACGCACTCGATGTATGTGATAGAGGAGAGAACATATGTATAATTATCGTCTACTAGATATTCAATTTAAATTTAATGGTCAAGAACAAACATTGTGGCCTATCATTATTCATGATGAATCGGACGTAATTCTTGTTGATTGCGGGTATCCTGACTTTTTGCATTTTCTTGAAGAAGCTGTTACACAGAATAATATCACATTTGATACGATTACCAAATTGATTCTGACACATCATGATGTGGATCATGTCGGTTCGGCTGCAGCACTAATAAGAAAATACCCACACATTGAGATTAGTGCATTTGACGCGGAAATTCAGTACATTAACGGCACTAAAAAACCGTTGAGGTTAGTACAAGCAGAGTCAAGTCTTCACGAAATGACAGGAGAAGAAAAACGAAATGCTGAACATTTTATTCACTTCCTCCGGTCAGTCGAACCCGTTCATGTTGATCGAAAGTTACATACTAATGAATATTTACCTTGGTGTGGAGGCATTAAGGTTATACATACGCCAGGTCATACAGAAGGGCATATATCTTTGTATCTACCTGCTAACAAAACACTTATTGCTGGAGATGCCATCGTAATCGAAGATGGAAAACTGAATATTGCTAATCCCCAATATGTATGGGATCTAGATGAAGCAGTTAGATCTGTTCAACGATTGTTAACTTATGATATTGCGCGAATTGTTTGTTATCATGGGGGACTATTTCAAGGAGATGTGAAGAGCGCACTCCGTCAGCTTATTAAAGAATATATGTGAATGAAATTAAGGATAATTAAGCATGATCATCGATAGAAGGGTCGACACCAGCTAACAATGTGTTCACGGATCGGCGGACAAACCGCTTCGGTCCCGGAGGAAAAGTCGAAGAAATGATTGCCGGGAAACATCCATTCATCCCACACCGTGCGGCTGGTTGAGATCGTGCTAGGTGCACGACTTGATTGTTGATTTGCAACTAAAGGAAAAACCGCCACATTAGGCGGTTTTTTCTGAACTAGTATCCCGTTAGATTGACCTCCTTACTCTCTTTCTTTATTCTTGTGCCAAGTATAATGAACACGGAATAGATTAAGATGGCAATCGAATCGATTAACGTATTCGTAAGTGCCGACACATCATAAGACGCGGTTACACCGAGAATGACCACTAGACGAATGAGCAGAAGTGACACGATCATCCACGCAGCAAACCGGATCTTAGATTTCTCGCTTTGAAATGACAGGATAATGAATACTATGCCGAAAACCAGATTCTCAGCGGTGATAATGTGCCAGACATACGTAAATGTTATCCGTGTATCCAAGGCGATATCATTCACTAGGAGCGTTGGCAATACAGCGGAATGCCCGTTCCATGCGTGCGTAACAGCAAAAAGTATTGCAAGAACGCCGGCAATCAAACAGTAATAATTCTTAAATCTGATGTCCATCACAATCCTCCTTAGTTATTTCAGGCTCCTTCTTGTGAAGATCCCGGTAAATCTCCCGAGCGAACATTGCCAGCCGCTGGTCACTTTCAGGATTAAAGTCCCTTAGCGTTTTAACTGCTACGTCGAGCAACTGACTGACCTTTTCAAGATGTGTGATTTTCTTGCGTGTTTCTGCTTTCTTGGCATCAAGGAATTCAGTGACCTCCTGGAAATAAGCAGGATCAACACTCTGCATTCTGTGAAACTGAAACTTCCCCTTGATTTCTTCGAGAGAAAAGTCCGCATACTGCATGATTTGAATATTCATCAAATCGACGATGTCGTCCCTAGAATACCTGCGATAAGAATTGTGTCCCCGGGACGGCGATACGACTCCAATACGGTCATAATACCGGAGCGTATCCTTCGGAATACCAAGCATCCGTGAAACCTCAGTTATTGAATATTGTTTTTCCATACATTCACAATAACATTGGAGTTAACTCCAATGTCAACTAGAAGAATTATTGTCGTTATCGAATACCATTGACGCGGTCTTTCTTCTTGATCAGACCGGAAGATTAGGGGCATTTGCTGAAACCGAATTGGCAAGTAGACGAACACAATTCAGCAAATGTCGAAGGAAGTCAGCAGTCATTTGTGGTGTGAATGGCAAATATCCTATTGCTATATGATAATGATCTGATTATCATCATCCATAAGACAGGGCATTTACTGTCCAGCCTGACGAACGATTTGTTTGAAATCGGCGAAGTAGCCACCACGGACTGGAAGATGTGTTTATCGCCTTCATGACATTGATCGGTTCATTTGCGTTCATGCTGTACATAACTTCATATTCATGTCTCTGGGAAATTATCAGCGCATGGTGATATGATTTCAGATTTGAAATTAATTGGCGTTGTGAGGATAGGGGGTGGCAGATCAGAACGATCTGAGGCGGGCCACGTCGTGTATGCGGGAGGGAGAAGGCTCTCCAGCATCAGGCCTATATTGACGTTATCCGCTGCTTGCGTGATGACATGAACAGAAATGACAAGGGAGAGAATCAAATGATCGCCGGGATGTTAATCGCTACATTGATTGTTGTACTGTCCTTTTTTTTAATGCCTTATAGTATCCCTGTCTTTTTCATTATTTTATTCGGACTGGTCTTTAGCACATATCTAAAAACCAGGCAAATGAGTGAGGATATCAAGCAAATCAAAGGCAAGCTGGGACTGCTGAGTGAAGAGGAAAGGACCGATCTAGGGATCCAAGCGTATCGAAGGTTACATCAGGATTCAGAATGGATGTCTAACACCAACCAAGAAATAGAAGAAGAGTTAGAGAAAGATAACGAAAATGGGCGCAGCAACCGAAATAAGAAATGAGTACATAACTGAAAGTGTATAAATCGAACAAATTGACGTTTAAGGAGTGCTGCCTGTTGGAAACAAAGCTTCAAGGAAATCAACCGGGGACTGGAAGATCAGGGGTATCAGGACTCGGGGGCTGGCTTATTCTAGTCCAGATCGGGCTCTATGCCACACTGATAATCGCATTATATGAATTGGTGGTGACTATGCCTGTATTCAGCCCTGAAACATGGAATATGATTACCTCCAAGGAATCCGAGTATTATCATTACTTGTGGGGGCCTGTTATCGTTTATGAAACAGCATATGGCATCATTCTCAGTGCCTTTTGCGTTTTTATTCTCATAGACTTTTATGCCAGAAAAGCGATCGTGCCCAAGCTCATGATCATTTTCTATGGAGGAAGCCTGTTATTGGGCATCTTTGACTATATTCTCGTCATGCAGATCCCATTAGCCAGAGAAGCGGAAGATGGAAGTACTGTTCAAGCTTTAATCAGAGCGGGATTTACCAGCTTGATCTGGATTCCATATTTCCTGAAGTCAGTCCGAGTCAAAAATACATTTGTACGATAATTCAGGTAACAGTGGGTAAACCACCTGTTGTCAGATAAAAGCAATCCACATCTTTCCCATCATAGCCGGACCCGGCGGAGGCCTCCCTCTTGCCTGGTTCGGTTTTTGATTTATGAAATCTAAAAATAGTCCACCTATCCAAAACAAGCGCCCTGTTGATCAGCGGGGATCGTATAATATAATGAAAGTCAAATGGGCCATTGGCTCTGGACAATCCTCGTCGTGGTTAGGCAGAAGTGAACAGGGGGTGGGCGAGTGAAAATAATAGTAGTCGATGATGAGCCAAGACATCTTCGGGGTATGGTTGGGCTGATTCGTGAATTACGACCGAATGCCCAGGTTATGGCCGCGAAGGACGGGATCGCTGCGCTGGAGCAGATCCGGGCAGATTGCCCGGATGCGGTGCTGACGGATATCCGGATGCCCCGCATGGACGGTTTAGCATTCCTGGAGCAGCTGAAAGAAGAGGGCATTTCAACCAAAGTCATTATGGTATCCGCTTACAATCTGTTCGAATATGCGCAGACGGCGGTTCGCCATGGCGCTTACGATTATTTACTGAAGCCGGTCGGGATCGAGAACGTCAAGCATTTGCTAGACCGGATTGAGCTTCAATTGAACAGTGAATCGCATCAGCGCAAGGTAAAGGAAGAGATGAAGCACCAGCTCGTGCGCGCCTCTTCCGCATACCGAAGCCGCCTGTACCTGTCCTGGCTGAACGGGAGTCTGACTCCCTCCGAGCAAGCAGAGATGGATAAGGAGGCGTGGCTGCAGGGCGGGGGGCTCATTATTTATTCCGAACTGAACAACGAAGGGAAGGATGTAGAGACAACAAGCGGGTTGGCCTTCGCCCAATGTCTGGAGCAAAGCTGGTCCCGGCTTGGGGAAGCGATGACGGTTCTCCACAACGGGATTCAGGACCGCCGGATGCATGCGATAACGGTCGTAAGTACGGCTCCGGTTACACGGGAGGCGAAGCAACAGATATGCCAGCTAGCCGATTCCCTTTCCAGGGAAATGTCGGCGGCGGGCCGGCTTGTACACGGGATTGGCCCATATTGCGAGCAGCTGGCTATCGGGGCCCCGCAGGCATATCGGGCAGCTCAAAAGGCCAACGAGCAAAACTTCTTCGAACGCTGGGAGGGGGTGTTTTTTTATGATGAACTCCGCTCTTCCCATCGCCCTGTACCGATCGACACGGATAAGCTCGTTCAGGCGCTGCTGAGCCAAGAGATCCAGATTGTGGTGGATCAATGTAAAAGCGCTTTCGAGCAGCTGGCCGATGATGGATACGCCGCACCGGCGCTAATGAAGGAGCAAGCCTTGCTGCTGCTGATGAGCATGAAAAGCACCCTCCGCGAGCTGGGTGAGCGGCAGGTGAGCGGCCAGCTTGCGCAAGGGGCAGCCGTGCTCGTGCAGGAGTGCGATTCGTATGCGAAGCTGCTTGAGCTGCTCGAAGCGAGCCTCCAGGAAGCGCATAGCACGCTTGCGCAGACCCAGCAGGACAAACACGAAATTGTTGTGGCCAACTGCTTGCGATGGATAGAAGACAACATGAAGGAGGAGCTGACGCTTGAGCGGGCGGCTGCGCATTTTTTCTTTAATCCGTCGTATTTCAGCACCTTCATTAAAAATAAGACAGGACGCACCTTCTCCGAGCATGTCACGGCCGTCCGGATGAGGCGCGCCAAGGAGCTGCTTGCTGACCACCGTCTTCGAATCTACGATATCTCCGCGGAATGCGGCTACCAGGATACGAAATACTTCTGCCGAGTATTCAAGAAATATTACGGCATATCGCCAGAAGCGTATAAGCATACATCTCTACCGGAAAGGAACAGCAAGCGATGACAACGTTTCGCTCTCGAATTTTGGCAAGTTATATTTTCCTGGTTGCTATTCCGCTAATTGTGCTGGGGCTCTTGTATTACCGAACAAGTCTGCAGGTTGTTACGGAGCAAGCGCAGCGGAATGTGTATGAGATCGTGAAGAAGAACAATGCGATTATGGACATGAAGCTCGGCATGATCGAGCAGAACAGCATGGCGCTGTTCGTGGATAAGGATTTATTTCAAATATTCAATCAATTGGACCCGAAGAACCAAGCGGATATTTTCGAAGCGGATCGTCAGGTCTCGTCAGTCCTTAGAAAATATTTCTCTTTAAATGAGGATGTCTATGCTTACCAGCTCTGGACATCCTATTTCAATTTTGGGCAAAGGCTGCCGCAAGGCGACCCTACGCAGTCGGACATATACCGCAAGGCGCAGGAGGCCGGCGGCAAAATTGTGTGGTATCCCACCTATGATTTCGTGGACATGTTCAATCAGCCTTATCTGCAGGATGGCCGGCTGGAGTTTCGTCATTTATTCTCGGCGACGCGGCTGCTGGATTTCTCCCATCTGAATGATACAACGCTTGAGAAAATGGATGCGGATGTGGAGCGCCCGGTGCTTACGATCAGCTTCAAGTCGGATGCGCTGAACGCCTTGTATGAAGAGAGCTTTCCTGATAGCTCAAGCTATCTGGTTGTAGACGAGCATTATCGGGTGGTAGCCGGCAGCAATCCGGATCTGGTAACGACGGTGTACAGACAGGATTGGCTGGAGGAGCTGCAACTGGAGAACAGCGGAACGCTGCGGATCAATCTGAACGGAGAGGCCGTTATTGTCTGTTTTGACCGTTCTGCCGTCACTGGCTGGTTGTCGGTCGTGTGGATACCGGAGTCGGCGCTGGTCAGCAGCCTCGTGCCTGTAATCCAGACGTCAAGCCTGCTGATTGCGGTCATCATGGGCATTATGGCCATGGTGTTTGCTTATTTTATCGCGGATCGAATCACGAAACCGATGAAGAAGCTGCTGAGCGCCATGCGATCGGTAGGGGAGGGTGACTTTCAGACCCAGATTACGATGCGCACGAATGATGAGTTCGGCATATTGCTGCAGCGCTTCAATCGCATGAATGAACAAATCCGCTATCTTGTCACGGAGAATTATGAAATCAAGCTGAAGGAGCAGGAGGCGGAAATTCAGGCGCTTACGATGCAGATCAATCCCCACTTCCTCTACAACACCTTGAACGTGATGAACTGGATGGCCATCGAGAGCAGGCAGGATGAGCTGAGCCGAATGCTTGCTTGTCTATCCAACATGCTGCACTACACGTCGCGCAAGCACTGGGGAGCCGTGTCGCTGTCGGAGGAAACCGAATGGATGAGCAACTATTTTTACATTATGGCTGTTCGTTTTGAAGACCGTTTCACCGTCAGATATGAGATCGACCCACGGTTATACGATTATAAAGTGCCTCGGCTGCTGTTTCAGCCCTTTGTTGAAAATGCTATACTGCACGGCTTTGACCAGACCGAAACTGGCGGGCTGATCAGCATTCGCGGCTGGATCGAAGGGGATTTACGGTATTACGAGATTGCCGACAATGGCCGGGGAATGAGTCCTGAGACAGTCAACGCGATTATGTATAGCGAATCTTCCTCCGTGGGGATCAAAAATACGATTGATCGTATCCGGCTCATGTATGGCGAGGAGTACGGGATTACGATCCGTTCCATGCCCGGCAAGGGGACGAGCGTCCTGATCAAGCTGCCGCTGCATTCCTAATATTAGTCCACCATTCCAAAGAGTTTCGGGTTATGTAAGCGCTACCCACCATCTATAATCAAACTATATCATAGACTGCAGCTATGAACTAAAAAGAAGCAATCGAGAGGGGTTCGGCAAAATGAAAAGGTCCAACAAATCGATCGTGGTTCTCTTCGCTATGATGCTTATGCTTGTCAGCGTATTGTCAGCCTGCGTGAGGTCCGATTCAGGCAGCAGCCAGTCTTCTTCGAATTCGGACGGAAGCGGTTCCAAAGATAAGATTACGCTGCGCATGACCGTATGGGGTGCACCGGAAGAAGTGGACGCATACAAGTTCGGAATCCAGCGTTTTGAAGAGAAACATCCGCATATAAAGGTCGAATTGCAGCACATCGCCGCTGACTATGACACCAAGCTGACGACGATGGTTGCCGGTAACGACGTTCCTGATATCGCCATGATGGAATCAGGCAGTATTGCCTATCCGCTTGCTGAGCAGGGCAAGTTTCTGAATCTGCAACAGTTCCTGGATAATGATCCGGATATCAACGTGGACAGCTTCGTCCCGAACATTACGTATTCGCTTGAACCGGGCAACGTGATCGGTATCGGGCCAGGGCCGGAGTCCTTCGTTCTGTTCTATAACGAGGACATCTTCAAGGAAGCGGGCGTTGCCCCTCCGCCAACCAAGGTATCGGAAGCCTGGACATGGGATGAATTTGTAGAAGTGGCCAAGAAGCTGACGATTGATACGAAAGGCCGGACAGCCAATGATCCGGACTTCGATCCGAAGAATATCAAGCAATATGGCGTAAGTGTCTCCACCTGGTGGGGCGTATACAGCAACTTTATTTACTCCAACGGCGGAGACTTTGTGTCTGAGGACGGCACGCGCTTCACGCTGAACGAACCCGCTGCAGTAGATGCGCTTCAGAAAATGTCGGATCTGATGAACGTGCATCATGTCGCGCCGTCGCCGGTGCAAGCCAAGAACATTCCGGCTACGAACGTAGCGCTGCAAACGAAGAAGGTTGCAATGGTCATTGACGGCCAATGGGCAAGCGCAGGGCTGGCACAGTCCAAATTCAACTTTAACGTCGGGGTGATGCCTGTTCTGGAAGAACCGGTGACCACGGTCGTATGTGCGATGTTCTCGATATTCGAGTCCACCGAGCATCCGCAAGAGGCGTGGGAGCTGATGAAAGCGCTGATCGATCCGGAAGCCTCGCTAGAGATGATTACGAGCGGCACCTGGATGCCGTCTTATAAAGATTGGTACACTGAGCCGGAACTGTTGGCCAGATGGACAGAGAATCTGGATGCGCGGCCATCGGGGTATAAGGATGCTGTCGTTGACGTGATTTTGACCCATGGCCATCAGACGCCTACCGGCTACGTGAAGAACTTCAACAAGATTATGGATATCGTGAACCCTGCCTTGGATAAAGTATGGCTTGGACAGCAAACCGCGCAGGAAGCGATGGATTCTATCGCCGCCAAAGCGCAGGAGCAAGTGCAGGGACGCCGGGACGTCAAGTAAGGCGAGTAAGGCAAGTAAGGCAAGCAGCCAAGAGACTTAGGGAGTTACGATTAGGGGGGGACGGCATTCTGTTCACAGACCGTCCTCTTCTCATTCGGGATAGGAGGCATAGATGCGCAAGGGACTCTGGTACGGATTGCTGTTCACGGCACCGGCCATACTCGGTTTTCTGATATTCACCTTGGGGCCGATGGTCGCCAGCCTAGTGCTCAGTTTAACGGACTACAATGTATTTAAAGATCAAACTTCGTTTGTCGGCTTTGCCAACTATGCAAAGCTGTTCTCCGGAGAAGATGATCTGTTCTATAAATCTTTAGGAGTTACGTTCTATTTTGTGCTTCTGCGTGTGCCGGCGGTCATCATCATTTCGTTCGCCGTCGCGCTATTGCTCAACATGAACGTGAAGGGAAGAGCGGTCTTCCGTACGATTATATACCTTCCGAGCATTGTGCCGGCCGTCGCGTCAGCGATGATCTGGATGTGGCTCATGAACCCGGATCTGGGGCTGCTGAATTCGATGCTGGAGTGGTTGAATCTGCCGACAAGCAACTGGCTGTACTCGGAGGGCAGTGTTATTCCTTCGGTCGTATTGACAACGCTGTGGGGGATCGGAAGCACGGTTATTATTTTTCTGGCGGGTCTTGCCGGCATTCCTCAGTCGTACTATGAAGCGATTGAAGTGGACGGCGGAGGTTGGTTCAGCAAGCTGCGCCAAATTACGATACCGATGATTACGCCAACGCTGTTCTTTAATGCGATCATGACGTTGATCAACTCATTCCAGGTCTTTAATGAGGCTTATATTTTAACCCAGGGAGGGCCTAATAACCAAAGCTTGTTCTATGTATTCTATCTGTGGAGAACCGGGTTCAGGGACACCGAGATGGGGTATGCATCCGCTCTGGCGTGGGTATTGTTCGTGATTATTATGATATTTACTTATATCGTCTTTAAAACCTCCAAGTCTTGGGTGTATTATGAAGGAGGGGAGCGCCCGTGAGACAATCGAAGCTAGCGCTTGCCGGAGGGTACGCGGCTCTTATCGTCATTTCGGCTATGTTTATTATTCCTTTTGTATGGCTGGTGCGCAGCTCGCTGATGGATTTATCGCAGATCTTTACGATGCCGCCCGAATGGATTCCGAAGCCATTTCAGTGGGGGAATTTTCACAGAGCTCTGACCGCGCTGCCTTTTGACGTCTTTTTCACCAATACGATGATCATCGTCGTAAGCGTTCTCGTGGGGACGGTCATCACGAGCAGCATTGCCGCCTTCGGATTTTCGCGGATTTCCTGGAAGGGGCGGGACACGGTGTTCGCCATTTTGATGACGAGCATGATGCTGCCATTTGCTGTGACGATGATTCCAAGCTTTCTCGGATGGCAAATGCTCGGTTTCTACGATACGTTCTATCCGCTGATAGTGCCCGCCTATTTTGGCGGCGGCATCTTTAATATTTTCCTGCTGCGGCAGTTCTATTTAACGATTCCGAGAGATTTCGATGAGGCGGCTTTTGTGGACGGTGCTTCCTATTTCCAGATTTACAGCAAAATTATTTTTCCTCTTAGCCGGTCGGCGCTGATTGTCGTTGCACTGTTCAGCTTCCTGGGTTCCTGGAATGATTTCATGGGACCGCTCATTTATTTGAAGAGCGACAGGCTGTTCACGCTGGCCCTGGGCCTGCAGATGTTCCAGGGCACGTATACGGCCCAGTGGGATCTTCTGATGGCTGCTTCGGCGATGGTGGTGATTCCTTGCGTGATCGTATTTCTGGTCGGGCAGCGCTACTTCCTGGAAGGCATTACGTTGACCGGGCTGAAGGGATAAGAAAGGAAGGGGACGTGTAGTTGAATATTAAGAACCCGATCATACCTGGCTGGTATGCAGATCCTGAGGCCCGGACGTATGAGGGGAAGCATTGGATTTATGCGACCCGCTCATACACGGAATACACGCAGCAGATGAATCTGGATGCGTTCAGCTCAGATGATCTTATTCACTGGGAGAAGCATGAAGGCATTATCGATATGGCGGATTTTCCGTGGATATGGCGGGCTGTATGGGCTCCGACCCACATCGAGCATAACGGTAAATATTATCTCGTCTTTGCGTCGAACGACATTCAGTCCGATGATGAAATCGGCGGGCTGGAGATCGCGGTGGCTGACCGTCCGGAAGGGCCGTACAAAGGTTATCTGGGCAAACCGCTGGTGGATAGATTCATTCACAAGGCGCAGCCGATCGACGCGCATTTGTTCAAGGACGAGGACGGAACGATCTATCTGTACTACGGAGGGTGGGGGCACTGCAATGTCGCCCGCATGAACGAGGATATGACGGGATTTGTTCCGCTCACGGAGGACAGCGACGAGGTGTTCCGGTCGATCACGCCGGAAGGGTATGTCGAAGGCCCTTGTATGATTAAGAAGGACGATTTGTATTACTTAATGTGGTCGATGGGCGGATGGACGAACGGAACATATCGTGTAGCCTATGGCGTAAGTGACAATCCGCTCGGCCCATTCGAGAATAAAGGCACGATTCTGGAAAGACAGGAGCCGCTTGCCGAAGGCCCTGGCCACCACGGTTATCTGCATTTGCCGGATACCGACGAATGGCTGATCGTCTACCATCGCCGGATCATCGGCGACACCGAGCCGGGTCACCGCCAGCTCTGCATCGACCGGATGCAGATTGGTGGCGGCAAGATTGAGAAAGTGGTTATGACTTGAAGATTGCGCATAAGCCGCCCGTTAAGGGCGGTTTTTTTGTTAAACGTGTAGAGTCGATACATGTTCGGATGGCGTTCTTTCGAGTGTTTCATAGGCGGGTGTATATTTATGGTAAAAATGAGCAGGTAACCCAACTCGTGAAGATGTCTTATTACATAAGATGCCTATTATAAGGCCTAATGACCGGCAAATAAGGACAATATCAGAGAAAGGAGGACTGCATGCCGTGCTAAATATTGAAAAAACAGCGAGTAGCAATCCCAATAATCCCTGTACCTTTACCGTAACGTTGTCGGCTGAGGGCAGCTCGATCCTAACAGGCACACCTCTTTATCTCGTGTTTGTCGTCGATGCTACCTCTTCCATGGGGACACAGGATATTAACAACAACACGGCCACTCGTTTTCAGGTGACGGCACAAGCGATACAAGGATTTCTGGATATCATATTCTCGGAGGAGTATGCGGCCATTGAGAAAAATATTGCGCTCGTCACCTTCGGCAACGGAGCCCGTGTGCATGTCACCCAAGCCGATGGTCAAGGCCAATTCAGCGGCTTGGTCAACCCCGCTCCCTCGACGCTGCCGGCCGGCGGCGGTGCGCCCGTCGAGGATTATTATATCGGCGCCAATGCATACAGCCCTTCACAAGCAGCAACCGCACTCGCCAATTTCCAGAGCGTGGCGGATAAAACGGAATTTTTCTATCAGGATGAGAATGATATTCTTTCCATGGTCAACAACATCAGCCGCTACAGCAATACCAATGCACAATCGGGGCTGCTGCTCGCAAACGAGCTGCTGGAGGGTGTTCCGGAGCATGCCCATAAGCTGATCATCTTCATCACGGATGGGGAAAGCGCGGCATCTTCTACTTTCTATGCTTATTACAATGAAGCGAATATCCCGGCTCACATCCATGCCGCTTCGCTTGTTCAGGAAGGGGCGCTTTTGTACGCTGTGTATAACGGGATTCAGGCGCTTGTGACGAGTGAAGACCTGGTTCGGGAGGGGATCGACCCGGACAATTATGATCCTGCCACATTTACACCGCTGCAAATCGTCAGACTGAAATTGCGTGCCTTGAGCAGAAGTGTGGAATTTTTCGAAGCGACTGCAGGCCAGTTAACGATCAATCCTTTTGCAGGGGAATGGCATAACTTTGACGGAAGAAATGCGGACAATATCACACGTGTGCCTGCCGTTCCCAATATGCTGGATGATGTGACGCTGAATGGGTATTACTGGTCCAACGGGCGGATCGGCTTCGCTGCGAATTATTATTACTACGAGCAGAGCCCCTTTTTCGCCAAGGTCAACGGAATATGGCAGTATTCCCAGTCGGCCTCGGGGGTGCCGCTTGAGCCTGTATATACGGATCCATTTTTTCCGCAGAGCATTGTGGGCCAGTCGCTGGATACCGTGACGTATGATAACTCTGAGACCGAACTTATGATTTTTGCTACGGATCAAAAAATTCCTCAGACCCGCCAGATCGATTATTACGAGTTAACCAGCCGCAACGTGTACGCAAGCAATGCTGCGAAGCGCTTCATGATTGCTGCGGCGGATGCCGCACGTGCGAATGGCATTGTGATCAATACGATTGGGATCGGCGGGGCAGTCCGGCTGCCCGAATATTTGGACCAAACGGCTTCCTCTGGCCAGGCTTACATCGTTCCGCGTGATATTAGCAACGCGCAGGTTGCGTTGCGCGATGAAATGGTGGCGTCCGCCAGACAAATATACACCATTACTGAAAATGTAGTCATCACCGATCGTGTTCCTCGTCGTTCATCACCATACACGATTCAAAATGACGGGACTTTCGAGCTGGATCTAACCTCGTTCCGGGTCGCTTATGTCCAAACGCCCGCCAGTCCGGTCATCTATCAGCCTGTCGATATTAACAGCAGCGATGTTGTATCCGTATCATTTCAACCCAACAGCTATGACATTCTTTTGTCGTGGGGGACCTGTGGTCAGCGGAAGCAGCGGCAGCGGGGGAAGGCAGATACTACAGAAGCATCCTGCAATTTCAACTCGCGGCAAACCAGGGTGTCATTTCGAATAATAGGATAGGGATTCCAGATATGAGGACGAATCTGAATGCGGCTGCCATCTGGACGGAGACAGGACTGGTCATGAGTCAATCCTTTCCGCCGGCATCTGTGTATATCCCCGAAACATGCAGCATATTTCCGCCCGTTCCCCCAGCCCCGCCTGTT
>NZ_NPBY01000075.1 GCF_002272015.1 Paenibacillus campinasensis | reverse complement strand
AGCCCCGCCTGTTCCCCCAGGACCGCCGGGCGCTCCGCCAGTGACTCCTCCCGGCCCGCCTGGACCCGCGGGACCGCCGGAATCTCCCGAAATTCCAGGTCCGGGTGAAGCACGATCACCCGAAACCGGAGTTCCGGCTAGCCCGCCAGCACATTCGGAGCTACAGAGGCGCCTGCGGCGGAGAAGGAAACGTAAGCGGTACCGGGTCCGGCGCAAGCGCAGTATATGCAAAGCCAGACGCAAGCTGAAGATGAAGCGGGGCAAACGTAAAGTGAATCCGTGCCAAGCCAGGCGCAAGTACAAAATCGATCGCCAAGCGATAGACGGTGGTGAATAGAGGAGCGGTTGACCTGAATCCGGCTCAACCCGCCCCGCCCTGGATCTCAAGCAGCCCCAACCTTGATCAGGTGGGGCTGTTCCAACTTGCGAAACGGCAAGGAATAAGCAGCAATATAGGCCGCGGTCACTCCCGAAGTGAAGACGTGTTATTTTACACTTTTCATCCATCGCGGTTCGTTATACTCTTATAAGAGGAGACAACAGGAACCGGAGATAAATCTATCCAATTCATAGTTGTCCCAATTTATTGCGCGTTAGGGTGCATCACAGCTTGCGGCTGGGTCCCTTTGGCTGGGCCCCTTTACCTTTACAGGAGACCGGGTTGATATGAGCAAAGGAGATGGATATGGGCCACTTTGAATTGAAAATTGTGCATCAGCATTTCCTGACTCAAGAACTTGAGGAGCCCTGCTCCCACGGTCCGATTTACTTAAAGGTGAATGATGTGATGATCTCAAGCGAGGACGACGGTGACTGGGTCATTAATGAAGCCGCCCTTGCTCTAATGCGGACGGTAAGGTACGGATTCCCCAATCCTCTAGCGGCCCCGCCGAGGTACTATCCGGAAGGAATCAAAGAGGAAACATTGATTAATTGCTGCGGTGCGTACATGCTCTTCTGCTCTTCGTACATCAAGTGGAATGTGACGCTGAACGGGGATGAAGTGACGTTGAGCCACTTTGTTAAAAATGATCATGTGGATTACAGAGATCTTGCCGTTACACTGCCACTCGCTGAATATGCCACCATCGTGTATGCGTTTGCCGAGCAGGCATCTGATTTTTATATCGGCAAGGATGTGGACGCGGGCGGCATGGAGCTGTTTGAAGGACAGTATGGACAATTTTGGCAGGAATTTGAAGAGCATATGAAGTATATTAAGGAGAAGTACATATTATAGACGGATGCAGGGAAGGGGAGCTATGAGGGATAAACAAGATAAAAAGCTGACGCTCATACTCTCAAGCTTTCTTTTTCTCGTGTTTCTGATCAGCAATGTGATTCGCTATTTTGAGATCGGGAGCTTGAGCATGGTTACGGTCGTTTGTAATGTGGCAGCGCTCGTGCTGGTGGTGGTTAGCTCTAGGGTGTACAGACGAGCGAAGGGGCGGCGGATGGAGCGATGAAGGTTTTTGTAAGGAAGCAGTGGGCGAGTTCCGGAAAACGAACATAAGATCCAGACGAATGTTTGAAAAAATAGGCTTCAGGGAAATCGGCAGCGGCGCCTGTGAGCATGACGTGGGAGAGGCGCCTAAACTTATTCGTTATCAGTATCGGTATACCTAAGGAGGTACAGTTCGATGAAACTTGCAGAAGCTTTAGTGTTGCGTGTGGATTGTCAGCGGAAAATTTCGCAGCTGAGAGAGCGGCTTTCACGTGTTGTCAAAGTCCAAGAAGGGGATGAGCCTGCCGAGAAGCCTGAATTGCTGCTTCAAGAGCTGAATGAGACGATAAATCAATTAACGGTATTAATTATGTCCATCAACAAAACAAATTCGCTCACCCCATTTGATGAAAACAGAACCATTGCAGACGTCTTAGCGGAACGGGACAGTGTGATGCAAAAGCGAAAGATTCTCGATGAATTACTGGAGCATGCGTCCATCCGGCAGGATCGATATAGCCGCTCTGAGGTAAGGTACCAGGCCACCGTAGACATTCCAAAAATCCAAAGCGAGATTGATCGTTTATCGAAGGAATACCGGGAGCTGGATTTTAAAATCCAGGAAAAGAACTGGACCATTAATCTGGTTGAATAGTTAAGCTGGTAAACAATTTATAGAGGTGAACACAACCCTGCCAATAGGGAAAATTGGACCTCCGAATCGTTGGACGCAGGGCCATGTCTGACACTATTAAAGTTAGCCCGGTACTGTAACAAGATTGCGATTCAGCATGTAAGTACAGTGTATTCTTAAATGTAACTACCGTGTGTTGGCTATAAATTGTTGAGGGTGGGCAAGGGGTTTAGCTTAACTCAACGCAGAACAAGGGATGCCTGATTTGCAGGCATCCTTTTTTGCTGATGGCAGCACCGCTGCGGGTAAGGGCACTTAGTGTCCAACCATAGATATACGCCGGGGACTGCAAGGTTGTTATGAATCCACATATAATGGAGTTAAAGAAGACTTTGGTTGTAGTGGTGGACGTGCTTTTTCATGGAATGGAGGTGCAATATCATGATGACAAGCCTTGTTTCTCAAGTCGGAGAAGTGATGTCAGTCAGTCGAAGTGCAACACATACTTTTAGCAAAGAGGTAGTAACGACGATCCACTTACTTGCTGGTCTGGGAGTGGAAGGTGATGCCCACATGGGAGGGACTGTGAAGCATCGTTCACGAGTGGCGCAAAACCCGGATCAACCGAACCTGCGGCAAGTGCACTTAATTCATTCGGAGTTATTCGACGAAGTAGGGAGGGCTGGTTTTCACGTTGAGCCCGGGCAAATGGGTGAGAACATAACGACCCGCGGGATTCATTTGCTTGATTTGCCAACAGGGTCAAAGCTGTATATTGGCGAATCCGCGGTTATTGAAATCACAGGACTGCGCAATCCTTGTGCTCAGATCGACAACTTTCAGCCAGGACTGTTGAGTGCCGTTTTAGATAAAGACGCGGATGGGAAGCTTGTTCGAAAGGCTGGCGTCATGGCTATCGTGCTAGTTGGGGGAGAAATACGAGCAGGGGATCCCATCCGAGTTGAGCTCCCGCCTGAACCATTTCGGCCGCTAGAACGAGTGTAAGATAGGCATCCAAGTGAGGGGCAAAAAAACGTGCTGCTATGAAGCAAGTTCAGCCTGTGTTCACTCCCTTTGGCGGCCATGTATGTCAACTGAAAAATGAATTCTGTCAAAATGATATAGAGGCTGTCCGCTAAGGGACAGCCTCTATGATTTACTGCATGCAGACATGACCGCGAAGTCAGTATTCCTCGCCGATCATTAATACCGCTCGAGGATCAGTTGGGTCTTCAAGTCGTCGCCAGGCAGCAGCCAGCCGTTAGACTCGAGCAGCTCCAGCAACTCGGCACGAAGACGGGTTGCTACATTGCGATCAGCAGTTTTAAAGGAAACCTCGATGAAATCCTCGGTACCTGTACCGCTGCTGTTGCGAATCGGCCATACTTCGAGAGTCATCTTCACCCCTTGCCATTGCCCCTCGTAACGGTCGAATACCACCGGTCCATAAGAGCGGGACTGAGACAGCATTTGCTTGCCCCAGTTTGGAGCAGACCATTTATTGAGCTTGCCAGGCAGCTTGTCCAACAGATGGGAGAGCATCACTTGTTCGGATGGCAGCTGAGGACCCGCCATATTGACGCTGACTTTCTTCTCGTTGGAGAAGCTGAGAGTTTGCCGGCTGTAGCCCCAGTCGATTTCAGCCTCGTAATTGTCATCGGAGGAGTCAAAGCCCTCTTTGTTCGCCAAAGTCAGCGCAGCATCAATGTCTCCGTTGATGATCGGATACCGCTTTTTGAAAGTCAATTCGTAGTTGTTCTTATCTGCTTTCTTGCGGAAACGAACATTCCAGCCTTGTTCATTCAGGGCAAGATCATCGGTATCGAAATAGGCAACACCAATTGCCAGTGGCGTTGAAGAGACGCCCAGCTGTTGAATGACTTCCGGGCGAACCTGCCGGTCCGGGGTTAATACCGCTTCTGGTCTTGCGCTGAATTTCACCTCATACGAAGGCACCGCATTCGGTGCGGCTGATACAGACTCGAGTCCTGTACCTGCGAGCACGCTTCCCCATGCCGTGACACCAACGATCGCTGCCAGCGTCATGCGTTTCCATGTTTTCATCATTATCCACCACTCCTTTGAATTATTGAATACATGTTCACTGTAAAGGTGAAGTACAAGACCGCTGTTAAAAGGAAGGGGGAAATGCATCAAATTTCCATAGAATTTTTGAATGGCATACTCCAATTATTGTTAATCTCGGACTTGGCAGGAATGGTGCCCAAGATGCTGCCGGAAGTCCGGGGAGCTCGGGGAGTCCGGGAAGTTCGGGAACTTCAGGAAGCTCAGA
>NZ_NPBY01000074.1 GCF_002272015.1 Paenibacillus campinasensis | reverse complement strand
GGCTCTCCGCCGGCCTCTTCCGATTCTTCATCACGGTCAACAACACGAGCTGCTTTCCTCCTGCAGCTGGGACCTGCCCGCCTACAATCGCTCTGGCTCCGCAACGACGTCCAGGTATGGCCAAACAGCAGGGGAGAGAGATGCTCACTGCTCCAACACTCCTTGCGGATTTCCACCGGTCTCTTCCGGTTCTTCTACACGTTCAGCCGCACGAGCTGCTTTTTACTGACGCCGAGGCCTCATCCACCACAACTTTCCGAACATTAGACAACCCAATCCTTAACTGCCTTACTCAAACTAATCATCTCAAATAGAGATTAGTTGTTTTGCTCTAAACACGTATAAAATGTCGCGGTTGTGGATAAAAGATATATAGATAAAGATTATCCACAGCTCCGTTATAAAAGGTAGAAACGCTATGCGTTTCAAATAATAAAACATTTCTCCCCACACCCACCCCTTCGTTAAGGTGAATTGCAGGTTCATTAAGGAGAACATTTTCTTTTTTGAATGGTTTTGGGGGAAGTGGACACAATTCACCTTATCCCGAGAAAGGGTGCAAAAAAATAAGCAGCATCGATGGCCGCCTCTCGGGATAAGGTGCGGTAGAAAGAAATAAGGGACCAGCACTAATGAATCGGCGACTGGTTGCCGGAATTGTTTCTACCCACGCGCTGAATAGCGCCAACTGCTTTATAGAGTCTTAGCTCTGGATCGCTTACGGTTCCTATGTGGCGATCCGCCACCATAGCTTTTACAGCTGCTTCTCAAACCGTAGTCTTACCTCCCTTGAACGGTTTCCAGCAAGGTTCCATCGGTAATTTACTACGTACTGTTCGGAACGGTCGTACCCCACCATGGAGTCACACGGCATCGGAGTACACTTCGTTATTGCCTTACATATGCTTCCGATCTTGCTAGTGTCTCCCGACAGTAGGTAAACGGAAGCTAAGCCGGCTTCACTTGGCCCTGGTTAGGGGCTAGTGGCCACGGCTCGACGTGGCAACCCGGAAATAACCGTACACTTGGGGTAAGGCGCCCTCCTGTACGATGGACAGTTTTTTACGTGTGCTCCTGTCACATTTGTTGCATAACCACGCAGATGGCAGGATCTGACCCGGCTTACGTTATCCTAAAAAAGACAATAGGAAACTAAGCCTTTGGTGATCATTTTTTTGTTAAAATGTACCAAACGCCGCTATATAAAGTTGTTTTGAGTTTTATCTATGATTCAATAGAGTTGCTTGAAGCATTTTCTCTACGAATACCGCAAATAATCTGATCCTTGTTTTCGCTTATTTATAGGCGAAAAGTATGTAGTAATTTGTCGAAATAAGGTCTATAGTACGAATTATTCTTGTTGAAAATCTATCAAATGCTTGTTATAATCTTTGCATAGACAGATTTTAGACAACAAGAAAGCAGGCCCATGAAAGTACATTTTTTCAAAAAATGCTTCATGTGCTTTTGGGTTTTTGGGTTCTTGGGTTCTTGGGTTCTTGGTAGTTTTTGGCCTCTTGTTTTTTGCAGGAACTGTTGGTAGCAGCTCACCTGCCGTTACATCTCTTGTGGTGATCTAAGCTGGTAACTTAGATCAACCAGGTTGAATGGATTTGGTAGATCCAACTCAACCGTTTAGTAAATTCTCTCAAAGCGATTTTTGTTAACCTAGCCTGGTAAGCTAGGTTTTTTACTGTCATCAGGTATTAAATGGGAAATATAAAAGCCCTGCATCTTCATCCGAAATAGGGAAGAGACGCAGGGCTGTCAGACCAGATTATGTAACAAAAAACCTGCACAATGTGCTTTCAAATATACCTCTTTAACCTTGATAACCCCAAAGAATTTTGGTATAATTAACGTAAATACGTTAAGAAAGTCATTGAGTTTGGCCTGTTCCCGATGTCTCTTATCGGATGAGCAGTTTAAGAAGTTCCCAGCTTCTTAAAACCGCCTGAACTTGATGGCTTTTTTATATTCAGTTAATTGATGACAGAGTTTTAAATATTTCCTTGTTGAATATAATACCATACCCTTCTAGCAAAATAAAGTCGAAATTTGGGAAAATGTAACTAGGTATTAATACCCATATTCTATGAATGAGATTAATTATCCATGTTATGTGAATCTTTTTGTGCTTATTGGAGTATACTTTTAATGTATCAGACCGTTCTTGGTATAAAACTGCTTGAGAAGGAGAAGGAACGTATATTTATGTTCCTTCTGTCTTTCTCACTAGTGTTTGCAGGGCCGGAGAGAGGAATAGAAGTTTCCTGTGCTTTAGTGAGTTGGGTAACTGATATAAATTTCTACTTAGAAGGTTACCACTCAAGGAAAATGGGGTATAATTATTAAGAGGACATTAATAGCTTAAACATATACATAAAGAATACAAAAATGCCGCGATTTTTGCGGCATTTTTGTATGTTACTTTCGTTCTATTTCCTCGTTTATAATAAATTATGTTTAGCAAAGATCCTAACCACCTCAGATATCTATTATTAACTGTTATCAATTTATGAGTGGCACAATTTACTATTGATGCTAAAATGATGGGTTAATGATAGCCAACATTATTTGATATATTTCCGAAAGAATTAGTCTTCTAACGAACTTATAAGGGGGCCTAAATATGAGCAATTTAAAAGGAGATGAAGTAACATATTCCCTAAATCTTCATTCAAAAGAGATCCAGACAGTAGGGAAATTAGATATTGAGGCTATAGATAAATTAACGGGGATTCGGTTTCCGGAGTCAGAGGTTAAAATGTACCCTGGTGCCATCAAACACATCCTAAAAAAGCACCCTGGGATTCTTGAAAAGCACGGTCACCTTATTCCTAACATGATTAGTAATCCAGATTATATTGGTCAAAATCCAAAAGTCCCCGATAGCATAGAACTAATTAAGGTTATAAATCCTCATTTGCTCCTCGCGATAAAACTTGATCCTACCGGATACTTGTTTCTATCGTCTTTTTACGAACTCGATAATGGTGAAGTCAAAGTAAGCAAACGTCTTGGAAGTGGACGTTTAGTACCATATAAATCTACAATGAGGGCTTCCGAAGCCTCCTGATGCTTGACTGTGAACGGGTTGTATTGTATTATATGATACGTAATATGTAACAGATACCACGTATAATAAGTTACGAAACATTCATAATGTATAACATGGATCATTGAGGTGGGAAAGGTTCCCCACGCGCTTACCAGCTTAGGTAAGTTACCAGAGATCAGGATACGCCGCCCTGCTATGATCCAGACAAAAAGACCTCTCAATGAGGTCTTTTTTTATTGAGATATATGGGGAAAAGAGCTGCACAACTATTACAGACATATGTACAAAATACGGATTTTGCGAACATGTGTTCGCTAGTTCTTACACACCTCACCGGCAGCCGGCGGCATCAGATCAGTTCCGAACAAGGGATAGTAGATGTATTCATATCCTACTTGCGTGGTTTGTTTGACTCGTATAATGAGACGCAAGTCAAACAGCTTGCCTAAATAAGTGCTGCATTTGTGCTTGTTAATTGCTAGATCAATAGATGCAATTGCGGAAGTAACGCCTGTCTGACCGCGGGAGTACACATAAAATAGAAAATCTTTCAGATAAGATTGCAAAGGTCCTATCAAAGCAAAAGACCTATTATTTACATTGACCATCAATGGTAGATCCGCATCCCTCAGAGCACGCTCGATGTTAAAGAAATGCTCAAAGGAGTTATTTTCGATCTGCAAATACAAAAACACTTCCAGCTTGGACTTTCTTAAATGAGCAAGTGCTTTTCCGATAACTTCGTCTACCGCCGAACTGTTGATCCAATTAATATCGAAAAGGTCCAAACAAAGGATCGTTCCCGGCTCCGAAGCCTCAATTCCCGCGATGACATGATCCCTTAACGATTTCATTTCCGATCGATCAAGCATGTCCACTATGCTCATCCTAGAAAAAACGATTGTACGCCGTTTATCCGCTGCTCTCTTCGATGTATTCATGTTTCATCCACCGAACTATGAATTATCCGCGTGATATTCGGATCCTGTTTTACTACATGCTCGCTGCTATTCGACTCGTATTCTCCCTCCCTGATCACTCGCGTAACGGAATCATCGAGAATTGCCTGCACGGACTTATCTTCCTCCTGGTATGAACTAGAAGGATGTTCTTCAACCGATCCAGAACTTCCGGAAGATTCTTCTTGGGAATGCCATGTCTCTAAGGTATCCGCTAGATCGGGTTGTTCAGGTTGAGATGCTGTGCCCCTCTGCTGATCTGGGAACGAACTTATTTCTAGATTTGAAGTCATGCGCTTGATTTCATTTAAAGTTAGCTGACAAGCAATGATGACTGCTCCCACCACAAAAACAATCGTGAGCCCTGGTTCTATTATGATCTTAATTGCTTGACTTATTTTTGATGTATTGTTTAAGAAATCGCTAAACAATAAAGGGATCAGCACTTTGAGAGCAATTGGTACTAAAATTAATAAAAATATGAGTGTGATTATTTTGGTTCTTTCATAAATAAGACGGTCCATCGTTCGTCACCTTCTATGCAAAAGACTTTTTTTCATGGTAGAGCGGCATCCCTCAGAGCAGACAGAAACGTTTATTTGAACTGTAGCATGGCCTCATGCCGTTCTATTTGATGAATTTATGTTTCATCCACCGAACTACGTATTATCCGCTTGATATCCGGATCTTCTTTTACTACATGCTCGTTGCTATTAGACTCGTGATCTGCCTCCCTGATCACTCTCATAACGGCATCAACGGGAACTGCATGCACCGACTCTCCCTTCTGATATGCACTAGAACCTTGTTCTCCAACAGTACGCGAGGTAGAACTTTCGGATGTTCCTTCATTCGAAGCCAACATGCTTTCTAGTGAATCAGCTAAGTCCGGTTGGACAACTTCAGTCTGTCGTTGGGTATAAGATTCATAAGCCGCAGCCCGCGCTGCCTGATCCCCTCCTCCGGAAAATACGATTTGAAGCATTCTACAGAAACTCACAACAATCATAACTGTAAATATCACTATCCCAAACGGTTGAACAATCAAAAGGACTTCCGCCAGCATTTTAGCAAGATTGGCTTTATCAGATGATCCACTATCCCCCGAGGAAGCTATCAAATTGATAACGCTTGGTGCGAAAATTATGAGCAATAATTTTATTACTTGCAGAATAAGTTCTCTTCGTAACTGCGCTAGTCTATCCATCGTTCGCTACCTTTCTAGGCAAGGTTCCCTATTCCTTGTCAGGAGGGAATCCCGTCATGATTAGAAAAAACGATTGTACGCCGTTTATCCGCTGCTCTCTTCGATGAATTCATGTTTCAACCACCGAACTACGTATTATCCGCTTGATATCCGGATCTTCTTTTACTACATCCTCGCTGCTATTCGACTCGTATTCTCCCTCCCTGATCACTCGCATAACAGCATCATCGGGAACTGCCTGCACCGACTTATCTTCCTCCTGATATGAACTAGGACCCTGTTCTCTAACAGTACGAGAGGTAGAACTTTCGGATGTTCCTTCATTCGAAGCCAACATGCTTTCTAGTGAATCAGCTAAGTCCGGTTGGGCTTCTTCAGCCAGTCGTTGGGTATAAGATTCATAAGCCGCAGCCCGCGCTGCCTGATCTCCTCCTCCGGTTAATACGATTTGAAACATTCTATAGAAACTTACAACAATCAAAACTGTAAATATCACTAGCCCAAACGATTGAACAGTCAAAAGGACTTCCTCAAGATTGGCTTTATCAGATGATCCACTATCCAACGAGGAAGCCATCAAACGAATAACGTTTGGTGCGAAAACAAGAAGAATTAAAATTACGACCTGCCAAACAATTTTTCTTTGTAACTGCGCTCGTCTATCCATCGTTCGCTACCTTTCTAGGTAAGGCTTCCTATCCCTTGTCGAATCTCTTCAGGAGGGAATCCCGTCATGATAAGTTTCCCTTCATTGTCAATGATGATCTCGACATTCCTTTCTTCGAATTCTTCCCGGCAATGTCGTTCTGTCAGAAGATGTATCGTTTGATTCTCCGATCCCCTCACGCCGTTTTGAGCTATGTTCTCGATCTCAAAGCGCCCATCGATCAGCACGTCAATTTGTCCCAAAATCTTCTGGCCGAGGGGCATTTTTTGAATCTCACGAAGGTAAAACCCGCTGAATACGACGATGGAATCAACCCTTTCACGCAATTCCGTGACCAATTCCAATAAGTCCTCCGGCTGAAGAAAGGGTTCGCCGCCGCTGATCGTAACCCCATCAACATCGGCCGGAATTCGCTGAATTAGATCCGGGACGGACACCTCTTTCCCTCCATCCTTGGAATGCGTGGAATTATTGAAGCAACCGGGACAAGCCAACGTGCATCCTTGGGTATGGATCATCGCCCTGTTCCCGGGGCCGTTTACGAATGTGCTTGGGGTAAAGGAATGGATTCTCATATTAACCACCGTTCACCTTCGTCGTTTGATTCGCGGCATTAACGTTGAAGAATTCCGGCTTCCGCTGTTTTTCGATCGTTTCGCCGCCAAGCGCCTCCTCATATGGAGCCGTCGCTTGTTCGCAGCTATTCCCCTCGAAACCGAATGCTTCAATGGTGAACGTCCCGTCTTTCTTACATACGATCTCGATCTTTTTTTCCATACCGGCTACCCCCTCGCTCCAACTGTTAGCACAAGCTTAATTTCCCCGTTGTCCGTACGTTGCATCTCTACTGGATGACCATGGGCTCTCGCAACCTTCAGAGCTGCTGCGGCGGTATACGCTTGTTTCAGATTGTTTCCGTCTTTGCCAATTGCTTTCTCCACGGAGCCGTCATACCAGTCTGCGCTAATATCCCAGCGTCCATCTTTTTGAATGAATGCAATGTCGTACTTCCCCTTTAGCTTGATCACATATTCAGCCTTTATCGAGTTGCCGTTCCAGCCCCGCGCTCGTTCATTTTCCGTCAGGGTCAAACCGATCAGTTTGCAAGCTTCAGCAAGCGTTTCAATATCAACGAAATTCGTTTTCTTCTCTACCCAATGTGACATGGATGCCCTCCTTAATTTGTTATTTTCCGAAGTCTGCTATAAATATCATCCAACGTCTCGGGATTGACTTGCGAAGAGACGGAACTTGCATTTCTAGCGCGGCCTTCAGCCCATTGGCGAATTTGCAAAATAGTTTCCTTTTTTGTGATGGAAACAGGCTTCGTTGCGGCCAGCGCCTGGAGAATATCGTCCGTTGTCAGATCTCGCTTAGAATCGTTGAATGCCGCCCACAATCCAGCTTCTACAGCACTTTCAATCTCCGCGCCGCCATAGCCCTCGCTATGGGTCGCCAGTTTATTCAGATCGAATTTTTCAGGCGATCTCCCTCTTTTTCGAATGTGGATTTTGAAAATAGCCTCTCTCTCCTCGAAGGTGGGCAGATCGATGAAAAAGATCTCGTCAAACCGGCCTTTGCGAATGAGGGCCGAGTCCAAATTGGATATATCGTTCGCCGTTGCGAAGACGAAAACAGGCTTCGACTTTTCCTGCATCCAAGTCAGCAAGGTAGCGCCGATCCGCGATGTGGTGCCTCCATCGTTGCTGGAATTCCCTCCGGAGATTCCGGCCAAGGACTTTTCAATCTCTTCGATCTGAAGGATGCACGGAGCAAGCGCCTCCGCTGTACGCAAAACGGTACGGAGTTTTTGTTCCGTCTCCCCCAAGAGACTCCCGAAAATTTGGCCAATATCGAATCGCAGCAGCGGAATCCTCCACGCGGCGCTTGTTGCATTTGCCGCCGTAGACTTACCTGTTCCAGGCTGGCCCGTACAGATCACGCCTTTAGGGATCGCAAGGCCGAAATCTATGGCCTCTTTCGTGAACGCTTTTTGATACATGACCAGCCATTTCTTCAGTTCATCCAATCCGCCAATATCATCCAGAGAGAACTTCGGAGGTATGTATTCCAATAGGCCGCTATTGTTGATGAACTGGGTTTTGATTTTCTGTACGTAAGCAACAGCTTCGGGGCTTGTGAAAGAGTTGTTTTCCACCCACGTTAGAGCGAACGCATTCTCCGCTTCGGCGCACGTCAAGCCCAGGGCAGCTTGTACCAAGCGGTAACGATCTTCTTCAGATACGTTTAAATGTTCCTTAACAGCCCCTTCGATCATCTTACGGCGCGATTCAGCCGTCGCCTTCCCGAGATCCAGCCTGGCCTTCCCAATCGCAACGGACGACATCACATCGTAGAGAACCGAATCAAGAGTATCGGCATCTGGAAGATCGAACTGAAGAAACGTAATGTCCTTCGACAGTTCTTGCGGTAAGTTAACCTGGGAGCTCACGAAAATAAGGTGCCGCTCCGTTATTTTGGCAACCGGAATCAAATCCTTTATAAGTTGAATGATCATATGTTTGGAGTTGGGGTTGTCCAGGTAGAAGTGAAAGTTTTTGAAGATATAAAGCGTCTTATCTGGTGAATTCGGGGACGCCACATACTGCAGAGCAGCAATCGGATCTGTTACGTCTTTATGTGTTTTTTGAGCTGCCGGATCATAGAAGCCCTTCGTGCAACTCCATTCCAGATATGAAAGTGTGATATTTCCTTTACCATCTTTGGCAATACGTTGAAGATCCTTGCAAACCCTCTCTTCTTCCCAATCCTGAATCCATAAAGCCGGATAACCTGCTAAAAGATACTGTTTTATTCTATTTCTCATTCAACATTCCTCCTCCTTGCTTGTTATACTTTGATTATATCATTACCATATTTAGGTTACAACAAAATAGTTGAAACCTATGAGCCGGATATGTTCTTCTTCTTGATCAAAGATCCAATATTTCGTACACTATGTGTGTAGGTATATTGGGTCCAGGAGGTTACATGGATAAAAACAGCGAAGATAAGAAACGCCGTATTATCGATAATTTCGAGAGATCGCTGCCAAAGTTGTGGAAGAAAGCTCGTATTGAGACTGAAGCTATTCAAAAAAAAGAGAACGCAAACACTGATTTTAATAATAAGGAAACAAATTAAGCCGGGACGTATTCCCCGGCTTTTCATTTTGGCACTTCCAATCCCCAACCCACTCCATCGACAAAACGGTTTACGTGCCGAGAAAATAAGAGCAAAATTGCATCCCTCACCGCTAGGTCTGAAGGAATAAGTTTACCCTAAACTCTTTTCAGCTAGAACTTTTCTCCACTCAGGGTTATCTTCCTCGTACCTTTTATCCGTGAACGGGATCTCTTCAGACTCCCACTCCTCTTTGTATAAAACAGGATGTTGGAAATTGCGGTACAACTGCTTGCAATATTGCGCCCACTCTTCTTTTGCTTCCTCCTCAAATGTTTGAGGATAGGAATCTTTAAAGCATTCCACTGTCACAAACTCTTCGTCATCGTCAGGTCCGAAATAACCCAACAACACGTAAAGTGCGTAACCTTTTGTTGTCCAGCTAACGTTTTTATCGTAGTTGTAATGGATTTTTAAAGTCTTATAATGTTTTGCAACTTGTTGTACTAATCCTACACCGTCAATATTCTCATACGGGTCCTCTGCGGCTTCTGGAGGATAATTTTCCTCCATATCATCGTAAAGTTCCTGTAGCTGGTTGTATAACTCCTTGGTGAATTCGTCCACTACTTCAAATTCACCTTCCACGAAGAATCTAAAAACAATGTCAAACTCACTTGGGTCTGACAAGCGTGATCTCTCCTCCGTCTCTTCTACTTCTACCAGTCTGATTGGCTTATCAGCCATGATCAATCGATCTCTGAGCTCTTGACCCGAAAGATCCCCGTCTTTGGTATGATCAAAGTTTTTGATGGTTACGGCTGTATAAGCACCAGCCGCTGAGATTAATTGAGGAGGAAGTGTACCGATAACATGCTTGCCAGCAATTTGCTCCGCGGTGACTGAGGCATAGACATTGCCATTTGCCTCAAGGTCGTATTTATCCAAAAGGATATTAATCGTGCCTTGATGCCGCGACACAATAACATGCTCCATACCTTCTACACTGTGTACGGTCTCTATAGTATATTTTTGCACGTCTAGATCGGCAGCGATGATATCCTCCGGCGTATTAAAAACTGTTCCGCGCGGCAGCTGAAGCGCGTAATACTCTGTAACACCTTGATCCGCCAAAACGGAGGGTGCGAGGGACGACAGGACAACTTCTTCTCTGCCCCGCGAAAATGCGGACAGACCGGCAATAGCCGCGAATCCTGAAGCAACAACCTTTTTAGTAGCGAGCAGTTGAGATAGTTTCATTATAGTAATCTCCTTTCGCGCCTGCGGGCGTTTGACATTTTTAAGTCAAGGAGCACGATACGTGTATGTCGCACTCCTTGTGAGTGTGGATTGAAATTTTTTAAATCTTGCTAGCATCATACGGGCACTATGCCCGACTTTTGCTGTATTTTAATGGGTTATACGTGTCCAGAATATAATTTATTCTGTCCATCACCCGTTTATTTTCTTTATTTATGTCTGCTATAGCTGAATAATCTGACTCAGCTATAATCGTTTGATAAAAGTCATCAACGCTACCGCATACCCTCTTTTCTTTTGTTTTATGTAACTCGTCGTTTCCAAAGACGACAGATCCATCAGCTTGCTGCACAAAAAACCACTTTGTGCGCCCTGCCGTAACTGCATAGCCTTGCCACTTTACATAACCTTCAATTTTTCGAAGCCTTAGGTCCATCAGGTCTTCGAATACCTTATGCCCCTGAAGGCTAAAGGTTTTGAGCAATTCAGCAGTTAAGTTATAGGTCTCCATCGGAGGCCTATTTTGATGATTATTTTTTATTTCTATCACTAAAGGGTCGTGAGACATGTCTAGAGCTAGAAGGTTAGGGTAAGTAGGCAACTTTTCAAGGCGACTTTCTACGGTAGAGTCGTCGGGAACAAAGAAAACGTGCGCTCCATTCCCCGTGTTCAAGACTTCATGGATGACGATGCCTCGTTCCGGCCTCTCGCCCCAGGACGTCTTGCTCCAGTTCAACCCTCCAACAATCCAGGAGTAGTAGACCAGGTCGCCTTTGATTTGCTTTACTTGGCCAGATCTTGTCAGGACTTCAACGGCTGCTTTCTTGTGCTTTATTCCTCCCAATTCTGATCTGCGGGTTTTTAATATCTCCGCGCCAATTGGGTATTCGGCTTCCAGCTCATCAGCACTAAAACCTATCTTTAAGTTAATCATAATGATCTCCTTGTGCCCGGCGCCTTGTTGCACCTGCGGCGGGGGTGGGGCTTATTGGCATTCTCGCACTAACTTTTCTAATGCTCTAAGGGATTTAAACCGTCCCTCCTTGAGCAGCTGCTCATTGCCACTAGAAAGGATGGCTTCGAGCGCCTCGCGATCGCTGACTACATAAGCATAGTCGCGCTCGCCCTGCCACTGGGTACCGTTTATGATAACGTAACGACCGTCCCGCAGCTTAGTGATACCTTTGTGCCTGCCAACACCGCCATTCGTCCAGTTACCACCATCCCAATAATCCAAGTTGCTGGTATACTGGACACGAGCAATGATCTCGTTGCCCCACAACCCAACCTCACCGGGGTTGTGGATATAAACTGGAACTCTCGTCATTTCCATTCTCCTTTCGCGCCATGCCATACACGGATAAACTCCACTGCTGCTTTCAATTTCTTTTGGTGAGAATTTTCCTTTATTTCTTTCTGAAGATAGTCCTCAAATTCTTCAGGACTACCACAGAAATTTTTGTATGTAAGCTCTAAGTGTTTATCGAGCGTGACATACGCTGTTAATGGGTCGTGTACAGACCAGATGTTAGATATTGATAAGATCTCATCTTTATCCACTATATATCCACGGCCCCCTATGCAGGCAAAATGTACAGACGCGTTTCGCTCGACTATTGCTTTACCAAATATAGTTGAGCTAGTAACCATTGCGCCTCCGCCGATCTGAGCAAAATCAGATATCCTAGAGTCTCCTGCTATAAAGGCATAACCAGATACTTTTGCGTGATCGCCTACAAATGCTTCAGACTGTATACGAGCGTGACCGAAAATTTCAGCATTACCAGTCACACAAGCATTTCCAAGTACCGTAGCGTCGCCATATACCATGGCATTATCGGATACCCACGCTTCCCCTTCATGGCTGAGATTGTCTTCTTTCTGGATCCAACCTCCCAGATCACCTTCCTCTACATCACCAAAATCTTTTATTGCTTTTATTTGGTGAAGAATAACATCATCTACAACTTTTCGATTAGCGGTTAGTACATATTTTTTCATTTTCCAGTTCTCCTTTCGCGCCTCTAGCCGCAGGCGCTTGACATATTTTTAGTCCAGGAGTACGATACATATATGTCGTGCTCCCTGTGAGCTCGTTGATTGAAATAATACTAATCTTTCTAGCATCAGCCGGGGCCCATTCCCCGGCTGATGCTTTTTTGTTTAGAACTAGCATTGTTCCTCCTATACACCCACCGGTGCTTTTATTCCAGTTCGTCGCTCCACCGTTGGTAAAAACCGCCGGCGATTCGTTCCAGCACTTCGTCTTCTTCGGTCGGCTCTACGCCGTACCACCGAGCAATTGAAACCACGTTACCATGCTCGTCCTCAATAGTAATGTGTTGTTGGGTAAAACTAATGCTATCCACCGCTTTTTGCTTCGCTTCTTCCAATGTAGGCGCCTGTTGGTTACCGGCTCCCGTATTAAAATTTACTATAAACATGCCTCTTCTCCTTTCGCGCCTGTTAGAGGCGCTTTGTTTATTTCTTATGTCTCAATTATAATCCAATATAATTGGATTGTCAATAACATAATTAGATTACAAACAATATTTTTGACTTTAGAACAATTATATTGTATTGTTAAGATAACAAGGAAGGTGATACAATTGAAAATCAATCAAAAAAAGGTGGACCAGATCGTAGATGTTATGATCGCAGACTCCGGTATTAAACATAGAAAGGCTCTCTCGGAGATGGCCGGCATCAAGCCTTCAACATTTCACGCTGCCATTAAAAATGAGTCGCTTAGACTCGTTGATTTTTTACGCATGGCTGAGCTGCTTGGATATGACGTAACAATCACCAAACGTGAGGTAGATCAATAATGGACACGCACATGGCTAAGATCCAGGTACACTTCAAAGTATTCTCGGTTGGTCGCTGCGCCTCCTGTAATGCGTATAATGAAGTAATGATTTATGATTATGGACGTATGACGTACGCCGAGATGGAAAAGAAAATGGATACAGTTAAGCATGAAGTGAAAAACCTTCAATGCAAAAAATGCGGACACTGGTATCCTCCAAAAAGTATGGTTTACCGTGATTCAGAAAATAAAATCCCCGAACTAAGCCAAGAGATCCCTTATGGCTCCCTCCGGACACAGGAAGAATCAGCGGAATGGATGGCTGCTCATGAGGCCAGATATGAAGTTTTCGAATCAAAGGCTTCAGAATTTTGGATGGCTTATACCGACTTTGCTCTAGAGGACTGGAGAGCAGCGGTCAACGAACTAACTCGTGTCGAAATCGAGTCGGCATACAAAGAGATGGGAATTAAATCGCAGCTGCGTACAGATCAGCACGCTCGTAAGGATGCGCTTAACCGGAATCTATCAGATGCGGATAAAAGAATATTTTGGAGAGCAGCAAACGAGTATTTTGTGCGGGAGGAATTGCTATATATCGGCGCCGTTGGTTGGACACCGGTAGAGTATGCAAAAACCTACGGCCGTCGGAGAACACAATTTGCCATGCTACATTTCCCCGTTCCAGACGTTCACGAGCCGGAACGCACCCGTTCAGTTGCACAGTTATTCCGCCGGGATCGCGGGGACAATGCTTTTCTGTTACGCAAATTGTCAACTCTGAACAACGAAGTTGAAGGAGCAAAAAAAAGGGCGACTGAATATTTTCATGCAAACGAAACGTTAAAAGCTGAGGTAGCAGTAGGACAGCGAAAGCTTGCTGAAGCATACGATCGTATAAGGCAACTTGAAGATGCTCTTCAAGCATCGGCGCTGATTAACACGGGGGACTCCAATGATAAAAGGAAGATCCGGGAGCAGAAAAGCTTTATCAGCGAGTTGCTTACAGAAGTAAAAAGACTGCAAAAACTGTTACCAGAAGCAAGTGCAACTGTAGACTTTCCTGACACAGGCCCATCGGAACCGGAGGACACGGAAAACGATCCCCCGCAATCATACGCCTCTCTGCAAGGTAAGACCCTGGTTATCATTGGTGGGGATCGGAGTGAGCAAGCAAGTAATGTGAATGCTCCATGTCGCATAATAACCGTTGATGGGATGACAATGGGCGTTGAACTTGATGCTGCCCTTAAACAGGCGGACATCATTGTTGTGTTAAAATGGCATATATCACACGCTGCAATGTGGACGGCCAGAGCCCATGCAATCGAGACCGATACACCGATCATATACAGTTCCCCAATTAACATTGCTAGAATACTAGATCTGGCAGCAAAAAAGCTCCTCCCATCGTAACAGATTCTATACAACAACCAGAGAAAGCCGTCAAGGGCGCGAGGAATAGCGGACTGACCGGAGGGAAGGAGCATATGCCGCAGCGGCGAAGCGAACCCTTGATGAGCGGTTCCATACGCCAACCCTATTGCCTGCCCCGAAACCACGTTTCGGGGCCTGCCTCCCGGCGAGGGCAGGAAGTTCAGAAACCTGGGTTTCTGGCCGCCGGAGGCAATAAGGGAGTGCAGAGGGCGGAGTCCTTTGCGTTCCCCATTGGGGGCGGAGGGGCCGTCTCTTGTGTATGAGCTTTAGCTAATTATTTTTCAGATCGATTGTGATACTTTTTTTCGGCTTCTAATCGCAGTTGAATCGCTTCACCTTTATATCTGGAAGAGCCTAAGTATATTCGTTTGCCGTTAACACCGATGTGAGCGACCCATGTCCTTCCTGACTTATCCCAGGTCACCCCTTTGAAGCCACTCTTGTTATCTGGCCGCATTCCTTCCCATTTTAAACATCCGCAGGAGCGTGTCATTTTAGATTCTAGATTATGACCGAGCACATCAACGATCTCTCCGCATTTACATCGACATCGCCATAGTGTTTTTTTATCCTTAAATCCAGCAAATTCAATAACCGTTAACCACCCGTATTCTATTCCTCTTCGATCCTTGACCCTATTACTCGGTATCGGTTTTGGCATTATCGCATCAACGTATGGCTTGTGATGTTCCTCTTCAAGACGTTTCCGTTCCTTGATGGCCTCATCCAATGAAGTGGACGTTTTCCCGAAGAATCGCTTTCCTTTTACCGTGATAGACGGCTCGAAATATACTCGGCCCCTTCGGATTCGCCGATGAATACCTTTATGCCCCGTTCGACTATCGGACCTCACCTTTTTGGTCAATAGTGGAACGATCACCCCATCTACGCTCATTTCATTCAATTTATTTCTAGCATACTCTGCCTGTTCCGGTCGTTGACAGCCACAGGATATAGTGTTTCCACTTCGTAAGCTGGTTGCATCAACCACAGGCTTTTCACCACATTTACATTGGCAGCGCCAAAGGGCTCTGCCGTCTCTAGACTTACCAGCACGCTCGATAACCTTTAATAAACCAAACGTTTTCCCCTCTAGATCCAATGCGTTTGCAGGTGTTTTCCCCCGTAGGCAACCACATGATTTTTTTGTACCGTGCAGAAGCTGGCCTTTCAACGCGATTGTCTCTTCCTTGCAATCGCACTTACAAAGCCACGCTTCTTCATTATGGACCTTATCAGGTAATTTAGAAATTGCCACCAAATGATGGAATCGCTGGCCAGCTCTAATTTGCTTCTTTTTAGCCGTCTGTTTATTCCCACTCGTGTTCTTGAGCGTGTCTTTCTGCAGTGATTGATACCTTTTTTTAAAGTAGTTTTGGCATTTTGCACAAGACTTAGACTGTTTCTCAGTCGATGATGAAGGAGGATCCATTGGGCCTCCACATTGTCTACATAATCCGGCCGCTTTACGTTCTTCATACTTTTGTTGCTTGTGATGCCGGTAACGGCAACGTGAAGCGCAATACTTACCACTATGCTCCACGATATTATTGCAATCCGGAGCCGCACAGATCTTACTCATGGTTATGTCTCCATATTTTTTCATTCCACGCATCCTCCCTATCTTAAATATATTCGACTTAGGCAAAAAGGAAACAACTTCGCAATAATTTCCACAGCCTCATTATTGAAAAAGGAACTAATGTTCGCATATAATACAAACAAACGTTCTGTTTTGATCAGGCATGCGTAAGGAGGGAAATTTAGGGCGGTGAAACCAAAAAAACGCATCATTATGCTCGCAGATTGTCAATCCTTTTATGCCAGTGTAGAGAAGGCTGAGCACCCAGAATACCGAGATCGGCCTCTGGTAGTAGCCGGGGACCCGGCCAGAAGATCCGGAATCGTTTTGGCCGCATGCCCTATGGCAAAGAAAAAGGGGATTACAACCGCAGAACGCCTAGGGGAAGCACTGGCCAAGTGTCCGGATCTCGTGGTCATCAAACCCCGGATGCAGCGTTACATAGATGTATCCATGTTAATCAATGATATTTTTAAAAGCTATACAGACTTGGTTGAACCATTTAGTGTTGACGAGCTGTTTTGTGACGTTTCAGGATCTATCCACTTATTCGCTGAAACTGCAGAAGAGTTGGCCAAACTCATTCAAGATCATGTTTTGGAAACAACCGGTATATATACCCGATTCGGTATCTCAGATACAAAGATCCTTGCAAAAACAGCCTGTGATAACTATGCCAAGAAGAATGAATCCGGAATCTACACTCTGACAAGGGAAATGCTTCCGGAAACCTTATGGAGATTGCCTGTAAGTGACATGTATATGTCTGGCAGCCGGATGACTCGCCATTTTTGGGCGATGGGCTTGCCTACCATCGGCAGCGTGGCCAACACCCCCTTGCCCAAGCTTAAACAGATGATGCGGCGAAAATTTGGCAAGAACGCCGATATACAGGCTGAAATGTATTGGAGGATCGCCAACGGAATTGATGATAGCCCGGTACGACCAGGCACACACCAGGTTACGCCCAAGTCCGTTGGCCATATGATGACTTTACCACGGGATTATCGTCGGCTGGACGAAGAAATTAATGTTGTGCTGCTAGAGTTGACGGAGTTGGTTTGCCAGCGGAGCCGCAGCCTCGGTCTTATGGGGAACGTTGTCACCGTTGGTTGCCAAGGAGCTGATTATGATTGCCCTACCGGATTCACAAAACAACTGAAGATGGAGGAACCCAGTAATGTGACTAATCAGGTATATCGCTGGGCACGCCAGTTGTTTAAGAAGCATTGGGATGGGCAGCCGATCCGGAGGATCGGCGTCAGTTTATCGCAGCTGATTCCAGATCAAGAATATCAGCTTTCGCTATTTGACCTAGATCGAGAAAAAGCCATGGCGCTTGAACGCGTGACCGATGCCCTGAAACGAAAATACGGAGAAACGATCATCATTCGAGCAGTCTCTAAAACCGAAGCCGGACAGGCACTCGATCGTTCATCTAAGATAGGAGGACATTACAGTAATTTCCGATAGAAAGCCCACGGTTTAAATCGTGGGATGAAAAATGGCTTAGCCCGAACATCCCTGCATGGGGATGAGCTGGGCAGCAAACACTCAGCAAGTGTACGAACCCATTTCTTTTTGGTAGCGTTGTAGTTTAATCATAAAACTGATACACTGATGATATGGGACAAGAATATAGACGTACAGCTACCACCGTATCTCTCATCAACTATCATTTTGTTTTCTGTCCACGTTATCGAAGAAAAGTATTAGTAAAGCAAGTGGAAATTCGATTCAAGGAACTAGTTGAAAAGATATGTCAAGAGAACGACTGGCATATTGTAGCCATGGAAGTGATGCCAGATCATGTCCATCTGTTCCTGAACTCTCTTCCCACCGATTCTCCATCAGACATCATGGCAAAAGTGAAAGGAGTGACTTCTCGAATATTAAGGCAGGAGTTTAAGCATCTTGCTCATTTGCCAAGTCTGTGGACACGTTCTTTCTTCGTCAGTACAGCAGGAAACGTATCCAGTGAAACAGTAATACGCTATGTCGAAGAACAAAAGAAAAGGGGGTGAACTCATGCAAACTTTAACTGTAAAAGTCCGAATTTTCCCTGAACATCCAGATGTTCTGCGCCAACTAGGAAAAGAGTATATTCGCGTAGTAAACCAACTAAGTGAACAGGCAGAACAACTTGGAGTTTTTCCGAAAGTGACAACCAAAGATGTAGAATCCCGCCTTCCTTCTGCGGTCTGTAATCAAGCCATTCGTGATGCCAGGAGTGTGTACCGTAAAACTAAGAAGGGGGGAACTCGCCCTATTCTTAAAAAGCCTATCTATTTCATCAACAATCAAAACTATTCCATATCTGAAAGTACGGTGGCTTTCCCTATCGTCGTTGATAGTAAAACAAAGAAGACAACATTTCTTGCTACTCCAACGAATCGAGACATGGAGTTGTTAAGTAAGGCCAAGCTTGGACTGATGCGAATCGTTGAAAAATCAGGAAAATGGTACGCTCAAATATCGCTAGAAGTTCCAACAACCGAATCGAACGGTGAATGCATGATGGGAATTGATCTTGGTTTAAAAGTGCCTGCTGTTGCTGTAACTTCTACAGGAAAAACCAGATTTTATGGAAATGGCAGACAGAACAAGTACATACGCAGAAAGTACCAGCAACGGAGGCGGAAATTAGGGAAACTAAAAAAATTGTCTGCCATTCGGAAGTTAGGCAATAAAGAGCAACGTTGGATGAAAGATCAAAACCATAAGATTAGTCGTCAAATTGTCCATACAGCCATTCAACAAGGTGTGTCGCTTATCAAGCTAGAACGACTGGAGAATATTCGCAAGACGGCAAGAAACAGCCGTAAAAACGCAAAGAATCTGCATAGTTGGACTTTCTATCAGCTGCAACAATTCATCTCCTACAAAGCAAGGCTTGTCGGCATAAGGGTTGTGGAGGTTAATCCTGCCTACACCTCTCAATCTTGCCCTGCCTGTGGGGGGAAGAACAAAGCGAGAGATCGGAGATTCGAATGTTCATGCGGATTCAACGCTCATCGCGATCGGGTTGGAGCTATCAATATCATGCGTCAACCTGTGGCAGATGGTAACAGTCTGCCAGCCTAAGATGCTATATGCACTGTCTTAGGACGGGCTGATGAGACAGCCCTGAACTTGGGGGAACTACGGATAGTAGAAATGCACTTCCGACTACCACCCAAGAATCCCACTGATACCGAAGGTGTCAGCTTGCGGCTTTAGCCGTGGGAGTCTCAAAAATGACGACACGCAAAAAACTTGAAGGCAACGGCCTTTGGGAATCGAGCCGAATGATGCTGCCAGAACACAAAGAACTCATTATTCGTCGGCAGCTCGAAGAGAGCAGACGAGAAAAGCCACTCCTGGATGCTCAAGAAATCGAGCTGATCGAACACGCCCTCGCTGAATCGTATTATGTACACAGAACAGTTACGCTGAAGCTATATGATGAATATGCAGAAATGGAACGGACCGGCGTGGTGTCTGTCATCCTGACGCATAAACGTGAAATCAAATTTACTACCAGGCCGGGAGAATGGGAATGGATTAAAATAGAGGATATCATTTCGATCCAATAGAAAAAAACGCTCAGTTATTACCTGAGCGGTTCAAACATTCATCTAATCAGAAAACTCACCGATATAGGTAATAGAGGTGAGTTTATGATTAATAGAACATTTGTTATTAGATCCAATGAATTACCAGAAGAAATGAGATCATGGAATTGGAAAGAGTTAAGCTACTCTAATACCAAAGACTACCCTGAAATTCCCTGTGTCATAGTTATGGCAAAGGACTCCTATGGGGTTATTATTCCTTATCAAATTTCAAAGACGCAAAATTTGCGTGAGTTCTTCCGCCGATCCTATAACAAAAACGTAGGTATCTCAGACAAAGAATGCAACACCATCTTTTACGTTGAAGAGATGATTGATGCTGAAAGAGATCGGAAGAAAGAAGCCCTACAAAATTTCTTTAAAGTTTACCATATAGTTTAACATCATCCGGACGATAATCCGCGTAAATGAAGTGGCAGCTCTTCGTTTTTACAACTTCTCGGACAATAACTGTATCCTCTACCACTTCCTCCTCAGTTGCAAAGGCATTGTACAACCCGAGCGTCACGAGACCTAAAAATAAAACGAGCCCGGAAAGATTCCAAATCACTTCGAACATTGATATCCAGCTCCCCTTTTTGGTATGATGGGGATGCGTAGAGCCTGGAAGTTTTACGCATCCCGAAAAGTCGATTACTGATCCGTAGTCGGCTTTTTGCTTTTCTTCTCTTTCAGCTGCATAAACCGTACAATCAGCTTATCCAGTGATTGAGACATAGAAACAACATCCTTGTGAATCAACTCGATCCCGCTGGCCACTCTAATGAGCTCACTTCGCAGCTCCTCGATCTCCTCCGAGACCTGCTTTATTTCTTCGTCTATCGGATTCACCTCTATCACCTCCTCTCTTTGTTCAGATCTCCGTTCCGGAAAAGGGATCACCTGGTTCTCTACCTTTTTCCGATTGTCGATTACTGGCTTGTCCGCCATCAGATCCGGACAATGCCTAGGGCTAACTCCATCAAGAATTCCCTGACGAATGAGATCACGTTCAATCTCATACCGTTCAAACACTTTCAGTTGCCCCCAGGATTCTTTAGATTCAAGAAAGAGAATATTCCTTCTGTCTTCTGACAATGTACGGGATGCCAACAAAAATTCCGGCCCCAAGTACACCTGCCCTTTCCATTCGTACCCCGTGGCCCTCTTATAATCAGTCTTATCGAGCACCCAAGTGTAACTTTCAAACCGGTTGAGTACCCGTTCAACTTCGTCTGGAAGTGGACCGTCCGTCCAATATACTTCAACCGAATCAAATGAACTTCGGAATGAAAACTTAACGCCCGGAAACACAATTTTTAGAGCCTCACTAATATGCTTTTTCGTTTCTTTCCCTGGAATATGAATCATTTTTTACTTCCCCTTTCGAATTGTAGTAAGTCTCGCGTGCCGGCGAGGCACGCGACGAGCAAACCTAGTTCCTCTGGCTCCCAACCGACCTGCTTCGATCGAACACATCCGTTGCGGAGTCCAATGTGGCCAAGATATAACCTTTGGCCAGAAGTTTGAGATAATCGCGAAGATCACAGTTATAAAGATCCATTTTCAGCAGCATGTACTGTATGAGCCACTGATCTTCTTCTGGAGTGCGATGAACGATAATATCTCGTAGCACTGCGGATTCCATGATATGAGCCTTTCCCTGGTGTTCGATGACGTATAGATCATCATCGAGCCTCTTTTCTTTGAAGAAATTAACAAACCATTTCATATTTTCATTCATATCTAAAACCTCCTTAATTTTCGTTTCCAAACCTTTATCCGGTTTCGGTTGCCGGTCTAGCCCGAGCGGCAATGAGCGGATGGTTTTAAGGTTTAGGTTTTGAGTACAGAACTGTGACTTGCGTGTCTTGCTGCTGCGTATGGAGTTTTCAAAGAGCGTTTATCCGTATGTCGGAGCCGTCATAGCCACGAGTAACCATGAAGGTTCCTGGAATGCAAAGGCTAGTCCGCCAGGATAAAAAAAGGTGTTGGCGGTTTTCCAACACCTTTTTTTACCTTTGCATGGAAGGGTTCTTTATGGTTGGCTATGATGACGGATCCGACATGTTTACGGATAAACGCGATGAAAACGGAAGAAGCAGCAGCCCGACGCTAACTTCAGCTCTGTACTCCCAAAACCGATCTCCTCCCTGATTCTGCCCACAAAAAAAGAGCCTCAAAGAGGCTCTGTTCGTCCTGAAATTCATAAAAAGACATCGGAACGCAAAGGAGGATCAGAAGTCGAATGGAATCTACCGGCACTTGGCAGCTTGCTGCTTAGAGCCGGTGAGTCGCTTCGACTTCCCGACTGTACGAGCTGGGGGATCAGAGTTATTTTCGTAAAAACATCCCTTCATAAGCTTTACTTCCTAGTCAAGGAAAATCTATCTTTAAGTGAATCCGGAAAATCTGCAGCAGACTGAACAGCAGTAAATGAAGAAGCTTCCTGAAAAACACCGGTCTTACGAATTCGTTTAGAAAGTTTCTTGCTGAAGTTTCGCTCTGCGACACCAGGAGAATGCACATAGATCATTCTCTTTTTTTTAAGTTCTCTATAGGGTTTTCGTGCGAGCTGCCTACGCACTTGCAGATAATCGTCTATAGACTTCTGCCTCTCCTCGTGAGACATAAATAATAAGCTGGTCTCCACGGGATAAAGCTTAACATACAATTTTTCGTTTTTCTTGCGCTGACGTTTTCTCATACCTTTCCTCCTGAAGATGTTAATGCCTCGATTACCTCATCCAATGCTTGAAGAGATGGGGCAATCTTACGAAAAAACTGGTCGTTAGATGAGATAATGATATTTTCCTTCCAAGGAATATCAAACAACCGTTGACGCAATTGATCATAAGGACCAAAAAGGATCGCCTTCGAACCAGTAACATGCGTGGCCATCAGAACACTGGGATCTTGCTTAGTGATCCCTTTGGCCACAAAGATAGAGAATTTCTGTTTGCGTATTGCATCATAGGCAAATTTAGAGGGATATACTGCAAAACCACCATGAGGCAAGGGCATACGAATCATATCGCCCTGTAGTGAACTTTCTCCCATCTCTTTACTCATTAATAACACACTCCTCTGCATCGAAATAAACTTATCATTGCGGTGACACCATAGAACAAACCTTCAAAGCACGAACCCCTACCCAAAACATGGCGAAAACTAATCCCAACCAATTTAAAGGCTCCGGAAAAGAAAACAACCAAGAGAAACAAGCCCATAATAAAGCAATCCAACCTCCCCACCAAAAGGCAAAACCAATCCATTCCGCTATCGGCTCTGGTTTGAGATTTAGTTGTTTCCGGAAGCGAAACAATCCACTTCCAATGATGATATAGCCAATTGCCGGCCCGATCATAAGCATGAATAACTTCTCCTTCCAAACAGCTTATCCCTGCATCGGCCGAAGCTGCAGATGCAGTGGGGAAATTCCAGTAGGATCTGCTGCTCCTATTCGTTCACTTGGATCAAGTCATGAACCGGAGCATACACTTTCTCCAATTTTTTATCACCCAGCATCGTTACTAATTCAGTGGGGACGACCAAAGCAATTTTACCGAGATCTATGAGATCTTGGTCCGGATGAGCCTCCAGAACCTGGTCTCTGGCAGCTGCATACCATAGACAAGAACGAGCATTCGATTTAATTATGTATTTAGGAGTTTTCATATTGAATCCTCTCTTTTACTGATGAATTATGCGCTGAAACGCCTTTGAATATTTACTATCGACGGAAACCGATTTCTTTTTGGCTTTTAAAACACCTTCCTGCGGAGCCTTGCTCTCTAGAAGAAGAGAAAACTTAGGATAATGAGATTTTGAGTTAATTAAGTAAAACCATCACAGTTATCGCACCAGAAACCTTGACGGTCGCCGACACATCAAAGTTTTCATCAAATGGCTCTTCGCCCGGCACAGAGTAATTGACGTTCCCTCTCTCATGTGCCGGCTCCCTTCTTGGGGTAAAGGGAATTTAATGTGTCCTTTAAATATCTTGTTACAACGTCCAGTGCATTACCGGAATCGCGCCAAGCTTCCTTTTCGTTGATTACTGTTTCAATTGCTTCTTTCAGCTTCTGTTCACGGGCTTCTGCGTACTGCAGATCAATACTCAGTTTACGTCCGTGTTCACGCCAACTGTCTGCACGCTTCGTTTCTGCTCTCGTCAATCCTTCAGTAGCTTCTAAGTTCATTTCCAGCTTATCTGCCCGTTCTTTCTCTGCTGCGTATTGCCTATGGTAATATTCCAAAGCTAAAAATGCGTCATTCAATTTCCAAGCATCTTCATCGAGCATGTTATCGGCCTTTATTTCTGTCTGGATACCATCTTCTTCAATCGTGTAAAATGCCGCACCATCTTCTACGCCGCCCGGATCAAGTCGCCATGATTGCAGATATTTGATTGTTTCCATATCCTTTTTTAAGTCTCTACTCATTCCACTACCACCAATAAACCGTAATCTTCCTCTGATCCGCACTTAGGGCAAGTAAAAAATGACTCTTCTGCATGTTTAGACTCAATTAGTGTAATTTCATGCGTACCGCACGCATCTGAGGTTGCAAGGTTCCATTCACCTGCAGTGGATGCTTCTTGGCAGTTGGGGCATGCAAACACCTTATCTCCCAGCTTAATGGTGGGTACTGGTGGGGTATCTGTTTCAAATGCTCCTAAGAGCACTTTTTTCTGCATTTCTCGATAGGCAAACCATGCAGGGGTTAATCTAGTCGCTTCGAGCTTCGACTCTATCCAGTGCAGCAGCTTCTGTGTATCTGTCGGCTTTACTTGGTTATTCATATCCACCCTCCTTATCCAGCGGAACAACATTGAAATCGCAATACATTTGTCTAGCTAACCTCTCTGCAACCTTCTCTGCGATTTTCTTCGTCCTGTAAACCTTGGCTTCGGGTTTCGCCCCACTCCCAGGAAACTTCTCACCGTGGTCAATGTAGTCTTTGCCGACGTAATACCCGATGTTACTATCGTATAGAATCCACCCCGACTGACTCATTTATATCCACCCTCCGATCCATACACCCACTCACCGTTATCTATTCGCTTGCCTCTGAATTTGTACTCTCTGATATCTTCTCTTCCTCTCTAAAGGGATGGCACATCACTCAACTTGTTCTACTCTCCAACTCAATACATACGCGCACCTATCAAGCAACGTTTTTGCCATTGACTCCGCTCTCGATTTGCTCTTGTACTTTTTAGTCCGAGATGTCACTGCTCTATCCCAAATAGGGAATGCATCACCACTCATTTGATAAGTTCCAGCATAATAGCCGTAGGTGTTCTTGTAATCATCAGCTTCTAGTTGGCTGGTAGAAAGGTATATAACATATCGCAATATATTCACTCCTCTCTAAAGGGATTCAGCCTTATACGGACCACGCTTACGCTCGGATTATTCGGTCGTCACGCGGACCTTCGGCCTTATGAATTATACAGGATCGTGTTCCGCTGATTGAGGCAGGCAATGGTTATAAATCTCGATTACCTCCCAGGACCATGTTCCTTCCACAGTTACGGCTAGAGCATTTTTTTCTTCGTTGAACCTAATAGCGATTTCGCCGTTAGTTTCATCGTCAAATAGAAACTTAAATCCATCATCGATGGATTCAAACTCCGAATCCGAAAAACTATAGTGCTGCTGGATGTTCTTTTTCACCTCTGACTTTACTTCTTCCCGTTTTCCTACTTCGTACCAAAGTGTAAGTTTGTTGTTATTCATTTCAAAATTCTCCTTTGTATTGGTTTTGCGGCATATCCAGCAATCCCACATGAATGAAGGTATTCTTCATCGGCACTCCGGATCTCCCATAATCTCATGTGGAAACAGCTGATCTTTAATCAGATGATATGCATCTGTTCGGTCGTATAAAGGAGCATATCGATATCGTTTATCATCATTAGTCCCACGGCCAGCTAGTGCAATATGCCGAAATGCTGAAGGTTTTTCTCGTCCGCTCTCTAAGATGGGAATCTTGAGTTGCGCACATCTCGTTCTGGTCAGCAATACCGCAAACGGATATGGTTCGTGACTCCAACGTTTAGCGACCGAATTATAGTACGGCAATCCCGTTTCCATAACTTCCTCTTTTGTGTACCATCCTTTTTGATTTGGCATTAAAATACTCCTTCCTTTAAAAGTCTCTCACTTATTCAATTATACAACTCCTATCGTTGGTAGTAAACGTTAAACGTTGAAAAATAACGATAGACGTTGTTAAAATGATTATAAGGGTGTATATTAATAACCGAGGTGTTAACATGATCAAATTCAAACTAGATGAAGTGATGTTTCGCAAGGGTTTCAGTCCAACCGATCTTAGCGAAGCGACCGGAATAAGATGGAATAGCATTGATGACATGATGAAAAACCGGGTTAAGCGTGTGTCGATAAAAAATATAGAAAAAATCATGGAAGCTCTGGAACTAGAAGAGATATCACAGCTTATCGAATACAAAAAAGACCCTACTTCAGAAAAGTAGGGTCTTTTTTCCGTTACTCTTGAGGTATTCTGCCTACTTCCTTATTCCAAAAATTGAAGGATGACCGCAGATAACTGACTTCTAAAAAAAGATGGATCACTTTAGCGATCCATTTCAATCGATGAAGATATCTCATGAGACTGGACACGAGACATCGTTTGTTTTAAATCGCGCTGAGATATTTGATTTCCCACGGCCATAACTTGTTTTGTACATTCTTTTAACGCTCGATCAAGTATTTCGATAAAAGAAGAAGTAGATGTGATCATCGTTCTAATCCCAGCCATCTCTTTTGGACCTGGAATACGCTGACGAGTTGTATCTATTTGTTTTTGAACCGCATTTCTTTCATCGGATAGCTTCTGTAAATCCGTTCTGTTGGGCTGACGAAGTTTTTCAAATATTCCTTTAGGCTGCATCATGTCATAACGTTTGTTTAAATCAGCCTGCCGAGCCTCCAACCGTTCAAGCTGCTGCATGTCCCGAAGTGGGCTTTCCAGCTCATAAAGTTTCCTTTTTGCCTCCCCGAGCAAGTTTCTTAGTGTGCTTTGCTCTGCTTGAAGATCCTTATGTATTTCACTTTGGATATTGTGCCAGTCTTTCAACACATTTTTGGCCCAGGAAGTAATTTCGCTCGGTGGCGCTTGATAACGTATCTGGCCCCGATAAACTTCTGCTTGAATTTGATAGACATTAGAGTTGTCAAACAAGAAAGAACGATCGGCTAGACGAATCGCTTGCGGAAGATTTTCCAATGACGTCACATATCGCCGACGTATATCTTCTTCAGGAATATGATGCCCACCTTTAGCGACACGCTGAGCAACCCGGTCAATGTGAAGATCAACACTATCTAACCCAACATAGTACAGATTTATACTAAATCCAGATTTCTTGGCCAGTTGCATTTGATTCAGAACATTTTTTCCACCAAGTGTTGTTTCAATCGAGAAAGACTTCCCCTCCTCTATGCACTGACGAACGAGCTTCACTGCCTCACGACCAGCTGCAAAGTCAGCGCGGTTCTTGGGCAGATGACTGTAGCTTTTCGCTATTTCATCTGCATCAATGACAACAATATCGGGATTGCGGTGTTTCAAAATTTTTGTTAATTCAGATTTTCCTGCACCATTAGTGCCGGCATAAACTGTCATCGAAGGCCGATCATCAAGGGGTTGGTATCTCTTTAAATTGTCCTCTTTCGTCATACGTTACCTCCGTTTTTCTCCCGTCAGGATACTCTCGTATAACCTTTCCATTTTCGCTATAACTAAAAAAGGTATTGGCTTTTTGTGCAGACTTTCGAGCTTCAGCCGCTGCAAGCTTTCCAAGTTCTTCAAGCTCCTGTCGATTTAACCTATCCACGATTATATCCCCTTTCATTTTTCCATTATTATACCACAACATGGACCAAAAGACCTGTTCCAATAAGTAATTAGACCTATTCTAAGGTAGTTGAAAAAACCGGCTGATTTAGCCGGTTTATTTTATGTATTGATACACTGCATATTATGTATGATTATTTTGAAGCGTCCATAACAAAAGAGCAAGTCTTTTCTGAGAACCCACACCAAAGTTTCGAAGCAACATAATCTCATTCGGTGTCATGTCGAGCAATTCCTGCATATAGGTACGTCCTGATCGGTGGATTGAATTAACAATCCGGTTATCAACTGAACTTCCATCTGAAACACTATAGATTACATCACGAATAGTTCTTTCTTTTACTTCATTTGAAATTCTAAGCAGTCCTGACATTGGAGTTGAAAAATTCCTCGGATTAAAAAACCAGCTGATCGAAGAATCTTCGTGAAGCGACTCGCGAGCTCTCGCCCCCTTTATTTTAGAGTAAAGCGAAGAATATTCAGATCTTTTTTGATTCTTCTCGATCAAGTGAATCAAGTAATCCAACTCGTCGATGGACAAGCCAAATAGATTGGCCATGGTCATTACCTCCAAATAACACTTATATTAAAATCCTCTCATTTATTTGTACCATTAAACCAAATTATAGTACATCGGTTTGGCCACTCTTCGACTAGTAGTATTATTTTACCACAAGTTAACCTCAATCTAACACTAACTTCGTATAATAACGAACTATCATTACTGCTACTTTTTGGCTATTTATGTATTTTTATAATGGAAACTCGAATTTTCATTATAAAAATACGATGTTTCATATTAAAACTCCGAAGTTTATTTTTGAAACTTCGGAGTTTTAATATGAAACCACCAAACTATTTTCCGCCATGAAGAACAAAGGCAGCCGATCAAGGCTGCCTTTGTTCTTCATATTACAACGTCACAATTGGGGCACTGTATCAAAACAGGCCGATGACTCAGTTGAATGGCTTTTTTAAAATGATATCCATTGTAGACTCGGTTCTGACAAGCTGGACATCTTATCTTCTTAATTACGTCCATCTCTTGAGAAACCACATCGAAGATAGAATCCAGAATCCCAGGCTTATCACAATACGTAATCTCTTCCCTAAAGAAAATCTCCCCCTGTTGCGGTTGCTTATAGTAATATACAAGTCCGTATGAAGCCCATGGATTTTGATTCGAAGAAACATTCTTCCGGATCAATTCCTCATTCAGATTAATGAAAAATGGATCTCCGTTCTTTTGCTTGCACTCCAGGATGCAAGTTTCATCATCCGGATATTCTCGCAAATCATTTGAGATGTTGCCTGCAATTCTTTTTTGTTTCTCCGTAACCCAGCGACCAGGCAAATTGTTCAATCTCCTCACTTCATCGAGCAACGTCATTCGTAGTTGCCTGCTTGGCAACTTCATTTCGATTCTCTGATCTATGAGGGCGCATAGAATCTTTACTGACATGTCTCCATAGTAGTTCCCAACAAGGGAACTGTATAATTTAGTGATACTAATTTCTCGCACAATGTCGTCCTCCTTTATATTTATGGGAATGGAATAGGGCAAGCCCTATCCCCTCACCACTCATAGCATTTCAATCCAGGTACAACCGGGCCGTCTTGATCGACCATCAACCATTCAACGCCTGCATCAGATGCAAACTGAAGCACTTCCCTCAAGCCATCCGGAAGAGTTTCAAGTTGTTCCTGAATCTCATTAGATTCAGGGACAAAGACAAAGTAACCATATTGGTGCTTCCGAAAGTAGATCAGGGGTAATTTCATGTCTTTCTCCAGCGCTGCTGCTGCCTGTTGACTCAAATGACTGGTGCTTACACAAAGCATCTGACTCGTCTCAAGGCCGGAGAATGCAGTTTCAACATAAATGTTGCTGCCAACAAAATCTTCTCCGAGAATGTCATGCGCATCCTCTCCTTGTTGTCTTCTTTTTTCATATTCCTCATAATCGACGCCCGTCCATTCCTTAAAGTCATTCATGGCGTTCCTCTTCGCATTGCTCCCAACAAATGGAGTGACTTGCTCAATCACTTCCTGGAACTGTTTTACAACGATGAAAATCTTCATATGAATCATCCTTTCAATATTTTTTGGATCAAACGGCTCGCTCATAATAGCCACGAACCCTTCTTCGAAGAAACCCTTCAGCTTCAAGCTCCTGCAAAGTACGCCTTACTGTGGCTTCCGGCGTATTTGTGTTTTTGAGCTTGATTGGAAAACGTTCTTTCACCGCCTCAAAGACGGCTTGCGGTGTAATGTTCTCTAAGTTTTTTGTTACATGCTTCACCGCGTTCCTCCACGTAATGTATTGGTCCGTGGAGATTTGTTTGTATTGGCCGGGAGCAAGTATCCAAAGTTGCCCTCCTGGCTTATAATCTGTTTTGAACAAAATCAGATGCTCTGTGACAATTGGAATAAAATTGCCACGGTAGTTACGGCGGTAACTCATTGCATTGTGCTGAACTTTGGTGAAGTGCCGCACAGGAGCGCCTACCCAAGACATCTCTCTCTGAATGCTTTTGATATAGCCCTTACCTTTTACAACCATGTCGCCTACCAACACGGCCACATATCGACTGTGAGCTGCCGCTTTCTGATTCACATGAGACACCGCGGCAATGAACGTTTTCCAGTCCATCCGGCTCATGTCTAGGCTTTGGAGATGCTTGGGTAGATCAGCGGCATAGTCGATCATGTTCCAATACGGATAGTGAAGAACCGTAAGGTCGAACCCGACATCATGAAAGTCATCATTCACGACATCGAATCCGTTGTGGATGTCGTCTCCTACATAGGGAATGCCCAGGTAAGAACAGACATCCCGGCTGGTCTTCCCTCCTTCCATTGGGTCATAGACGTACGGGGATTGAATCCCCGTACGCTGCAAGTAAGAAATTAGTTTGGCCAGAACATCACCTGCATAATTGCCGCGATATTGAGCATTTCCATATCTGTCCCGGTTCGGGACAGATATCAAAGTCGTTAGCTCTCCAAATGCGTCATTGAAACCGCGAATTTCCAATGTGAATCCCCTCCTAAACGTGGATGCTGCCCTTCAACTAGAACTTCTCCTTGATCTCATCCGGGATCACTAACAACTTTTCCAAGTCACTTTTGAAATCCCGAAATGACTTACCGGCGTTGTATAGCGTTTCGACCAATGAGGAAAGTGCTTGCTCGGCATGAGAGATGGCGAGCATAAGTTCATGCTTTCTAAACATCTCATCTGCAACCGATTGACAGAAACGCTTGTACGCCGTCTGCGCCTTTCTATCATCAATCGCCTGGAGAAAATCTTCTTGCGCCCAAATTTCCACCAGCTCAGAATCTGGACGACAAAACACAATGAAGATAAGACCGTCTTCCTCGTACCAACTTTGGAAGACTAAAACTTGCGAATTACCTGCCGCGTCAAAAACCCGGTATAGACGGTCGTTTTGCAGATGCTTGAAATTTGAAATTTTCAACATAATGGCGAAACCTCCTGATTTAAACTTTGTCCTTTGAAACCCAACATCCGGCTTCGTTTGCCGGTCTAGCCCGAGCGGCAATGAGCGGATTATTTGATTTTGGTTTGATGAGCAGTTTCCTTCTGCTGGTAAAGCGAGCGTATTGAGTTTTCAAAGAACATCCGTATGTCGTAGCCGTCATAGCGCCCTCACCACGCAGACAGCCGGAATGCAAGGGCTCGTCCGGAGGATGGCGTTCTCGAAAGAGAAAAGCCACCCTTGCTTGGAGGATGGCTGCGTGGTTTGCTATGATCAACGGATACGACATGCGATTGGATGTTCAAAGAAAACGAAAGGAGCTGCGACTGCAGGAGGAACCTCTCGCGAATCAAACCGGTTTTTCATCTTCGAATAAGCTAACAAAAAGGCAGCGAAGACGTCCCCAGGACGGCAGCGCTGCCTTTTTTCTTTTGAGAATGTTTTTGTCATCGAAGGATATTCTTCGAGGTCCGAGCTGTCGGGATGCGGAAATGGGCATCCCGGTAGCGAAGCGACACCATTTATTCCGAAGCCCTGCCCGCAGGCAGGGCATCCATGAGGGCCGGTCCACCTATTGAAGGCTGCGAACCCGACCTCTAACAACCCCACGGAAATAACCGAACTTCGGAAGTTCCTTCAAAGTTCGATCAATTTGTGATATGATTAGGACATAAACAGGTTATATCATATATACACTGTATATCTAACAGAAGGTATATTTGCTGAATTTCGAAGTATACTAAAAAAGAGCCTTCATCCTGGTACGATGAAGACTCTTAGGACCAAAAGCTGTGGAAACCCACGGCGCGCTAAGTTAATTGCTTAACGAAAACCCACCGAAGGCGACCTAACCTTTTGCGGTGGGTTTTCGCTTGTTTAGCTTCCGACGAATCCAACGGCAAAGCTTCCGGGCACTGAGTAAAATACTCAGTGCCGCAGCAGTACCTTTGAGTATGTCTAGCAGCTCCACAAGGGCGATCATGGCGTCACCCCCTTGACGAGAGTCGCGCCGCGATCACTCCACCGCACCTTCAGTCCATAGGATGATTATACCAAAATCATTTACGGGGCGCACTATACGATCGGATGTTTGAAGAAGACGAAAGAAGCTGTCACTGCAGAAGGTCTTCTTGGGAGACAAACAAGGGGCTTTCTTCTTCGAAATTGCTGGCTAGCCTGCACGCCACCGGGTACCCAGGTTGCATTGTGAAACAATGCAAAAAGCCCAATGGAACAGCGATGACCTTCCGCTGGTCGCTTGGGCTTTATGGGTGGTGGGGTTTCGTGCCCGATAATCCGGAACTTAGATCTACCCTCAATCCAAATGCATTCGTGAACTACCTGCCACCTACGCTTCGCTTAGAGGTGGGGGCTTCTAAGGTAATCGTACCTCACGGTACGAAATTTACTTAGCTATCGAGCCTATTCCATGCTCTATATATGATTATGCTAACAATCGCAATCCTTCATGTTTGACGTTGATAGAAGCGTTCCAGTCCCTGTCTGCCACAAAACCACATTCACAGTGGAATATGCGCTCAGAAAGAGATAGAGACTCCTTTACTTGACCACAACAGGAGCAAGTCTTGGATGATGGAAACCACTTATCTATTTTGATAATCTTTTTTCCTTGCTCCTCTAACTTGTATTGGAGAAATGTCGTGAACATGCCCCATGCATTATCAGCAACACTTTTTCCGAAATTGAGGGCTTGTGACATTCCTTTCATGTTGAGGTCTTCGATAACCACGCAGTCATATTGTTTCGATAATTTGTGCGATTCCTTATGTAGAAAGTCTTTTCGTTGGTTCGCAATTCTTTCATGTAGCTTCGCTACTTTCAGACGCTGTTTGTGCCAACGATTAGAGCCTTTCTTTCTGCGTGATAAGATGCGTTGTTCCTTTGCTAACTTTTCCAGGGCTTGACGATAAAAACGAGGATAATTGGCTGTCTTACCTTCTTCACTATCGACAAATAAGCCATTCATGGAAAAATCTATGCCAACAACAGCTTGTACTTCTTTTGGTACAGGTTGGTGTTCATATTCGGTGAGAATCGAAACGTAGTATTTCCCTGTTTTTGTTCGAGAAACCGTACAAGACTTGATGATATGATGCGACGGAATTTCCCGATGTTGCTTCATTTTCACAAGTTTCAGTTTCGGTAATTTGATATAGCCATCCAAAAGCATAATGTTTCCATTGACCACATTAGTTGTGTAGGATTGTCTCGCCTTACGGTTTTTGAACTTCGGAAATTCAGCACGACCAGAAAAGAAATTTTTGTATGCTTTTTGCAGGTTTAGTTGGGCATTCGCTAATGCCAGACTATCTACTTCTTTGAGCCATGCAAACTCTTCTTTGTACTTAGCAGGAGTCGGGAATTTTTGCTTCTTTAGCGTTTCTTTGTCGTCCTTGAATTGTTCATATGTTTCCTTTTGCTCCGAAAGCATTTTGTTGTAGACGAAACGGACACAACCGAAGGTTTTTGCAAGAAGTTGCTCTTGTTCTTGCGTTGGGTACAGACGAAACTTATATGCTTTATTTGCCATATCGAATCACCTCATTTCATACCTTGATTTTCTATATATTTCTTTATCACTTCAATAGGCGAACCGCCTGTTGTAAGTAAGCAAAAACTTCTTGACCAAAAATACTCTTTCCAAAGTTTTCTTTTCACTTGTGGAAAATTCTTTTTGATAAGTCGAGAACTTGCGCTTTTATAAGCGTTGATGAACTTTGACATTTCAGTATTCGGATGTGCTTTGAACAAAATATGCACATGGTCAATATCGTGATTCCATTCGATTAAGGAAATATTGTAATTTTCACCTAATCGTACAAACATATCTTTCGCGTAGTCAGATAAGTCATCGTCAATCACTTTTCTGCGATATTTTACGACCAGAACGAGATGATAATACAACAAGAACACTGAATGATTATTATTGTCTAATTCCATTGATATAACAACCTTTCTTTTACCTAAGACTGATTATATCATAGTACAAAAAAAGAGACAACTTTAGGCTACGCCTAACCGAAATTCATCTCCCACTTACACTGGTGCTGACGCACCTTCACGATTAGAAGTAGGAGACTTCTTTCGGAGGGAAGTTAAACTCGAGTTGATGCCCCTCAATATCATTAGCCACGAGCAGCTGCAGCCTCGCTTCATCGACACTTTCAAATTGATCATAGAACGTCGTCATACCCTCACTCCTTCTATCTTGAATTCTCTATAAATCATCAACACTTTTATATTTAACTATACCTCAATCACAAAGAAAAAGTGGAAATAGGGCTTGTATAGAATCCTTGTAGGACTGCAATGATGAATTGTATAATTTGATTGATATTTAGATACGTCTCTAAGATCGGCCTAAAGCCGGGCATCATGGAGGCGCTTTCTCATGAATGGAGGACAATAATTGAAAAAAAGTATTTTTGAATCAATAGAATCTATAGATCCGCCCATCATTACAGCCTTTCGAAATGTAATAGCGCATTTTCTATCATCACCATTCCCTATAAAAGAACTTACTTATCTTCTACAAGAACTAAGCGATTTTGAAATAAAACAGTTCCAAGCGACTATGAATATGAAACCAGCCCCCAAAAGGATAATCGCAGCGAACGGATTCATTCAAGTCATTCTTGCCCGAACAAAAAAACCAAGCCAAAAACTAAAATTGATTGAAGCCATTATGATGACCATCATCGAAGTATACGAAGATCATCCGGATATATCAGATACAGATTTTTTAGCTTCAGAAAAAGAAAAAATAGATAAGTATGGTGCTTGGAAGTATTATTGGGCACTCCTCTTCTTTCCGAACCCAACCGCTCGGACAGAACAGCGTTTGAAGGAACTTATAGTGGAGCTGCCTCCTCCACAAGACCATACCCCCTCGACTCTCGATCAGACGAAAACACCGGCAAAGAAAGAACAAAAGGAGAGTATGTTGGTTGCCCAAGAACGAGCGCAGCGTCGCGAAGCAGAACTGACGATCGATCGCTTGCACAAGAAAATACGCGAACACGAGGGCTTTAACACGCACTTGAAAAACGAAGTTGAATCATTAACGAGCGAGATCCAAAAAACAACTGCGGAGCGAATCGCAGCTGAGCAGAAGTATGCCGAGGAGCGTCAGAAGAGACTCGAACTGGAAAGCGAGAATGTTCGACTAAACAAAGAAATAAAAAGATTGATGGCCCTATTGACTCAGCAGCAGCTGGAATTCGATTCAGCATTGAACCGGCTCCAGGAAAAAATAGATCGTCTAGAACAACAAATGGCCCAAAAAGATGATCCCAGTGTCATATCGGCTCAAATGATTAACCACTTGTATGATCATTCTCAGAACCTTCTAAATAACATGATAAATCTCCCTCGTGAAGAGCAACGCACTCATCGCGAGAAGATCCTGAACACTTTTCATTTAATGAATCAGATAGAGAATCACTTCTTCGATTCCGAAGTTGAACGTGAACGTAAGTCAAACGATATCGATAGCGATAACAACAATGAAAAAGATCCGGCAACAAGAGAAATTCAAGCACCTAACAGCACAGCCGCCGAAACGCGTACAGGCACATTTTATCGTAAAGACTTGGGTGGGGTTATTGAATTTGATAACGGCGAGACAATCTATGTTCGAGAAGCAGTTATTCACACGATAGGATTAGAACATGAGGCTGAAGTTACTTGCGAAATCGTAACACGTGGTGGCAAGACGACTTGCAGCAATATTCAGATCATCTTTCAAGGCGATGATTCCTATGCGCCGATCGAGCAATTCCTGGGATTTATCGAGATCGGCGAACACCATACGTACTACTGCGTGGATGTAAACAATCCAGAAAGTCGATTCCCGATTCATTATAAAGATGTAGAGATTCAGCAACCTCTTCATGGAAGCCCTTGCTTGTTCAACGTGGGAATAAACAAGAATCTCGCCCGTCTTTCAAAGCTATACAGCGAGAATGATAATGAAGGAAATACACCAGAAGAAAAACATACGTTTATCAAAAAGAAAGAAGATAGGAAGAAAAAAATAACTCGTAGTACAGAACCATTTCTGGAAGGGTGCAAAATTGCGGTGATTGGAGGTCAGGCCAAGTGGTTTGAGTCTGTCGTTAAAGAAACGGGGGCCGAATACGTGCACGAGAATGGAGAGTCGCCGGAACGAATCTTCGCCGAACTTCGTAAATGTAATGCCTTATTCAAACTTTTTACGGCGACATCACATAAAGCCATTTGGTCCGCTGTAGAGATTGCTAAAGCAAATGGAATCCCACAATTCATGATCGAAGGTTCTAAGTCAAATCTAAGATCTCTACTGTGGGAAAACAAAGAGTTGATCCGGAATGGACTACAAAAAAAGGAAGATTAACTCTTCCTCTTTTGATCCATGGACTCAGCCAGCTCGATGAGCTCTGCCTCCTTTGCCGATCTTGTTGCTTTTTTATGATGGACGGTGAAAGTGATGATTAAAAAAAGAAGAGAAAGCGCTAAAGCACCAATAGGAACCAAAAGCCATACATTCGCCATATCCGTTAGGGCATAAATTAACGAGACCATTAAGAGGATCATGCTGAGTGAGTTCAATAGACTGTGGGTTGACTGATTCATTGAGTATGAGGAAGCAATCGACTTGTGGTAAATCTTCAAAACTACTCTCTCATCGTGAGATAGCTGCTTGTATTCTTCTACTTTTTTTTCGGATTCTTTAAGTTCTTGTTCGAAACGAGTGAATGAAACCATACCTTTCCCCCTCGACATCATGTACTTATTATTATCTATATCGGTATTAATGGCAGCATAATTTACCTGGATAAGGTGCATCGGCGAAGATCGAAAAAAGAAGTAACCCGCCACAGGTTGGCTAATCTGAACCAACGGGTTACTTCCTTTTGAAATCTATGTTTACCTTATCATAGCCGAATATATAACTCTACATCAAACTTCGTTCCCCTTATAAATGAACGTCTTCCAGCACTGCGAGTCTCATTTTCCCCGCCTTTGTCCAGTGACGAAACCGAACGGTAGCTTCAACCATAGGCTTGATATACACATAATCCTTCGTTTCGTGAGTTTGATGACGAACCATAATGGGAAACGCCTTGTTCCGGCGCTCCTCAGTCAATCCATACTTCACGACACCGGCCGGCTCTAATTGTCCATTCCTCTCTACACCAACGAGCCAGGCCAGCTCCCTTTTTGAATAGCCAAGGATAACACACTTCTCTCGTTCATAAACCACGACACGCTGCCATATATCCTTCGGTCTTCTTCCGGAATAATATTTGCTGTCCCGTTTCTTAATGACAATCCCTTCAAGCTTTTGTTGCTTACATAATTCAAAAAATGAAATAAAGCTGTGCTCCATAAATCGAATACGCTTCATGACATCGTTCTCCTGAAGGGCTTCATGAAGAATTTCTTTCCGTTCCATCAGTCCGTGGGCACGCAGATCCTCTCCCTTGTATCGAAGAATATCAAATGCCACAAAGGTTAATCCTGGAGTTCTCTGCTTTACCTTTTTCGTTTGAAAACGACTCATCATCGCTTCAAAGTCAGGTTTCCCGGTAATGAGATCAGATATGATGAGTTCACCATCTAGGGTTGTTCCCGGAAGGACTGCTGAAGCTGCAGCTGAAGTCACCTCCGTGAAACGGGAAGAAATATCATTTTGATGCCGGGTATACATTTTAACGCGATCATCGACTTCCAGAACAGCACGTATGCCATCCAGTTTTAATTCCGCAATATGTTGCGGGGATTCAAATGGTTGCTTGAGATCCGCTAACAACATAGGATCTATCATAATCATCACCACAAAAAGCTTACCATAGTGAGACGCCACGAAATAACCGGGAGTTCATGGAAAACCTCTGCTTGCAGAAGGAACAAGAATTGACCCGACATTAATTTACACAATCACCCATGTGATGTAGAATGATGACAAGAACGTTCATTCGTATTTAGTCTGGAGGTATGCAATTTGTCTATTCCCGAAAGTCAGCTTGAAACATGGGCACACCAAGGCGCAATTACATCATCCAAGCTTACCCATGAACGAATTCGAGGCGTTATTGATAGTAGTCCGGTCTTCAAAAATAAAGGAGTTGAAATTGATACCTATCTTCAAGGATCTTATAGGAACTCCACGAATATTCGCGGAGATTCAGACGTAGACATCGTTGTTCAATTAAACAGCACCTATGCTTATAACATAGACCAGCTAGATGTCAATGAAAGAGTATGGTTTGATATGGAGTTGAGCCCAGCTACATATTCGTGGGAAGAATTTAAAAAAGATCTCATTGACGTGCTGGAAGATTACTATGGAAGATTGAGCATCAAGGTTGGTAACAAGTCGATAAAAATTTTGCCGGGTAATGGACGATTACCAGCTGATGTGGTTCCTTCCTTACAATACCGTCATTATACGCAATTCACAGGCGAGAGCACTGACTTTGTTGAGGGTATATCTTTCTGGACAACCAAAGAGAACCGTCAAGTCATTAATTTCCCAAAAGTTCATTATAGTAACGGTGTTACAAAACATCAAAATACCCGTGAGAAGTACAAAGCGATGATTCGAATATTCAAAAACGCACGATCTTATATGCATGATAAAGGGCTTTTTGATAAATCACTTGCTCCTGGCTACTTTATTGAAGGGCTTCTTTATAATGTTCCGAACAACAAATTCCAAAGCTCCTATAGCAATTCTATGTACGAAATCTTGAATTGGTTTCATAGTGCTGACTTCACCCCCTTCCTTTGTCAGAACAAACAACTTTACCTTTTTGGGTCTGCTCCTGAACAATGGCAGATTAAAAATGCAGAAAGATTTCTATCGGCCATTATCAATTTATGGAATGATTGGGGAAAGTAAAGCATGCATACCTATTCAACCGATTCAGACGAAAGAAGCAAAATCCCTTTGTATCTGGCAATATTGAGTATTTTATCTGCTCTTGGACTGCCCAAGGCGATGAATCTCTTGGGGTTCACCACACCCTGGTGGCTCGATGCACCAGCCGTTGCAGGCTTCTATACTATTTATTACCGCCTTTTTGATACTCTCTTATGGAAATGCACATGGTTTGGGAAAATGGGCATCATTAAAACACCTGATCTCAACGGTACCTGGTCTGGCTATTTCTTAACCTCCTATGACGAACATTCCACACAAAAAGAAGCTGAGATTGAAATAAAACAAACCTGGACAAGAATGCTTGTGGTGTTTAAGAACGGAACATCATCATCCAAGAGTATGACATCTTCGATCATCACTACCGATGCAGATGGACTGGTTCTAAGTTATCAATATCAAAATGAACCTAAGTATACTGCGGCCAGCACCATGAATATTCATCATGGGTTTACTAGACTGGTATTATCGAAAGACCGAAGACAACTTGACGGTGAGTATTTCACAGGACGAGGAAGGCTAAGTTATGGTTCTTTGCATTTCAAACGCTAATGAATCTCAAGTAATGGATGAATATTTCTTAGCACAGCCCGCCGGCACTTGTCGGCGGGCTGTGCTAAGAGGGTTATGCAGCCCCCTTTGCGCCCTCCTGAAAATAGAGTTCATGGAGTGCGTAAATTTCCTCTAAAGCTTCCTCACAAGTTGCTCTCCATTTTATTTTCCCGTCCGCGTGCATAAAGATATTTACGAATGTCTTTATATTGGATTCGCCCCGAAAGACGGCATCATAACACAGTACAAAGGAATCACCAGTAGATAGGCGCTGTATGCGATCTTCATGAAATGAGAATCCACTAAGTTTCTCAAAGTCTTTACAAAAGTTCTTGAAAAGGTGTTCTTGTTTTTTCATCTTTGAATCAGCTCCTTTTGATTTCTTAACCTTACGCGTAGAGCGCACCACGGAGCGCCGTCAATGCAAGTCTGGCCATTTGAATAAAGGGCTGGGGACGGGCGGTATAGTCCGTCACCGGCCCTGCTGCGAAGCTCTCCCTCGGCCACCCCGAAGGGGCATGGACTTGCATTGCTTGAGGCGCGGAGTGGTAAGATCGGAGCGTAAGGTCTGAAAACTTTTTGTTCAAAAGGAGCTGCGGCAGCAGCTCGTTACCTTTTCCGGGGCGCGTCAAAAAAACAAAAAAAGCCGGCTATTCTAAGCCGGTTTTGTCCATTCATTCCGATCGAGGAATCACCGCATGCGGTGATTCCTTCCACCAGTCCCGCGCTACATGGCTTGGATCCATTTGCAGCCATCGGTGCTAACAAGCCCTCCCGCATCAAGGATTTCCTGCAGCGCCTGCCTTCCTCCTACGGGAATATAGGGAACATCTCCCTCAAATGCCAGGAATCCAAGTTCCGGATGTCGGAGAGCATATCCCTCCGGCTGATAGTACCCCCCGGCGGTTTTGAATCTCTGGCTTCCAAGTTTCACGATTTCCAATTTTTCATTCATTTCAGATAAATTCACGTTAACCGCTCCTTCTGTTTATAATGCGCCGCCCGGCAAGGCGGCGCTCCTCTTCTATACTGCAATTTGATCTTTATTCGGCTTAATGTTCTGGATATAGTCTGCCGCTTTTTGCGCTGCGTTTGCTGCAGTGACAATTAAGCGGCTATCATTTTTTAGAACCTTCATCCAACTATCAATATATGCCGCACTGTTCTCAATAACGGGTTGTTCAATACCAGCAATACCGCAAAGCATCGCGGCGCCAAACTCGGCAATCAGTTCTTCCTTGCTATATTGCTCGTCGGCAAACTTCCTGCCAAACTTCCGGTTAAGTCTGTTTTTGTGGCCCGTCGAATGCACCAATTCATGAAACAAGGTGGCATAATATTCCTCCGGGCTGTCAAAATCATTTAGAGGTGGGACAGAAACCCGGTCAAAGAACGAATTGTAAACGGCCCTGCCACTCTTAAACACAATTTCAGGAGCATTAGCAAAATCGTTGATTATGCGTTCCGCCTCCAAAATTGGGTTATGCTGCGTGTCATTCGGTTTTTCTGTTATCGGCCTCTTAGATGTCAAACCCGTGCATTGTGTATTAACGTTGTACACCTTGTAATATCTCAAAACAGGGAATTTTTCTATGGTGTCCTCGTCTACTTCCTTAATGTAGTCCGTGTAAAAAACAATAATATTATAATTCTTTCTCTCTTCAGGCTTCACCGTTCCGCCTGCATCATGAATTTGCTTCCATGTTGCATACTCCCCGCCAGGCTCAGTAAGAAGCTTGTTTATGCCGCGATAAGGTTTTTCAGTAAACCAATTTATCGCTTCTTCACCAGGTTTCCAAGGTCGTCTCCAAGGTGCTACACCCTGGGCCATAAGCTTTAGAATCTGCTCTGTTACGATTTCATATACTGTTTTTTTCATCTTGATTCCTCCTAAAAGTTGTTTGGTGTTTTTGTCATCCGCATGGGAGGGTGTCCCGAAAGGGCGTTTTTTTCGCCTTTTGACGCGGAGCTTGGGAATAGGTACATAGCTGACTGGTCAAGGGAATAAGCACAAAAAATCTTTCCTTCGCCGGGCAGGAACGTAGAGCCCCTTGGCCGGAGGGGAACCGCCGGCTTAGGGGCTCTCGTTATCGACCGAAGCCCTGCCGCAGCGGTGCGTACCGGCTCTTACCTGACGTGGTTTTCGACAGGTTAGAGCCGGTAGCATGAGCCCGAACGATGTAAGAGCCTTTCCCCTGCCCAGCTGGCTATATAATATGGATCGCAAGCCAAGTCCAGGATGCCCGCCATTCCATTTTCTGAACGCTGTGTTTATGAAACCTTTCAAAATATGCCTGGGCTTTATCGGCCCCATTTTTCGATGCGATAAATATCCAATAACCATGGGTTGTATCCGGCTTCACATCATAGCCAGGCGCATTTCTTTTCAACCAGTTCTCTATATTTTTAGGCAGCTCCACGATCTGATCTCCTTTCTTCAAAATGTACAGTGCAGCAGCCGCCCGCAATGCCGAACGGCGGTGCGGGCGGCTGCCCGTAAATCTAGTTAGATGAACCGACATCCTGCAGAGGAAGACATCCTTTTGGGCAAGGGCATTGCTTTCTTCAGTGTGATCTCTTTACTCTTCAGATCGTAACGCTGCTCATACCTCACTTCCCCAACCCAGAAAAACCAATGGTATGAAACACCTGGGATTTCTTTGTCATCTTCGAAACCCATCTCATCAATTTGTTCTGGAGTAAAGTGCTTTTCTTGAAACCTACACATCCGTTTGAATTGTTGCTGTTTCAATGGCATAGCGATCAATCCTTTCCGTGAATAATATATGGTTTGGACAGCCGTGCGGCTGCCGTTATTTAATTCATTTGATAAACTCAGAAATCCGTGTCGGCAGCAGTGACTTTGACCCTACCCTTTAAAAGAAATGTATCAGATAAGTTAAATAACCCATCAGAATCCCGAAATAGATTCAGGCCATCCTTACTCATAAGGAAAGTGGCCAACTTACTTACAACGCCGTAGTCAATCGTGTAGATAGCTCCTTCTTCGAACTTCATTCCATTCACTCCCCTCCTGAATAACCTTGCCTTCCGCATGGGACAGATGTCCCGAAAGGGCGTTTTTTTCGCCTTTTGACGCGGAGCTTGGGAATAGGTACATAGCTGACTGGTCAAGGGAATAAGCACAAAAAATCTTTCCTTCCTGGTAGACAACCATTGAAAGGAAAGATTTTTTTGCCCCTTGATCTGGCAGCTCGCCTACTTGGCATCCAGGCGGTGGAGGGGCGCAGCCGGAGGCTCGGCCGCCTGGATGCTTAGTAGGCTTGTTCCTGTTACCATGCGGATGGCAAAAGCGAAAAAACCAAACACCAAAAGAACCGGCGTTATGCCGGTTCTATCCTTGCCCTGTTCATCATTCTAGAAATTGCCTTCACGTTAGATTTTCGCTCCGTGCGGTGGGATCAGCGCCGGGCAGGAACATAGAGCCCCTTGGCCGGAGGGAACCGCCGGCTTAGGGGCTCTCGTTATCGACCGTAGCCCTGCCGCAGCGGTGCGTACCGGATCTTACCTGGCGTGGTTTTCGACAGGTTAGAGCCGGTAGCATGAGCCCTATCAGATCTTTCGAATTCGATCCACGAATTTCAACGAAGTGAACCCAAGAGTCAATACCTCCTCTCGATCAGTCACCAACGACTCTTCCAAAAGGATCAAAATCACATCAAGCATTAATCTGCCTTTTTCATGAAGACATAAATTGACGACTCTATGTTCAATACAATCGGTTCATTCGGTTATTTATTCTTGAAGGTACAATTTTAATATATCTATTTGGATTCCAAGAGCTTGATACAAAATGTACATAAAGGAACCGAACAATCCGACAATCAACAGCAAAGGCAATAATGACTCAAAAAAGAACTCTAAAAAAAATAACTGTCTCTCTGCATCGAACTTCTTTTTTTCTTTTTTCATTGAATCTCCTCCAAATTATTTTTATGGTAATAAGTCCGCAATAATCAGTAAAGCAGCCAAGCAAAAGGCCGCAGGAAAGAGAAAACCGATTATTGTTTTCGTGGTGTTCACCTCGTCATTTGTATTACCCAAGGCAACAAGCCCGGATAACAAAACACACACTACATAAATCGAGATCACCAAAAGAGATATTTCGAGATGTGTCATTTTACTCATTCTCCTTCCGATGCAATCAGCTAGGTGTTTCCTGAAGCTTTACTACAATGATTGTTTTTTTATGTACCGAATCCTGGTTAATTCGCATCACAGCAGACACAGGAAGTCGATCCATAACCCAGTCCGGCAACTGCGCATCCGGATCTGGAGAAGTGATGTTGAGAAGGCTGTTTGCCGGATCATATTCAAATCCCATGTATTCTGAATCGAATCTGGCCCTCGTTTCCAAGTAGTAATGTTCCGGGGCAAAATTGCAGGTCAATACCATAGCCCGCGGAACCACCATTCCTCCAAAACGATACGTAGGCTGATCCATTACGGATCTCAAAGCCTCATACTGATCCTGATCTGATACTCCTCTTGGATATACAATTCCGGCGGCTCTTAGAATATCCACTTCCTCTATACCGCGAAGGAGATCTTCCTTGGAATGGATCTCTTCTTCACCCGTACTCCAAGTGATGAAGTATAGATCTTCATCTTCGGGGTCAACGCCGTCAAAGGTAAAGGACCATATCTGTCCATTTACGACTGTGTCATATTGTTTACCGATGGAAAAAGGGGTGATTTCCATAATTAGTCCCTCCAGATATTAATGAATCTTGTCGATATTAGACTAAGGATTATATTCATGCCCTCACATTACACCCGTGTAGTAGACAAGATCTGATCGTGATCGTACCCATTCGTTTGACTCGTCTCATTGACTTTGGTAATCAACACATCCTCACCATGTTCTTCGCACAGCATGGCTTCAATGTTTTCCTCACTCGCCGCAACGATTAAAGACTTGAAATAGCCACCTGTTGCTATCCCACCCATTCCATAGAATACTTCAAAACATTTCATAATAATTTTCCCTCCAACGATCCAGTAACGCTGCTTGTGACAACAGGATCATATTTTCGTACTATTAAAATACCTTTTCGCCTCTTGTGAGGCACCCACTGTTCGCTGTAAATCGTTATTTAATTTCTATAGACCTCAAGGCCCTCAATTCTTGCTCTATTTCAGCAACCCACTCTCCGTGTATCTCTTTAGCCTTTTCAACAAGGGGAGAACGTTTTGAGCAAATGTAGTAGCAATCGTTATATCTCGTTACTTCATCCGTATACTCCAATTTTTGAAGAACTTTCTTTGCTTTTTTAATTTCTATGACTTTCTCTTTTTTTGAGTAATAAAGTGAGTACACCTGTTATCTCTCCTTATGTCCGCCTTTAATCCTCGTATTTGAATCTTCTAACATTGATCACACCCGCTGATATTTTACTAAGAGCACCGAGAGCGTCTTGATGTTGCTGCTTAGTTACTTCTAAATACTTGTCTTTGGTGTATCCAATTTCATCCTTGTAATCATCCTCCAAAGATTCAGCCCATTTTATACGCCCTTCAGTATCTTTCACGTATTTTTCCAAAGCAGATTTTATTGCAGATGTTTCACCACTAGTGAGATCCATAGTTTGATACTCCCCCTCCTTTTTAATTTTTAGCGCCTCGCTTGTTTTCAGCGTCATATCAATTCCGGTAGTATTATTCGTCTCATTAATCGTCCGCCTCTACGTACTGCTTTCCATTCCAGATTTTGTTGTGCACTTTACGCTTATCAAACACCCATTCCGGAATACTTCCCGCATTCGCATACAGAGGCTCTTCGTGCTTACATGTCGTGCACACTACTCTATCTGACGGTCCACCTTTCAAATAACAGCCGACGACTCCTCCATTCTAATTCCGGTCCAGCAATCGACTCCACCGCAGCCATAATTACAGAATTGCCAAATTAATAAGATAGGCAAGAAATAAAACAATAGCCACTGGAAAAAACATTTGCTTCCAGAAGTCAACTTACTCATTCATTTTTATTTAGAAGAACTTTTTTCTCCAAATTCCCTGGCAGATTCAATTAATGACAGAATCACCTGCATGTTTGGAGCCAATACCGATGCTGGCCAACCTTCGTCATTTAACCGAGATATTTCAGCTATTTCAATTTCAGTCATCTTACGCCCAATTTGTTCCTCAATCAGTTCTATAACTATGTTTGTCATCATTTGTTTTACATTCTCCTCTCAACAAAATATTTAAGGTCTCTTACGTCCAGCTGATCGACTCCACCGCAGCCTCCAGATCCTCAGCACCAGGAGTCGTATAAATCATGGTCATTTCGATATTCGGCGTCCCGTCCTCTTTATAATGCCCCATCAGCATGGCCACTTTCTGAAGGTCGTTACCGGCAGCCACCAAGTCGTGCCCGAAAGTGTGTCTAAGAGCATGGCAGGTAAGATGTGGGATTCTAGTCCTCTCGCGGTACTTCTCTACCATATGCTGCACGCCGCGGACTGACATTTTCTTTGAACGTTGCGAAGAAAATACATACGGGCTATCGTCCTTGCGCTCTTTAAGGTAACTTTCTAAAGAGTTTCGCACTTCAGAATTTAAGGGCACCTCACGATCCTTGTAACCCTTACCATGTATGTAGGCGTTCCCCGATCTCGCATTTAAAGTCACATCGGTTAGCAGAAGATTACACAGCTCGTGAACACGTAACCCAGCTCGTAACATCAAAGTCACAATGGCATTGTCTCTCTTACTACCACTTTTACGCACTTCTCGCAAAAAGGCGTTCTGTTCGTTCCTAGACAACCATTTAGGCGTTCGCCGGGCCACCGGTGGTTTTTTCACCCGTTCAACTGGATTGTCCGGAATAAAGTTGTTTTGTGAAAAAAAATGAAAGATGGCATTTAGATGTACGAACGTGAGCTGCATCGTACTTGGTTTAGCAGGCGCTCCTCCCCTGCCTCCAAATTCAATCATGTAACGCTTATAGTCGGAAATATCCTTCTGAGTAGCCTGGCCAGCATCTTGAATATCCGGATCGGAATTTTGCATCCACTTTTGAAACTTACTCCATGTCGCTTTGTAATTTGCAATTGTCCGATCAGACGATCCTGACTGGTCCAGATGATGAATAAAATAGTCGAACATTTGCGGCATTCATGAATCCCTCATTTTGTAATTATAGAAGACGACAAGTTTTTCTTTTCTTACGAAACGGTAGAATCTAGCTTTATTTATTCCATTTTATCACAACTCGTCATCTTCTGTATAGATAAGACGACGAAAGTGTTTATAAGCCCTCGATCCCATAATAATGGCAGATCATGAGAACTTCTCTTTACACATAAATAAAAGTTGTTCTTGTTTTATCGGTGATCAGTCATTTGTACAAAAGATATTTGATACATATTACTGATGCATAAAAATCTGTATTAGTGTAATATATTTTAAATAATCGGAAAGGAAAGGTGATATTGATGAATTTTGCTATTATAGTAATATTACTCGGAGCTGTGATTCAATTTGTTCTGGATATTAGTATTAGAAAAACAGACGAGAAGATATCAGACACGGATGGTATTATCCCATACAGGTGGTTTTGGGTGATTGCGGTAATTTTTGGAATTCTGTTAGAGGTTTTTGTTAAAGTACCTACTTATAAATATATTGGGCTTGGCGTATTACTTACTCTAGTGTTCGGTGTTAAATCTATCTTTCAATGGAAGTACATTCGAAGTTCACAAAAACATATTACTTCACTATGCATGATGGCCTTATCTATAATAGTTACTATTGTTTACATCTTAATCTAACAAAGACCGCACAATTAGTGCGGTCTTTTATTTAAATTAAGAAGCGTAAACCCAAGTTCCATCGCGTCGTTGCATACGGTCAATGGGGCCAGCTCCAGTAATGAAACGTATTCTACCTCCAGCGTCGGTGTACTCTACAAAAGCAGCTTCAAATTCAATGCGTTGGTATTTATCAGTGTTATTATTAAACCAGGTAGAGTGTCGTAAAGTCCCTTGGTCCCTCCCGTGCAGACCATTTCTGATAGCATTGAGGAAATAGTTATCCGCTAGTGGACCAGCAATGATAATAGCAATTCCCGTTGCTACACCAACAGGAGTACTCCTTGCAAAGGCAAGAGCCAAAAAGGTAGTCGCATAACTATTGATGGCTTCGAGTTGTCTCCGGATCCAGTCTTGGCTTGCTTTCCGATCAAAGGCATCCACTGCAACTTGTTGTGCGGAAACAATATCGTTGAGTTCAGAAGCAGTAACACTAAGTCTTTCCCAATATTCACGTACATCAGCCATGATAAAATCCCTCCAGATTTAATAGATTTAATTAGAGATAGGGGCGGGAATCAAACTAAGCTGTGCCCCGCAGCCTAGTTTGATTGAATCAGGTTACATATATATAAAGAGAAATGAATCTCAATATCTACAACCACAACATAAATTTTAATTAAGATCAAATCTATGGATAACTTCTATCATTGATAAATATAGTTCTTGCCTTAGATCCTCTCGGTGATCAGGAGGTACTTGACGTAGTGACGCATTTATTTTAGGGGTGAAAGAGTCCAGAATCTCTACTACAGCATTTTTATCTTTATGTAGCTGTGCTTTCAAAAGTAAATCTGCCATCATAGATTATCTCCCCTTCACTTTATTTTTTTGTGTAATTCATCCTTCAGACCATTAATTGCTTCGCTCAATTCAATAATTTTTTTCTCAAATCTAAGAAGTAAATAAGCGGTGATAGCAATCGGAAACCCTAAATTAGCAATCAAACCTACCCAATCTAATTGATCCATTTGCCCTCACCTCTGTTCTTGATTGGTTAATAACTGTCTTAGTTTGCGCAAAGAATTTAGACGAATTTTTGAAACATTTTGCTGAGATACGCCTAATACTGTCGCTATTCCTTTGTCATTGAGGCCCTGTACATACGCCAGGGATAAGATCCTTTGTTGTTTTTCTGTAAGCTTAGTGTATGCCTGGAATAGTGCAGAATCTGATATGTGATCTTTCAAATCAGGGGGTATGGCTTCCGGATCGTAATAAGCCATCACGATTGATTCTGGACGTTTATCATTGTCCAAAGTTAGAGGAAACCTATTGATCGAAACTCTTCTTTTCTTGTCATAATTAATAGAATTGTAATGAATAAGATTAGCCATGTACTTAACAAAACGCCGAGTTATATCTTCCTTTTCCAATATACCACTCACCTCCTTTAGAAAAGACCCCTCTAATAATACATAGAGGAAGCGAGTTAATATTTTACAACCAACAGAACAAATGTTCTTATATTTTATCATTCAATTTCCAAAAATCCAAGGTAAGATAAAAATGCGCTATGAAAAAGGAAACGCCGATCACTAGTCTGGCGCTTCCGATTTTTTCTGCTTATTTTTTGAACTTGCGTTTATGGTGATTCCTTATACGCTTCCTCGGCAACCTCCGATTCCGGAAACGAGGAGACCCCTTCTGGATTGGAGACGCTTTTCTTTTTCTGAAGCGCTGTTTAATCCAGTTCCATATTTTCCAGAGAAGGAACTCAACCAGTGCCTGCAGCATAGGATGCCTCTCGATAAAAATCAATGCATGGATAATTCCCGTCATTATTGTCGCAAATGTTAACATTTTAATACTCTCCTTTGCTTGCTTGTTTTCGAGCATGATTTGGAAACTTTCAAGTTCACCTATTCAATTGAAAAGCGCCTTTGAAATATAACCCTCCCTCCTGTGTTTTTCTGGCGGATTAACTATCGGTTTATCCTGCCTTTTAGTTGTTGTGAAACGTCAAAAAGACGTCCAATGGACGTCCTCTCATGATTAAAAGTGTTTTCAGCTGCTTATTTTTGCTGGTCCCATTAAATTGAAAACTCCATTTGCCCTTCTCCGGATACTCTGTATCGTTCGAAGGTCAATCGTGTTCCTGCCCCTGTACAAAGATGCGGCAGGTTTGCCCGAACCAAGGCTTCCGGCAGCGCTGGTGGAACCGAATTGCCACATCTGGCTACCTGTTGAGATTTCGATATGGTTCTTCCGTCAGCGTCAATATTGATGATATAACTGTCAGGAAAGCCCATCGCAGCAAACAATTCGTGAGGTTCTAGCATTCGGAAACCAATATCAACGATTCGGAAAGGAACTCCGTGGATTACAACCACAATACCGAATCGATCCTTCGTGGTGATCGTATTGATCGGTTGATCCAGGCGCTGCCCGATGCTTGCACCATTGTACTGCATCAAGAATGCGGCAACGTTAAGGCTCCTATCTTCTATGTCCTTTAAAGCAGCTTCGCCTTCACTCTGCAGAATCGCTTCGGCAATCCCGAATTTATTACCTCCTGCAGTTATGGTTCCGATCGGCTGACTGAGATCTAGCACCCGGGGTTCCTGCCCTTTTCGTTCACCGTATCCCATCTGGATCAAGACGGGATTGACAAGCAAATGCTCGTTTTTTGTTGTAATGGTCGTTAGAGGGTTTGTCACCGGATACTGCAGCCGATCTCCCCCAAACCCGGTTTGCCCAATTCTTGCTACGAACGGCGTTACAACTCCCCAGCCATTTTTTGAGGTTATTGTTTGCATAGGTTCTTGTATCGACTGCCCCCGAAAACCTTCTCCCTGATGGTTCACCTTGATTACAAAAGGCAATATGTAGGGGTTTGGATCATTGAGTACGAATTTTTCAATACCTTTAGCTATTCGCCGCTGTGTATTGTCTGCAAGCGGCCGTTTTCGGTCGAAGATACTCGGACAAGGAATAGACCAATCAATAATTTCAGCAGCGGTTCGCCAAGGCTTCATTTTACCGCTTTTCACTTGAGGACTATCCGGATGGCCATGCGTTTCTTTTGGCCATACAATCGGCTTGCCGTCGCAGCGCGCCATGAGGATCAAGCGCTTCCTACTTGTTGGTGCGCCATAATCTCTAGCGCGTAACTCCCTCCATTCGACAGCATATCCAAGCTTCTTTAGCGTCCGGATGAAATCCCGAAAATATTTTCCTTTTCTCTTTGGATCTGGTGTGAGCTGCTGGTCACGCCAAGCGACAACTTCACCCGGAGCAGCGACACTTCCATCCACTTTCAAAACACGTCCCGTTTGGGGATCCCGCTTAGCAATCAGCGGCCCCCATGAAGTAAACTCTTCGACGTTCTCCAAAATGGCCATCCGCATATGAGTTTTTCCACACCATTTGACCATAACCCACGCAAGACCGCGGATGTTTTTCTGAACTGGACGACCTCCCTTCGCTTTTGAAAAATGTTTGCAGTCCGGGCTGAACCATCCTAATCCAATAGGGCGTCCGGCGGCTGCTTCCAAAGGATCGACTTCCCAAACGTTTTCACAGTAATGTTTGGTATGAGGATGGTTTTTTTTATGCATCGCGATAGCATCGCGATCATGATTGATGGCGATGTCAACGGAACAGCCTAATGCACGCTCCATTCCGGTGGAGGCCCCGCCTCCACCAGCGAAATTGTCAACCGTAATCTCTCCTATATAATCCTTGTCATATCCATATTTTTGATTCAGTATGCTGATTTTTTTCGCTGTATCTTTCCCTGGTTTGGAAAGAATCACATCTCGTTTTCTCCAATATGTAAATTTGAAGGATTTCATAAAATTCTCACCTTCCTGGTAGTATTCCAGTGGATCGACTCCTGTCGATCCACCGCTTTAATGTCCTAGCAGAAGATAAAACCATACATTTTGTCCTCGTTCACATCTGTAAAACTTCCACGCTTAATGAGAGCGATCATTTCTTCTGTAAAACTGGCTACCTTCAAGTTGGTTTGTTCATGCATGTTTAGGAAGTCTATAACCTGGGTTATCCCTTCCTCAAATTCTCCAAACTCGATCCGTCCAAGCAGCTGTGATATAAATAGCTTTACTTCGTTTGCTGTATTGACGTCACCGTGAAGAATCCTTAGATACAGCAAGAGCTCTTCCATCATGATCACACCTTTCATTTCAAATTTTTAGACTTTAGAATATACTTGCACTCCCTTGCGATCGCTCGGGCTTCGTCTTGCAATTCCGAAACCAGGACACCCGGAACCTTTGGAAGATAAGCAATCATATCCGAATAATATTCATCTTCCTCGACCGGGCAGCCGCACCATCTCACCCCGTCCACTCCCTTAATCTCCTCGAAAGCCTTTCTGAATTCTGCTTCACTTTTACAGATCAGCTCCACTTCAAACCCTGCCGTTCTGCCTTCCTCTTTATGCTTCTGTACCGAAATCTTCATTACCTGATCCACTCCTTTTAAAGTTCATCCATCGCTTCAAGCAGCGCGGTCATTTTCTCTTGATCCCCATTCGCCCGGGCCTTTTCATAGGCAGCTTTTAGTTTCAACATTGATTCTTCGTATTGCTTTTGAGCCAGGCACTCCGATATTTCATCAAAATCAATGGGTTGGGCTACAAACATTGTGATCTCCTTTCAAAATAGCTTTTTGGCGTTGCCAACCGCATGAGATGCGGTCCCAAAGGGCGTTTTTTCGCCTTTTGACATGGAGCTTGGGAACCGGAACATAACCGGCTAATCAAGGGTTAAAGCAAAAAAACTCTTTCCCACCATAACAATCATGCTTTGGAAGGAAAGAGTTTTTTGCCCCTTGAATAGTCGGTTGGCCAACTTAATAACCAGGCGATGGAGGGGCGAAGCCGGAGGCTCGATCGGCTGGTTATTTAGTTGGCCTGTTCCGGTTAACATGCGGGTGGCAAAAGCGAAAAAGCGTTACAATCAAGGAACCGGTTTCCGGTTCCAACCATGTTTATTTCCCCATGCCACCGGGTACCCACAGTGCGCCTATATTCCAGGCGATCCGAAAGGATCGCTTCCTTATAGCGCAAAAAGCCCAATGGAACAGCGGTGGTTTTCCGCTGGTCGCTTGGGCTTTTCGTGGGTGGTGGGGTTTCATGGCTCTAAGATAAGATACTCTCCCCAAAGTTTAAAACAGAATGATGTTTACGCTGCAGATCCATCAGTTCAGCTTGGATTTTTTGGATAGAATCCTGGTTGGACACTTTAGCCAAATCATGGAGATCAGCCAAGCGTTCCTCCAAATAAAAATACCGGAATACGTCAAGGATTGTTTGGTATGCTTCATATGCCCCAGCAGCAACCGATTCGTTTAGCTTACGCATATACTCTTCTTTCAGTTTCTTGACTTTAAAACCCTTGCCCCCTAAATGTCGAATCACTTCCCCAAGGGGACGCTTATGGGCTTCAGGAAAGAGAAAAGTATTGTTCAACCTTGCCAGTTCATTGTGCAAAAAGTGCTCTACTTCACTCGGTTGATCAACGTATGGCGCTTTCTCAAAATGACAAGCCTGGTTAATAGAGAGCTTTCTATCGCAGTCTGTATATAAGTAAACCCGCCCAACTTGCCGAATTGTATACGAGTCGATCCCACAAAAGATCTTGTCCCGATAATAAAACTCCCCCTGCCTTCTTTCGAAAGGAGCATTTGGCGGCGGCAGCATGCCACCTTTCTTCAAATATACCTCCCCGATCCGAACCAGGATATGCAGATCATAAGTCGGCAATCGATATTTCGTCAGCAAGGTGTGAAGAGCTTCGTAAGCTGTTTTACGAAAATCATCCAACTGCTTAGTGTAGCCAAACATCCGATGTGCAACTTCAACTTTGAAGTCAGCCGTCCGGATATCCCCGTAACAGGAGAGTGTTAGTGATACCAGTTTCCGGAAATCGACATCAACCTCAAGCAGCTCCAATAAATAAGCATTCAGTTCCTGGTTTGCTTCAATTTCTTTCGTACGGCGATATAATTCAATTTCTTGTTCGATTCTGTGATTTAACTTAGCAAGGAGACCGGTCTTCTGAATGATAGACATCGGTTCTTCAAATGCGTGCCCGTTAATCGCCTTCTGCGCTTCCCTTGCCTCCTCGATCTCTTCCTTCATTAAATACTTCTCATAGGCCAAGCGTCGATCTGTACTGAACCGGCAATCCGTATAAGGAGTCATTTGATTGGAATGAATCCGCCGCCTGGCTTGAACAATTATTCTTTCGAGAATCGCTTTTGCTTCTTCCTTATCTTGCAAAGCATAGTATTGATCTTCTTCAAGGCAAGCATTGCTCAATCTCAAGAAATGATGATACATACCAATCACGGTGTCTCGCTCCGGAGTATATCCAAACGCTGACTTAATCCTCGATTTCATCATCTCGGGCGTCGTATTCTCTCCCATGTAAATATTACAGTATTCCTTATAAGGACTGGCTTTCGGCAGCCGCTCAAGATTCGCTTGAAAATAGAGTGCGAATGAAAATTTCGATACGGAAGATTCTAGAGAATTTCGTCTGACATAACTGGCCGTCCATATTCCTTTCCGATCCACGAAAGATACATCTCCGACATGATCGTATTCAATTGAGTAGGCATTTTTCCGGAATTTCATCAATATTCCTCCTATTAATCTGCCGCCGCCTGGTTTTTCCAGGCGGCCTATAATCAACGTTCTTATGACCGCACAATTTATACTGAAGCCCGCCCCTAGAGATCGATCGTTCAAAACAGAACAGGGTTTTCTATCTCCTCCGAGTCTGGCTCCGGCCTCATTCGTATTGCTTCTGGCCACGAATAACCATCCAAGACGAGCTTCTTCCTTTGAATTGATATTTCACTATACTGTATCTGCTCTTTAAACCGAGGAATGATTTCATTGACTAACAAAGATGCGTATTCCCGGTTTTCTTTGGCCTGTTTGGTTTTAGCCATATTTCTCGAAAACTGTTTAACTTGCTGCTCAAGCCGATCAATTTCGGCTTGTTGCTCATCTATATATCCCTGAGTATCCCTCATACCTTGGAGAAGATATCTAATATTTATACCGAGCTCCTTATGTTTTTTTCTCCACTCATTGAATTGGTCGGAGATACGTTCTCCCTTGAGGTCCTGAGAAAATTCCTCTGCGATTTTTTCTTCGATTTCACGCAGTTGCTCGTGAAGACTCTTTGGTTGCATGGTCTCATTTCGATTAACGTATACATGATGCAGGTTCATATTAATCCCTCCATTTAAATCAGTGTGCGGCCGGTGTGCTTGCCGCTTGGCACAAGCTTATCAGGTCGAATTTGCTGCTTCGAAACCC
>NZ_NPBY01000073.1 GCF_002272015.1 Paenibacillus campinasensis | reverse complement strand
GGCCGGCTGCGGCAAGTGACATAGAATAGGCCGCCCTTCTGGCGAAGCCGGAAGGTTTCCATAGCCCTATATTGAAATCCAGGCGGCAGCACAGATGCCGCCAACCTTTTCCGCCCCCTCGCCGCCAATGCTCACAGACCGTTGTATATTCAAGCAATCCATCGGATTGCTTCCTTTAAACGCAAAAAAAGCTCAAGGATCCAAGCGACTTTCATCGCTCGAAACTTGGGCTTTTGGGGGATTGTAAACTGATAGCTCTTATATCCAACCTTACTCTTTCGTTGCGGCTACCTCTGTAGTAGATATGGCTTGAACATGATAACTTAATGCAGCATCTTCAAGCAAAAGAAATTTACAGCAACGCTCGTTAAGTTTGGTTTGTTTTTCACTGTTCACGACCTGATACAAACGCTTCGCTTTCTTCTTGATCAAATCTTCATTAGATCTAATGAACCTCATTTGATTCATTAATAAGTTTTTGTACTGTTCATCAGGATAAGTGGAAATATCGATATGTATGATGGCCGAATCCGGAACAGGAATCATGTTATTTAAGTTAATGACACCTAATTTCCCATCGTCCATTTTTATTACATCCAGGGCCTTGTTCGAAATCCGCCGGTGTTTGGGTTTGGGAGAAGAAAGGGGAGCGCAATAATGATGACCGTTGACCTCAAGAACAACTCCAATAAACTTCCGCCTATGCGTGGGATCATGGCTAACCAGTGGATCAATGTTGCGAAGGTAGTCAAGATATTGAGATTGAACACCGCAAATTCTAATTGTCTTACTCAATCCTAGCAACTTCTCTCTTTATAAAATAAATAAGGGCAGCTTCTGCTACCCTTACAATACTTTTTTAATTCCTCACTTACACGGCAGAGGATCTCCGGCTTTTTCCGTTTCTCACTTGACGGCTGAGAATCTCCGACTTTTTTCTTCCCTCACTTTAACGGTAGAGGATCTCCGACTTTTTACTGATTGGAGATAAAAGGATATCTCATACTTTTATGATAGGGGATCCGATGATCATTGTCAAGAAGCTCGGCTAAAGGAACAATCTTAATGATCAACTGTATTCAAAAGTTTAGACGCCATTTTTAATGTCTCTTTTTTCATTGCTCGTTCAATCTTCGATTGTACTTCAGGTGAACGTTTACCGTTATTACCATACCCAGCGTATTCGCAAAGTGACACTCCAAAACGATTTTGGATCTGTTGTTTGAGATTCGCTAAAGGATCCACATGTTTTTTTTCTGGAAATGAGACAACGCTATTCATATCCATGTCCCTCCATTTCTACTCGTATTATATCATAGGATAAACAGGACTAAAACTATGCAAACAGGTATTTTTATTGCCGGTAAGCTTTCAAGCCAACCGGCAATGTTTTGAATCACTTGTCATCTTTAGTCAAATCTCTCATATTTTGTAGCCGTGCCATTACATCAGGATGGAACCAGCTTTCGCATCCAATCTCTTTCACTTGATCGTTGGTGAACTTGCTCATAGTAGGCTCATGAGCCGTAAAACCATCATAATAAGAATGGCAAACGTCACAGTAAAATATTGGAGTGGAATTCGGATATAATTGGCCCCGTTCTACAACATTCGTAATAGAATTATCATTAAACTGCATCTTCTTACCACAGCAAATTGAATTAGCCATCACTGTTCTCCCCCGTTCCCGTATGTATAAATTTATTCAAAATGTTACCACTCACTTCACGCAAACGGACATAACCAAAATAGTTCACAAAGAAGAAATCGCTCCCCGGAAGCACTCTTCCTTCATTAGATAGTTCACTAATCGGTACGATTTCAATAGCAATATCCTTCAAAACAGAGAACATACCGTTGAGGATACTAATTTCAACACCAGTGAGAACTTCGTTTCTTTCTATTTTCTTTATCAATAATCTAACCAATTGGAGATAGAGCGTCTCGTTATTTATTTCTGTTAAGGAAATTCCCGCTTTGCTGCAATGGAATTCGATACCCTCTGCTCTATAATCTAGATCCCGGAGAATCTTCTTTTTCTGAAAATCAGAAAGAGAAGAGGAAGTAATGGGGTAGACTGTTTCTCGTTTTTTAAATAACTTGGCAATCATCTTTGTACCTCCCTCTTTATACACGGATATATCATTATGTAGTATGCAGCTTTCCAGTAGTTCTATCAAAAATCCAACTTATACCGAAACTACATACTTCGAATAGATGTAATTGGAAAATTGCATTGGACATAATATCTTTCCTTTCTTATGAACGAGTCTATACAATATGCTGATATAGTAATAGACTCTCTTTCATATTCCTCACACACTTTTGATTCAAAAACGAATTTGGATCTGTTGTTTGAGATTCGCTAAAGGATCCACATGTTTTTTTCTGGAAATGAGACAACGCTGTTCATATCCATGTCCCTCCATTTCTACTCGTATTATATCAAAAGATAAACAGGACTAAACTATTGCCGGTAAGCTTTCAAGCTAACCGGCTATGTTCGAATCACTTGTCATCTAATCTTCAAAGGGCACTCTTTCCAGTTTCCGTCGATCTTGACCGCTAGGATTTGGGAAGGATACAGCGACCATACTTGCGTCTTCCCCTGATCCACATACTCAACGCTTGGTACATCAGAAAAATAGTTGAAGACCGTCACACCGGTGAAGGTCTCAAACTCCGGTTGCCCATCTTTAAACGAAATCGGCTTTCTGAACCTGACCTCATCCCCGGTAGTTCCATTTGTTAAAGACATATATTCCGGAATTAAAAAACGCGGTCGGTGTCCAGCGTTTAAAAACTTGGAAACAAAACGCTCAATTGCAATTGCAGCCACTTCGACTTGATTAAAGATACTCTCTAGATTCTCCAATTCAAGTGGAAAATGATCCAATCCATGATTCTTAACGAACCCTCGTACAGAAACACGGCAGTACAACGGAAAATCGAGAATGTGAAAAAATCTAGTGCCCGAAGGCAATCCAACTTCGATATAGTCCCCTCTCATATCAAATTGGATCCACGATAAATATTGATGAACTGCCTCCTGCGCTTTCGCTAACTTCGGGTATTGACTTAACACCTTGGGATCAACATCATCCTTGCCCCAATGGACCGTTCTGAAAACCTGAGAATAATGAAATTCCATCTTGGCTTTCCTCTGATCCTTAAATTTTCCGATCCAGCCGCCCATCCAGTCCGTGCCGTCCGGTTGCTTCATAAGATACATCCCCATGGACTTCCCTGTTGGTTTCGGATCCGGATAAGCGACCCAATCAGGACTGGCGAGAAATTGAGCTAAAGTCATTTCATGTGGCTGTTTGTCCTTCGCCGGTAATTCCGGTGTTTGTAATGAATCAGCGAAGATATCGAATTCTATTTGCAACGTCTTCTCCTCCTTTCAATCGGCGGCCCGTTAAGCTTGCCACCTGGAACATGCGTATCATATCGGATAAGCATCGAAGAAGAAGCTTCCCCTGCTAGTTTAACTAGAGGCTCAGCCAGGCGCGTAGCGGCGCTGAGTAGTTGAACTATCCGAGACCAGGAGGAACACGACAGCGGAAAATCCTTGTCCGGATGGCAGGGTATGATAGGCTGGTGAAAGGTGGCATGTTCAAAAAAAAGGGCCGGGATTTCGGCTTACGAAATCAACCACATTGCATGAATGGCATCTCTGCTACCGGGTACCCACATTGCGCGGAAGCGCAAAACGCCCAATGGAACCGGTGAACTTCCGGGTCGCTTGGGCGTTTCGTGGGTGGTTTACTGAGGGATTAGCCTGGTTTCTTTAACCCGCATCGAGTACATATCGACGATAATTTTTATCATGATTGTAACGACGAAGAAATTGTAATATCAAATAACTCTGAAATAATATTTTCCCTTGACTAAGCTCTTGTTGAGGCGCCTTTACGGCCTTCCCTTGGGCTACCAATCTTTCGAGAATCATTTCTCTTTTTTCGCTTGGAGCTGCACTGACTTCTGAAATTGCCTCATTCAGAACATAGTACATCTTAGAAGATACTGTTTCTTTCATGAATTTGACCATCCTTTCATGTTGAACCAGCCCTGGCTAACGAACAAAGCAGTAACGATTCAATTCCGAGTCATAACCAAGCCGAGCTGTAAACGGACCTTTTTTTCCGGACAAACCTTCGATCGGATCCGTCTTCCCAGATTTGAGTAATTTTTTCATTTGACTAGTCTTAATCGACTGACCTAAAAAATCCTTACTTAGTTTAAAAGTGCAGCCGGCTTTCCACTGACTACATCTGTAATTGTATTGATTTTCAAGTACAGGCTGCTTGCACCGCGGGCAAGCCCCTAAAGAAAAGTCTTCAGAAGTAGGAAAGCGCACTTCAATACTTGAACCCTTCAAAAAAATAAATAAATCATAGGTGCCATCGTTGTCTTTCTTCGGGATTCCTTTCAATAAAACTTCCTTCCCGGCTAGTAAATGTTTGGCCTGAGTGGAGCTAATAGAAACCTGACGATAGATTTTCCAGATTGAGAATGAACACCCTTCCTTCCAGCCGGTGCAGCTGTAGCTTTTCTCTCGTTCAACAATCGGCTTACTGCACAATGGGCATGACCCTACTTCATTTTGATGGACAAAGAGTGCCTTATTCCCTAAAAGCTCAGCTATTTTGCTCTGCAGCTGATCCTTATACTTTAAAATCTCATAGGTGAAATCTCTAAATTCCAACAGAAGCGCTTCTGGATCCCGCCGACCATCCGCAACTTCTTCAAGTTTCTGTTCAAACTCGCCCGTCAGCTCCACGGAGGCTATCGGATGTTCATACACCAGTTCTAAAAAGTTCTGGCCTTTGGCAGTTAAATAAACAAGATTTTTCTTAACTTCAATGTATTCATCTCTCATTAACTTCTCGATGATGGCCACTCTCGTCGCCGGTGTTCCGATCCCTTTTTCCTTGAGCTGCTGCAGCACGTCTGCGTCTACTTGTTCTTCATCCACATGGCGGCCAGCATACTTCATCAGATTCTCAAGATCGGTATCAGACAATCGTTTGGGTTTAGATGTCTTTCCTGTTGCCAGTTCACCCTTGGCCAGAGAAGCAGAAAGTCCTTCATGTAATTCAGGAATGGGACTTCGGTCTTCGTCGTCTGGTTTCTCATCGTCTTTCGGGTTATAGAATTCTCGCCAACCGGGGGATAACACAAACAATGATTTGGATAAAAACCGCTCGCCGGCTACTTCTGTGATAACTTCGGTCTCCCTGTCCAGCCCTTCAGGGTGAAATGCAGCAAGCGTGTGCTTCAAAATCAATTCATAAAGCTTCTCTTCATCCGGAGATAATTGATAGGCTGGGTCATTTTTATAATCATCCGGATTCCGTTCTGTTGGAACGACAGCGTGGTGCTCGGTAGCTTTGGCATCATCAACAAACCGTTTCTTCCCGACCAAAGAAGCAATTTCTTCCGGAAAAAAATGTCCATATTTGGTCTTCAATTGCAGCTTTTTTAATCTCTCCACGAGCTGGTGAGCAGCGTTGGTGGAAAGATGACGACTGCTTGTTCGAGGATACGTAACATACTTCTTGTCATAGATTTTTTGTAGGAGCTTCGTTGTTTTCTGAATATCAAACCCAAGTTCCTTTCGAGCTGCTACACGAAGTGCGGTCCCATCAAAGAACATCGGTGCTGCTCGTTTAACATCCTTTGAAACATAATGAAGCACCTGCCCCTTCTTGCCTGTGACTTTCTTTAGAATGTCTTCAGCATCCTGCTTGGTTTTAAAACGATAAACAATGCCATCTTGAGTTTCCTTGAACCATTGCCCAGCATAACTCCCTTGTTCCGTTTGAAAATGTGCCTTTAACACGAAAAAGGTCTCCGGCTTAAAATTCTGTATAGCCATCTCGCGATCATAAACCATGCGCAGCGTGGGTGTCTGAACGCGACCAGCAGATAGTTTGACGTTCTCTTTCGCCACTTCCTTGGCCGTGATCGAAAATAAACGAGTGGCCGTGATCCCAACCCAAAAATCGACGGCAGAACGAATTTTTGCTGCAGCAGCCAAGTTATCGTACTCCGAAGCCGGTCGCAGCTCTCCAAAGCCTGTCCGGATTGTCTCAGGCGTTAAATCATGTATCCAGAGACGCTGCAGCTGGCCCTTATAACCGAGGTATTCCAGGATCGTTCTGGCAATATGTTCCCCTTCCCGACCAGGATCTGTAGCAATTACACAACCCGTGCTGCGGGATAGGAGATCTCCAATTACCTTCATTTGTTCTTCCTTTGATGGGTCCACTTCAAGCTGAAGCGGATAAGGAACAAACGGCAGGTTTTCCAATTTCCACTCTTTATACTCCGGATATTTATCCGGCAGCTGCTGCTGAATAAGGTGCCCAATGGCCCAGGTAACAACATCCCCGGATTGCAGCGTAATATAATGTCTTTCCTTTTTTGCTACACCAAGGGCTTCTGCAATATTGCGTCCCATGTCGGGTTTTTCTGCTAAGATAACTCTCATTTAAGAAGATACTCCTTTACATAAACTCGCCCTAGCTTGTTTTTTTGGATTTGAATGGATTGATAATATCGGGAGGGAGATTAACCCTTTCACGCTCCTGGATGTTTGACACTGGATCCTCCTGGCTCTCCTGTTCAACGATGTTCTGTTCATTATCAGAGATGATATCTTCTGCAGGTTCCTCGTCTTCGAACTCATTGTCAGCTTCCATATTAGGGTCAGCATCTGACATAGTAGTTGCCACAGTCTTCTCTTCTTCGAACCCCTTTTGGACTCGATCTCGATTTTGGGGTTCTGAGATCGCTCCTAACTCTTGATCCTTTTTCTCAAATATCACTGCTTCCAGCGGCACACTTTCATGTTGCTGGAGAGACCGTGCTTCTTCTGCCTGAACAACGCGGTTTTTACCTGTTGATTTCGCGATGTAAAGAGCCTCATCTGCTTTACGGATTAATGATTCTCCGGATTCTGTCTGCTCATTTGAGCTGCTTAGTCCCACACTGACCGTTACAGGAAATATACTCCCTGATTCTGCTTGTACCCTGGATCGGAATCGTTCGGCAATAACGGAAGCATCCGCATTCGAATCGGTTATTAACCCAACGATCTCTTCACCGCCGTAACGCCCCGCAATACCGATATCCTGGCACACTTCCTTCATAATTCGAGCCACGAGCTTTAGAATCTGATCCCCTACGTAATGTCCCTGTGTATCGTTGACCCTCTTGAAATTATCGATATCGCAAAAGATAACTGCAGCCGGTTGACCGGATCGAACAGCATCATCCACTTTCTTCACAAAAAAAGACTTGTAATAGAGACCGGTTAACCCATCGGTTACAGATTTATAGCTGACTGCATAGACCATATCCACAATGCGTTCAAAAAAAATAACGGTTATCAAAATGATGAATACCGTTTGCCCAAATAAAACAAGATTGGCGATGATCAGCAGATCTGAAGCGAGATAAGCGATATTCAAAACATATGAACATATCGCAATCACGGACGCTAAATAGAAAAGTCTTTTTTTGGGCAGCCGCGGTACGAACCAGTACATATAAGCTCCGGCCAATGCAGCATAGACTAACGTAAACAGGATCGACCCATAAAACGATGATATGATCGACAAAATTAAAGCACCGCTCAGTCCAATGCATATGTGTAGGAAAGAGAGTTGTTTGTTCATAAAAAACTTTGCAAGCACGAGGAATGTAACTAAACATGTCGCTCCAATCATCGTCATGGATCCCTGTGCTTCATCCAAGCTCTCCCCATGTTTGAGAAGGAACATGAGATAGAAAAAGAGATTTATTCCAAAGCCGGCGACAAGGCTTCCATAGTCTGAAGTTTTCCATCGTCGATAGAATGCGATGGATAAGATTAATAGGATGAAAAATATGGATGTATTGATAGTGGCTAAATAGTGACTAAGCGGCATAATTATGGTTCAGCTCCTTAGTTTGAATCAAAAATCAATGGATTCGGCTATTCGATGAATATAGTGCGGGGACGCTCCGGTTGCGTATGCAATAAACGGAATTTCATATCCTTTCTCGTACAAATTTTTGATATATGTATTTCTTAATACAATGGCAGAAAGATTCGGTATGCCAACATCGACCCCACACACCTGATATATTGCAGCCATATCGGATTCGGTCAGTGGCTTATATTGATCCGTAACAAACATTTTCTCGATATTTCCGCCTCTGATTTCAATCCAATCCAGTAATGGATTCATTAGCTCCGCTTCAATTTCAACAATCCGCGGCTTATCCCCCATTTCGATTTTGATCACTGCATTTAATACCTTCAGGCTGTTGGAAGGAAGTTGAATGATATCTGTTAACGATAGACCGCCATACAACGAAGCATAGAGAATCGCTTTATTCCTGATGAAGTGCCAGTCTGAACGAAGATGAGTGTCATAATAACTAGTTAATAGTGCGGTTTGTCTCTGACTCAACATTTCGGGTTGCATAATGCTGCGAGCTGAACGTTTATGGATCGCTTGATAAGCGGATTCTGATATCTGTTTTGTATCCAGCAAATATCTGAAAAAGGTCTTAATGGAACGTTTGTATGCTCGTATGGAATTAACATTATACATCTGGGGTGCCTGCGATCTCTTTTTTATATATCTTGCATCGTTGAACAAATAATCGATCCAGTATTCTAAGTCCACAGGTTTGATTGTGTTAGGATCAAGTTTCTCTTTTTGCGTATAAGCCAAATACCATTCATGAAAGCTCGCGGCTGCGCGTAAATGATAGGATTTCTTATAATTTTTCTCTAACCATGAAGCGTAATCCCTTATTAGTGATTTTCTATAATATTTTCTTTCCGCTTGAAATGAAATCTTCCATGTCAATAGTTCTTGGGTTTCTTCAAGTTGAATCATTGTTCTTCATCTCCGTTTTTTGTCATATTAAATTGGCGAAGGATGAGCTGCACAATAATGGAGCAAACCAGGAAAATCCCTATGATGATCAAGTCCCGCGGGAATACGAATGCACCGCCTGGCGAGACAAAGACATCACTGTCAGGCTCAGAGTAACCTGAGATGACTAGTGGGATAGTTAAGAATCCTATAAAAGGGACCGCATTAATATAAAACATGGCCTTCCAGCCATTTTGTAAGAAGCTTGCCAGGATCATCGACCATACCAATATGATGAGAAATGGATAATTTTCGGCTAACATGGGATTCCATCCGAAAGCACTAAATACATTTACAAACCCAAATGCGACAGCATTCAGAATGAACGTGATGACAATAATATTTTTTTCCCTTTTCGATTGGAACAAACGAATCTCTCCTTTTCATAAAAATCGAGGATTTGAGTTTCATATCACATTCGTATCCCCCCCCTTTCTCCCACTTCATTAATTCGATATTACTATATAAATATAGTCCGATTATACCATATTATCCCTTGGAAAATAGAGATAATTACCCACTTTATATTCTTTGTCCGGTGGTAATAGAGAAAAATCCATAAAAATAGTTCCTTGGGCCTGAATTTGCACGAGATGTATTATCTTGTCGGATAAATGAAAAAAAGCTCTCAGAAAGTGAGAGCTTTATGCCTGGTCTGTTATGAGGATTTAAATAGAATGCTGACTGTCTATTTGGGTTTCAATTAATTCGTTTCACTTAGTCATCTCAGCTTGCTTTTTAGGTCTTGGTAGTATTGAATCTCATTTTTGAAGGCTTTGTTTATTTTTTTCTCAAATAATTGTTTTGCTTTGTTAACATTGCAATCATATTTTAGTTGTAGCGTGATGACTTTATTCCTGAAGTCTTCCGTAATATCGCGTTCCTTTCTATATTCTCTCGTTAACCAAACAGATAAAATCACTTCTTCTCTTAACAGCTTTGATAACATACTGTTATCTTCTGCTAGATATATGTACAAAGAATAATGTTTAAGAATGTTTAAAATTCTTTGTTCAAACATTGGATCGACGTAATCTATGTGGCATGTTAACTGGACGGCATTCATTTGAGTTGGATTTATCTCAACATTGTATTTAAATAGAAACATCTAATAATCTCACCTCTCTATGATTGGTCTTTTCGAGGACTTAGATCGTCATCATCTGCGATTCTGCAACACATAATTGACATTCGCTGTTCATCCCTTCATTCATTGTAGTGCAGGATCAATGATCACGAGCGAATCTTTCGGTAACGCCTTGAACAATCTCTTGGCTTCGGTGAAGCTTTCATTTCCCAGGGACCGAGCAAATAAGAAGAATGCTTCATCTTCGTGTACATATCTTCCTTTTGCCGCCCGCAGCTTCATTGAATCCGTATGGCCATCCAACTTAGCAATACTCTCTTCATAAATATGAACAGCCGTTAGTGTCACTGGATTTCCATCTATGGGGTTGATTAATTCACCTTTAATCAAAGCATAATAAGGCTCGATAAATTCATAAAACATCATTGAACACACACCCTAACGTTTATCTAACTTGTTGTACCCAGGAAACAGCTCGCTCGTTTCCATATTAAAGAACTGAGCTGCCCTCCGTGCATTATCTTCCTTTGGGACGGAATTTTGAAAGAGCCATCTACAAACGCTTCTTTCGCTTATTCCAACAAATTTTGCTAAATCTTTAGTTGAACAATCCCGATCCATCATCAAATGATACAGTCTGTGATTTTTCACTTCCCATCTTCTTAATTTACGAATAGGTAGGTTGGGATATACGCTTTTACACCTGTGGCATAAGCATCTCTCGTCATCCAGGATAAAGGGTTGTTTACCACAGCGTTCACACAAACCCATGCTACGCCTTGTTTCATGACGTTGTTGCGCTTTGATCTCACGTCTTTCTTTGCATTTTTCGCAAAGATACGTATTAGAAGACTTGCCACATTGAGCACACTGCTTATCTCGCCTTCTTTGTTGTCTTAATTTCCGCATAGATACTGCCTCAGTCATATTTTCCTCCTACATCTGAGGTCTGCCCATCAACTTCCCTCTAATTTAAGTTTTTTCTCAGCAAGATACTCCTCGATTTCATCAACGGAGTATTGCGAAAGATCCCGATGCATTTGTACCTTGCGAAACGGGCGGCCGGCTACTTTATTCCGAAAACTCTCCAAACCTTCCTGATTCAAAATCTCTGCTGGATCCTGGCCATCGGGTAAATCTCCAATCCATGTCTCGATGTTGGATTCATTGAGGATCTTCCCTGTTTCATAAGCCCCTTTTCGGCCGGGATTGTCACCGTCAAAGATAACAAGTCCTTTATCTATAGCTTTCTTTTTCAACAGTTTGGCATGATCCGAAGAGAATTTACTGGCTCCGCCGACATTCGTCCCATTGGAAATACCATAAGATTCAGCTACCAGCTGATCGATGTAAGATTCATAGATCGTCACCATTTTCCCAGGCTCAATGAAATCATATCCACCTAAAAAGGTCACATCTCCGTAGAGATACAAATGCTTGACTCCATTCCCTTCTCTCACCTGACGACCATAAAGATCTACAACCTTCCCATTCATGAAAATAGGAATGATCGCTCTGTAGAAAAACTTATCCAAACCTTTTTGATTAAGCAGCTTAAACTCGGTAAGCTCTTGTTTAGTGAATCCCTGGCTTTCAAGATAATCTCTTAATACCCGTCCACCAGGTGCGTAGCCAGCCTTATACTTTTTTAATACATCAAGTGAGATGCCCCGGCTGAGAAAGTAATCAAAATTATTCTGTTTATGATAGAAATCTGCTGTTAGCTTTAATGCAAGTTCTCTTCTTTTTTGATACTCACGTTCTTTCCCATCCTCTTCCGGAAGATCCATACCCACCATCGTGGCCAGATCCTTTACCGCGTCGATAAAGCTCATGCCAACTACATTTCTCAAAAAGTGAATGGCATTCCCGCCGTTTCTACAAGCCCTACACTTGTAATTCTGTGTACTCTTCCTAATGCGGCCATTATCAAAGTCTTTCTTGCCGCAACAAAAGTCTGCAATAAAATAGTTATTGTTGCCACTTCCTGCTTTTACCTGGACGCCGTGTCTGCTCATGACTTCCATCATGTTAACCCTGGATAGAAGCTCGTCAATATATTCTCTTGAAAAGTGCATATTATCTATCCCTCACTTGTTGTCTTTCTCTGACTTTACGTGATAAATATTCAAATACTTCGGAATCAGATAAAATAAGGCGCTGAAAATCGCCCGGGATCTTACCGGCATCAGCAATTAAACGATAGGCATCTACCTTCAACACATGAGCTAAGCGAATCAAAATCTCTTCGGAAGGTGGCTGATCCCTATTATTTTCAATGCGGCTCAAATATTGAGCCTGAATTCCAGCCATACCAGCTACTTCTTGCTGTGTTAATCCTAATTGGTTTCTCAAATGACGTAAATGGTTTCCAAACATGTTGTGCCTCCATGACTTTTTGGGTATTCGGATTTTATGGTGGAAAAGGGCTTATATCGCTCTTGAGCATTGTTCAGGCATTCCTTATTCACTCCTTGAACGATACGCTTCAATGTAGAGTCTACAAATCTGATAAATAACATTTATGATTAGAGTCAAATTGTATAAAACTAATACGAGTGCAATTATTACACCTATGGCACCAATAATATAGTGATACGAATGAAGTTCTGGGGGGAATTCCCCAATAGACGTGAGATCCCAGAAGGGCACCCATTCAAAAAAGAAATACCAGATACTTAAAAACCCAATTAATAATCCTGTCG
>NZ_NPBY01000072.1 GCF_002272015.1 Paenibacillus campinasensis | reverse complement strand
GTCGCATATAATAAGTAATCTTTTAATTTACTACTCATATTTCATCACCTTTACTTAAAATTTTCCACCAACTATCCTAGTTCTACCAGTAAAATCCATTGTTCCAACTATATAATTCGATTATATACACGTGTTACACTTGGGGGTTGTCAACCAAACTATCCGAAGAGCCGACTTTTTTTCTGGTTATATTATACTATTATATTGTGTAGTGACACAACACTTTAAGCGAAAATATGTTCGATAGGCATAGAAGAAAAGACCGCCCGGATGAGAACCAGGCGGCCAATGCATGGCATTATATGCCGGAGACCGTTTTATACGTAAATTCAGCTCGGTATGTGCCGGCAAGAACACCAATCTTAGTTCCATCTTGCTTGTTAATGGTTTGTGGAAGTCTAAAATTGTATTTTACGTTGAATTGGTGTGTGCCCCCGCCAAACGATGGATTTGCTTGAATAAGGGCTTGTGAGGCATTAGAAAGTACCAATCTGTTGGATAACCGGCCTTGTCCGCCATTAAAGTTAATGGGTGCACCGGTAACCGGTCCTGAATATTCCGTTGTGACCTCGACTGCAGAAGCCGGTATATAGAATCTTTCAACGGTTCCGTTAATATCCTTCTCGATCGTAAAGTCAGTTGAACTCATACTAACCGTCCATCCGGCATCTGTCCCTCGGGCGTCAACGACAGTGATCGTCGTGTCTGCATTAGAGGATTGATCTTGCTTTACATCTAATCGAATATCATTGAACTGCAAAGGAGTCTGGAATGCTCGGAGGCCGGAACCTACCACTTGTACACGTTGTTCGCTGACATCGGCAAATGCAGATGCGCCTAATGAAAACAGTAATACAGACAATCCAACTGTACCTGTCAGCAATTTTTTTATTCTGGACATATTTTACCTCCATCTTATGATTCTATTTGCAGGGGCGCAGCTGCTGGCGCGGCCCCCTGCTCAATAGGTTTAAATACCTTTAGACAACGTAAAGGTGAATAAGGATCTGTAAACCCCGACTCTCAATCCTACTTTATCCCCTACTTGATGAGCGCTGCCGTTACCCGCAGATACAACTTCAACTGTACTCGGTACACGGAACATGTAGTCCATTGGAATATCATAGTAGCCCATACCTTTAAAGGCTTCGGCCTCTGCGAGCGTTTGTTTTTGTTCACTCAGAACGTAACTGCCCACTTTAGCGACCGAATCAGGAGAACCTGCAAGAACCTTGGACGGTTGAACATTTACGCTCAAAGACGACGCAGGGATTTTCACAACCAAGTCTTGTGTTCCCAATCCGGTATCCAAGACAGGATCACTGACAAAATCCGTAACAGACAAAGAGTAAGACCATCCGCCACCGGAGCCCGTGCTATCCTCGATTAGCGTGTTTGTCACACTGTTGATCGTTTGATACTGATTCGTTGTCTGGATCTCAATATTATCGAGCATCAAACCATTGAACTTAGAAGAAAGCCCTCCACCAATGACATTAATAATCGCTTCTTGATCTGCACCAGATATTTCTCTTCCCCATGCCGGATCCACTCCTGGATTCGGAGCCGGGTTGTTCCCGTTAAGTGCAGGGGTGATGTATTCTTTGTCAATCAACACCTGTCCTGAAGACAGATCGGTAACTTTAACACGGATTGGTAAGTAAGGCCCGATATCAATAGCTCCATTGTATGGGAGGTAAGTAGCGCCGTTGTCAATGGAATATTCCTTGCTCCAGTTTCCTGTTGGAAGATTAGAGAAGTCGATCAGTAATCGATCACTGCTGTCTCTGGAAAACGATGGATCATAAACTTGACCAGACACCACCAACATTGTCTCAGAACTGAAATTAACCCCATTCGTTACGCGGGCTTTATATACAGATCCAACCACATTCGGAACAACGAGCTCGTACTTCCGTTCCGTTGGACTCGGATCCGAAGACACGCCCGAATATTGATTCAGAATTTCAGGCTCGTCCAACCACGGGCCGTTATCGTGCTGAATTTGAAGTGAACCTTGCGTTGGGTTAAAAGTGAACGTGAGTGGCCGTTGGTTATTTGCATCAACATTTCCAATATGACCTACAGGAGCTGTCGGTACGCCTGGTGCAGCTGGCGCCACTGTGATATTTTGCGTTACCTTCGCAAGCTCTAGATTTGCTTTGTTGAGTATGATTGCTGATACCGAGTGATTTCCGTCCGGAAGTTGAATCGGCGCATGATAATCTGAAACTTGGCCGTTTACTGAAATTTGCACGTTGACCCGATTAAGATCAATCGCGCCGGTATCTATCGTTACGACACCATCTTGTTCCAGCAGTTTTGGATAGCCAATAGGGATCTCAATTGGATCATTGTTGATGCTGAAAATGAGTGGGTCACTGTAGATGATATTGCTTCCTGTGTCTAAACCTGAACGCGCTTGAACCGTCACAGATCCTACCGTATTAATCACAATTGGACCATTGTAATTCAACCAGGTTGCCCCGTTATCCAGAGAATATTCTTTAATAGTAGCTGCAGCTGGATAATCCAATGTGACAATCGTATTCTCAAATTTATCGTGAGAGATGCTTTCTAAAGGCTTCTCGATCGTGTTCGATACCGGCGAGTAGCCCGGTGGATAAATCCCACTCGCCCCCAATAGAGGTGTGCTCCTGCCTTCACCGGTCATACGATGCAAGTTACCTACCTCATCAATACCATAGACCACTCTATAATCAGTGGTTTGTTGAATTTCTAGGAGACCGACAAATTTGATGCCGGAAGATTTATTGTATGAATACACAGCACCTGGTTTGTAGAATACATAGATATCCCCTGTATCTTTAAGTAGAAATAGTGCATCTGAACTGAAAGCGATGTCTGTGATGTTTTGGATTGCTAAGTCTGGCCCCAACACTCTGGTTGGCGTAGTGATGCGACCTTGAATGCCGGTCAACCCAACATTATTCATGAAATCGGTACTGTTACTGTTATTACCAAGAACATAAACGTTTCCGTCATTACCTAATGCAGCAACTAGCGAAATACTTTGTTCGGTATTTACTGCAACTTTCTTCACATCCGTAAGAATCGTTTGCTTATTGCTGTTATACGTTCTGGTATCCACAGTTCGTGCTCCAATTTGATTAATAGGAAGCCCCCAGGTCACAAGATCTCCATTAGGATTGATTTCAAAGAACGTATTTTCTGCAGCCTCGATAATTGCCTTGCTAACAGGATGATCCTGTCTGTAGAATGCTCTTACTGTGTTGGTTGGATCATCAATCGGATATAACGTCGTACTATTAAGTTCATTGTAACCGTTATAGTCACTAATGTACTTCGATCCGATCGTGGTATCCGTAAGGGTGTAGTAGTTTCCATCAATCTTAAAATAGCGCATGGCGATGCTTGACGGGTTCGTTGATCGGATATCTCCTACCAATCCTGGATTAATATAGCCCATTTCGAAGTCAGCACCATGAAAAGATGGAAACAATGAAGTGACGTTGATCGGAGCGTCATTTGAAAACGAATTTGATCCAAATGCTCGTCCAATTTTATAAACAGCGTCATCTGTGATAAAGAGTACGTTTTCACGGTCCAACTGAATCATTTTCCTAACGCCAGTTAAAGGCGTTCCCGGCTGATCTGGATTTTGAACCGGGAATGGTACATTTAGGTTTTGTCTTAGTCCAGTACCTAGCTGACCACTGGTTCCCTGTCCAACAGCGACCACACTACCATCGACTTTGAGGCCATAGAAACTAAAGTTGTTGGAATTTATGCTTACATAAACGAAATCCGTCCATCCGTCCGCCCACTTCTCGAAAGTGCGGGTCGCGTCACTGTATCTATCCTTTCGGACGTAAAAATCCCCACTGGTGGTCAGTTTCATCGCATACCCATCATCCCCACTCCCAAAGTGAAGATATTTCAGATGGTCTGTCCCTAAATCTAGCAACTGGTAATTATAATTACCTACAGATTGCAAAGATGGATGCAGTGCATGCATAAATACCTTCCGACCATCGCTCAGATTTAAGATTGGTCTTGGAACGTTTGCAGTGTTTAGTTGATGGTCGGTGTAGTAATCGACACTTACAATATTGCCATATCCAGCCCCCTCTACGGTGTTCTTTCCGGGCCAAAGAACAGTGGGGATCAACAAGGCTACGGCTAACATTGTTGAAACCGCCCGTCTAAATGACTTTTTCCTGCTCATTTAAAAACCTCCATTTTATAATTTTTAATTCTGCACGTTGCTAGTTCCGACTTTCGCTATCTCTACATGGCCACCACCCCCCTTCAGGTCGTGAATCAAGCTTCAGCCTTCGTTTGAGTGATGCGCTGAATCGCGGCCTGCCTGGCTCGTTTGCTTGTGCTTAAAGTTCGGTTCCATTCAGGCTCCTCGCCATCTTGAATGTAGCCAAGCTTGACCGCGTAGAGAGTAAACGTCTGCGGATCCAGTTGCACTTTTTTCCGTGCTTTATCAAAGGTAAGCCCTTTATCCTCGATATATTTTTTAATGAGCGCTTCTACATCTCCCTTTTTGCGGCGTTTGAGCAAAAGCAAGAGAAGAAGTAGAAGAATCAAAACACCTAGAATGACCAGGACATATTTTAACCAGTCGGGGATTCCGCTTTTAACCTCCAATTTACCGGCATGCTCCATAGCAATTTGCGCTTCATTTTGCATTTCCGGTGTAACGGTGAACTTAAAGATCCTCCATTCCTTTTGACCGGCGAAATTTGCTTCAAAATACGCTTCATAATCGCCAGGAAGCAGTATCTGATCTAAAGCGATACTAACCATCTTCGCCGTTGTACCGTAGTAAATCGATCCTGCTTGGTAATCCTCTCTGAAAATGACTTTTTTAGTGTCATCTCTTATTTCGAGATAGCCCGTTGGCTGCTCCAAAATGGTGCCTTTATTTTCGAGGTCCACCGTAAATCTGGATTCTCCGGTCGTAATATAGTCGTGATTGAACGCGTTGATCGACATGCCGTGTTGTGCTTTGTCAATCTGGTAATCCAAGATAATCCAAAGGCCGTAGTCATATTTCTTATCTGTTAAGAGCGTGGCTACTTCCCCATTCGCATCTGCTTCATGGGACTGTTGCTGCAGCTCTGTTACTGCAACAACAGCGATATGTTGGCCAGGAATCAGATCTTCTGGGACCGATACTCGATAGGTGTACTCTCTCATCTCATTTGGTTGTAAGGTTATATCCTTCGCACCCTGGGGATACAGCCATGTTCCGGCTTGTGTCACCCCTTCGTTGTAGGACTTGAAGTTTTTCCCCCCATTTTGTTCAGGGATAGGATCCGTACCGTAAATCTTCAAATGAATGGTACGATCCTCCACGTTTTTGACCAGAAATTTGTACTCTTTGATCTCACCCGGCTTGACTTCTTCACGGTAATAGCCCAACCCGTTCCGAGCATTAACATCACTTGGCGCAAACCAAAATGAATAGTCCGGTGGAGCTGTTGGTTCCTCTGCATAACTAGGAGAAGCCGTTCCAAGTCCAAGAAAAACGATCAGTGCAATAAAGCTGCTTTTTAACAGCTTGGGTATATAGTTCATTCCATTTCTCCTTAATTTTTAAGTTTGAAAATCGGTGAAAAAAACGAAAATCAGCGAAAAATCAACTAAAATATGGTAATCCAATCGTAAAATGAGTGCACGAGGTCCAGGAGAGGATAAATCCTCCCCCTGATCTCGATATTTTGTTAATGAGGAACCTGTGAGCTAAAATCATCTCGGCTCGAAAGATCTGCGTGATAGAATACCACATCACCATCCTGCAGAGTGAATCGATTACCAAACGAATCACGAACGATGCGTTGGTAGCCTTCTAGCTGCCATTGATTCATCAGCGGCGCATGGATGTACTGCAGATGAGGATTTTGCAGATCCGCATTCCGGATCGTTTCGATGTTGAAGTTCACGATGATATAACCATTCTTGAAAAAGATTGGAGAATTGTCATCGAGTCCTCCATGCGTGCGTCCGTATTCGGCAATGTCGAGTCCGGCTTCGACGACATATGGCTCGGCTGGCAAGCTATATTCGCCATACCATTTTTGGACTGCCGCGTTTGCACGCTGTACGTTAACGGATGCCGGAATATTGGTTTTCGGACCAATAAAGGACCGAAGTTGCTCCGGAAGTAAGAGAAGGTCATATCCGCCTACCGGTGTCTTTTTCTTGGTTTCTTTGTTGATGTAGGTCTGGATGTATTCTTGCCTCGTCATCGGACCGAGTTGGCCAGGCGTAAAGTAGTTATCATACTTTATACTCGCCGTATCAACCAGTTCCTCGGTTGGAACGTTCCGGAATACATCGTTCATGATGACAAAGCGATCGACTTTATCTTCCTGAGAACCGATCTTCACAAAGTTCCGATCGTTGGTTTTATAGTACAGATCTACCGGGAACCTGTACTGGCCGTCCTTGGATACAAAATGGAAAGTCGGCGTTATCCGGATACCGTCTTGTTTGCCGAACATGTTCCCCTTTGTTTTCAAGTCAAATTTCACATGATATCCCGTCTTTACGGCTACGTTTTTGTAGCCTTCCACGGGATGACTCCCCGGCCGGATCGGTAGCGTAAACGGTTCGGTATTCCCACGAGCAGCGCCGTCGATACCGTTCAGTCCAACCCAATAGGAGATACCGGTTGGTGTCGCACTGCCTTTTTGAGTCCGGAAAACTTGCTCCCAATTGTAATCCGCAACATCTGTGATCCGGAAATCATATAGCCGGCCAATCACTTCGACGGACACTTCGTCGGCAGCCACATGGTTAACCAGATCGAGGTTTGCGTCGTACTGATACGGCAGATCTGGCGGCGAGTTTTCCGCGATATTGCGGAAGTACACCTGGTAGTCACCTTCATCTACCCAGACCGGCAAGAAGAATTCGGTATCCAGCTGGTTGACGGGAATATCAATCCAGGTATTCTTCGGATAGAACGTTCTGCGGTCCCCACTGTATACATCAAATGGGAAACGCACCTGCTTGGTACGGAAATATTTAGCGTAATCCCGATTTCCATATCCCGGATAATTGGCATGCTGTCCACTTGTCGGGATCCGGACAATGAACGGCCGATCGAGAATGAAAGCAGCTCGGTTATAGTTTGGTTTGGTCTTCTGGTTATGTGCGCGATCATCCGTAACGGATGAATAGTTCACCACCGGCGTATGCACCGTAACCGTGTTGATCCCATAGATCGGAAACTCCTTATCATTCCCGCCATTAATATTTCCAGGCAAAAGCTTGTACGATATATTGCCGGCACTAGTCGTATTAGCCCGATTGACTTTATCCGGTGTGATCAGATTGCCTGGCCTGTACAACACATTCTCATCAATCTGCGGCGGTTCCGGTATCGGACTTGGTGTCGGTCCCGTTTCCGCAACCCGGCTGCCGCTCATGAGAGTCTGACCGTTGAAAACCAGGGTGTCGTTGGTCACTTGTACTTTCTCGACGCCTTGTTCGGCCACGCTCTGCAGATTCTCACTTGGCGGCGATGGCCGACTCGTAAATCCGCTGCCACCATAAGATCCGGACGGTGCCACAATCGGATCTGGCGGCGATGGCGGGTAATAATTCCCCGTGCTGCTCGCCGTAAACTGCGGCGGCTGGTAGCCTTGCGGATGAATCGTGATCTCACCGCCTGGCAGCGCATAGTTCCGGAGCTTGCCGTTATCGATCTGATACACTTCCAGGTTGTCGATCACCCAATAGGAATATGGTCGCTCCACCGTGTATCTTTCTGTAACGACTTCTGTTGCTGATTGCGGATCCGGCACGGTTGTTGGATTGCCATCGTCATCGTCAGGGCCTGGTTTACCAGGATCCCAGTGCAGCGTCCATGTTTTCTCAACGTTTACCTGGAATGTACAGACTCCTGACATTTCGACAAACGTATGCTGGGCCAGGTAGCTCCTTGCAAATATGTTGCCATATAGCGTCTCGGAAGTCGGTATTCCCTGCAGGACATCAAACTGCTCGCTGCCACGCTGATCAGCTAAGATTTTCGCTGTGACGACTGGATCCATGTAACGACCGTTGATCTGCCTTCCCGGTGTCGGCGGCGTACACGACGCTTCCGGTGGATCCGGGTCAGGTGTTGGCGCCCCATCGACCGTGATCGTGATCGATGCAGTCAGAATATATCCGTTATCCCCGTCGCTTCTCCACACAGCTGTAATTTTTGCTGAACCCGGGCTATTAGCCTTTACTCTCCCGTTATCGTTAACCAAACTGACAACGGCTGACTTATCGGAGCTCCACTTTGTTTCAGCTCGCGTTGCCACGTTAATCGGATTTTTATAATCCGTTTCTCCAGGGGCAATGGTCGATACCAGCGCTTGCAGACTCGTTTCTTCCCCGACTTTAAGGCTAGTTTTTCCTTGCACTTCGATTTTCTTCTGTTCTACTTCATCAGCCCGCCAGAAGAGATTCAACGGTGTGTAAAATCCAAATTTCTTCACGGTCCACGGTAGAAAGCAACTGCAGGCGTCATTCCATGGACGTTCACCGGTGTCTTCATACGTGAACTCATGATATAAGTCAGAACTTGATGGCCCCACTTTACCGGTTTGGGATGTAATGAGTATCGCTGTTTTTAAATCCGTAATTTCAAGATTCGTGATGTTGGACTCCTTACCTTGACGACCTGGTACGGTTTCGACTCTGACAATCCTCTCATTAGTTAAACTGCTTTTGGGTACAGGAAGGCCACTGTAATCGACATATCCATGCGGCTGATATAATGGATTGCTTTTCATCTCGATTTTATCTCTAACCTCACCAATGGCTGGATACGCATCGTTATCTGTTCCTATATTGTTCACATAGACGAACCCACCTGGTGCTCGGTAGCTTTCCGCTGCAAAGCGACCATCCGCAATTTGAAACCAGTACACGCCTGGATTGGATCTTCGTTCACCTTGAACAGTTCGTATTCTCTTTTGGTAAGCTGTTGGTCCTTTGGAAGCATCCGGTGTATACGTTGGCGGCCCGATCGTATCTGGTTCATCAGGGCTGACATCAACGACTAGACCATTATTTGGTGCAGCACTGACTGAATGAACCCCAAGGATAGAAACGGTTAAGAAGCTCATCAAAAGAGAGACAATAAGATAGGTAATCCTCTTCATTTATACACTTCCTTGTTATTGTGGCGTGTTCGGAAGCCAAAACATAACTAACGTATTGCCGCTCCCCATTTCTCCACCGTTATCACCTAAAAATGTGTGCATCCAAAAGCGTCGTGGCACGTCCTTTTTGAAGAAACCAGTAGTTAAAAAGTTAGCACTTTTAGGCAGTACCGTGAGACCGTATTTAGAAATGGTTCCACTTTCAAATCCTCTTCCTTGAGTAAAGTTGTACAACGTGGAAGTAGGAAAAGCCGCATTGGACAAAGACGTATTATCATTCGGAACCACTGTGGTTTCAAGAAAAACATTGTACATATCATCAATTACTCCCCAGGTGAAATCTTTATCCATGAACATTTTCCCGTACAAGTTTTTCGGGTTCCCCGAGGAATCAGCATCTACCACAATCATGCGGTGAACCGTCATCATGCCACGGTTGTACATCATTTTGTACGGCTTATCCTTAATGCGATCAAAGCTGGTTAGTTTATCCGTACCAGAAATAATACGG
>NZ_NPBY01000071.1 GCF_002272015.1 Paenibacillus campinasensis | reverse complement strand
TTCAAACGCATACATCTCATCCCATAACGCTTCGGTTATTCCTCGGCATAAGCCGCTCCCTTCCGGTAACGGTTGGGCGATACGCCCATCACCTTTTTGAAGGCAGTGCTGAAATAATGCTGGCTGTCATAGCCGACCTGCTCGGCGATTTCATGAATCGTGTGATCGGTGGAAGTGAGCAGCTCGATCGCCTTCCGGATCCGGGTCTGGGTCAGGAAGCCGACAAAGGACGTGCCCAGCTCTTTTTTCAGCATGCGGCTTAAATAGACGGGCGACACCTGCAGCCCCGCTGCAAAAGCTTCCAGCGTCAAGTCATGCTGTGCGTATACCTCGTGGATAAGCTGCCTTGCTCTGCGCACGATCGGCGACAGCTGCGATTCCCGGAACACCGCCTCCCGGCAAGCATCATACGCCTCGCTGACGCCGCCCAGCTCTGACTCGACCGGCTCCAGATGCACATTGACGGTCCGTTTGATATACTTCAACACCGCCTTCTCCATGTCCACGGCCGCTTCAACCGGAAGCTCTTCCCATAAGCAGATGCCGATCAGCCCGGTCTGCTCGCGAAACAGCATATGCGGCACATCGTGGATCAGCTCAGCGATGATGTTCTCAATCGCAAACAGGTACAGCTGCCGTTCGCCCTCCTTCATCAGCGGCTGATTCGAGGCCGTTTCCGGCCAGCGGACGATGCCAATCTGCAGCGGCAGCCTCGGGGGCAGCCCCAGAAACTCCAGCTGCTCCAGCGCCTCGTTATGACTGATCAAGCCATGAATCCATTCCAGACAGAAGCGCTCGCGCAGCAGCGGAATATTCTTCTCGATCTGCTCCGACGCTTTCTGGAAATACAGATCGCGCACATGCAGCTCGTCCAGCTCCTGCTTCACACTTCGCAGCACCTGATTCAGATGCTCGGCGTTCACCGGCTTTAAAATATACTCCTTCACGCCCAGCCGGATCGCCTCCTGGGCGTAAGCAAATTCATCATGCCCGGTGACGATCACAAACCGGCATGACGGGCGCTCCTCTTTCAGCCGTTTCATCAGGGCAATGCCGTCCATAAACGGCATATTCATATCCACCAAAGCAATGTCGATATTTTCCTGCAGCGCCAGCTCCAGCGCCTCTTCCCCGTCCTCCGCTTCACAGGCAACTTCCATGCCCAGCTCTTCCCAACGCACCGCATCCCGAATCCCTTCGCGAATGATCGGTTCATCATCGGCAATCAATACCCGGTACTGCCTTCTCATCTTCTCACTCTCCTTGCTCGTTTGAGGCTTTAGGGACGGTATGCAGCAACGGATGGCGAATGATGACGCGGGTCCCTGTACCCTCAGCGCTTTCAATATGAATGCCATATGCCTCGTGGAAGGTCAGTCTAATCCGGGCCTGCACATTCAGCAGACCATAGCTGCGGCTGGACCGCTCCTCCCCGCCGGCTGGCTCCTGCATCGCCGACAGCGGGTCTTCCAGCAGGCGGCGCAGCTCCGCCAGCCGCTCCGGCGACATGCCCGCACCGTTGTCCGTCACCGTCAGCAGCAGCATTCCCTCCTCCACTTCGGCCGAAATGACGATGCTGCCCGGGCCTCGCCGGGCTTTGATGCCATGATAGATGGCGTTCTCCACAATCGGCTGCAGCAGCAGCTTCAGCACATACAGGCCCTCCGCTTCCGGAGCCAGATGCAGCTCGTAATGCAGCCGGTCGCGGTATCGGGTCTTCTGGATTTGCAGATAGCTTGTAATATGCGTCCATTCGTCCTGAATAGGGATGATATCGCTTCCCTTGCTCAGCCCGATCCGGAACAGATGCGACAGCGACTCCACCATGCCGGACACATCATCCGCCCCTTTTTTCAGCGCCATCCAGTGAATCGTATCCAGCGTGTTATACAGAAAATGAGGCTTGATATGCGCCTGCAGGCTTCGCAGCTCCGCCTCCCGCTTCTGCCGCTCCCTCAGCTCGCTCAGCTTCATCAGCTTGCGAATTTGCAGCAACATGCGGTTGAAGCTGCGCCCGAGCATGCCTACCTCATCCTGCCCTCCGCCCCAGTAACGGATCGTCAAATCCCCGGACTCCGCTTTCTGCATGAACGACATCAGCTGGCGAATTGGCCTCGAGATCGATTGTGACAGCGTGTACGATGCCGTTAAGCCGAAGAGACAGACGACAAACAGGAAGCACACCAAATAAAATTGAATTTTCCGGACCTCATGCACCGCCTCGCTCGCCCCGAATACCCCGAGCGTGCTCCAGCCTGTGAAGGAGGACGTCACGTACATGAACTGCAGCATCTGACCGCCGACTTCACGCACGAACGTGCCGCTCTCCTCTTCCGGAAACCAGGCGGGCGGGATTCCCGCAATCGGGGAATGATCCGGAGTGTAGATCGGCTTCCCATCCCTCGCGGTGACCATCAGATAGCCGTCTTTTCCAAGCGTAACCCCGCGCACGGCACCCGCTACCGCTCGCAGCTTCAGATCAATCAGAACAGCGCCAGTCACCTCCCGCGTATCCGGATCCACGAAAGAGCGTACAACCGAGATAAGTTCATCGTTGGAATAGAACACATGCGTGGTCACATTGCGCTGCACCGGATGGCCCAGCACAGTGAAGATCCCCTCGTGCTGTGCCGCTTCCACATACCAGCTTTCCTCCGTCAAATTCCCGTCGCTTCGGGCATACATCTCGTTGCTGATGTAGTCCCCCTCATGATTCACGACCAGGATCGCCGCAATCTCCGGATACAGCGTGGTGAATCCTTGGAGCAGCTGACGGATCTCATACCGCTCACTCTTCTCTTCGTTCAGCAGCGCATGCGGAGCTTCGCCATTCCCCTCGCCGCTCTCGGTGCCGTCCCCGGACATCTCCCCGCTTAAGAAACGTTTGACCGCAGGGTCAAATCCGATCAGATACGTAATGCTCTGCAGATTCTCCATGTTGTTGTCGAGCGTTTGATTCACTTTCCCGATCAGCTGAAGCGTATTGGCTGTCATCTGTTCGTCAACGATGCGGTTGACCGTCCAATTCACCAGCACGCCAAGCGCAATGGAAGGAAGGATGCCAATCATTAAGAATAAAACAATAAGCTTGTATTGCAGCGGCCAATCGCCGAATCCTGTCCACCGTTTAAAACGTCTCCGCCAGCTGCCCGGTTTGAATTCGTAATTATTTGGCATAAAAATCATCCACATTCTCACGGGTCACAATCGTGATCCCGGTATCTACGCGCGGCGGAAGCGGAGCCACATCATTGCCCAGCGTCGGAGCCGGAACGGTCAAGCCATGATGAAGGTGAAACAGATACTGAAGCGACCAATAGCCCATATTCCATGTACCCTGGGCAATCGTGGCCGACACCGTCCCGTCCGATATTCGGTCAAGCGTCTCTTTGTTCGTATCAAATCCGATAATTCGCAGCTCCCCCTTCCTGCCTGCCGCAATGACCGCATCAGCCGCGCCTGCCCCGCCGCTTGCTTCGGTGGCAAAGACGCCTCGCAAATCCGGATGCTCCTCCATCATCTCCAGCACCGCATCCCGCCATATAATCGCGTCACCCTTGCCTTCCTTCACCGCAACCACCTTCATGGCCGAATATCGATGGGCAATCGCTTCCTTGAAGCCGCTGGTGCGATCCGCGTGATTCTGCTGTCCGGACTGCGTAATGATGCCCACCTCGCCCTCTCGGCCCAGAAGCTGGGCCATCTTGTCGGCTGCGGCAGCCCCTGCGTTGTAATTGTTGGTGGCCAGAAATGAGTATGCCTTGCTTCCTTGCGCATCCGCATCAAACAGCACCACCGGGATGCCTGCATCCACCGCCTTGTTGATCGTCGCGGTCAATGCGCTGGAATCAATCGCTGACAGGGCGATGCCGGCCGGCTTCTTCGCAATGACCTGCTCCAGCACCATGATCTGCTCCTTCACGTCATACTGCGTAGCGCCTCGGTATTCGACCGACACGCCAAGCGCGTCGCCTCCGTCCTCAAAGCCTTTTAATATATTCTTCCAATATTCCATCCCTGACTGGAACGTGACCATGACGTAATTCTCGCCAATGCTTCCCCGCAGTCCTCCATCCTCCCAGGCCGCGGAGCGTCCCTCATCCATCCGGTACATCACCACATACACCAGAAACGATACAATCAGCAAGCCGTAAACCACCATCAGCTTTTTCACCGGTGCAACCTCCGATCCATTTCTCCCATGCTCTCATGCAATCGGTTACAAAAGTAATATACTGCAAGAACCGGGAAAATTTCAAACGCATGCCACTGCCAAGACTTCAGCTTAGCGGCATTCACGGCAAGCTGCCCTATGAAAAAAGACTGCGGCGGCCTTCACTTTTGGCTGCTGCAGTCCTCGGTCATTACGAGCATCTTCACTGTTACATATCTGCTATAAACGATCCGTTCAGGGGAACATGTCCAGGTATGCTATGTATGTAAACGTCTTGCTCATCAACGGTTTCATTATCGGACGATTTCATCCCGGGTGCAAGCCCGATCACTCGAGCCCGACGCTATAAAATTGGGCGACCTCCCCAGCCAGTTCCTCTGCCGAACGCTTGCCTGGGAGCAGCTGCTGCAAGGTCAGTCTCTCCACCGCCCCTACAAGGCAATCGGCCGCGACCGCCACATCGAATCGGGACTCCCCATCAAGCCCATGATGCCTGGACAGCAGACAGCGCGCAATTACCGCAGCCAGCTCCTCCTTCATATCCGCTGCTTCCTCGCTAAGGAAAAAACCGATCCGTGTCAAATCGGGATGGTGAGCCAACTGTGCAAACAGCCGCGCCAGGAACGAGCGAACAGCAACCGTTACCGACTCACAGCCCCGCTCAGCCTCTCGCCCGCACTCTTCCATGAGCGCTTTCAATCCCGACCGGAACATGCCTGTCAGTTCGGCGAATATGGCCTCCTTGCTTTGAAAATACAAGTAAAACGACGGCTGTGTTAACCCCGCTTTGGAGACAATTGCACTGACCTTCGTCTCGTGATACCCTAACCGGGCGAATTCGCTGGCGGCAGCTGCGAGTAATCGTGTCCTGCTCTCTTGTCCATTGGCACCCTTCTTCCTCAAAGCTATCGAACCTCCGCATCCATCATGTTGTGAGTAAAAGTTATCGTTCATTATACTCCAACGTATTTGCCGGATGCCACGAAAAGAATGCAATAGAATGCAGAATCTATCTGTTCTGCAAATGACCTCCAAATGGCTGTCACCCATTTAAAACTTTACATCCGTCCCGGAACACGATAACGTTATTTATAGTGAAACTCACAAAATCCTGAGCAGCACAAACGATACTTAAACTGCCTTGGCACATCCAGAAGGAGAAATATAGCATGTCGGATATCGCATATACAAATTCATTCCCCTATGATTCCGGGGAAGCCTCGTCTTCCCCGGAATCCGCGCTGCATCGGCCGCATGTGCTGATCGCAACCGCTGTCGATGCCGAGCGGGAAGCGGTCCTGCGCGGGCTCGGTCAAGACGGCCGGTTTGATGTTGTTGCCGTCGGCGTCGGACCGGCGGCAGCAGCGGCCTACACCGCACGCGCCCTCGCCCGGCACCGCTATGGCCTCGTCATCAGCGCAGGCATCGGCGGCGGATTTGCCGGACAAGCCGCGATCGGCTCCCTTGTCATCGCGAACGCCATCGTGGCCGCCGATCTCGGTTCAGAGACCCCGGACGGATTCCTTAGCGTTCAGGAGCTTGGCTTCGGCACGGATCGAATCGTACCGGACGCCGATCTGTCACAGCGCTGGATGCAAGCGCTGGAACGAGGCGGATTATCGGCATACCACGGGCCGATTCTGACCGTGTCCACAACGACGGGCAGCGCCGAATCCGCCGCCTTCCTTGCCCGGCGCATTCCCGGCGCTGCTGCTGAAGGAATGGAAGGGTTCGGCGTAGCGACGGCGGCGGCAGCCTATGAACTGCCCGCTCTGGAGATCCGGGCCATCTCGAACGCCGTCGGTCCTCGCAACCGGGGGGCGTGGAAGATCAAGGAGGCGCTTGAAGCGCTGGAAGCGGCCAGCTCACATCTACTGGAGGTATTGACATGAAGATTGCATTTTCCCCTTGTCCCAACGACACCTTTGTATTCCATGCCTGGGTGCACGGGCTGATTCCCGGCGCGCCTGCGCTGGACGTGTCCTATGCGGACATCGATATAACCAACCACTGGGCTGCCGAAGACAGGCAGCATGATATATTGAAAATATCCTATGCCGCCTTGCCCTGGGTGCTGGACGAGTATGCCCTGCTTCCGTGCGGCGGCGCACTCGGCCGCGGATGCGGGCCGCTCGTGCTGACAGCGGACCACCTGACGGACGGCAGTGCGCCGGTTGGCCCTGCCAGCCTGTCCGGGCGCCGCGTGGCGGTTCCGAGCGAACGCTCCACCGCCTATCTGCTGTTCCGGCTGTGGGCTGCGCAGAACGTTCCGGGCGGACTCGGTGAAATTGTCGTGTTGCCCTTTGACCAGATCATGCCTGCCGTCCGGGACGGCAAGATCGATGCCGGACTCGTCATACACGAGGCCCGGTTCACTTACCCTTCCTACGGCCTGAAGCTGATGACAGACCTCGGAAGCTGGTGGGAGACCGACACCGGGCTTCCGATTCCGCTCGGCGCCATTGTCGCCCGCCGGTCGCTGGATCTGGCTCAAATCTCGGCCTGGGCTCGCGCTTCTGTCGAATATGCCTGGAAGCATCCTGAAGCTTCGCGGCAATACGTACTGGAGCACGCCCAGGAGATGGACCCGACCGTGGCCGATGCCCACATCAACCTGTATGTCAATTCGTTTACTGCCGATCTCGGTGCTGACGGGTACGGTGCCATCACCGCGCTGCTAACCCGCGCTGCCGATGAAGGACTAGTTCCGCGGGTAGATCCCGCCCTGCTGCGTCTGCCTTAACCGCATCATCCCACGACTAAAGAGGATTGCCGCCCCCGATGTCTTACCGGGTACTTGCGGCAATCCTCTCTGTGGTGAATCGGACATTATCCCTGATACCTCCAGTCAACCTCTGTCCTCGCCTTCTATTGCACCCTCTCCGCGGATTGCTTCTGACAGCTGGCGATATATGCCCACAATCTCCTCCATCGGCATGCGAACCAGCCCGCTGGAGGAAGGAGCAACGAACTCCCGGATTCCCTCGGTTACCGGTTCTGCCTGAAAGCCCCAATCTACCCGCTGCCTGCCGCTATATTCGGTATAAACTCCTTTTCCGACAAAGCAGGCTATCTGCGGCTGGTACTTCTGCAGCTTCTCCCTGAGCAGCGCCCGGCCAGCCTTGTATTCCTCCCGGGTAATATCCTCCGCTCCCCTTGTCGGACGGGAAACAATATTCGTGAAGCCATAGCCGAGCTTCAGCAAGTCCCGATCCTCGGAAGCCGCGTATCGGCGCGGGGTCAAACCGGATTGATGCAATATTCTCCAGAAGTTGTTTCTCGGGTTGGCATAATGGTGGCCAACTTCCCCTGAGCGCAAGCTCGGGTTAAATCCGATAAACAAAATGGACAACCTATAATCCAAATGATCCGGAATTTCGTTCATGTCCATCCCTCCAAGCTCCATATCTCCTTCAGTGCAGCCCGAAACAAGGCATCAACTTCACTTTCCATCCCGCCTGGGGCAGCTCGATATTCACGGATTGTATGTTCATAATGACCGATCTGCTCGGTCAGATAATGACGAAGTGACTGCATGCGCACTGCAGGCAGCGTCCGACTCCCCGCTCTTTTGGCCTCCAGCAGTTCGAGTGCCTCCGTGCGCACGATATCCTCTCCTCCCAGCAGCGTTTCCGTCAGCGCTCGGAGCGGAACCGGCGGCATATCGCCGAACCTCTCGATCCACCCGCAAGCCAGCACCGGCCGCAGCACTTGAATCAACCGTTTGACCTGAACCTGGTTCTGCTCCCAGGCTTGTCGGTCATTCCGAGCCGCCATCTTCACATAGTGATGCATACAGGCCTTCGGAGAGAACAGCATCCCGGCCAACCTACGGAGCTGCTCAAGAATAGCGCCATGCTCGGTATACCGGATCGGCGAATTCAAGCATTCCAGCAGTGTGGGATTGGATTTTTGCATAAGCCTTAACGCTTTTATCATATCCCAGCCGCTCATATCCTCCTGCCCTTCCAGCGGATATACGAGTACGTCCTTTTTCTCCATAACGGATAAATACCACTCCACCGGCCGGAGGTACAGAAAACGAACGTCATAGTCGCTGTGTGCCGACGCAGTTCCTACAGCCCGGCTGCCAAGCTCGCAGGCTACACAATCACGATATTTTCTTTCCGCTCGATTTCCTTCAGTTTCTGCACAATCCCCTTGCGATCCCATAAACGCATTCTCCGCACCTCCAATCAGAAAGCAACGTCAATGAATGGTCCAGCACCCCGAACTTATGCATGATTCCCACTCTTGCCCGTCCCATTGCCCATCAATCGATGCCATTATACCACGGTATGGCCCCTATCATTCACTTGACCCTGATCCATGTAACCATGTTAATACACCGCAGGAACAAAGAAAGCTGCCCGTTCTGTAGAATATATCTGCAGATACGGACAGCCTTTCCCTGACTGTGGTTATATCTTATTGCGCATCTAGCGCCTCTTGAGGCACTTCGATTTTGTTGATGGCATTATGCTGGGCATAAGTGCTCTTCATCTTCATGTCAAGCTCTACCGATTGACCCTCGGCCTCCATCGTCAGAACCATGTCAACATCCGATCTCATCGGCAGATAAGATTCCTTGTTCACACTGTACACAATTTTGATGCTTTTAATATCCATTTGCTCAATCATAGCCTCAGTCTGTGGATCGCTTCCTGCCTGATCCATAATAGACTTGGCAAGATCCTTGAGGTTATTGCCGGACACATCAGCCGTCAGGACATACTCGTCACCCTCTTCGGTGATCTCAGTATCCTGTGCAATCATTTTGAATTGCTCAACCTGTTGTTCAGCGCTCTGTTCAACGCCTTCAATGGAGCTTCTGATCTCCCCTTCGGACTCCTCCGGAATCTTCATCCATTCGTCATCCATCTGCAAGTAGATTCCATTCTCCGTAATATATTGCAGCATCTCCATATTGCCTTCTGGAGAGGACATAACCATATTCTGCTTCATCTCCAACGGCTCGATGGTCACCTCGGAGTCCAGCTTCATATTAATCGATTGTTCTTCTTGACCTTCCCCATGGCTAACCACAAAATTCTGCTCGATGTCTGCTGCAAGCGCAAAACTTTTCATTTCTTTGCTCGCTTGTGCAGCCTTCTCGATCAGTTCATCAACCGTTGGAAGCTCCGATTCCTTTGGTTCTTCTTCATTGACCGGCGTCTCCTGCGGCTCAGTAGACTGCTCCTCCGATGATGGTGTTTGTGCCGCTGTTGGTTCGTCTTTCTTTGCATCCCCGCACGCGGTCAGACCGATTGCTAAAATTGCTCCCAGTAATAATGCTGTCCATTTCTTCAAAACAAGTTCCTCCTAAACATTATAAGTCCTGTTGCTTTGTCTTCTTTGCCCTATGTAATCTATCTCGTGTTGAAAAAAATGTGGAAAGAAGCTACATTAATTCTAGCATCAATGCGAGGTGAACTCAAATTGGAAAATCTGCTCGTCACTGGTTACCGTGCGCATGAGCTTGGCATATATGACCAGAAACATAAAGGCATACCTTACATTCTGCAAGCGATGGAGAACCGGCTCATTCCATTGCTGGACGAAGGTCTGAAGTGGATCATCACTCCCGGTCAATACGGGGTTGACCTGTGGGCGATCGAGGTTGCGATCCGGCTTAAACAACATTACCCCGAACTGCGATGTTCCATTCTGACCGCCTATCAAAACCCGGAAGAACGATGGAATGATCAGAAAAAAGCATACTACGAGCAAATTCTCCGCGGTGTGGATTACTATGCTCCCGTGAGCAAACAGCCTTATGCCGGCAGCTGGCAATTTGCCGCCCGGGATGAACTTCTGCTTCGCAAAACCGACGGCATCCTGCTCGTCTATGATGAAGAGGCCGGTGTTGCCAGTCCGAAATTCATCAAGGAGCGGGCGCTGGCCAAGCAAGAAACGGAAGGGTACCGGTACATTAGCATCGGCACTGAGGAAATCCAGGCCGTCGCCGATGAAATGAACAGCTCGATGTTTGAGGAATGACAAGGTCCATCCCCGGCTATGATCCGCTATAGAAACGTGTAAACAACAAAGAGCCATCTCTCCAATCGCTCGGTCTGAAAGGATGCTCTCCGTACATGCTTGTACGTCCTCCCTCATGTGAGGCTTCCATCGAAATTGGAGTATGGCTCTCGCTATTAGAATCTGGCGCGATTATGCCAGAAGCTCATGGATATCTGTATAGGCATAGCCGTGCGCTTCTGCGACCGCTTTATAGCTGACCTTGCCGTCCATGACATTGATCCCCTTGGCCAGTGCCAGATCCGCAAGCGCGGCTTGGCGCAGCCCCTGGCTGGCAATCTTCAGCCCGTAAGGAGCCGTCACATTCGTCAATGCGAGCGTCGAGGTACGGGCTACGGCGCCAGGCATGTTCGCAACGGCATAGTGAATGACGCCGTGCTTCTCGTAGGTAGGATGATCATGGGTTGTAATCCGGTCGATCGTCTCGATCGAACCGCCCTGGTCAATAGCCACATCGACAATCACGGAGCCGGGACTCATCGCCTTGACCATCTCTTCTGTAACGAGCCTTGGCGCGCGGGCACCCGGAATCAGAACCGCCCCGATGACGAGATCGGCGGACTTGACCGTTTCAGCGATATGATAGGAATCGGAGATGATCGTTTTGACACGGCCTTGGAACAGATCGTCCAGCTGACGCAGCCGATTCGGATTAATGTCGAGAATGCTGACCTCCGCCCCCATGCCAAGAGCGATCTTCGCTGCATTGGTACCGACGATGCCGCCGCCGATCACCGCAACCTTTCCGGGCGCAACCCCGGGCACGCCGCTCAGCAGCACCCCTTTGCCGCCGTGGGCCTTCTCCAGAAAATGCGCGCCGATCTGAATCGACATTCTGCCTGCCACTTCACTCATCGGTGTCAAGAGCGGCAAGCTTCCGTCCGGAAGCTGAATTGTCTCATAGGCTACCGCACTCACCTTGCGTTCAACCAGCGCCCTGGTCAACTCTGCCTCAGGGGCCAGGTGGAGATAGGTATACAGAATTTGCCCTTCCTGAAAGTAAGCATATTCCTCCGGAAGCGGCTCCTTGACCTTCACCACCATCTCCGCTTGCCACGCTTCGGCAGCTGTGGGCACTATCCGTGCGCCGGCAGCCTCATAATCTTCATCTGTAAATCCAACACCAGCACCTGCGCCGGATTGCACCAGCACCTCATGGCCGGCATGCTTGAAGCTGAGCACCGTTCCGGGGGTCATCCCGACCCGATTCTCATTGTTCTTAATCTCTTTAGGTACCCCTACCCTCATAAACTGTGACCTCCCGCATGCATTCTTGATTCTTGCACAATGGCCCAATGAAACTGTAGTTCGATCTATAGGGTCTAGCATGATGCCGATAATTGCAGTGTACTATATCCTATGAAAATATACGAGCGTCTGCAGCAGGAAAACGCCCCTAAATCATATTAGGGGCGTCCAGGCATCACAGCTCAGAAGCGATGATCAACAGCGATCATAGCGCCTTCTCGCGATCCTTTCCTTTATCCGACTCGCCAGCGTTCTTGTTCGCGGCCTCCCGGTCCAGCTTCATTTCCTCCACCGTCTTCACCTTGAGCCTGGCCGCTCCCTCGTAATTGCGGGTTGGAACCTGCCGACCTGATGCTAACCGCTGCTTGGCCTCGGCAATCGCGGCTTTATACTGAGGCAGCCACGGCTCATGGGCGACCAGCATCTCATCCACCATCTGCCATATTTCCGGCGGATTGCAGACCGCGCCCACGAGCGGATCCATCATGAACGCCTGCCTAAGCAGCTTGTCATCCCCGTGAACGGCGGCCTCCACCGCAAGCCGCTGCACGGAAATGCTGGCACTGCACACCGCAGCCGGACCAAGCGGCAGCGGGCCGACATGCGGCATGGAGATGCCATTGCGATCCACATAGCCTGGCGCTTCGATCACCGCATCGTCCGGCAGATTGGATATGATGCCGCGATTCACGACATTGAAGTGACCGCGGTATACCCGCCCGGTCTCCAAAGCTTCAATGATATATGATCCATGCTCCTCTCCCCGATTCTCCGGCTTAAATGGCATCGCCGGGTCCTTCATCCAGTTCGGGAAGTCCGTCTCGAACCAGTTCCGCCCTTCCGTGCAGACACGCAGGTAACCTCCCGTCTCCCCGTTGATCCAACTTCCAAGATCAATCCAGTTCGGAATCTCCTCCGGACGTTTGCGGTACCATGGCACGTATTCGCTCAGATGGCCATTGGACTCCGTGCTGTAATATCCGAAACGCCGCAGCATGTCGATCCGCACCCGCTCGGTGCGGCTGTATTCGGGATGACGCTCGAAAGCTTCGAGCAGGCCCTGGGTCAAGTCCTCTCCCTTATGGGAAATTTGGATGTACCAGGTCTGGTGATTGATGCCTGCGCAGACGATATCAACCTCCTCTTTTGCCAGCCCATAGACGCTTGCTATCTGATGATGCCCGTGCTGCACCCCGTGACAGAGTCCAACCGTTCGAACACCGCCATACTGATTGCAGGCCCAGGTCAGCATCGCCATCGGATTGGCGTAATTCAGCAGCAGAACATCCGGTGCGCATACTTCGCGTATATCCTGACAGATGGACAGCATCTCGGCAATGCCTCGCTGACCGTACATGATCCCGCCCGCACACAGCGTGTCCCCGACACATTGATCAACACCATACTTAAGCGGAATGTCGACATCCGAGGCAAAGGCTTCAAGCCCGCCTACGCGAATCGTACAGATTACATATTTTGCATCCTTCAGCGCCTCCCGCCGGTCGGTCGTAGACTGGATCGCAATCTTCAGCCCATTCTCACGAATGTCCCGTTGACACAGCTCGGTAACCATATCCAGATTATGCTGGCTGATGTCCGTAAACGCGATTTCGATCTGATGAAAGTCCGGCACCGTCAGCAAGTCCCGCAGCAGTCCCCTCGTAAATCCGATGCTGCCCGCACCGATAAAAGCAATCTTGAATGACATGTTGCTTCCCCTCCTGCACAAGTAAATTCAATCTGATTGTAGCAATCGGGGATTCGTAAGCGTTATCAAAATAATGACCACTTTAAGCACAAACTGTCAAAAATTCAAACTTCCGCACCGCTCCAGCTATTGTGCTAGTGGCCTCCAGGTTCTGCTAATCTCCGGTCCCAGCTGTATTTATCCGAATTCTGGCGATATTGGGCCGGAGTCACCTTGGTATACTTTTTGAACAAAGCATGAAAGTACTGGCGGCTTGCCACACCGACATACTCGGAAATTTCAGGGATCGGAATATCAGTCCGGGACAGCAGCTGCTTCGCTTTTTCCATCCGGATCATGGTCAAATACGCCGTCAGCGTATGGCCCGTCTCCTTGCGGAATATTCGCTGCAAATAGCCGGGATGCAGGTTCACAGCCATAGCAACGTCCTTAATCCGAATGTTCTGATCATAATGCTGATGCAAATAATCGATGCTTCGCTTGGCGTACAGCTCACTGGGCCCGAATGCGCCACGCTCCCGCTCCTCCGCCAGCCTGGAGATCGAAACGAGCAGCTGAATAAACAGCACATTCGTGATCGTCCTGGGGCCCGTTCCTCTTCGATCCAGCTCAAGCACAAGGCTTCTCAGCACCGGATACACCTCTTCCTGATCGGACAAGACCAGATACGGGCGGTCACGCCGCAAAAAGGAAGCGACTTCCTCTTCCTCGCCGGCAATCGCACTGATGTCAGGAGCCGCCTGCCCGCGATCCGTAAAGCCAAACTCCACATTCAGCATTCTGCACGAGCTGTCAGCGTCCACGATCAGACGATGGGGAACCCCGGAATCGAGCACAATAAACTCCCCTTTGCGAAGAACGACCCGCTGTTCCTGGCCTTCCCCTGCCCGCACGTCGATTCGGCATTGACCTGATATCATATACATAATCTCCGTGGAGTCATGAACATGAAACGGCATCTGGTAGTTGCTCCACTGCTTGTAATAAAAGGCGTAGAACTTCGGCCCGTAACTCCCGCTTAGCAGCGCCTCCTGAAATAAACTGCCATTCACCTGACGTCACCTCATCCTTTTCTCCCAAGCTCGGGTTCAGACAATCCCCTGGGCGTACTTGGGGCATCTGCGCCCTTGTTATCTACCAGTCTACTAAAAGCAGCCCCCGCCGAGAAAGTCCGGTTTTCGATCTTTCCCAAATTTCACGCTTGGTTTCAGGATAAGTCCCAGGCTTCATGCACCTTGGGCACATCGGAGATCAGCTGCCTCGTGTACGGATGCTGGGGATGGATGATGACGTCCTCGGCAGGTCCGCTCTCCACCACCTTGCCGCGTTCCATAATATACAGCGTATCACTCACATAGTAGGCCAACCCGACATCATGGGTAATGAAGATGATCGTCATCCCATTCTCATCCCGCAGCTTTAACAGCATATCAAGAATGGTCGAGCGGGAGCAGGCGTCCACCATCGAGGTCGGCTCATCGGCAATGAGCAGCTGCGGGTGCAGCATGAAGATGCGCGCGATCATCAGCCGCTGCATCTGGCCCCCGGACAGCTCGAACGGATACTTGTTGTGCAGCTCCTCATATTTCAGGTTGACGAACGAGCAGGCTTCCTTCATCTTCTGCAGCTGCTCCTCCTTGCTGAGCTTCAATCCCTGCAACCTGATGCAATCAAGCAGCAGCTTCTCGACCTTGTAGAATTGATTAAAGGAAGAGAACGGGTCCTGAAAAATCGCCTGGATATGCTTCCAGTACTTCTTGCGGTCGGCGTGGCGCTTAAGCTGTCTCGGCTTTCCCATATATGAAATGGAGCCGCTGCTCTCCTTCAGCAGGCCCATGATCATTTTGGCCAGCGTGGTCTTCCCGCTGCCGCTTTCCCCGACAATCGATATAATCTCGCCTTTATGAAATTCGAAGCTCACATCGTCCACCGCGGTTGTTTTATGTTTGCCATAGCCAAATACCTTCGTCAGATGCTTGCCGCTGATCAGCACCTCATTCGTCTTCATGGGCATACCACTCCCTTAATGTGTCTGCCGGAACGATGCAGCGATAAGACCGGTCCTGGAAGGTTTGCAGCTCGATCCTCCCTTGGCGGCACTCGCTCTGGGCATACGTGCACCGGTCTGCAAAACGGCAGCCTTCCGGCACCGTCTTCAGGTTTGGCGGCGTTCCGGGAATGGCCGCAAGCTTGTGGCCTCTCATCCCCTCTTCCGGCACGATGATGGAGCCCATCAGCTTTTTCGTATACGGGTGAATCGGATCAAAGATCATCTGCTCCGCCGTTCCGCGCTCCACGATCTCGCCTGCATACATAACCATAATATCGTCGGTCACATGGTACAGGAGCGGCAGCTCATGCGTGATGAACACAAGCGACTGGATATAGCCTTTCTCCAGCAGATGCTTCAGCAGCTTGATCACCGCTTTCTGTGAGGTAACATCCAGCGCGGACGTTGGCTCGTCGGCAATCAGCACTTTCGGGTTCAGAATGGTGGAGATGGCAATGACGGTCCGCTGCTTCATCCCGCCCGACAGCTCGTTCGGGTAGGACTCCAACACCCGGGCCGACAGATTCAGCGTTTCGAATCGCTCCACTGCCAGCTCCCACACCTGCTTCCTGCTCAGCTCCGGCCTGTGCTCCTTCATAATGTCTTCGATAAACCGGATAATGCGGAGCGTCGGATTCAGGGCGTTCATCGCCGCCTGGGGAATGTAGGAGATTTCCCTGCCGGACACCCGGGAGCGAAGCTGTTCCTTGCCCAGCGTCATAATGTCTGTCCCGTTCACGATGATGGAGCCCGAACCGAAATGGAGCGGGGGGAAAATAAAATCCCATCAGGCTGAGCGCAAGCGTGGACTTTCCGCAGCCGGACTCGCCTGCAATCCCGAGCGTGCGCCCGGCCTCCAGCGTAAAGCTGACGCCGTCAACGGCGTGGACATGCTCCTTGAGACGGGTCCGATAGTACGTCTTCAAATCTTTCACTTCCAAAATATTGGTGCTCAAGGGTCATCAGCTCCTAATTTTCGGATTGAAGATTTCATCCATCCCGGTATTCATCATATACAGCGAGAATGTAATGACCGCGATGGACAGCGCCGCCGGAATGAAGGCCCACCAAGCCCCGGCTACCGGCGCCTCGAATACGAGCGCCCAGTTCATGATGATGCCGAGGGAAATCGTGTTGTAGGGGCCGAGGCCCAGCATCGAGATTGAAGCCTCCGCCAGAATCCCGGACGCCATCTGCAGCACAAAGGCCATCACTACATACGAAGCGATGTACGGCAGAATCTCATACATGATGATCCGGGGCGTGCTGTAGCCCGAGATTTTGGCAATATTGACATGATCGCGATTGCGGAGGGAGGACGTCTGCGCCCTAACGGCCCTCGCGGTCCACGGCCAGCTCGTAATGCCGATGATCGCCGCGGTCACGAAGGAACTGCGGGAATCAATGCTGACTGAGATCAGAATCAGTATGACGAAGGAAGGGATCACGATGAAGATGTTCGTGACAGCAGTCAGCAGATTGTCAATCATCCCTCCGATATAGCCTGAGGCGAGCCCGATCACAAGACCGATCGCGGTTGCGAACACCCCGGCAATCAGCCCGACCTGAAGCGAGGTTCGGATTCCGTAGATGAGCTCCAGGAACAGATCGCGTCCGAAATTGTCCGAGCCGAGCAGCAGCTTGGAATCCGGCGGCTGATAAGCGAGCGCAATCATCTCCAGCGGATCATTGCGATTGATCAGCGGATAGATCATAACTACCCCGATCATCAACAGCAGCAGGACCGCGCCCAGCATAAACTTAGGCGACTTGAGCAAAATGCGAACGGAATGATTCATATTACTGATCCTCCATCTGTGCAGCCTTGATTCTAGGATCAATCCAGCCGTAAATCAGATCGATGGTGAAGTTGGCCAGCAGGACGGCCAGCGCGATCAGCAGCGTACAGCCCGAGATGAGCGGATAGTCCAGCTGACGAATCGCCGTAAACATCCACGTTCCGATTCCCGGGTAGCTGAACACGATTTCGCAGATAAGCGATCCGCCAACCATCGTGCCGATCGATAGCGCCAGCCCCGTAATCTGGGGAAGCATCGCATTGCGGAACACATAGCGGGCAATTCGCGAATCGCGGATGCCAAGCAGCTTGCTATACAGCACATAGTCGGAATTCAGTTCATAGATCGACATCTCCCGCATTCCAATCGCTTGCCCGCCAATGGTCACCAGCACAATCGATAGAAACGGCAGCGTATGATGCCTCAGCACCGAGCCGATGAATTCCCAGCTTAGCGAAGGAATCATCTGATAATCATAGCCCCCGTGCATCGGGAACCATTTCAGTGTCAGAGCAAACGCATACAGCATGATGATAGCCAGTGTGAAGAAAGGAATCGAGTTCACAAACAGGGCTACCGGAAAAATCACTTTATCGAAGACACCCTTCCGATAAGCGGCCACCGCGCCGAGCACGTTGCCGATGATCCAGCCGACCAATATCGCGGGCAGTTGAAGCCCGATGGTCCACGGGATGGCCGAGGCCAGGATTTCCGTAACCGGCTTCGGATACAGCCCGAAGGAAGTGCCCCAATTGCCAGTCAGCAAATTTTTGACATAGATGAAAAACTGAACATGGAGCGGCTGATCGATGCCAAACTCGGCAGCAAACGTGTCATATACCCGCTTGATCGTATCGCTTTCGGTCATGCCCTGGGTCATCTGGGCCACAATGACGCTGACGGGATTGCCTTCAATCATTCGGGGAAGCAGGAAGTTCAGTGCGATCGCAACGATCAAGGTCACGAAGTACCAGAAGAACTTTTTGACGACATACTTTCCGTAAGCGCTCATACAGCATCACCCCTCCACATGATTCAGGCTAAAGGGAGCAGGCCTTGCAGGCAGATTCAGTATGCCATGGCCGAGCCAAGCCATCAGCCTATGGCAATGTCCCTTCACTGGGTGCCACTTGGCGATGCTCCTTGGCACGGCCCTTCGCTACGTCCCGATTGGCCAAACGCACTTTGGCGCCCTTTGCGACGTCCGGATTGGCCATACGCGCCTTAGAGTACCCCTGCCATGCCTGCCCCCTGCGATCAGTTGTGTATTTGGTACAAGGCTTTAATTCCCGCACCGTCCATCGAAATTTGCGGAGGAATATTGCTGCCGTCCCCTTCCTGCGGGAAGCCCTTCCATACCGTCTCGTTCACCGTGTCAAACACCCACGGGCGGTACATCAGCGGAATGGAAGGAATATCATTCAGCCAAATCTGGGTCAGCTCGGTATACAGCGCTTTCAATTCAGCTTCATCGGTAACCGTCGGAATCTTCTCAATGATGGCATCGGCACGGTCGTTCTGATACCGCCCCCAGTTCCAGAAAGCCATCTCTCCGATTGGAGCCACCCCTTTGGAATACATAATCGTCTGGGCCCGGTTCCACGGCTGGCTCGGGCTGACACCCCCGGCCGGGGTGTTCATAATGATATCGAATTTGCCGGTCTGCAAATTGTTCGTCCATACTGGCGCTTCCGGGAATTTGGTCCGAATTTCGACGCCGATGGCCTTCGCATTCTGGGCCACGATCTCCAGCGCTGCATTCCAGTCCGACCATCCGTACGGACATTCAATCTCGTAAGGCCCAAGCCGGACGCCGTTCAGTACGCGAATCCCGTCCTTGCCACGCGCAGCCCCGATGGAGTCGAGCAGCGCATTGGCAGCCTCAACATCGGTCGTCCACTGAAGCGGCTTGATTGCGGCCTGATCCACATATTTGGACTCCGCATCCGTATTCAAGGTAAGCGACGGCTGCATCGGCGCGGAATAGCCGCTGATCGCCAGCTCTGATATTTTGCCATAGTCGATGCTCATCGCAATGGCCCGGCGAACATCCGGGTTGTCTAGCCCCTCCTTGGACATATTGAAGAAGATCGAAGGCATCGAGCCCGGAACATAGTACGGCTCTTCCTTCAGATAGGTTTTCACCGGGGCTCCGTCCTCCCACATCTTCCATACCTGCGGGATGAACTGCTGGGACACGTCCACTTGGCCGCTCTTAAATGCGAGATCGCCGGCGGCATTGTCTTTATAGATGACATGCGTAATATATTTCGGGGCCGGAAGCTTGCCGAAGAGCACCTGTCCCCAGTAGTTGTCGTCCCGGACAATCGTAATTTTCTGATCGTTGTAGTAATACATTTTGTAAGGCCCGGTCCCGATCGGATCATCATTGATCTCCTTGCGAATCGTGGCCAGATCCCCGCCTGCCTGCTGCTCGATCTCTTCCCATACATGTTTCGGAAGCATCGGAATAAGCTCTATGCTGTCAAGCACCGTCAGCTTGTTCGGATTATCCTTGTTCAGCATGATGTCAACCGCATGTTCTCCGTCGGCAGACACCTCTTCGATGTACGTCCAGAAATTGCTCCAGTTGATATCATATCTCTGGCCCAGCTTGTAAGTGTATACGACATCATCAGATGTGAACGGCTGTCCGTCGCTCCACTTGGCCTCCGGATGCAGCTCAACACGCAGCGTGAGATCGTCGGTCCATTCGTACTTGGTTCCAAGCAGCGGCTCCAGTTCACCTGTGAGCTGGTTGACCATAAACAAGGTTTCATAGATCAGCTCTCTGGAGTTTCCATAGTTGATCGGGAAGGCCGGATTGCCGCTCAGCAAATTAAAGTTGGTCGGCGCTCCCCACTGCAGCCCGTTGACATACAGCGTTTCATTCCTCGGCGTTGCCCTCGGATCCTCCTGCGGCGATGTCTCCTCGCCGCCCCCTGGAGCCGTCACCTCCTGATTCGGCGGCGATTCTCCCGTTGGCGGCGGGGTGACCCCCTGACAACCTGCTACCATAAAAGATACGACAAGCAGCAACATCAACATCGGTCTGACAATCATGTGCACCTTCATTTCTGAACCCTCCATTCTTGGAATGAGTACGGCTCTAAAAAGGCTGATTAACACCCGTGCAGGTACTCCCCTGCTTTTTGTAAACGCTTTCTAAAACGAATATATGTAGTCTTGTCATGTCTGATTCCATAAAAAAAGCCCGGTTGAAGGATACCTCCTTGACCGGGCCCCATCACTCGCATGATGTAAGGATTAAGAGAATTTCGGCAGCCAATCACCATGCGCTTCAATCAAGTCATCACAGAGACTTCTGATATCGTCTATGGACAGCTCTGCCGCTGTGTGCGGGTCCAGCATCGCCGCATGGTAGATATGCTCCCGCTTGCCTGTGGCCGCCGCCTCCAGCGTAAGCAGCTGCGTGTTGATGTTGGTGCGGTTCAGCGCCGCGCATTGCGGTGGCAGGTCGCCGACGAAGGTAGGTGTCACGCCGCTGGCGTCCACCAGGCACGGCACCTCCACGCAAGCTTCCTTCGGCAGGTTCGTAATGAGCCCTTGGTTCATAACGTTGCCTCCGATTTTGAACGGCACATTCGTCTCTATCGCTTCCATAATATACGAGGCGTACTCATGGGAACGATGATGCTCAAGATCCTTGTTGTTGACCAGTTCCTCACGTCTTGCCTTCCACTCTTCAATCTGGCTGACGCAGCGGCGCGGATACTCATCCAGCGGAATGTTAAAGCGCTCAATCAGCTCCGGATAATTGCGCTTGATGAAGTACGGATGATATTCCGCATTATGCTCGGAGGATTCGGTAATGTAATATCCGAAATTAAGCATCATCTCCAGGCGAACCATATCGTGATGCTTCTCCTTCTGCTTCTCGGCAGCACGGCGCTTGATCTCCGGATACAGGTCCACGCCATCCTTCGTCACTTCAAGCAGCCAGGCCATATGGTTGATGCCGGCGATTTTGGACTGAACGCCTGTCGGGTCCATGCCCAGGTTCTTGAACAGATCCGGCACGCATACCTGTACGCTGTGGCACAGTCCTACGGTCTGCACGCCGCCAAGGGTAATCATGGCGTTAGTTAGCACCGCCATCGGATTGGTGTAGTTCAGGAACAGGGCGTTCGGACATACTTCGCGAATATCAGCGGCAAAATCCATCATGACGGGGATGGTGCGCAGGTTCCGGAAGATGCCTCCGATGCCGACGGTATCAGCGATCGTCTGTCTCAGGCCATACTTCTTCGGAACTTCAAAATCCGTGATCGTACAAGGATCATAGCCGCCGACCTGAATGGCATTGACGACATATTTGGCACCGCGCAGCGCTTCCTTGCGGTCGCTGTACGATTTGACGACACAAGTGCTCCCGCTCGTTTTCTTTATATTATTCAGCATGTTCTCGGAGTCTTGGAGACGAACCGGATCGATATCATACAAAGCCAGCTCGAACCCTTGCAAAGCAGGCGTCTGCATGCAGTCGCCCAGCACGTTTTTAGCAAATACGGTACTTCCTGCTCCGATAAATGTAATTTTGGACATCGTTATGTTCCTCCCTATATTCTATGGAATAATCCGCTTTCACAAGTTAACTATAAGGGAATCGGCTTCCTTTGAATATGGAGCAAAACAATCACGATATGGACATTTGTCGTCTCATTGGCTAAGCTAGTGTCAAGCATGCGGAAGGCGCCGGCAGGCCTCTCAGCACCCGGCCGAGGCCCTTCACCACCATTCACCATCAAGGAGGACTTACCCGTATATGTCGATTTCACCGGATCATACGCTGTATGAAATCGGAACGAACCCTGCCCCCGGCGGGCATGATCTGGCTGTGCTGTTCAGCGGTGAAGGCAGACCCATTCCTCGCCACAAGGTCGGGCCGATGATTCATGATTACTGCCTCATTCATACCGTGCTGTCAGGCGAAGGATTCTTCGAGTGCGCAGGCAAGTCTCATGCATGCCGGGCCGGGGATACCTTCGTTATTCTGCCGGGCGTGCTGTTCAGCTATGAGGCGCATGAACGAAATCCGTGGCACTACCAGTGGGTAGCCTTTCAAGTGAAAGGAGCCCCTCTGCTCATGAGCGACATGGGCGTTACGCCAGCCAGGCCGATCATCCGCTGCAGCGGTCAGGAAGCACTGGACAGCCTTTCGCTTATGTACCAGCACATCCGGCTGGGCTTCAACCAGTCCGCCTACCCGTGGCTGGAGGATCTCGAAGCCTCGGGCTGGCTGAAATTGCTGCTGCACAAGCTGGCCATGCTCAATTACGCGCAGCTGCCCGAGCCGGATACCTCCGATATTGAAAGAGGGGTCCGACAGGCGGAGCGATGGATATCTACCCAGTACCATCAGCAGCTGTCGATCGACCAGATGGCCAAGACGCTTGGCTATCATCGGGCTCATCTGTCCAAATTGTTCAAGCAGCATACAGGCCTGTCGCCAATGCAGTATTTGATGAAGGTGAGAATCGACAAAGCCAAGTCCCTGATGAATACCTCCTTCTCCATTCACGAGATTGCCGCCTCGGTCGGATTTAACGACGCCCTTTATTTCTCCAAGCAGTTCCGCAAGTGGACCGGCATGACACCAAGCGAATATCGGCGGCAGTCCGAATAAGGAAGGGCCGGGGCAGCTTCCGTCGGTGAAGCCGGTGAGAAGCCTGTCATAACCAGGAAGGATGACGGTTGCCCCTGAATCCTTAATCCTTAATCCTTGGGTAAATCCGGGAGCGCCGCCATCCCTGCTTATTCTTTGACCGACCCGAGGGTGATGCCGTGAATGAAGAACCGCTGCAAGAACGGATACACCACGAGCACGGGAATCATTGCGATGAAAATTTTGGCGCTGTTCAGCGTCTGATTCGACAGCTCGTTCATCCGCTTGTACTGATCCTCGGTCATGTTGGCCGCGTCGATAATGACAACAAGCTGCTGAATATAAGTTTGAAGCGGATAATGATCCTGTCTGGACATCAGCACCAGCCCATGAAAGAACTCATTCCAGTGATACACAATGGTAAAAAGCAGAACGGTGGCAAGAACCGGCACGGCCAGCGGCACAAACACGCTCCACAGCATCCGCCACGGTCCGGCGCCGTCCACGAGCGCAGCCTCCTCCATCTCCTTGGGCAGATTGCGGAAATAGTTAATGATCAGGATGACATGGAAGACCGGAAGACCTCCGCCAAGCACCAAAGCCCAGATATTGTCCATCAGCCCGAGCGACTTCATCGTCATATACCACGGAATCAGCCCGCCGTTAAACAGCATCGCAAAGATGAGAAACCACATGAACACGTTGCGCAGCCGGAATTGGCGCGGGGACTTGGACAGCGGGTAAGCCATCAGCGTCCCTATGCCGGTGGAAATAATGCCGCCCAGAACCACCCGTTGAACGGAGGTCAGGAACGAGCGGAAGAAAGCGCCATCTCCCATAATCTGCTTGTAAGAGTTGAAATTGAAGCCGACCGGCCACAGCCATACCCTGCCTGCCGCTGCCGCGGACTTCTCGCTCAGAGACACGGCCAGCGTATAGATCAGCGGAACGAGACAGAGTGCGGTAATGAGCAGAAGAATGGCAAGAAGAAGCCCATCGAATATTTTGGAGCCGATTGTAGATTCCTTGACCACCTCTTTATCCCTCCTTTGCAGGTTGTTCTTGAACGCATACGATCCCTTTAGAAGATGCGATAATTCGCGAATCTTGAAGCCAGTGCATACGAGATAATGATCAGGATGAAGCTGACCACCGACTTCAGCAGCCCGACCGCTGTCGCCAGACCGTACTGCAAATTGAGCAGCCCCTCCCGGTACACCCATGTGTCAATAATATCTCCGGTCGAGTAGACCAGCGGGTTATACAGGTTGAAGATTTGATCAAAGCCCGCATTCAGCACGTTTCCGAGGCTCAGCACCGCAAGCAGCACAATCGTGGTGGTAATCCCCGGCAGCGTCACATGCCAGAGCCGGCGGAACCTCGAGGCCCCGTCAATCGCCGCAGCCTCATACAGCACCGGGCTGATGCCCGTCAGAGCTGCCAAATAGATAATGGTGTTAAATCCGAATTCCTTCCACACATCGCTGGCCACAACCATGAACGGGAACAGCGTCGAATTGGCGAAAAACAGTACAGGCTCAAACCCCAGCGCCTTGAGCAGTCCGTTGACCGGCCCGCTAAAAGAGAAAATATCCAGTAAAATGCCGGCCAGAATGACCCATGACAGAAAATGCGGCAAGTATACAATCGTCTGAATCCAGCGCTTGATAAGCGCGAGCCGCAGCTCATTGAGCATGAGAGCAAACACAAGCGGAACCACCAGGTGAGCGGCCATCTTCATGACGGCAATGAACACCGTGTTAAAAAAGATCGAGCGTATGTCCGAGAGCGCAAACATATAATCAAAATTTTCAAGCCCAATCCAGGCCGAGCGGAAGAAGCCCGCACCCGGATTAAAGTCCTGAAACGCGATGACGATGCCAAACATCGGCACAATACTGATCAGAATCAACCAAACCATGCCGGGAAGCAGCATCAAATAGTAATGCTTGGAAAAGCTGCGGTTGTTCATAGGTCACCCCTATCCTTCACCTCGTCCAGAGGCGAACGTTCATCAGGAAGGTTTACTGCTGGATGTATTCTTTTACCTCTTCGGTAATTTTGTCGCCGCCTTGCTTCTTCCAATTGTCAACAAACGTATCGAACTCCTCGAGCGGAGCGGCACCTACGATAATTTTCAGAAAGGTTTCGTCCTCCAGCTTTTTCAGGTTCGTCCAGCGGGATTCCATCGTTTTCGTTTGGGAATAGAGCAGGCTGTACACTTTGTTATAGTCCTCAAGGAGTGTGGACGCCCCGACCAGGAGCGAATACTGGCGGCTCCATACGCCAAGGTCGGCCTGCGGGTCCCAATACTGGATATCCATGTTGTCATACGGCTCTTTTTTCACTTTTTTGACATTCTGCAGGTCGGCGGCAAGCAGCTTGTATCCCGGATCGTTGAAATCCTCGGGCGTCTTGGTGCCGGCCAGCACTTCCTGCAGTGCCTTGGCGGAATATTCGCTCTCATCCGGCGCCGATTGCGGCACGCGCAGCGGGTAGTAGCCGATGCCTACGCTGATATCAAACTTCGCCTCATCACGTATCAGCAGATTGAGCATTTTGACCACGGCCTCCGGATGTTCATAGTCTTTCCGGACGACCACGAACTGGGTGGAAGATGTGCCCATCCGGGCATTAAACTGACCTTCCGAATCCAGTGGAAGCAGATAGGCCTGCCAGTTGGCATCCGGGTCATTCTTGATCGCATCGGGCAGCGGACCGTAGCCCATCCACCACGGAGCGAAGAAGATGCCGGACTGACCGCTTTTGACCGGCTCATGGGCATCCTTACGGACGCCGATCTCCCGGTCGATCAGCCCTTTCGCATACCAGTCACGCAGCTTGCCGAGCGCCTCCTTCGTTTCCGGCAGTATTGAGCCGTATACCGGATCTCCGTCCTCACCTTCGATCCAGAAGCCCGGGTAAGCCCGGAAGGCGCCAAACACAGGATCAAGCCCGTACAGGTTGTTCGTTGAAGCCAGGAAATGAGCGTACAGCAGGCCGCCGCTTTCCGGTCCGGAAATGCCGATGGTGTCGTCCTTCCCGTTGCCATCCGGGTCTTGGGTAACAAAAGCCTCCGCTACTTTTTCAAGATCATCGATCGTCCGGGGCGGCTCCAGGCCGAGCTTATCCAGCCAATCCTTGCGAATCCAGAGCTGATGCACGCCATCCGCATGCACCTGCACGCTTGGAATGGCATACATTTTGCCATCGAATGTGACGGACTGAGCGGCGATGCCGCCGGTTTTTTCAATGAAGCTTTTCATGCTGGGCGAAGCGTAACGATCATAGATGTCAGTCAGGTCAGCCAGCTGGCCCGCCTTCACCATCTGCCTGAGCTGCATGTCATTCACGACCAGCGCATCCGGCAGATCGTTGCTGGAGATGGACAGATTCACCTTCTGATCGTAGTTGGGCCCCGAAGCCGCCTGCCAGGACACCTTGGTGTCTATGTTCAGCATGTCCTTGACGTAACGGGAATACTGATTGGTCTCGGGTGTATCGCCAACCGGCAAGCTTTTATCCGTAGCATCCACCGATTTGCCGTACGTCAGCGTAATCGTCTCCTCATACTTTCCGAACGGATCGGGCGTCTCCTCCTTCACCGCCCCGCCGCCATCCGCACCCGCGGATGCAGGACCAGTACTGCTGCCGCCTCCGCTGCAAGCCGTCAGGAACACAAGCAACAGTGTTAATCCAAGCAAACCTACCTTTTTCATCCCTTCATTCCTCCCCCTTCGAAATCAACAGATGAGTATGTTTGAATACCTGTATCCAAGTTAACATATATGAAAGCGCTTTAAGTTGGATGGATGGCGTCAATCCAGGGTGAGATATGAACGAAAAATACGAGCATTTACAGCCCCTTTCCTGATGCCGGTCAAATCTCCCCCTCTTATCGGTCAGATGTCTAACCTTCCGCCTCCCCGGAAGCCGATGAAGAGCTTCATGGGTCGGGTTCCTTAGCTTCCCGCTAGTCATAATCGTTCATCAACTGGAGCGGAACGGTGGCTTCGGCAGTGTTGGCGGTACTCGCTGGGCAGCATCGAGGTGAGTCGCCGGAACACTCTGCTGAAGTACTTCTCATCCAGATAACCCGTTCTTCCGGCAATCCACGGAATCGGCTTGGATGTTTCCCTCAGGTACACCTTCGCCTGCTCAATCCGGCACCAGCGTAAGTAATCATTGAAGGGCTGACCCACCAGATCCTTGAAGCACTGATTGAAATAGCTTCTGCTCATGTTGACCCGCCTGGATACGTCAACGGCATAGAGCGGCTGATCAAGCTCTGCGTGCATGATGGCCACCGCGGCTCGAATGCTCTCGACCACCTCGGGGGAATACTTGTGTCCCTGCCCTTCTTGCGGCAGCTGTGGCAGCTGCGGCTGGGCAGACCCGATGTTCACTGTCTCGGGCTGCTGCATCCGGGATGAGGAATGGCCAGGATCACGAGCGGCCCCGTCATAACGCTTCGCCTCTTCCTCTGCGATTCGCTTCCGAATCCGACCCAGCACCTCCTCAAAATGCTCCTTCTCCAGCTGAATTTTCGCTATATAATCGATGGCGCCGAGCCTCAGCGCCTCCTGTACATATTCAAAGTTCTGATGCAGCGTCAGCACAACGATATACATCTCAGGATACAGGCGCCGCACCTCCCGCATCAATTCGATGCCGGACATGACCGGCATCGCCAGATCCGTGAACAGAATGTCGGCCTCGTTACCTTCAAGCCATTCCAGCGCTTTCTCGCCGCTCGCTGCATCATGCACCACCTCCATGCTGAAGCTTGTCCACGGCATGGCAGAGAGCAGCCCTTTACGCACCAGCTTGTCGTCATCCACAATCAATACTTTCATCATCCCGATCCCCTCCTGTCATCGGCAGCCGCAGTACAACGGTCGTGCCTTGACCGCTCATGCTGTCCAGATTCAGCACGGCCTGCCCTTCGTAATGTGCGGCCAGCATCCGCTTCACATAGTTCAATCCAATGCCCATGCCAACCTTCTCATGATCGGCTTCCTCCTGCTCCAGCAGCCTGCGCAGCGCCGCCTCCGGAATGCCCATGCCATTGTCCCGGATGGCGATTTCGGCCATCTCCCCGTCCGGACGCACTTCCACCTCAATCCGGCCGTCATCCTTCAGGCCGTGGTAGAGGGCATTTTCTACGAGCGGCTGGAGGATGAACCGTGGAACCGGCGTATCCAGGAGCGCTTCATCCGCATGAATATGAACGTCAAACCGAAAATCGTATCGGATTTGCTGTAGTGTCAGATAAGCTCTGAGGGATTCGATCTCTTCGCCAATCGTTGAAATCTTGCCAAGCTTGCCCAGGTTATAATACAGCAGCTTGTTCAGCGACGTTACGAGCCGGTCGATTTCCTCCTGCCCATTCATAACGGCCAGCCAATGAGCCGTATCCAGCGTATTCATTAGAAAATGCGGATTAATCTGGTACAGCAGCTTCTCGATTTCAAGGTCAGCTCTCCGCTTCTCCTTCCGCTCCACGTCTGCGAACAGCTCGGCAATCTGCGCCTTCATCCGCCGAAACTGCCGAAGCACATGCTCGAATTCCGGAATGCGAGCGGCAGCCTTCTCATCAGCCGGACGATAGCTGTTATCTGTCATATGCTTGATCTCAGCCTGGAATTTGCGCAGCGGGTGGTACACCATTGCCCATAGCAGCCAGGCGAGCCCCAGACTGACCGCACCGAACAGCGCCGAAAGTCCTCCCATCTGAAGCAGCCACAGGTTCCGCTCGGCATTGTAATCCGCGGCCGGAATCAATGAGACGATGCTCCAGCCCTGATTGCTGGTACTTTTATTCCAATAATAGCCGTTATATACGCCGGAGGAGTCGGTTATCATTTCGGGGAGACGCATATTCTCCGGAAACACATCCTGCACTTCGCTGAACGAGATGCGCCCGTCATTGTCGAGGATCAAATGTCCCATATGCTTGCCAATTCTGTCGGTCTCCAGAATGTTCTGCGTAAGCTTGAAGCCGGATTCCACATAGACGTAAATATCATCGTACTCCGGGAGCTCCACCTTGCGCAGCGCTGACAGCACATATTGGTTGCTGAGGACGTCCTGGCTAATATGAGGCCCGTAATAGGAAATGGTATAATATCGTGCCAAGAGCGGAAGAGACTCCAGATTAAACGTGTCCTTGACATCAGAATTCTCGAACAGCGTCGCGCCGCTCTGGCTGAAATAATAGGTGGTAAGCCCGATATTCGGATTGGTAAAAGTGATCAGATTGAGCTGCGTCTTGATATCTTCGGTGCGCCAGATGCGCCCGTAAGGCTCTCTTTCCAGCAGAAACTGTTCCAGCTGCTTGCCGATGCTGCCTTGATATGCAAGCTGCTGGGATACATGATTCAGGTTGCTGATCGTGGTCTCCAGCGACAGCTGAACCTGCCGGAGATTGCTCTCAATGCTGGACTGCAGCTTGGTGTTCTGGATGGAGGTAATGGCGTTGTACGACACAAACGCTGTACTAATAAAGGGGATTAACGTGCTTGCGGTAAAAATCATCAGGATTCGTTTCTTCAACGTCAGTGAGATCGGGGCTCCTCGAGACAGCGCTTTCATCATTTTGAACGACATATTTCGGCATCACTCCCTTGCGATCGTGTACAGCTATCATGGCATGACTTCAGCGCACCCCGCAATCAGAACATATCATCGCGCCGATTCTGTCCGCTCCTCCGCGAAAAGGAGACTCATAGAAAAAGCCCGGGTACGCGGCACCGAAGCTGTATGCTTCGATGCCGCTCCCGGGCTTACACCGCTGCGATATCCTTCCTTTAAGCAGGCTGCGGGGCACAGCTGCTCCGCTGCTTCCTATACGCTGCAGGCTTAGGCCTGCGCTTCATACAGCTGCACGATTTCGATTATGGTCTTCACCGCCAGCACCATATTGTCGGCGGATATGTACTCGAATCGCCCGTGAAAGTTCTCGCCGCCGGTGAAAATATTCGGTGTCGGCAATCCCATATAAGACAGCTGCGAGCCGTCGGTTCCCCCGCGAACCGGTTCGATGATCGGCTTGATGCCAAGCTTCTCCATCGCGGTCTGGGCAATGTCCACCACTTCTTTTACAGGCTCAATCTTCTCTCTCATATTGTAATACTGATCGCGCATCTGAAGTATAATCCGCTCTTCGCCATACTTGCGCTGGAGCTGCTCCACGATGGAGGCCAGTGTGCTCTTCCTTGCTTCAAAACGCTCCCGATCATGATCGCGGATAATATACCGGAGCTCGGTCAGCTCTACATCGCCTTCAATGGAAGTGAGATGATAGAAGCCCTCATAGCCCTCCGTAAACTCCGGCGCCTCGCCTGCCGGGAGCATGCCATGCAGTTCCATGGCGATTTTGGCGGCGTTCACCATTTTGTCTTTTGCCGTGCCAGGATGAACATTTTTGCCCTTGCACGTCACCAGGGCTGCCGCGGCATTGAAGCTTTCATATTGCAGCTCTCCAAGCGGGCCGCCGTCCATCGTATACGCATACTTGGCGCCAAAGCCTTCCACATCGAACTTGTGCGGCCCCCGGCCAATCTCCTCATCAGGCGTAAAGCCTACGCGAATCCGGCCGTGCTTCAGCTCCGGATGCTGAATCAAGTAGGCCATCGCCGTCATGATCTCGGCAATTCCGGCCTTGTCGTCAGCGCCCAGCAGCGTCGTGCCGTCGGTTGTAATCAGCGTATGCCCCTTGTAGCGTGCCAGCTCGGGGAAGTCTTTAGGGGAAAGAATCACCTGCTGCCCCTCGTTAAGTACGATATCCCCGCCATCATAACTGTCCACGATCTGTGGCTTTACACCCGCTCCGGTAAAGTCAGTGGCTGTATCCACGTGGGCAAGGAACCCGATCGTCGGCACATCCTTGTCCGTGTTCGCCGGAAGGGTTGCCATCACATAGCCGTTCTCGTCCATGGTCACTTCCTGCATGCCGATCTCCTTCAGTTCTTCCACCAGCATGCGAGCCAGCGTCAGCTGTCCCGGAGTGGAAGGGCAGGTGCTGCTGTTCTCGTCCGATTGTGTATCCACCTGGGCGTACCTCACGAGTCTGTCGATTACTTCGTTTTTCATACTCTCAACTCCTATTACGGTTTAGGGCTTCTATATGTGACCCCGGCTTCATCAATCAAAATGAGTATACCATAATCCATGATGGACATTAAAAAGCAGCCGCGCCCTGTTTCTTAGGGTACGGCTGCACAGACATTCCTTAAAATGCAGGAAGCGCAATATCCGAATAATTCTCTTCGAAGAAGGCTTTCACTTCCGGGCTCGTCATGGCTTCGGCCAGCTTCTGAATCGGCTCGGAATCGACGTTATCCTTGCGTGCGATCAACGTGATCGTAAACGCCGAATCATTGCCCTCCGTAATGAGCGCATCCTTGTTCGGCGTCAAGCCGAGCGGCTTCGCATAGGCCGGTGTCATCGCCACCATGTCCACATCGTCCAGCGTGCGCGCCAGCATCAGCAGATCGACTTCCTGGAACTTGAAGTTTCTGTTGTTCTCGACAATGTCTGCCTGGGTCGCCTTAATGCCGACACCCTCCTTGAGCTTGATCAGCCCTTCCTTCTCGAACATGACCAGGGAGCGGCCAATGTTGGAAGGATCGTTCGGAATGGCGATTGTCGCACCGTCCGGCAGCTCCTCAATATCGCTGTAACGCTTCGAATATGCTCCGAATACCGCGTTGTAGATCGGAACTACAGGCACGAGCTCGGAGCCGTTGTTGGCGTTGTACTCTTCCATGTACGGCACATGCTGGAAGAAGTTCGCATCCACTTCCTTGTTGGCAAGCGCATTGTTCGGCTGCACGTTATCCGACAAAATAACGACCTCCAGCTCAATGCCCTCCTCCTGAAGCTTCGGTTTCACCAGATCGAGCACTTCCGTCATCGGCGGAATGAGCGATGCAACCTTCAGCTTCACAGGTTGTGCAGGCGCGGATTCTGCGCCGTCGCTGCCGGATGTTCCCTCTTCTGCAGGCTGTTGCCCGCAGCCGGCCAGAACCAGCATCACGGACATAAATAGTGCAAGTGCTTTATATTTCATGTTGATCTAACCCCCAAGTTTATAAAAATATCGCGATTGCTCTCGCTTCGTTGTATCACGGCCCCTTATCAGGCCCTTCTCTTATCCAGCAGCCTTGCGGCCAGGCTGCCGCCAAACTGGATGGATTGTACCAGTATGATCATGACGATAATCGTAAATACCATGAGCTCATTCTCGAATCGCTGGTATCCATAGCGGATGGCAAAGTCCCCGACACCGCCGCCCCCGACGATACCCATCACGGTGGAGTAGGAAATAAAGCTGATTGTCGATGTGGTGAGGCCCAGCGTCAGTCCGGACCGCGCCTCGACATACAGAAACTTGATGATCAGCTGCAGGGTGGAAGCACCCATGGAGGATGCGGCCTCGATAACCTCCTTCGGCACTTCGAGCAGCGACTGCTCCACCAGTCTGGAATAGGTGGCAATCGCTACAACGGATAGCGGCACCGCCGCAGCTACCGTGCCCAGCGATGTGCCAACGATCATGCGGGTGATCGGAATCATGGCCACCACGAGCAGCAGAAACGGAAAGGAGCGGATGATGTTCACCAGACCGTTGACGATGGAAAACACCGCACGATTCTCGTACAGCTGACCCTTGCGGCATAGGAACAGCAGCGTTCCGACCGGAAGGCCCAGGCATAGCGCAGCGGCAATCGAAATGCCCACCATCACGAACGTCTCCCCAATCGCATGCCAGATTTCCTTCTGGTACGGCATCACATGGGCCATGAAATCATGCAAATACTGAACAACGTCCAATTGCATCCCATTCATGTCGGGTCTCCCTCTTTCACAACCGGATAAGTCGTCACCAATCGTCCGCTCTCCATCACCGATATATGATCACAAATGCGGTTTACCACATCCATTTCGTGGGACACGATCACAATCGTCACCCCAAGCTGAAGGTTGATATCCTGCAGCACCGATAGAATGTCCGCCGTCGTCCTCGGGTCAAGCGAAGAGGTAGGTTCATCGCATAGAAGCACCTTCGGGTAATTGGCCAGCGCCCGGGCAATCGCAACCCGCTGCTTCTGGCCTCCGCTGAGCTGTGAAGGGTAATGCTTCGCCTTATCTTCAAGCCCGACATACTTCAGCACCTCGGCAGCGCGCTTCATCCGCTCCGCCTTCGGCATCCTGGCCAGCTCAAGCGGCATAGCCACATTGCCAAGCACGGTGCGGTTGCTGACCAGCTGGAATTGCTGAAAGATCATGCCGATCGCTCTTCTGGCTTCCCTCAGCTGCCGCTCTCCCAGCAGTGTCAGGTCCTGCCCGTTCACCATAACTTGACCGGAATCGGGCCGCTCCAGCACATTGATCATGCGCAGCAGCGTCGATTTCCCTGCCCCGCTGGTGCCGATAATGCCGTGAACGCTGCCTTCCTCAATATGAAGTGATACCGGCTCGACCGCCTGATGGCGGGTTCCCCCGGTAACAAAGCTTTTGCTGACATTGTGCAGCGATATCAGAAGAATCCCTCCCTTTCTTGGCCGCCGTGCTAACATGAAGAAAGCCCGCCCGGCCTTGCGGCCAGCGAGCGTAATTGCTTGAGCAACATATAGAATCATACCACAAATTAAACGGCAGGTGTTCATTCGTTCATCCAAACTTCAGGATAAATACAGCTGCTGGCCATACATGCCGGTCAGCCGCTCGACTGCACGGCTCAATATGTCCTCCTCAAATCCTTCAAGCGCCTCGATCGCTTCGACCTTCTGTGCGGGCGGCATCTCCTTGTCCAGATGGAGACTCCAGTTCACAATCGCCTGAACTGCATCTTCCATCTCGAATTGATGGTAATAGATGTAGGCTTTGTACAAATAGGTCTCTGCGTGATCCGGGATAATCTCCAGCACCTGGTTGAAGGCGTTCAGCGCCTCTTCTTCCTCGTTGTCCTTGTAGAGAATCTGACCCAGACGGAAGTATGCGCCCGGATGCCCCGGCGCCAGCGACAGAAATTTCATTGTGTCCTCCCTGGCCCGGGCATAGTCGAGCATGGAGTAATAGACGCCGCTGCGCAGGCTGTACAAGCTGCCAAATTCCGGATCAAGCTCAAGCCCCTGCGAGCAATCGGCCAGCGCCCGCTCCAGCTGTCCCGTTTCGATAAAGCAGACGGCCCGGAACTCATAAAACTTGGGACTGCCAGGCACGATCTCAATCGCGCGGGAATATGCATCAATCGCCAGATCCCACAGCTTCATCTCCTTATAGATATGTCCGCTTCCGGTCAAGAAAGTCGGATGATCCGCAAAGTCTTCATCCAGCCTCGCAGCTTCCTGCAGCTCGATCAGCGCCTCTTCATTGCGCCCCTGCAAATACAGGACATAGCTCAGCTTGTTGTGAAACTCGGCGTCATCCTGAAGCTCAAGGGCCTGTCTGAGCGCCGCTTCCGCCAAAGGCAGATCATACAGCTCGATGCCAATGTTGGCGCGCTGAACATAATTCGGCGCATCGTCATCCTCAAGCTCAAGCAGCTTGTTGTTCATCGCCAGCGCTTCCTCGTTGCGTCCCAGCCGATAATAGCCATCCGCCATCCAGTAGCACACCAGCGGATGCTCAGGCAGCCGGTCATACAGCTTGCGGATTAACTCGAAGGCCCGATCCTCCTGATCTTCTGCGCGGTACATTCTGGCCAGTTCGAAATAGCCCCGATAGTCCGCCGGTGCAGCCTGGATCACATGCTCCAGATCGGCCTCGGCCTTCGCTCTCCAGCCTGCTTTGGCGCGGATTGCTGCCCGCTTCAAATACAGCTCGTGGTCTTCCGGATACATCACGATCGCTTCCGTGATATACTTCTCCGCCTGTTCCCAATTCTCCAGCTGCACATAAAGCTCCGCCATCGCCGGCCGGAAGAATTGAGCCTCCTCCATCTCCTGCTGGAACGACTCAAATGCATCGAGGCTGTAATTCGAGCTACTCGCGAACAAGGCATAACCACCGTCGTCAGCGGCTGCATACCGATCGGCAAGCCGGATTCCTTCCAGCAGCACCTCAATCGCTTCCTGAACCTGACCGGTCAAGCCGAGCGAGACGGCCAGCCGGTAATAGTATAACGGGACGGCCCGATCCGGCCGGACGACACTCTGCCGCAAACAGTTCACCGCCTCCGCCGGGTTCCCGCTATCGTAGTAGGCCATTCCCAGCTCATAATAGGTAGAGGTAACGGTGCTCGCATCTTCACGCTTGATGCTCTCCTTCAGATCCCGGATGGCCTCGTCATAGTGCCCTAAATCTCTATTGGTAATTCCCCGGGTATACCAGGTGAGGTAATGATCCTTGTTCAGCCCAAGCGCCTGGTTCAAATCCTGGAGGGCTTCTTCATCCCTGTTCAGTTCACGCAAAACATGAGCCCGGAGCTCATAAGCGCGGCTGCTGCCGCTCGTTTCGATGACTCCGTCAAGATAAGCGAGCGCTTGCTCGGAATGACCGTTATGATGAAGCAGATTGGCATACTGAATCTTATCCTCAAAGCTGGTGATGGCGCTTTCGCCCCGGCGCAAATAGTGCAAGGCCTGATCCCAGTTCCGTTTCTTGTGATAATGCTTGCCGATAACAACCCAGATTCGTTTCATTATCTTCATGGTGCGTCACCCTTTTAATATAGTCAGTCAGGCTCCCGTTTGTCCTGTTTGCGTCTAGTCTCTATACTGTATGACGTTTTTTACCAAAAAGTAAAGAGGAACCTGTGCGGTTCCCCATTCTCTCGCCTGTTCTATTATATAGTACAAGATTGCCCAAATTGTCCATAGGATGATTCTAATACACCTTATGAATGACGTCCTCGAAATCCGGGTCCTGCATGTCAACGTCGGCCAGTTCGCCCCATTGCGCCAGCAGATTCAGAATATCCAGCGTATGAATCTCCTTCCGGTTCACCTCAATCGTTACGGTATGATCCTCCACCGCTATAATGTTCAGCCGAATCGGCAGCTCGGGTTCAGATGCCTCTTTGCTTATGCGGTAGCCTTCGGGAATGTGAAAAGCTCCCCGATAGGTGACCGTAATGACGGTGGGCAGCCCAATCGTATCCCGCAGCGACCGGACCGTGCCGTCATAGGACAGCTGACCGTCATTAATCACCATAACGCGCCGGCACAGCTGTTCAATATCATCCATATCATGCGTGGTCAGCAGAATTGTTTTGCCAAACTCGGTGTTGAGACGCTTCAAAAATTGCCGGATATTCCGCTTGGCGTTGACGTCCAGGCCAATCGTCGGCTCGTCCAGAAACAGCACGTCCGGATCGTGGAGCATCGCAGCGGCGAGATCGGCGCGCATGCGCTGGCCCAGAGACAGCTTCCGCACCGGGGTCGCCCAGAACGACTCCAAATCCAGCAGCTCCGCGAACTGCCGCATGCGCTTCACCTTCTCCGTTTCCCTGACCCCGTACATCCGGGCCAGAATATCAAACGAGTCTATCACCGGAAGGTCCCACCACAGCTGGCTCCGCTGCCCGAACACCACGCCGAGATTTCTTACGACCTCGCGCCGGGCCTTATGCGGGCTCAGGCCTCCGATGGACACATGGCCCGAGGTCGGGTGCAGAATACCCGTCAGCATTTTGATCGTTGTCGATTTTCCGGCCCCGTTCGGACCGATATAGCCTACAAATTCGCCTTCTTCCACCTGAAAGCTGATGCCCCGGACCGCCTCCTTCAGCCGATATTCCCTTGTAAACAGCGTGCGCAGGCCCGAGAAGCGCCCCTGCTTCACAACCGGTGTTCTGAATTCCTTGCGTATATTGCTCACTTCGATCATCACGTTCTCCTCCTCTAGCTACCGGTGCTCTGATATTTCGTAATTCCGTACTGCCAGAACCTCACGCTTAACAGCAGGCAGAACAGCGCCGCCACAGCCAGCAGCGGCAGTATCCATCCCCCGAGTTCACCGCGCAATATATACAGGGCCGGCACATAATTGACCAGTCCGACCGGAATGGCAAACAGCAGCAGCGAGATCATCCATTTTGGATACAGCGTCAGCGGATACTGGGCTGCCGAACGGGCGGCATCTTCCGTCAAATTTTGCAACACGGTAATTCTTGTCATCCAGAACCCGCAAGTTGCTGTCGCGAGTCCAATGGAAAACAAAATGACCGCACCCGTGCCAATGATGAGCAGCGTATACGGTACCGCTACCCAGCTGATCTGCCCGTCCGCCATCATGCCGTCAAGCGACCACCAGAGCAGAAACCCGCCCTGCAGGATTTCCCCAGGCATGAGCCGGAATTTCTGCGGCAGCAATGCCAGCAGCACCGGCATCGGCCGGGTGAGCAGCTGATCCAGCTCCCCGTTCACCAGATACTTTTCCAGATGATGCACTTCGTCGGCAAACATGCGGTAGATCGTTTTGGATAAGGTCATGACAGCAAACAGATATCCGATCTCATGCATGGACCAGCCTTGGATCGCTCCGAATTTATAAAGCACGATCGCCACCATCAGAAACTCAGAAATTTGGATCAGCGCAGCAAGCAGGGTGCCGAGCAGAAAGTTGAACTTGTACTGCATGCGGCTGCGAATGCTCGTTCGAATCAGCAGCGCATACAGAGATATCCAGGATCTCATCGTCATCCTCCCTGCACCTCCACCTTCCGTCTAAGGAGCAAAGTTGCCGTCAAACAGATGAGGGTCAGCAGTACGCACCAAAACAGCGTCCCCCATAAATAAGAGGCATCGCCAAAGCCTAGATAAAGTCTTGTCGGCACATACAGCAGATACGGATAAGGAGAGAGCCAGGCGATCGTTTGCAGCCAGGACGGGAGCCATTCAATCGGAATAAAAAAGCCTGCAAGCAGGTTGATCATGGCATGATTGCCCCAATACAGCCAGCTGGACTCCGTCGTCCATAACGCCGAGGCGCCAATGAGATAGTTCATGCAGATGGACAGATACGCAGCGCCGATCAGCGCGATGGCAACGTAAAGATAAGATGTAAGCGTGCCGGGTAATTGAATGGAGAACACGAAGTAATACACGAGATAGATCGGGATCGATTTGTAGATGAATTGGTAGGCGATTTGCCCCCATTCCCTAGCCATGAGGTGGGGAAACAGATGAACAGGCCTCATGAGGTCAAGCGAGATATGTCCGGTTCGGACCGTCTGGGGAATACCCAGACCGTTCGTGATGAAGCTGGTGACCCAGAGCGCAGACTGCGTGAAGGCGATATAAGCGACCATTCCCTGCGTCCCGTATTCTCCGAGCGCATGATCAGCACCGAGGCCGATCCAGATGCAGGCATACATGAAGCCGAACATCGCGCTGGCGATGTTGTGAACCATGTGGGCCCCACGGTACTGCAAATTGCGGGCATAGGCCTTCGAGGCCAAAGTGAAGTAAAGCATGTGACACCTCCGATAAGCATATTAGACGGTGAATCCGTCCACTTCAGACAAGGCGAAAATGAGAGAAGGACACCATCATACCAGATCCTTCCTAAGGAGGCAACCATTTTTTAGGCGTGAACTTCGGCCCTCGCCGTTTTGATTCAAACCGCTTTTTGCATTATTTGCATTATTCGGAACATCCGTTGTCTGACAGAGAGAACACCCAATAAGAGCTGTATACGATCCCAGAGCTTCCTCGTCCAATGTGGAATCCTAACCCGAAAAAAATAAGACGCGAGTCGTCACATCGCGTCTTTGCGCTGCACCGGTTCCTGCAACCTGCTGAAATAATCGACCAGAAACTCCCGGAATAGGACCGCCGCTTTGGACAAATAACGTCGTTCCAGCCATGCGACGGAGAACGTTCGGTAGCACGAAGGCGTCTCGATCCGTACCAGCGAGTAAGGCGGCTTGTCGTCGCCTTTGCAGCCTGGCACAAAAGCCAATCCGAGGCCCGCAGCCACAAGGCTCGACAGCGCTTCCGGTTCGTCCACCTCGCAGACAACGTCCCTGCGAATGCCGGCGGCTTCGCAGTTTTCGTCGTTCATTTTACGGAAAGGATGGCCCGCTTTGTACTCGATGAACGGCTCGCCTTCGACTTCCCGAAGCGCGATGCAATCGCGCTCCTCCAGCCGATGCCCAGACGGTACGGCCAGAAAGACCTCGGCGCGCAGGACGGGAAGCTCGCGAAGCCGTTCTTCCTCTAGCGAGGCTCCATTAAAGCACAAATCCACCTCGCCGTTCTCCAGCATCTCCACCATATCCATCATCGAGCCGGGGGCAATCTGGACAATTCGGAAGTTTACTTCGGGATGAGCCGCGCGGAAAGCGCCTAGCGCCTTCGAGAGGCGATTTAAGACGGTCGTCGCAAGGCGAATGGTGCCCTTCTCCATTCCCGCCAGATCTGCCACTTCGCGGCGTCCCTCCTCCAGCACGGACAATGCCGTATCCACACTTTTCAAAAAAGCCCTGCCAAATTCATTCAGCTTGATCTGCCGGTTTTGCCGATCAAATAGCGGGACGCCCAAATCCTCCTCAAGTCGGGCGATCGTCTTGCTAAGGGCAGGCTGGGCAATGCGCAGCTCCTTCGCAGCCTTGGTCATATGCTCCATGCGGGCAACGGTCCGGAAATATTGAAGCTGAAGCAGCTCCATAATATAACCCTCCTTTTCATAACCTTTAGTATATGAATTTATAACTTAATATATATTTTTATTTATCAACTATCGATTGTAAAATAAATCGTATCCAAAGGAAAGGGGGAATCAA
>NZ_NPBY01000070.1 GCF_002272015.1 Paenibacillus campinasensis | reverse complement strand
ATCCAAAGGAAAGGGGGAATCAACATGCAAGCCGATCCCGTTCGGCCTTACGCCGACAAATTGATTCGCATTCTTGCTTTGACGATGATTATCTCATCGATGAGCGCCACGATGTTCAACATCGTCCTGCCTGAAATGAGCAGGGATTTTCGGCTCTCCTTTGCCGAGGTAAGCTGGGTATCATCGATTTACATGCTCATTTATGCCATCGGCTCAGTCATATACGGCAAGCTGGCCGATACGTATAAATTGAAAAATCTGCTGACCTTTGGGCTGCTCCTGTTCTTCGCCGGCTCTATGGTCGGCCTCGGAGCGCAAGCTTATTGGGTGGTTCTGCTCGGGCGGATTCTCCAAGCCATGGGAGCAGCGGTCATCCCGGCGACGGCCATGATCATTCCGGTCCGCTATTTCCCTCCAGAATCGCGCGGCCGGGCACTGGGCATTACGGCAACCGGGCTTGCGATCGGCAGCGCGATCGGCCCGATCGTTTCCGCGCTGCTGGTCAGCGCGTTCCATTGGCGGTGGCTCTTCTGCATTCCGCTGCTCATTCTGTTCACTGTGCCCCTGTACCGCAAGTACTTAGGCGACGAGCAGAGGCAGGGCGGAACGATCGACTGGCTTGGCGGTGGACTGCTCGCCGGAACGGTTGCCCTGCTGCTGCTCGCGGTTACGCAAGGCGGCTGGTTATACGCCGCAGGCAGCCTGGTTTTGTTCGTTCTGTTCATGATACGCATCCGGACGGCGAAGGCTCCCTTCGTCCAGCCTCGACTGTTCTGCAATGCCGGCTATTCGGTCGGCCTGACTCTTGGCGTCCTCGCGGTGAGCGTCGGCTACGCCCTGCCGTTTCTGACCCCGCAGCTGCTGTCGGACGTCCACCAGCTCCTGCCAGGATGGATCGGATTCGCCATGGTGCCCGGGGCTGTCGTAGCCGCGTTCCTTGGCAGAACCGGAGGCCGTTTGGCCGATACGAAAGGAACGTCCTTCCTATTCTATGCCGCCTCCGCACTCCTTCTGTCCGGCTTTATCCTGCTGTCTTCCTTTGCGGGCGTATCCCCGTTCTGGATCGCGCTGTTCCTCATATTCGGGAACGTCGGGCAAATGTTCATGCAGATTTCACTGTCGAAGACGATCTCGCTGTCCCTGCCGAAGGAGCAGACCGGGGTCGGAATGGGGCTGTTCTCCCTGTTGAACTTCCTGTCCGGCGCAATCTCGACGGGCATATATGGCAAGGCGGTCGAATTGGACGCTTCCGCGGCCTGGAATCCACTGAGCCTCAATCCGGGCGCCTCCACTTACAGTAATATTTACGTCGTGTTGGCGGCTGTGCAGCTCGGCATCCTCCTGCTGTTTTTTGTCCAGTTCGGGCGGCGCGGGCGTCTGCTCCCTGAGCTTCAGGCGACAGGCAGCAAGGGATAGGCCGCTTACACTAGCGGCTGCTATTGACGCCGGCCTGGCTCTGCAGTTCGAGGAAGCCTGCCGCGATGCGACAGGGGAGGCATCGCTTGCTCCCACCTCCATGCAAGCCGGCAGCAGGCGGCCTTCGCGGCGGCGCTGAAAAAACCACCGGGCAAGGGAACTTCATTCTCCCTTGCCCGGTGGTTCTGTTGTACCGAGCAGACCCTCGGCAAACACGCATCGTTGCCCCATGGTGCCCGAAACTTTAGCTGCTCAGCCGTTGCGGCGCAGCCCGTTCGGCTTGGGGGTTCCCGCATTCATCCTCGGATCCCCTCGTTCATCGCCGCTTGCATCACCGCCCGCTTCAGCTGCCCGTTGTACAGGTCGCTGTAGAAGCCGCCCTGCCGCAGCAGCTCGTCATGCGATCCCTGCTCAATCAGCTTGCCTTCCTTCAGCACCAATATCCGGTCGGCCGAGCGGATCGTATTCAGACGGTGAGCGATCACAAAACTGGTGCGCCCCTGCATCAAGCGCTGAAGCCCTTCCTGGATCTTGATCTCCGTCACCGTATCGATGCTGCTGGTCGCTTCATCCAGCACGAGCATCGCCGGATTGGCCAGAATCGCACGGGCGATGGCAAGCAGTTGCTTCTGCCCCTGGCTGATGCCGCTGCCATCGGCGTCCAGCATTTTGTCATAGCCGTCCTTCAGCCGGACGATGAACGAGTGGGCATTGGCCAGCTTGGCCGCTTCCTCCACCTCTTCATCGGTTGCGTCGAGCCGCCCAAAACGGATATTTTCACGAATCGTGCCTTTGAACAGGAACGAATCCTGGAGCACAAACGCCATGTGGGAGCGAAGGCTTTCCCTCTGAATCGTGGACAGATCGCGCCCGTCGAGCGTAATCTGACCGCTATCGGGAATGTAGAACCGGGATATGAGCTGAATGAGCGTCGTTTTGCCCGCGCCTGTCGGCCCGACGAGCGCAATCATCTCCCCCGGCTTCGCCTCAAAGCTGATGCCTTCCAGCGTATCCCCGCCCTTGTCATAGGAGAAGGACACGTTGTTGAACTTCACGGCACCCTCCACTTTGCTCAGCGTAACGGCACCCGTCTCGTCCTTGGCCTCCACTTCCTCGTCCAGCACCTCGAATACCCGCTCCGCTCCGGCAATCGCCGAAAGCAGCGTATTCCACTGGTTGGCCAGGTCGTTCAGCGGCCTGGTAAACTGTCTGGCGTAACTCTCGAATATAATGATGACTCCGACCGAGATGTAGCCTTTAATGGCCATAATCCCGCCGATGCCAGCCACGATTGCAAAGCTGAGGTTGTTTAAGCCGTTCATCAGCTTCGGAATAAAGCCTGAAATGCTCTGCGCCCAAAATCCGGACCAGCGAATTCGCTTGTTGCGCTCCCCGAACTCGCGGATAACCCGCTCCTCCTGCGAGAACGCCTTAATGATCCGCTGTCCCGACAGCGTCTCCTCGATGTAGCCGTTCAGGTCTCCAAGGTTGCGCTGGCGCTCCTTGAACAGCGGACCGGTTCGCCGGGTAATCCAGCGCATGCCGAGAACCATCAGCGGCACAACAAGGAAGGTGAGCAGCGTAAGCAGCGGGCTGAGCCACAACATGACCGACACCGTTCCGACCAAGGTCAGCACACTGGAAAAGATCTGAATCGCCGAGCTGTTCAACGTGGAGCTGACATTCTCGATATCGTTGGTCAGGCGGCTCATGATTTCGCCCTGCTGCCGCTTCCCGTAGAACGGAATCGGCAGGCGATGCAGATGGGTGAACAAATCCATCCGCATTCGGTACACCGTCTCCTGGGCAATCCCGATCATCCAGATGTTGTGCAGCCATGTTGTCAGTGCCAGAAGCCCATAGACGCAGGCCAGACCGACAAGGAAGTATATCCAGTCAGGTCCCCCCGGGCCTTCCAGGAAGTTGTCCACGCCTACGCCCAAGAGGTAAGGACCGAGCAGAGACAAGCCGGAGCTGGCTACAACCATCAGCAGCACAAGGGTCAGCTTGCCCTTGCGGCGGGCCAGATAAGACCAGATGCGGCCCAACGTTCCCGACCAGTTCTTGGCCTTGGCTTTAGGCTTGCTTCCACTGCCACCCTTCGCGCCGCTGAGATCCAGCTTCGGGCGCGGATGGCGGAAAGGTTCAATCAATGCCTTAAGCATGGCGCACCTCCTCCTCTCCGTATTGGGACTCATAGATGCGTCGATAGAGCGGAGAGCTGTCCATCAGCGATGCATGATCCCCCTTGCCGATCAAGCGGCCGTCATCCAGCAGCAGGATCAGATCCGCCGACGTAGTGGAGCTGATCTTCTGCGTGATCAGGAATGTCGTACAGGACAAATCCTTCAGCGCATCAAGCAGCTTCGCCTCCGTGCTCACATCGAGCGCGCTCGTGCTGTCATCCAGAATAAGAATGGCCGGACGGCGCACCAATGCCCGGGCAATGGAAAGGCGCTGCTTCTGCCCGCCGGACAGATTGACGCCACGCTGACCGATGATCGTATCATACCCGTTCGGCAGCTGGGCAATCGTGTCATGGATTTGCGCTCTGCGCGCCGCCTCCTGGATCTCCTCCAGCGAAGCATCCTCGCGGCCCCAGGCGATGTTCTCGCGTATCGTGCCCGAGAACAGCATCACCTCCTGCGGTACATAGCCGATGCTGCTCCGCAGCCGGAGCGGATCGATCTCCTTCGCCTTGATCCCGTCGATGCGGACCGTACCGCCATCCTCCTCGTAGAGCTGCGGAATGAGCTGCACCAGCGTTGACTTGCCGGAGCCGGTTGCGCCCATAATAGCGATTCGATCCCCCGGAGATGCCCTGAACGAAATGTCAGACAGTACCGTTATCTCGCTGCCAGGGTAACTGAAGCCGACCTTGTCAAATTCGACTTCGCCTTTCAAGGACGCAGGAACCGATGCGGACCGGGCCCCAGCCGTCTGCTCGGAAGCATCCTGGGATGCTGTGCTCATGACATCCTGCACCCGGCCGGCCGAAGCCTGGCCGCGGGAAAAGGCAGCCACAACCCAAGACAGGGTGGACATGGCGCCGATGCAGCGCAAAGAGTAGTTCAGTACGGCAACGACCTGCCCGAGCGATGCGCTGCCAGCCTCGATATCGTTTCTGCCAAACCATAGAATGGCCATGATGCTGGCATTCATGATGAGCAGAATGAACGGCATCGTGATTTCCGTCAGACGCAGCGTGGACACGGTGCTGCGCATCAGCTTGCCTGTCGTGTTGGCAAAGCGCTCAATCTCGTGACCCATACGTACAAAAACGCGAATGAGACGGATACCCGTCAAGTTCTCCTGGATTACACCGTTCACCGCATCCAGACGCCGCTGTACTTGACGAAAGGAATCGGCCGCTTTTTTCATCATCCATGCGATGAAGATAAATAGCGGAGGTACCGTGAGCACAAGCATCAGCCCGAGCTTGACATTCACGACCAGCGCCATCACAATGCTGCCGATCACAACAAGCGGGACCCGCGTCATAAAGCGCAGCCCCATAAACACCGTGTCCTGGATCTGGGTCACATCCCCTGTCAGCCGAGTGATCAGCGACGAGGTTGCGAAACGGTTGAACACGGAGTAGGTGAAGGATTGGACCTTCTCATATAGACTTTCCCGCAAATCATATGCAAGCCCCTGGCTCGCATGCGCGGCAAAGAAGGAGCTCGCTATTCCGGCAGCAAAGGCTATGGCAGCGCTTCCCAGAAGCACGCCTCCCCACATCCATACCACCGACATATTTTGAACCTGAATGCCATCGTCAATGATCTTGGAGATCAGCAGCGGCTGGATCAGCTCGACCGTCAATTCAATCAGCATCATGGTGAGCGCCGCAATCGCAGCTACGCGATATTTCTTCAAAAAAGAAAAAACAATTCCCATATGCATTCCTCCGAAGTTAAGGCCCGTCTATGTAATAGTGCACACGGCGTCAGGCCTACATTAAGCTCAGTTAAATGGATTCTCCCCCCTCAGGTCGTTCGGACCTTCAGACCCGGCAGAAGCTCCTGATTCCGCTGGTGCAGACGCTTCGGCTTCTTCCTTATTCTGCAGATCAAACAGCTGCATAAACTCATTGATCACCATATCGATCGCCTTTAATTCACCGAGCACTATCGGACGGATGGATTGATACTCCTGTGCGTCCAGCTGCTGCTTCAGCGTCTCGCGCTTCACATGCATTCGCTCTAAAAACTCAATCGCCCGGCCGCGGCGGTATGTCTGGGGACCGCGCTGGCATTCTTTCCGCTTTCCGCCTCCCCCTGGACGTTTGAATTCATCATGGGAAGGGCCCCCGCCTTGATGATCGTCCTTCCAATACAGTCGATTCTCGGAATGATTCACCCTAACACTCCTTATGTATACAATGATATATGAAATCATCGTATACAATTGTATGCATATTGTCAACGAATTCCCTAATATAAGGAATAGGCTGAAACCCTCGTCTGACCGGGCATTCCCTGCATCAAAACAGGATGTTCGAAAATTGCAGCGTCTCTGTTGATTAGATAGTTTCCTGCAATCCGTCCTGCTCCTCTGCCCCTCAGAGAGCGCCTCGTGCCCAGCTGCTGCACGAACGATACCAAGCTCAAGACACTAGGGAATTCCGGTAGCTCTCCAAAATTTCTTTCATTAAATAGCTAAGAGGTTGATATTCATGGATAGCTCTATCGTTGAAATCCAGGGCCAATGGAGCGTGTTATGCTTGTCCCGTCTCCCTTCCCCTTTATTTCTGCAGCGGCATGATGGCCAGCACTCGGGTGCTTGGGTTGGCCCTATGAATGTTCATACAGAAAAATTACCCCGGGATTCACATTCTCAAGCCATAAGACAATCATGATAGGATGACCGACAGACTATTTCCCGGAAAATATAGAAGATACCGCTCCCCGATCCGCATTCGGGACGTCCGGCACGGGTCCATATGATCAATCACTTAACAGAATCAACCAATTACACGATATAATAAATAAAAGCTTTAATTAGCTGAAACTTTTCTCCTGGCAAGAACGTCATAGTTAGGGAGGAAAATAATAACAGACGAACAACATACTAATCAGGAGGTTGAGCATGTGAAAAAAGTATGGACTGCCCTGTTGGCCGTGCTTCTCGTCGTGCCTTTGCTGTTTCAGTCGCAGGCACAAGCGGCCGTCAACATCACCGTGCTGATTGATGGGACGAAGGTAGCATCCAATCAAGCACCGATCATGATTCAGGGGCGTGTAATGCTGCCGATGCGGGCGATCTTCGAGTCCCTGGGCGCATCCGTGAAATGGAATCAAAAAACGCAAACGGTAACCGCAAGCAGAAACGGCACCACGATTGTGCTGAGAATCAACGCCAATACGGCCACGATCAATGGTCAAACGGTTAGCCTTGACGTACCGGCCAAAAACTTAAAAGGTACAACAATGGTTCCTGTCCGCTTCGCAAGCGAAGCGCTCGGCGAAAAGATCGGCTGGAACTCCAGAACCAAAACCGTAACGATTACAACATCACCACCAGCTCCTCCGCAAACGAACTACATTGCGGCACCGACGAATGTGACGATACAGGATATCGGCAATGCAGGTGACGGGCGAGATATTCAAGTCAGCTTCACCAAGTCATCCACGGAATCCCAGGTTTCTCACTACCGCATTCTGATCGTCAAGCAATCCAAGTCGATCAATCTGGCGGCAGCGCGCCAAGTACCGATGGGCGGATTCACCGCCGTGTATCCTAACGGATCGAATGTGACTCAAGTGTTATCTTCCGGTGCACGGGATACCGATGGTGAACTGATCCGCGATAACGAGGCTTATCGAGCCTATGTTCTCGCATTCGGCAACAGCGGAAACGCGGCTTTATCCACGCCTTCGCAAGCACTGACGCTGACGAACAGCAATGCGGTTCAGCCGGCGACGAATGTACGCGTAAGCGATGTTAGCGACTATAACGATGGGCGCGACCTGTCGGTCAGCTTTACCCGTGCCCAGAATGAGAGCAATATTCTCAACTACCGCATCATGGTTGTAAAAACGAAGGATATCGGCAGCTTTAACCTCGCTGCAGCCAAGAATGTATCCGGCCAGAACTACACCAGCGTCAACAAAACAAGCAGCACTAGCACGACGCTGACGGCAAACTTGAGCTCAAGCGCACGGGATACATCCGGGGAGCTTATCCGCAACGGCATCCCATATACGGTGTTTGTCATGTCTGTCAGCACCAATGAGAACGCCGTATCCAACCAGCTGTCCGCAGCTTCATCCTCCATTACGCTGGCATCGGGCGCCACGACTGCACCGATCATAACGCAGGTGGCTGATATTAGCGATTATGGGGACGGACGCGATCTGCGGGTAACCTTCAACAAGGTGTCCAATGAATCGAATATTAGCGCATACCGCATTTTTGTGGTCAAAGAATCCGATCATCCGTATTTCAGTCTGAGCAGAGCCAATTCGATTACCAACAGCAGCAACTACACGCAAGTGGGCAAGACGAATTCCGGCTCGAACATCACAACCAATTTGTCTTCCAATGCAAGGGATGTGGACGGCGCCTTACTGAGAAACGGTGTGAATTATCGAGTATTCGTTATGGCAGTCAGCAACAGCGGCAGTGGAAGCAATGTGCTGTCCCCTGTCTCTAATCCGATCGTCCTTGTTTACAATACGGGCAGTGTCGGGGCTGTCTCCGGGCTGTATGTCAACGATGTAGGCAACAGTAACGACGGCCGGGACCTTCAGGTGTCCTTCACCCGTCCATCGGATGAATCGAACATCAGCCATTACCGGGTATTTGTTGTTAAAGCGTCTGATAACAGCACCTTTGATCTGTACAGAGCCAGCAACATCAACAGCAATTATACGAATATTAACAAAACCGGCGGCAACACCATCACGAGCACATTGTTGGCGAGCAGCCGCGATATTGACGGCGCACTGATTCAGAACGGGGTCAGCTATCGCGTGTATGTCATGTCGGTTGCTTATTCCGGCAATCATGCATTGTCCTATCCTTCGAGCACGATTACACTGACCAGCAGCCAGACGATTTCACCTGTCTCTACACCTGTGGTCAGCGATACGAGCGACAATGGAAACGGCACGGATATGAGGGTGTCGTTCAATCCGACAACGAATGAAATGTACATCAGTCACTACAGAGTTTATGTTGTGAAGTCCAACAAGAGCCTCACGCTCTCCCAGGCGATTAACAACAATAACTACAAGTATGTCGACAAACGCGGCGGCCCGATTACGATCAACCTGGACGCTGCAAGCAATGACACCGACGGCGAGCGCATCCGCAACGAGGTCGGCTATCGTGTCTATGTGATGTCCGTGGCCAACAGCAACACGACCGGGGGCAATGCACTGTCCGCTTCGTCTAATGTTATTACTCTCAAGGGGAACACCCAGGTCGCTGCCGTGACGAATGTTCAGGCTAGCGATGTTGACAATCGGGGCGATGCCAGCGATCTGTCTGTCTCCTTCACGAGAGCGGCCAACGACAGCAACATCCAGGAATATCGGATCATGGTCGTGAAGCAGGCGAAGGCTGCCGGCTTCAACCTGAGTCAGGCCAACGCCGTTCAGGCTGGCCGTTACGATACCGCTTCGGCTGGAAACAATTTCAGCAATGTGCTGCGGCCTACCCATGTCGATGTAGACGGGGAAGCCATCCGGAATCTGGTCGATTATCAAGTGTTTGTACTGTCGGTCAGCAAGGACGGAAATGCCAATAATAACGCCTTGTCCCAGCCATCCGGCGTCGTCCGCCTGACGGGAACGACGGTCGGGGTTCCTACGGACGTATATGCCGGCATCGAAGGAACGAGTGGCAACGCCAGCGATATTCGGGTTCGCTTCACTCCAGCTCCGAATCCGGGCACCGTACAGGAATACCGCATCATGGTTGTACCTGAGACGAAGCCTTTCGGATTAGCAGAAGCGACCGCCGTTGCCAGCGGAAACTATATCAAGCTTGATCCGCCTGCCGGAGAATATTCCGCTACCCTTGACGCAAACGCGAAGGATGTGGATGGCAATGTTATCACGGCTGGTCAATCGTATCGGGTGTTCGTTCTCGTAATAGCTGACGGTAAAGTATCAACCAACCATGAAATATCAAAGTCTTCGAGCGTGTTCACTGTACCGGATCCAGTGCAAGTAACCAACGTGAAAGCCGAGCTGACCCAAGATCCGAACCCGCTGAAGATCAGCTTTACCAAAGCAATCGATGAGCGTAATATTGAAGCTTATCACATCTTGTTGGTGGCCAAGGAGGATCTGAAGGATTTCGATCTGAAGAAAGCCGTCAAGGCTAGCAACGACCTTAAAAGTAAGCAACTGAAAATTGAGGCGAATGACAAGGACAAAAAGGATGTAGCCGTTCAGCTCAAATTCGCTACCAAGGATGACACAAGCTCTGACGCAATCAAACAGGATGCATTAGGCAAAGATATTGAGAAAGGCACCGAATACGCCGTATTCGTGCTGTCAGTTGTCAAGGATAACAATACGAAATTGTCGTCCACGGCAGTAGCGGCCAATCCGTTATCCAAGCCTTCCAAATCGCTTGTTATCGTTCCATAAAATGAGGAACAACACCGAGCGAGCTGGACTCATGCATGAAACAAATGAATAGGAAGCTTACCAAGCTGCCCTTCCTGCGGATGATTCCGACAGGGAGGGCGGTTTGCTTTATGCGCGAGGAACAACTGACCGAAAAACGGCCAAGTGATGTCAAGAGAACTTTATGCCAGTCAGGGGCATCTCGGGCATCTCGGGCATCTCGGTATCTCATGCATCTCATGCATCTCATGCATCCCGGCTATCTCAGGCATCTCTGGCACCCCAGGCATCTCAGGAATCTCAGGAATCTCAGGCATCTCCCTCATCTCTAATTTTCCCATGATTTTTCTTCAAATTATTGCAGTACTCCCAGCTGGATTTTTATGTTAACTTTATATGGAAAGCGCTTTCAACAAGCTTATCGCTAATATCCGGATTTAGCCTGAAGCTAATGTGCAATCAGCTTGGAGCTAATCTCGCAGTGCGCCTAGAGCTCAAGGGTAACCAGCCTGGAGCTAGCATGCTATTCGCTTGAAGCAAACATCGCAGCAAGTGAGGTGATGCGATTCATCCCGATTGCAACAGCTCTTGGTGACTTCCATGCCGCCAGACACGAAACTTCAAGTAAAGGAGAATGACCATGACAAAACGACTGCTTCCTGTTCTGCTCACCTTAGCAATGGTGTCGAGCCTTCTCTTCTCACTCGCTCCTTCCCAAGCTTCAGCAGCAGATGCAAGCCCGGAGGCTGCAAGCACCAGCACGCTTCAGTCCATCGTTGACGATATGCAGCCTGGCTGGAACCTTGGCAATACGCTGGATGCTGTAGGTGCTGATGAAACCGCATGGGGGAACCCTCGAGTCACCCGCGAGCTGATTCAGCACATTGCTGCCCAGGGATATAAGAGCATCAGAATTCCGGTGACCTGGGATTATCACATCGGGGACGCGCCGAACTATACCGTGAATCCGGCTTACATGGACCGGGTTCAGGAGGTGGTGGACTGGGCGCTTGAGGAAGATCTCTATGTCATGCTGAACGTCCATCATGACTCTTGGCTGTGGATCAGCCATATGGAGAACAACCGTGCTCACGTGGTTGCCCGCTTCAATGCGCTCTGGACACAAATCGCCGATCGCTTTAAAGATCATCCGCATCAGCTGATGTTCGAAAGCGTGAATGAGCCGAGATTCACCGATGGCGGAACGACAGATGAGCATAAGCAATTTCAAATGCTTGATGAACTCAACGTCTCCTTCCATCGCATAGTGCGCAGCTCGGGAAGCCTGAACGCGGACCGGCCGCTGGTGTTGTCTACGCTCGAAGCGTCGCCTACGCAGGAACGTATGGACGAATTGTACAAAACGATGTCCAAACTCAGTGACGACCATCTGATTGCAACTGTACATTTCTACGGCTTCTGGCCGTTCAGTGTCAACATTGCCGGGTACACCCGTTTCGAAGAGGATACGAAGAACGATATTGATGAAACGTTCCGCAATGTCCATCAGACGTTCACCGCGCGGGGGATCCCTGTCATTCTTGGAGAATACGGACTGCTCGGCTTTGACAGAAACACCGGTGTCATTCAGCAGGGTGAGAAATTGAAATTCTTCGAGTATCTGACGCATGTGGTTCAGGAGAAACAGATTGTGCACATGCTGTGGGATAACGGGCAGCATTTCAACCGTTCTTCTCTGACGTGGAACGACCCCGACTTCTTCCATATAATGAAGGCCGGCTGGAGCGGGCGGTCATCCACCGCGGAAACGGACCTGATCTTTGTCGGGCAAGGAAGCACCCTCCAGGATGTTTCCATGACGCTCAATCTGAATGGAAATCACTTTACTGCGCTCACGCTGGGTGAACAAACGCTGAATGCCGGCTCGGATTATACGATATTCCGTGATCGGCTGACGATCAAAGCCAGTCTGCTCTCAAGGCTTGTTACCCCTGGGCAGTATGGCGTCAACGCCGAGCTGACCGCCAAGTTCAGCCAAGGTGCAGACTGGAAGTTCCATGTGATCGTAAATGATCAGCCGCAGCTTCAACCGGCAACCGGGACAACCGAATCCTTCCTTATCCCGGTTTCCTTCCGCGGCGATCAGTTGGCGACGATGGAGGCTGTATATCCGGATGGCAGCAATGCCGGGCCGCAGAACTGGACTTCGTTCAAAGAGTTCGGTTATACCTTCTCCCCTTCCTACGATGATGGAACCATCGAGCTCCATTCGAACTTCTTCAATGAAGTACGGGACGGGGACGTACATCTGAAATTCCATTTCTGGAGCGGTGAAATGCTGGAATACAGCATAACCAAGAACGGAAACCGCGTAACCGGAAGTCAGAGATAAGAATTATATCCATCATAAATAGCCCTGCAAGGGATCTAATGATCCTTGCAGGGCTATCTGTGCTGCTCGGTCCGAGCCAGCTCTCATTGAACGGGTTGTCTCATGCGAGAGCACCGCGCTGATCCATATCAACGGCATGGACTTGAGCGCACAGCTAAGCTTATACCGGCGCCTCGGCCATTTTTCGATAGTGCTGAATGACCCGGGACACCTCATCCATGCTGACGGGCTTGCTGATATATTCATCCATCCCGAGCGCCAAATACTTCTCTCGATCATTCTTGATGGCATGGGCTGTCACCGCGACCACAAAGGGAGGCTTGTCCCCTGCTGCCAGCTCCCTGATCTTCTTGGTGGATTCCAGACCATCCAGGTATGGCATTTGAATATCCATGAAAATGATATCGTACGGATAGCGTTTGTATGCCTCAATCGCTTCCTGTCCATTGTCCACCACGGTGGAGTTGTAGCCGAGCTTCTCAATCATCTTTTTCAATACGAGCTGGTTCACTTCATTGTCTTCGGCGATGAGAATTTTCAGCGCATTCCCCGAGTCAGGCACACCCTCCAACGTTTCTGCTCCCGGCTTTTCGGCAACCTCTTCCTCCACCTTGAAGTTTACGGTAAACATAAATGCCGATCCTGGATGATCCGGGGATGGCTCGTACCATATTTCGCCGCCCATCAGATGCACCAGCTTCTTGCAGATGGCCAGCCCGAGCCCGGTGCCTTCCACATGACGGGTCATGTAATGATCCACTTGGTAAAACGGCTCAAACAGCTGTGGAATCTTATGCTCCGGCACGCCAATCCCTGTATCACGCACCGAAAATTGCAGCGTCACCGTATTCTGTTCCTGCGCCAGCAGCTTCACTGTTGTGGTGATTGCACCGTTCGGCGTAAACTTGATCGCATTGCCAAGCAGATTGATCAGCACCTGCCTCAGCTTCGTAACGTCCCCTTCAACGACTTCAGGCACGCAAGGCGATACGGACGTGGTCACTTCAAGATTCTTCTCAAGCGCCTTGGGCAAAATCAGATTGATCGTTTCGGATATTGTGGTACGCACGCCGAAAATTTCCTCGACCAGCTCGGTTTTGCCCGATTCAATCTTCGAAAAGTCCAAAATATCATTAATGATATTAAGCAGGGTGGTCCCGCTTTTCTTGATGATCTCAATATATTCTCGCTGCTCGGGGGACAAATCCGTCTCCAGAATCAGATCCGTCATGCCGATGACCCCGTTCATCGGTGTACGAATCTCGTGACTCATCATAGCCAAAAACTCACTCTTGGCCTTGTTGGTCTTCTCCGCAGCTTCCTTCTCGATAATAAGCCGTTTCTGCTCTGTCATATCTTTGGCAATGATGTAGTAGCCTACCGTATTGCCGTGGATAATGATCGGAGCCAGGGTGGACAGCACCTCGACCATTTTGCCGCTTTTGTGCCTGATCTCGGTAATATCCTTCTCGATCAGGGTGTAGTCCTTCGCCGGATTCAGGACGCTCGCCAAATTCTGCTCCCCGATCAGCTTCGAGATTCTTTTTCCGATCAGCTCCGGAATTGTATAGCCGGTCATCTGCTCTGTCATCTGGTTGCCGTTGATAATCCGGCCGTCCAGTCCGAACGAGATGATGGCATCATGGTTATATTTTTTCAAGGAGGTATACCGTTCAATACTTTCCTGCAGCTTCTGTTCCGCGACCCTGCTGTCGGTAGTATCCACCACTTGCGAGATGAAAAACAGCGGCTCCCCGCTCTCCTCATCCCGGACCAGGGAGACATGAACCGCCGCCCAGATACTGTTGCCATTCTTATGAAGGTATTGCCGCTCCGACTCGAATTTGTCTGTCCCTTGACTCATCATCTTAACCAGTTCATCCAAGTTGTCGACCTTGTCGGACAATACAAAATCCGTTGCCGGAAGGGCCATAAGTTCGGCCTGGGTGTAACCTAAAATTTTGCATGCAGCGGGATTGACATCAATCCAGTTGCCGTCAATCGAAACCAAAGCGATGCCAATGGGCGCATTTTTATATACATGTTCAAACAATCCCTGGTTGCCAAATACACTGATATTGCTCATGCTACTGCTTACACCTCCTGCTATCGCCTATTATACCTTAACTTATTTTATGATGAGGGATGAAAAGCGGCGTACCCCCATCCAACATTTGTGAATTCAAACCAACCGATAAATTTAGCACATCTTATGTATTTTAAACCGGTTCAGCGGTTTGGAAACAGGTTTGTCTGATTCTTTTTTCCTAAATACGCACATTTATAGCTCCAGCTTATAACCGGTCAGATGCGCATTGCCGGACAGTATGCCCCGGGCCCTCGCCCGTATGCGATCGTCAGCCGGTACAGCCCCGGTTCTGTGCAGCAGCACCCACCGGAGACATGCCAGCGCTTCCCAGCCTTCAAGATGCTCCGCTGGCAGGGGAAACGCCGATAAATACGCCGCCCGAAATGAAGTGGCCAGACGCTCGGAAATGTAGATTCTTGTCAGCAGGAGAGACCAGGCATAATCATACCCCGCCTCGCCCAGCCGCGCGTTTGTCCAATCGATCACGGTAAACTTGCCATCTTGCTCGAGAATGTTGCGGATATGGAAATCGCCATGAATGATATGTCCGTGACCCACCGGAGTTGTCATGAGTACAGTTCTCAGTGCCCGATCCAGGTCCGGATGCTCATGAATCGCAGGGAAGAAATAATTCACATCATCGTTTGCAGGTAACCGCAGCTTAAGGTCAGGTGCGGCTTGCATATGATGCAGGCTTGAGAGCATATGCGCGAGCCGGGTCATGGTCGCTGTATTGACTTTAGTCAGCTCAGTACCGTCATAGGTGGTCAGCAAAGCGGAAGCTCCGTTCGGATCACGCCCCCAGCGCAGCGGCCGGGATACCGGCAGCCCTTGCTCATGCAGCATAAGCAGCAACTGGTACTGGAGTCCGACATCAGGTCTTGAATGGCGATTCCACAGCTTGAGCACAGCGCTCTGCTGCCGGGAGCTTAGCTTATAGACCTCCGCCTCCATCCCATGCGTCATAGCCTCTACTGTCATGTCCTCCTGTCGAAAATCCCGCATTCGATCATCCTGTTCAATCCACGCAATCGCGTCAAACCAATTCTCCAACTGAAGTCATCCTCCTTCTATAAGATCGTTACGGGGTTATCGTGAACTTACGTCAGAGCCAAAACATGATACACTTGATTCATATAAGAATACGCCGGGGAGCGGACAGCAACATAGCAGGAGGTGCACCGGACCGATGAATAAGTAAGAAGCAGACGCCATGAACAATGAACTATCATGAGGGAGTTGAAAGAAAGATGACCGTTCAACATATCATACAGCAAGTCACCAAAGAGCTGGCAGACATCCCCGGCATCGTTGGCATCGTTCTCGGAGGTTCCAGGGCGAGAGGCACATCGCATGAGCATTCCGATATCGATATCGGCATCTATTATGATGAATCGGCAGGATTTGATCTGCAGCAAATGAACAGCGCGGCTACCCGGCTTGATGACCAGCACAGAGAGAAGCTGGTTGCCGCGCCTGGCGAGTGGGGAGCCTGGGTGAATGGCGGCGCCTGGCTCATCGTCCAAGGCTATCACGTCGATCTCTTGTTCCGGGATATTCACAGAGTGAAGAAGGTTATGGAGGACTGCCGATCCGGCAACGTATCGAGCCATTATCACACCGGGCATCCCCATGCTTATCTGAACGTGATGTATATGGGCGAGGTCGCTGCCTGCCGCATATTAAGCGACCCCGACGGGGAAATCGCCAGGCTGAAGGCGCAGACCCTTCCGTATCCGAAGCCGCTGAAGGATGCGATCACCGGCTTTTTCATGTTCGAGGCTTCGTTCTCTCATCGCTTTGCCCAGAAGAATATGGATAAGGATGACCTGTCCTACGTGGCAGGCCACTGCTTCCGCAGCATCTCCTGTCTGAATCAGGTGCTGTTTGCCCTCAATGAAGAATACTGCATCAATGAGAAGAAGGCCGTGCGCATGATCGACGGATTCGCCAACCGACCTGCGGACTACAAGCGCAGGGTGGACCATCTCTTCAGCCTGCTATCGACGAACCCCGAGAACACCGGGCAGGCGATTAAGCTGCTGGAGGATCTGGTGGCCGAAACGGGAGCGCTGCTCGGCGAAGTCCAGAATTAGCGCGAGCATATAGGCGAGCATGGAGTTCGAGCGAGCATGAAGTTCGAACGTGCGTTGGAGCCTGGCATTTGCCAAATTAGCCAGATGCTCCAGGTTTGCTGCTCCAGCTGCGCTGGAGCAGCATGAGGGGACCTGCGGGTCCCCTTTTTTCCACCCACGTTACTTCCCAGCCGTTAAGCTTACAATCTGGTCCAGGGAATCCGGAATCCCGCCGCTGGAGTAATACCGGACAGCCTTGCCCTGTTGCTTGGCATACTCGATCTCTCGTCTGGTGCTGTCGCCGATATATCCCCCGACATCGATCACGTAGATTTCATCAGACCGATCTATTTTTCGAAAATGGAGCTGTCCCAGCAGTTCCGCCTGCTCACAGGTAATCTCGAAGCCTTCGCTCTGCTCGAAAAACGCCAGTCCGAACACAAGATGGCCTTGCAGCGTCAGAAACGCGTTCGCCAGGTCGAATTGCGGTTTGAACTTCGTGGAGCCGCATAAGGTGATCACCTTCATCGTAACCCTTCCTTCTATCTTAATCTCGTTACGTTCCATTTCGCTATGAGAAGCATTATAATGGAACTCCAGAAGCAATTCTATTGTTTTTTTGGGCATGGAAGCAGCCCCCAGTACACGGGTGGAAGGGAGATCGATATGCTGAATCATTATCACGTCATTCTGTTTGACCTCGACGGCACGTTGACTGACCCCAAGGCAGGGATTACGAGATGTGTTCAATATGCGCTGGAGAACATGGGGATCATCGAGCCCGATCTGGACCAGCTTGAAGGCTTTATCGGCCCGCCGCTGCAGGAGTCCTTCTCCACGATGTATGCTTTTGACGCCGACCAGACCAGCCAGGCTGTAGCCTATTATCGCGAACGATTCCAGGCGACCGGCATGTATGAGAATGAACTTTACCCTCTGATTCCCGAGCTGCTGGCAGAGCTTAAGGAACGCGGCAAGGTGCTGGCCGTGGCGACCTCGAAGCCTACGGTATTCTCCGAAAAAATATTGCAGCATTTCCACCTCGACGCCTATTTCGACGTTGTGGTCGGCAGCAATCTGGACGGCACCCGATCGGCCAAAGCCGAAGTTATCCAAACGATATTAGATCAATATCCGGAGTATGACAGACAGCATTTCGTGATGATTGGCGACCGAAAGCACGACTTGATCGGGGCGAACCGGACCGGCATCGATGCGATTGGCGTCACCTATGGCTATGGATCAATCGAGGAACTGAGGAGCGAGAATCCGGCCCACATCGTACATAGTGTCGAGCAATTAATGCACCTGCTGGCCGAGGCCGCCCCCAAGGGGCTGGAGACTCAACGTGGACAGTAGGTACCGGTTCCTGGAGGAATATTCGATCAACCACTGGCCGTCCTTATCCACGCTTATGTTCGACGGATGGGTGCTTCGTTTCGCGGACGGTTATACCAGACGGGCCAACTCTATCAGTCCTCTATATCCCGCTGGCCGGGGAGCCGGCGCGGAGACAAGCATGGACGTAATCGAGAAAATTCGCCATTGCGAGCGCATATATGCGGAGAACCGGCTGCCGACTATTTTTAAAATCACACCCGGGGTGCATCCGGCTCATCTGGATCGCGTCTTGGAGGAGCGGGGTTACTCGTTAGCGGATACATGCTGTGTCCTAACGTTGCATTGGGAGCAGCTGCCAGAGCCTGAACCTGCTGCTGTCACCATCGATGAGGGTGATGGATCGGAATGGATGGCGCATTTCTGCGCTATCAGCGGCGTAACAGACCGGGATACACAGATCCTGACCCGAATGCTGGCGAATATGAAAGCGAGAAAAGGATTCATTTCACTGTCCCACGAGGGACAGGTCGTCGCCTGCGGTCTCGGTGTACTGGAAGGCGATTACATCGGTCTATACAATATTGTGACGGCACCAAGCTATCGAAACCAAGGGTTCGGCAAGCAGCTAATCCTGAATCTGTTAAGATGGGGGCAGGAGCACGGGGCCAGACACAGCTACTTGCAAGTCGTATGCAGCAATGCTCCGGCGCTCAGGCTGTATGGCAAGCTCGGGTACACCGAGACTTACCGGTATTGGTACAGAGTGAAGGAAAACTTGAATATAGGATAAAAAAAGAGGATGTTCCCAAGCCGCCCATGCGGCCTGGGAACATCCTCTTCTTATGTTATCGTATGCATGCTCACGCACATAGCTGCTGCGAATCGATGAAATCCGGATTGCCGCTAACCGTATTGCTCGCGCTATTTCCGCTTCAGCTTGCTGCTCCTTGACATCAGGAACAGCAGATACGGCGCCCCGATCAGCGCGGTCACGATGCCCGAAGGCAGCTCCTTCGGAATGATGACGACGCGGCCGATCCAGTCGGCCGCAGCCAGCAGTATGCCGCCGAGCAGTGCGGCAATGAGCATCGACCGCCGGTGGTTCGGGCCGACCAGCATTCTGGCCGCATGCGGCGCCAGAAGTCCGATGAAGCCCACCGAGCCGACATTGGCGGCAGCGATCGAGGCGAGCAGCACGGCGATGATGGCGACATACAGGCGCGCATTGCGCACATGCAGGCCGAGGCCGGTAGAGCTCTCCTCGCTAAAGGCAAGCAGGTCCACCCTGCGGCCAAGCCATAGGGCAATCGGCAGCAGAATGAGAAGGGTGGGCACGATCCGCTGCACCTCGGTCCAGGTCCGATTGTAGGTGCTGCCCGCCATCCAGGATAGCGCTGGCGCGACGTCCACCTTCGCATGAATAATCATCAGGTTGATGATGGCGGAACCGAGCGCGGCTACAGCGATGCCGACCAGGGTCAGGATGGTCGGATGCAGCCCCCTTCTCCAGGAGACTGCGTACACCAGGGCCGAGGCGGCGATGCCTCCAAGCACCGCGCCCACCGGCACCCAGGCTGCCGACAGCTGCGGGAAGCCGACCATCAGCAGCAGCGCGCCCGCCCCAGCCCCGCTGGTCACGCCTACGACCTGCGGATCGCCGAGCGGGTTGCGGACGGCCTGCTGCAGCAAGCTTCCGCTAATGGCAATCGCCATGCCGGACAGCCCTGCCGTCAGCAATCTTGGCAATCGGAAGTCCAGCAAGATCTGGCGGTGCATCGCTTCCCCGCCACCGGTCAGAACCGCAACCACTTCCGATAGCGGAATGCGCAGGCTGCCGCTCATCAGGCTGAGGATCCAGATGATCACCAGCAGGGTGCCGAACAGCGCTACCAACACCGGATAAGGCACACGCCGTAAACTTCCGCCCATCATCATGGAGCCTCCAGAGCTTCTCGGGCTTCCGATCATCGAGCGGGATACGCGCAGCGCCAGCCAGATCAGGCAGGGTGCCCCGAGCATGGCCGTAATGGCTCCAACCGGCAGCTCGCCATAAGCGTTCACGAACATGCGTGCCACCGTATCCGCTCCCACGAGCAGCGCGGAACCCCATAGCGCGGCCAGCGGGATCAGTCCGCCGTGACGGATGACACCTGACAGACGGACGAGATGGGGAGCAATCAGGCCGATGAACCCAATCGGCCCGACAACACTCACCGTCACGCATGCCAGCACGATCGCTGCGCCCATCGCCAGCAAGCGGGCGGTGCCCACCTTTTGCCCAAGCGAGCGGGCGGACTCCTCATTCAGCAGCAGAATGTCCCATTGGCGAACTGCCACATACAGCACGAGCAGGCCGCCGACAATCCATGGCCAGGAGAAAGCGACACCATCCCAGTCATTCTGGATCAAGGAGCCGGAGCCCCACAGAAAAATGCCCTGCGTTGTCTGCTGATTCAGCAGCACGAGCGCACTTGTCACAGAGGAAAGCACCAGCGTCACAATCATGCCGGACAGGGCAATCCGCAGCGGCGAACCGGAGGACCTCCCCGCCAGCGCATACACAGCGACCGCTGCGAGCGTCCCACCGGCAACCGCCAAAGGCAGCGCGTATTGATGCAGCAGTCCCGGCCAGAAGATCAGGCCGACCACTACCGCGAGATAAGCGCCCGCATTGACGCCAAGCGTTGTCTCCGATGCCAGCGGGTTGCGCGTGACGGTCTGCATCAGCACACCCGATACCGCCAGTGCCGCTCCTGCCAGCAGCCCCATGACCGTTCGCGGAAGGCGAACGCTGCGGATCATATGGTGGTCCGCGATGTCCTGCGGGGATACCAGCGCTTGAACTACCGTCTTGACGGAGATATCAGCCAGCCCTTGGGTCAGACTGACAAACGTAAGTACGATCAGGGATAGAAGGCCCAGAACCAGCACCCATAACGGCTTCCAGCCCCTCCAACCTGTAGAGGCGGGCGGGGCCGGATGGATGCTCGGCGGCTGAGCGCCTTGAGCCGGATGCTGAGCGGAACTCATTGCGCGAGCAGGTCAGCTGTCTTCTGCGCCATAAGCTGGGCGGACAGCGGGCCGCCGTATGGCCACATGTCCCCGCCAAGCGCGTAGACGCGGTCTTCTTTTACAAAATTCAGACCTTTCCACACCGGATTGTCTTTCAGCTGATTGTCGATAATGTTGTCGGTCTCCTGGATAATATGCAGGAAATTCGCATCCTGAAGTGCCGGCAATGCCTCCACATCCGTCGTTGTGAAGCCGTATATTTCGAATTGATTCGCTTTATACGCGTTGGTCAGGCCGATATGCTCCAGCGTTTTGATGGCGAGCGCATTGTCCGTGGAGATCCGGAATGTCACCGCATTCTGGTTGCTGTATCCCATCGCAAGCACGATCGGACGCTCGGTCATACCGGCCGCCTCCAGCTTGGCCTTGGCATCCGCGTACGTCTCTTCCAGGCTGCTCAGCACTTGCTCAGCCTCCTCCTGCTTGCCAATCGCATCGGCAATGGTCTTGAAGGTATTGATCATTTCGTCATATTGATCGCCTTCCCCTTCGCCCGGATAGGGGTCAAATATCAGAGTTGGCGCGATGCTCTTGAGGGCATCATAGTTCGCTTCCGCCGTCGACTTCACGCCGATGATCAGATCCGGCTTCAAGGAAGCGATGATCTCCAGGTTCGGCTCCTGACGCAGACCGATGTCGGTTACCTCCGGCCCGATCTCAACCGGGATGTTCACCCATTTGTTCATGCCTTCAATATCGGCGATGCCGACAGGCTGTACCCCAAGCGCCAGCACATCCTCGGCGTACACCCACTCCAGCGCGACGATACGCTCCGGCACGCCGGTGATTTCCGTCTCTCCAAGCGCATGCTCAAACTTGCGGGTCTGCGGGCTGTTATTCGCATTGTCCCCGCCTTGACCCGTCTCTCCCGCATTCGAAGCAGACTCATTCGCTCCGGAATTGGCTGCAGGACTCGTTCCCCCGGCTCCTCCGCCGCAGCCGGCCAGAACCACTGCAAATATGAATAAAATCAATACTAAACTCTTGGCATTACGCACTGTGTTTCTCCCCCTCGATTCTTCCTATGTATTGTGATCCATGAATGATGTCATCATTGCAATCATTGACGTCAATAAAAATGATAATCATTCTCAATTGTATTGTCAATAGAATTATAGCGAGCGGTGAAAATTTTGCCTGCCCTTGCTTCGGAACCGTGATATAAAAAGGCTGCCGCTAGCGCAACAGCCGTTCGTGCTCGCTTTCGAGCATGCGAACATGAAGCTGGTTGTCTTTCTTTACCTTCACCTCATATTGCAGCTTCAAATGTTCAATGGAATGACATTTTCCCCCGGTGACCAAGGATAACGCACAAAAAAGCAGCCAGCCGACATAGTTCAGCCCTGCGTCCTCATGAGGACGGATAATACGGATTCGCTTCATATACTCGCCTCCTCTAATTTATTCGTTACGTATCTCTTGATCCGAAATCGAAAGAGCCGTTAAGAGCCGTTACGACTCTATAATTATGTTCCGCCATCCTGCTCCAGAAGCCTGTCTCTTTCCTCAACGTTGGGATAGAGGGCATGAAATACAGGCACTCCCGCTCCTTCTTCATCATCATGCTGCCAAAGAATGGTCAACCACTCTTCAAAGCTTGGCAGGGTTGTAACGATCGACTTCGAACGCTGGCTTATAAAACCGAGCCTGTACTCGTCATTCGGAGTCCCCTCTTCATATATGAACACCCAATGGTCATTGGATAACGCAACCGCATCGAACATCGTGAAGGACACAAGCCGACTGGCCTCCACCTTCTCTCTTAATCCGGCGACAGCTACCTGCTCGGGGAGGTCTGGCAGGATAACCTTCGTCATACAGATCTCCCCGCAAGGGGACTCGCTGCTGCACCCTCCTACCGGCTCGCTGTCCAGCAGAAACATCCCGTTAGAAAGCTCGCTCAGAAACATGCGGAACGATTGCGGCAGCGGCACGCCCAATCTTCCTTCCAGCTCTGTAATCTCTCGACTGTTATTCCGTGCACACCGGTCCACGTCAGGATAACGGGCATTGAATTGGCGGATAAAATCTTTAACATTCATAGCGTCGATCCCCCTATAAGGCAGTCTTCCTGATCCGTCTCGACTCCTTAATCCCACTCCCTATGATCATACTATATATCTGAGAATATTGTTATATATTGACATTTGAATTCGCTTTCATATAAAATGAACAAGAACACATCACTATACTTACATACAAGCTAAGGGCTATGCATTCCTTACCTTACCCCTGGTATGGAACAACCCCGGTATCTCTATTAGAGACGCCGGGGTTTTTTATGTAGCCGAGATGAAGGAGGTGATCCCCAAAGCGACGGACAGGCCTGTTATCCCCAAGCATTGTATACGATGAGGAGGTATAGTATGAAAAGATTTATGAAACTAACAGCCGTATGGACACTCTGGTTATCCCTCACGCTGGGCCTTTTGAGCCCGGTCCACGCAGCCCCGGATACCTCGGTATCCAACAAGCAGAATTTCAGCACGGATGTCATATATCAGATCTTCACCGACCGGTTCTCGGACGGCAATCCGGCCAACAATCCGACCGGCGCGGCATTTGACGGATCATGTACGAATCTTCGCTTATACTGCGGCGGCGACTGGCAAGGCATCATCAACAAAATCAACGACGGTTATTTGACCGGCATGGGCATTACGGCCATCTGGATTTCACAGCCTGTCGAGAATATCTACAGCGTGATCAACTACTCCGGCGTCCATAATACGGCTTATCACGGCTACTGGGCGCGGGACTTCAAGAAGACCAATCCGGCCTACGGGACGATGCAGGACTTCAAAAACCTGATCGACACCGCGCATGCGCATAACATAAAAGTCATCATCGACTTTGCACCGAACCATACATCTCCGGCTTCTTCGGATGATCCTTCTTTTGCAGAGAACGGCCGCTTGTACGATAACGGCAACCTGCTCGGCGGATACACCAACGATACCCAAAATCTGTTCCACCATTATGGCGGCACGGATTTCTCCACCATTGAGAACGGCATTTATAAAAACCTGTACGATCTGGCTGACCTGAATCATAACAACAGCAGCGTCGATGTGTATCTGAAGGATGCCATCAAAATGTGGCTCGACCTCGGGGTTGACGGCATTCGCGTGGACGCGGTCAAGCATATGCCATTCGGCTGGCAGAAGAGCTTTATGTCCACCATTAACAACTACAAGCCGGTCTTCACCTTCGGCGAATGGTTCCTTGGCGTCAATGAGATTAGTCCGGAATACCATCAATTCGCTAACGAGTCCGGGATGAGCCTGCTCGATTTCCGCTTTGCCCAGAAGGCCCGGCAAGTGTTCAGGGACAACACCGACAATATGTACGGCCTGAAAGCGATGCTGGAGGGCTCTGAAGTAGACTATGCCCAGGTGAATGACCAGGTGACCTTCATCGACAATCATGACATGGAGCGTTTCCACACCAGCAATGGCGACAGACGGAAGCTGGAGCAGGCGCTGGCCTTTACCCTGACTTCACGCGGTGTGCCTGCCATCTATTACGGCAGCGAGCAGTATATGTCTGGCGGGAATGATCCGGACAACCGTGCTCGGATTCCTTCCTTCTCCACGACGACGACCGCATATCAAGTCATCCAAAAGCTCGCTCCGCTCCGCAAATCCAACCCGGCCATCGCTTACGGTTCCACACAGGAGCGCTGGATCAACAACGATGTGATCATCTATGAACGCAAATTCGGCAATAACGTGGCCGTTGTTGCCATTAACCGCAATATGAACACACCGGCTTCGATTACCGGCCTTGTCACTTCCCTCCCGCAGGGCAGCTATAACGATGTGCTCGGCGGAATTCTGAACGGCAATACGCTAACCGTGGGTGCTGGCGGTGCAGCTTCCAACTTTACTTTGGCTCCTGGCGGCACTGCTGTATGGCAGTACACAACCGATGCCACAGCTCCGATCATCGGCAATGTCGGCCCGATGATGGCCAAGCCAGGGGTCACGATTACGATTGACGGCCGCGGCTTCGGCTCCGGCAAGGGAACGGTTTACTTCGGTACAACGGCAGTCACTGGCGCGGACATCGTAGCTTGGGAAGATACACAAATCCAGGTGAAAATCCCTGCGGTCCCTGGCGGCATCTATGATATCAGAGTTGCCAACGCAGCCGGAGCAGCCAGCAACATCTACGACAATTTCGAGGTGCTGACCGGAGACCAGGTCACCGTTCGGTTCGTAATCAACAATGCCACAACGGCGCTGGGACAGAATGTGTTCCTCACGGGCAATGTCAGCGAGCTGGGCAACTGGGATCCGAACAACGCGATCGGCCCGATGTATAATCAGGTCGTCTACCAATACCCGACTTGGTATTATGATGTCAGCGTTCCGGCAGGCCAAACGATTGAATTTAAATTCCTGAAAAAGCAAGGCTCCACCGTCACATGGGAAGGCGGCGCGAATCGCACCTTCACCACCCCAACCAGCGGCACGGCAACGATGAATGTGAACTGGCAGCCTTAATAGGCACTTGCAAGGTAAGCAAGCGGCTCCGGGTAGAGGCTCGGGGCCGCTTGTTACGTTATGTGGGGGAAAGGTGCTATAGGGTCTTGCCTCCACACGCACGATTCTTAAGGTGTATTCACTGACCATAAAAGTACCCCAAGGATTTATCGATAAAACAAATGGAAACTCCTGCATTTCATCCCTTATAATTGATTAGAAAGGCCCGTTTTTAAGTGTGTATATATTTTATCGTGACGGCAATGGTTCTTTAGATGACTACACATTAGACATCAATGAAGAAGGAGAACTTATAGTTGATCATACGAAATATAAAATCCAAGATAATGGAAGCTATGTTTTTGAGAAATTGTACTCAGCGTTAACCAAGATAAGTGAAGAATGATCTTAGAAATACCATGAGGTGAACCCTGTGAAGAAGACGGTATGGCTTGTTATTATGGCGTTATGGCTGACAGTAGGATGCAGCAGCTCTAATAGAGAGGCGGCTATAGATTACTTTCTCTCGGATTCCAGTGAAACCTATGTGATTCACTTATTTTACGAAGAGCGAACCCCGCTCGATATGGAGCTGCTTGACTATATGAACTCAAGCGATGAATTGTTGACCGTGATTAAAGGCATCCAGGTGTATGATGTGACGAGAGTGGATAACGAAAAAAGAGCCAAAAAAATAAAGGTCAAGAAATTCCCGACCATGTTAGTGACGAATGATAAAGGGATTGTTGTAGACACGCAGGATATTGAGGAGGTTAAGGCGTTTTTTGATCAGATCGTCCGCGCCAAGTAAAGATCACGGCCCCCCATCGGCTGCCAGGCAGCGGACAGGCGCACAAGCACATAGGGGGCGTTGCGATAATGATCCGTGATGTAGTAGACAGCGGGATTGAGCTGCATGAAGAAGTCCCGAATCACCATAACAACATGCAGCATCCATCCCTCCATGCAACGGGGATTCGTTCATATCGGATAACAATCGAACACAGATACCGTTACATCAATCCTTGCCCTGTTGCCCGAATTTTAATTTTTCTTTTCATAAAAATAGCCACTTCTCCATCGAATACATCATCGTTCGTGTAATAGGATAGATCAATTCCTTCTATTTCAAATCCACATTTTCTATAGAACCTTATCGCATTCACATTGGTATTCTGCGTTTCCAGGTTGATAGCTCGGATTCCGTTTCCCTCTGCAAGACGTACTAATTCTTCCATCAACTGTCGACCCACAGACATTCTTCTATAGTCTTCTGCAACTTGAAAATGCCAAATCAATACGGTATTATTCCACTTTACCTCCTCAGCTATGACTACACCAACTAATGAAGTGCCTATATAGGCTCCTAATGAATATCCCTGGGGAGCAATCCTGCTATAAAGCTCCCAATCATCTTCACTGGCTGTGTATGCTTTATGATACGGTTCTTCAAGTTCAACCAGCTGAATGTCGATCATGGTTCTTTCTTCGCTATCAATTTTAGTTACCTTGTACTGTAGATGTGTTGCGTATCTACAATCCCCAAGCTCATGCTGCTCTTCAGATGTGAACTTATGAATTGGCTTCATGCATATGGCTTCGATTGGAATCACCCTTATCTAAATATTCGACGCTGCGGATGCATCCTAACGTTTAATAAACACAATCTTCACACCAACGACCTGATCCTGGGCATTAACCGCCTTATACACGCCGTACGCCCCGTCACCTATGCCGCTGCGCGAGACGGCCCCTCCATCCAGCACGCCGGCCTCTTCCCCGCTCTCGGTCATATCACAACAAGCGTAATACCAATCAGAGTCTGTATCGGAGCTGCCCGGTGCTGCTCCTGCATCCGGAATCCGGTACTTGCGAATATCAAAAATCCCCGCCTGCCCGCTATCCACCCCAACGACAAACGGACATTTGATCCATTCCAGATATTCGCCCTGTTCGGCAACAGATGGATGATATGCCGTCAGCTTAGCGTTAGCCTCGCCCCAGTCCGGGAGTTCGATCTTCTCCACCTCTGCGGACCACATGCCGTTCAGCACAGGCTCCACCGTACCTATGATCACGTTGCTTGTCGTCTCCAAATCATAGCAAGGATCGGCCACTACCAGTTGACCGGAATTCACTTCGAAATTACCCAGTTGAATGATCAACGAGGATACCTCCATTCACAATGTTGTTGTACATCTATTCTAGCATGCATCGAAGGCAGCGGATCAGCTTATTGAATACGCAAGGAAAATAGCCATGCTACTTATGTACCAGATTTCTGTTGTAAGGCATTGACCACGGGTGTATTCGTACAGTAAATTACTTATATACGTCATTTCCTGAATATGGAACACGTCTTGGAGGGTGAGTGTGATGGTGCCTACCGACTTCACGATCAGCACAGCGCTTTTACGATATATGGAGGAGAATCATGTGAGCATCTCTGCCTTTGCCGCAAAATCCGGAGTGAACTCGGGAACCCTCAGCCGATTCCTTCATGCACAGCTGCAGCTGTCTGTAGCAAGCCTGGACGCGATTACGCGTGCGATGGGCCTTGAGGAAGGGCACTTCTATGCGGCGTATGTAAAAGAATCCACGGCCAACTGGAGAAGGCTCGGTCCTTATATCATCCGCTGTGCTGAAATAGGCAAGCTCGATTGTATCGAGCAGGCGGCAGGTATGCTGACAGAGCATCTGAGTTACTCCGATCAGCTATTTGATTGTGCAGAGGAACTGTATCATCAAGGATATGCCGAAGCAGCCCTCATCCTCTACACAAAAGTTGCCGAAAGTGAAAAATATCAGCATTCGGAACGATTGAGCTGGTGCCAGTATCGAATATTCACGTCTTCCTTAAATGCCGATCAGGAGCATAACCTGAACTGTGCTATTCAATTTGAGCCCTATGTCCGGCGGCTTCCGGAGGCTCTGCAATTGGACGGTCTGAAGGACCTGGCGAATATTCTGCTGTCTTTACGTAAGTGGGACAAGGCACGAGGGTATGCTCAGGAAATGGGACGCATCGCTAGAATGCGGTATAACGCCAAGCATCATGCTTCCAAGACGAAGAGAAGCGTGATCGAGCCAGCGAAGCCGTTATTCGGTTATATTTTATACTCGGACCTGATTCTAGGTTCTATTGCCGCCGAGCATGCCGATTATGAGCTGGCCCTGGAGTACGTATCCCGCTACGAGGAGCACAGCTGGGTTGTAGAAAGTGATGAAGCTGCCGAAGACACCAAGCAGCAGTTTAAGGTGTGGGCGACGGCCAACCGCTATCTGTATCAGTTGATGATGGGAAAAGTAGAGGTGCTCGATGCCTACATGGCGTACATCTCTTCCCATGAGAACGAAATTCTTCGTGCTCTATTCAACATTGTCCAGGCTGCCAATAGGTATCAGTTTGAGATTGAGAGATATCTTGAGCCGAATGAACATCTTATCGCAGCGTTTCTTCAGGACAAAAGCGCCACCGGAACCTATACCGGCCAGATGATCGATGACGGCTTTGCCATTTTCCTGGCGGATGTCGGGGAGTATTATTTGCGACAGCAGAACACCTCGAAAGGCATCGGGTATTTATTAGACGCATTAGAGGTCTCCTATCAAATCCGCAATCCTGTCAACGTTATGAGATGTAAGACGATCCTGGAGCATCTTCGGTCCAAGTTAAGTCATGCCGATCTGGAGCGATATGAAGCGATACGACAAAGCCGCAGAAGCAGCGGGATGCTTGTGATTTAATCCATTTCTACATTTTCAGATGACAATGGGATTGCAACTTGAAGTTGAATTGTTTATTATGGATAACATAGATCTATAATAAAGACCCCCACCGAGAAGGAGGGTGAAAAGTCGCAGCCGTTCTTGAAAAGTACGGATTAATGATGATGTCAGCAAGTGCAACCTTTTCGCGTCTTAATCATGGACATTGAAGATCTACAATTACAACAAATAAACAATTGGAGGCGACAACATGAATGAATTTTTTAATGCAGCTATATGGGAAAAAGCGTGGAAAGACGACGCCAACACCGTGATAAGCAAAATGAGAAAGGCCGGCATTGATCCTTCCAGATCTTTCGATCAGAAGGCCGAGGCATTCAACGAGCAATCGTTTAACGAAGAGGGACGGAAGCGGTCCAGGAGAATCATGAATTGGCTGGAAGGACAGGGCGTACGGTTCGAGCATGCCTCAGTGTTGGATATCGGCGCCGCCTCGGGCGTGTTCACCGTGCCGTTTGCGGAGCGTGGAGCTGCGGTAACGGCCATTGAGACCTCCCCTCCGCTGATCGAATTGCTGGACCACAACATCGCGCATCTGACCGAACATCAAGTCAAGATTGTACCCGAGAGGTTCGAGGATATCGACGTCGCGGCCAGAGGCTGGAATCAGGCATTCGATCTCGTCTTTGTCTCCATGTGTCCGGTTGTCCATGATTGGGATAGCGTGGACAAGATCCTCCAATGCGCCCGACAGTTCTGTTATATCAGCATGCCGGTAAATACGCACGAGCATAGCCTGGTGAATGAGATCTGGCCGCTCGTCACCGATCAGCCCCTCCATTCGAAACCTACGGAAATGGCATACTTGCTGCATCTGCTGTATTTGAAAGGTTACGCTTACGAATCGCTGATTACACGGGAAACGAAATCAAAGGAACTCTCCGCAGAAGAGGCGCTGGAAGAAGCGATAACTTGGCTTCGTCATCATCGACTGCCTGTGGATGAGCGGAAGCGAAAGATCATTGCCGACTATCTGGAGCAAGCCTATCCGTCTGGCAAGGTTGTTATCCAGGAAGGCGGACGATTCGGCAAAGTACTGATTCGATTGCAGGATCAGAACATGTATACCCGAGAGAACTGAGTGCTTATCGCGAAATTACTGAAGGACCGTTAAGCCCGAATCCCTTATTATCCGTGTGGATACTGCACAGGTTGTTAAACGCCTGACGGGTATCCACACGTTCTCTTCATGACTCGCCATGAGCTTTAGCCTATCGTAACTGTCCTCTATGAAAAGTCCTTTTTATATTGTATGGCCATGTAAACTCCACCAGCTAAAAAGCCCAGCGAATATTTGAACAAGAAAAAGATGTTCCACATATACTCTTTGGGAAAAATCATGTCACATAGAATAATGGCCCACAGCATACAGTAACTGCTTTTCAAAAAGATTTTATTTGTCCGTTCGTCGTCTTGCCCAATCATCTTATGAAATACATAGACAAAAATCATACTACCAATAAGCAGTAATCCACCCACACCAATGAGAATATTCCAATTTCCCGGAGATTGTTCAGCCCAGGACTTTAAAGGTGAAAAAATTGCGTCGTGGATATCTGAGAAAAACTTACTTATCATTTTGATCATTTCCTTTCACGTAACTAAAAATATCGTTTACATCAACATTAAAAAACTCCGCAATTCGAAAAGCTAACAGCAGCGTCGGAACATAATTTCCTTTTTCCATGACGAAGATGGTTTGTTTGGAAACTCCGACCTTCTCAGCTAATTCTTGCTGAGACATTCTGGCAAGTACACGATATTCATAAACCTTGTTAGATATCGAATCACCAAAATCTTTCTTCATGACCATCACCTCTTGAAACAAATTATAAACTTACTTTTTATAAAAGTAAAGTATACTTATACAAAAGCGTTAAATAACTTTAC
>NZ_NPBY01000069.1 GCF_002272015.1 Paenibacillus campinasensis | reverse complement strand
GGATTGCTTTGATGCAACAAGAGCCCGAATGCAGAAAGAACCTGACGAAATTCATGATTTCGTCAGGTTCGTCAAAGCATTATTGTGCGTACAATCGAAATGGAAAAATTTCAATACAGGTATTACATGGGTTTATTTGTGTTATTGTTGGATAATGGGTTCATTCGGCACTGGGTGTCCCCCCACCACCAGTCAAGTATTGCTTACCATTATCCATGAATTTTATTTTTTATTACATCTATGTAGCCTTGATACGTCTCCTTCTGTTCATCGAACATCCAAATATCCGCTAAATTTATTAAGTCATTCTTTTCAACATTTTCAATCATTTTATCCAATTTACTCTTATATACTGAAAGTATATCCGAACTAACAGATGATAACTTTTCCATCAATTCCATTGAATCAATATCAGCATAGAACGGTGTATTCTGTTCATCAATCCTCTCAATAATTTCAAACGTCGCTAAATCTGTAAAAACATCCTGTCTAATACAACGGATCAAATCGAAGTTCGATAACTCACACAGACATTTACCTGTAATCTCCAAATGCCACACAGGTAGCGACATATCAGAAAACTTTGTTGCATTTTGTACTACACTTTCATAATCTTCATCAGTCAAATACTCTTTTAATGTCTTTTTTCTATTAATCATATACATTACTCCAATCATTATTTAGGTGGAAACACTCCGCCATGTGGACTAAACATAGTTTCAACTTTTTCCATTGTAGCGTTTACCTCATTCAACTTAGATGTGTAAAGTTGCCGAAGTTCATCATCTAAATTAGGATTTTTAAGCATCCCTTCCCAACTTCTTTTTAAATCAACTAAACCACGATATGCATCAGAAACTTCTTGAGCATGATCATAATAACCTCCACCTGGTTTGGGAACAGGAGCGCCATCTAAGTCTCTCTGTGCTCCTTTTAAATCCATTTCGGTTAAATGCGAGTATGTTCTCTCCTGTTGGTTCAATGTAGCTCTTTGGCTAGTAGTAATTTTAGACTTTGCAACTTCTGATAAATCATCAACACTAGAGATTATCTTACCACCCTTACCCGTCCCCACATCCCCCGACTTCTTACCGTCACCATCACCACTACTATTACCACCACTGTTGCCTCTACTTCCACGATCGCTGCCACCATTACCGCTACCGCTTCCACCACTATTTCCGCCGCCAAGATCATCATGCTTATTATTCCGTGGGCCTCCCCCTCTAAGTCCAGCACGGTTGAGGAGTGCGCCTCCAATGATCATTGCCGACTGCGTTCCCAGATACGTCGACCAGCCTCCTGCCGCTTCGACTTCTTGCATCGTGTCTTCCACGACTTTGTCACGGTACTCATTGCTAAATAGCATTCGGCCCGCCCATATCGCCGTGTCTCGAATGTCCTCGGCCGTCCCGATAGTTGCATTATAGAGCATCGATTTCCCCGTTCCAAGCGGGTCCTCGAACAAGGAAATGGCCGTATCCTTTAGCGAGCTACCGAACTGCATGGCCCCGATCTTCAGACCTTCCCAGAACTCCCCGGCCTCCTGCTGCACTGCATTCCAGGATTCCTCAACTTTTCTCCCAGCATTATCTACAGCCCTATAACCTGCCGGCCCTCTCATCATAGGGAATGCTCCCAGCGTATGCCCAGCAACCTGGATTGGTTGTACCCGCTCATCTGCGGCCTTAAAACGCTGTGCGATGGCTTTAAGCTCCAAGCTGGTCCGCTGGATATGCTCGGTCGTCTGCGTCATCTCCCGATGCGCCCTCTGGAAATCCGCATAAAAACGGGACCTCGTCGTCCCTTCCCAACCAGACGCCAGCGTATGGATGCTCTGATTCAACGTATGGATCATACTTCGAGCTGTCCAGCCGCCTGGCCGAACTGTTCTCCTACCTTCAGCAGCACTTCAGGCGGAACTAGAATTCTCGTCATCGCTAACCCTCTCCATTAACCACGAAGCATTTGTCACGCTCATACTTAGATTAATGATTTTACTCTAATTCAATTATATGGAAAAGGTTCAAGAGACCTTCAGTCAGTCCTATAAAATTCGATGATCCCTGCAGGTGCTTATGATCTCATAGTCTTAATGGGGAGGGATATATGCGAAACAGATAAACTGTATTTATGTCTATATTTCAAAGTATAATTACACGGGAGGACAAGCGCAGAAGGGAATAAAACCTTCGAAAAAAACAAAGCTGTACCTGTAACCTGGTATGAAGAAAAAAAGGCCTCCTCTACTAATTCTCTTAAGTTCCAATCATCGGCTCTTTTTATCAAATAGCTTGAGGTGAGTGTAATCATGAAAAGCAAATTACTTATCTTTGTTGCAATAACTTATGTCGTAACGATCATTTTTCACATGGTACTTCTGCTCACAAATAATCCTTTGAATTATGTCGGAATAACAATGATTATCCCTTTTATTGTTGCTTTATTTGTACAGAAAAAGATATACAACGAAGATTTCATTCTAACGCTTGGACTAAAAGCAGGAAAAATAAAGTGGTACTTGATTGCTATTATAATCCCTGTTTTTCTATCCTTTGATTATACTATGTCCTTAGATGAATGGTTAAAGATGCTCTTAATTGGATTAACGATCGCTTCGATTTCAGCCTTATTTGAAGAAGTAATCTGGCGTGGGTTTGTCAGATATGAGATGCGGAATAAAAATGTCATTTTTACCTATTTAGTGACAGCACTTATCTGGACAGCTTGGCACATACCAATTAGCGTATTATTTCTTTATTCTGAACATATACTCCTAAACACTTTCTTCCATAGTGTTCAATTGTTTTTAATATCTATGATCATAAGTTGGATTCGAGATAAATCACACACAGTAATAACTGCTGCTATTTTTCACGGAATGGTCAACGTGTTCTACTTTTCATGAAAAAATTGTTAGGTAAAAGTGATTGTTGAATGATTGGTTCATTCGACACGGGGTAGCCCCCATAAAAAAAAGAAACCTTGAAAGGCACGAAGCCAATCAAGGTTGATTATTATTATATCTTTTCAATCGAAATTGAAGTGCAAAGTATTTCTGCGTTAAGAGGGGGCATTATAATTTTGCAATTTAGTAAACGATGACCCTCACTCAGAACATCTGTGACTTCGATATCTTGAAGAAAATAAGGAATTTGTGGTCTAGTCAACTCTCTTAAAGGCATTATCCTATCATCGGTACTTGTAACAAATGAAAAACTAGAGCACCCCATAAAGGACAGCTTGACGTTAAACTCTGTGTCCTCAAACACAAGCGTTATTTCATCACCAAAAAAACTCGAATCAAACTTTAATACTCTAGCATCCCAGTAGTGCATTGCCTCAATTTCGGATAGAATTTTTTTAGCATTCACGCTAATCACCTCACTTTTTATATGGGATATGAGCATCAGGGCTTTTTCTGTCAACAACATTCAGGCTACCTTACGGACAAATTTATTGACCAATGGTGTATTGATGGATTAAATTAATATTATAACCATTTTTCCTGAATTTGGAATATAGAACTGGGGGTGATCCTATTGGCTCTTACAAACATCTCAAT
>NZ_NPBY01000068.1 GCF_002272015.1 Paenibacillus campinasensis | reverse complement strand
ATATAGAACTGGGGGTGATCCTATTGGCTCTTACAAACATCTCAATCAGCACTGAACTCGTGAAATACATAGAACAAGAAAACTTGAGCATCTCTTCTTTTGCGCACCGTGCAGGAATTAATTCGGGAACGCTTAGCCGCTTCATCAACGGTCAGCAACGGCTATCCGTTTCGGGCCTTGATTTAATAACGAAAGCAATGAATCTTGAAGAAGGTTACTTTTATACTGCTTACGTTAACGAGTCATCCCTTAACTGGAGAAGACTTGGTCCTTTCATTATGAGATGTGCTGAACTCGGTAAACTCGAGTGCATAGCTCAAACTGTTGATATGATGTTAGATGTCCAAGCTTATGCTCCCCAACTATTCGACAGTGCAGAAGCGTTATTCCATAAAGGTAACCTGGCGGCAGCACTGATCATCTACAAGAAAGTAGCAGAAGCTGAGAAATATCAGCATTCTGAGCGGCTGGGTTGGTGCCAATATCGCATTTTTATCTGTTCGTTAAACTCTGATCAAGAAAATAACCTAAACTGCACCATTCAGTTTGAGTCCTATGTTCAAAGGCTTCCGGAAGCCGTACAGCTAGATGCTCTAGAAGACCTAACCAATACGCTACTCTCCCTTCAAAAGTGGGATAAAGCTAAATTCTATGCACAGGAAATGGGGAGAATTTCGAGACTGCTTTATACCCTACATCATCATAAAAATTCTAAAAGTAAGAAGAAAAGTATACCTCCGAAAAAACCTTTATTCGGTTATATCCTATACTCTGATTTGATACTAGGCTCAATTGCAGCAGAAAAATCTAATTATGATGAAGCTCTATATTATGTTTCCTGTTATGAAAATCATTCCTGGATTGTGGAATCAGATGCAGTATCTGAGGGGATTAAGAACAAATTCACCAATTGGGCCAAAGGAAATCGCTATCTATACCAATTAATGAGTGGCAACTTTCAAGTAATCGACGAGTATATGGCGTATATTTCCTCTTTTGATAATGAAATATTAAGAGCACTCTTTAGAATTGTACACGCAGCTATTGTATATCATTGGAATATTGATAAGTATCTAGAACAATATGAGAGTATTATAAGGGAGCATTATGAACAAGGATGCGTGGTAGGAGACTATAACCAACAAATAACAAATGATCGGTTTGCCAGATTTCTCGCCGAAATTGGTGAGTATTATATAAATCAAGGAAATATCCATAAAGGCACAAGATACATATTGGATAGTTTAGATGTCTCGTATAAAATTAATAATACAGCCAATATAGTAAAGTGCTGTTCGACAATCGAATATATTCGGCATAAGATCGACCCGTTAGATCTACTAAGATACTCCCAATTCATGAAGGAGGTTAATCGTAATGAGAAAAAAGTGGGCAAAAATTCTTAGCTTCATTTGTGCATTTGTATTTATTAGCAATTTCACTATTCCTCCCACAGAGGAGCCATTAAAGTCCCCTTCTCCTCCCCACGTAATCAAAGCAAATAGCCATGGTGAGGGTGGAGACTGGTAATATCCTGAATTGCATCGATGAAGGAGGTAGCTTGTGCTTCCTCCTGACTTTTTTCTATTGAACTTCTATTAAACACTCATTATCCTCTCTCAAATGCGATAAAGAATCTTGGAATCTCTCATCGTCATGAGCCAAAAAAGCTCGTTCCTACTCCGCATCTTCTGTTGGTTCATCTGAAATGTGTATCAAACCAATTAGTATCCATTTTCATTCGAGCTAATCCAGTACTCTTCATTATTGACATAAAAATTATATTCAATGCCACATGTTAGATCTACTAAGATACTCCCAATTCATGAAGGAGGTTAATCGTAATGAGAAAAAAGTGGGCGAAAATTCTTAGCTTCATTTGCGCATTCGTATTTATTAGCAATTTCACTATTCCTCCCACAGAGGAGCCATTAAAGTCCCCTTCTCCTCCCCACGTAATCAAAGCAAATAGCCATGGTGAGGGTGAGCCCTGGTAACATCCTGAGTTGCATCAGTGAAGGAGGAGGCAGCTTGTGCCTTCTCCTTTGTCATTGTCTTTTTCCTAATGAACTTCTATAAACTCATTATCCTCTCTCAAATACGATTAAGAATCTTGGAATCTCTCATCGTCATGAGCAAAAAAGCTAATTCCTACTCCGCATCTTCTGTTGGTTCAAATGTGTATCAAACCAATTACTGAAAAAAATCTCTTAGTTTGTCCCATAAATCGATTAGTGAATGTTCATCGATCCGTCCGTTTTCAATAAATCCTCGGCTGTTTTAAACTCCTGTGAATTACGATCCCTTAGTCTTGTTAAACAGTATCCATTTTCATTCGAGCTAATCCAGTACTCTTCATTATTGACATAGAAAATATATTCCATGCATTTTACTAAGTGCAAAAATTCACCGTACGTCATATAGATTTCTCTTTATCTCGACTTCAAAGAACCGTCGGGATTATGTACAAAGATATGCTGTGTGGATATTCTGGATGTAGTTTTGGATGTCCATGATAGAGCTGTTCAATTCCCGCAAAGCCGCATTGCTGTAGGCAAAGAACATCACAACCAGTTTGTTTTTACGCTGCAACTTTCGGCATTTTTAGTCTGCAATAAACAACCGCATCGAGGAAATATCGGGCGCCAAGTATCCTCTCATGGCGCAACAACTGGGGACTGATGCTTCTTCAGCTCTCGGTCTTCTTTCCTTTCCGGATCGGGTCAACAACTTGTTACGTTAGAAACGGCAAATCCTCTCTTAGGGGGGATTGCTCGGAAATGAGTTTACACAGAAATCTTGACAGTTCCTTAAAGTCGGATGAAATATCTTACTTACTCAATTCCCCCTCGATATAAGAATGATCAAGTAAACTAAGTAGATTTGGAGTTAAGTACTTTATCTGGTATTGATCCAAATCACTATTGACAATTAACTGACCATTCTCTCTTCTAAGCAACTGATCCGAACCATTTTCTAAAAACAACAGATTGCCACCACATTGTTTTAACAAGCTCCCGATAACTTTAAACAAAGATTTTATTCCTTGATCAAAGGTGTTACCAAATAACTGAACCCTAATGCAAATATCGATATCTATGTCATAGTGAGTTCTAACAAAATTTATATCTGAGATATCCTCAAGTTCAAGAGCCAACGAAAAGTAATCAGTTCCAATAACTATTTCTTCTTCATCATTCTGAATCGATACCTTTTCATTCAAGAGGTTGACTATAGTTTTTTCAATAATCTCTGCCAATGGCTTGCAACTGAAATTAGATTCTAAAAATAATTCGAAATCCATGCAATCTAACCCCCAAATATCCTTGTGATTTTACCGTCAACCACAATTAATAATTCTTGTAAATTCTTTAAAATCTCCATTTGGATTAGCTTTCCTTAGAATCCCTTCAGTAATTTCAGTTATTTTTTCTGAAGTGAAACCATCTAAATTAATTACAATTCTCTCTGCCTGTGTTTTTGTCTTAGTTCTAATATTTCTTAAAATATTGTCCACATTGGTATCTATTGTAGGTGCATAACAGTCAAATACTTCGCCTTCAATTAGAAAATCTGGGTTTGATGATTTCTTTATACCACGTCCATTTCCACCGTTCACTTCATCTAACATTTCTATGTCATTCCTTGATTCATAGCTTCAATCAGTAGATCTTCTTTTGAAGGCTCTATTAGCCAACCGCTAAAATCTTCAATATACCACCCAGTTGCAGGATCGATAAAGTCATTCCCCTCACCAGTATCCATAATGAACACCTTATTTTGTTCGTTAGCTACGCTTTTAACAAATTCCAAGTAACCGTCCACTTATTCTATCACCTCACCTGATTTGAAAGATGTATTGTTTATTCCTATATTTTACCATCCTATTAGGGAATTATCTTCTTCATCTCTTTCTTCAGATATGTGTAAGACATCGCCCTTGGATAATAAGCGTTAGGGTGATGATAACGAATCAAGACTGTTTGAGTGTCCGCCAATATGATGTAATCCAGTCCACCGGAAGTCTGCTTAAGCTCATATGTGCGAGGGCAAACTTTTCTCAGTAACTCATGGATACCGTTGAATATGACATCACCGTAGCACAGGACCAAGTCGGGATGGACGATCCTAATTTGCTGTAGAAGAAGCTCGCCAGTCTCCTGTATATGGCGCTCGAGAGTCTGTAAAATAGTTTGTGTAAACTT
>NZ_NPBY01000067.1 GCF_002272015.1 Paenibacillus campinasensis | reverse complement strand
GACTGGGGTTTTGATCAGGCCTTCCAGCTCTACCTCTTCGCCACGGGCATCGGTGTTACCGTCCATCACCAGACTGCTGTTCCCGCTGATCAGGTAGATACCCTCCTGCGCGGTTATCTCTATCTTCTTCTCCGAAGTCCATTCCAAATCCTTCTCTGCCGACAGCACAATTCCGGTATCACTCTGGATCGTGATGCCGTCGCTGTCTTCCAGCGAGATGAACAGACTGCCTTCGGTTGCTGTCAGGCTCATCTCGTTCGTACCGAATTTCAGCTCTTTGCCGAAATTGGTTCCCCAATATTTCGTATTCGGGTCCTCCAGCTTGGGGGAGGGCTGTCCGCCCTTGCGCACCGAGCCGCGCACGATCGCTTCTTCTTCCCTCGCGCTCTGAAAATACACCTGCACCGCATCCCCCACCTGAGGCATGACATACAGGCCGCTGCTGCCTTCTGCGGTATAGGGCGACTCGAACGGCAGCCAGACTGCCAGGCTCTTGTCCTGGAGTTCATCGATGTCCAGGTGCACGCGCACCCGATCTTTTTGCACATCCATAATTTTGCCGTCCAGGGATACCCCGGTAATCCGGTCGTTCAGGTAGAACGGCTGGCGGATCCCCGATTCCAGGCGAAGTGTGTAAGTATGTATTAGGGTGCCGTCCTGCAGAACGGACACCGCTCCGGCCACGGCCAGCTCCTGATCCCGGAATTTCACCCTGTCGCCAAGGCCGAGCCATCGCTCGGTTTCGACTTCATAATAGGTGAAGTCTGCCGGGCTTGCTTGAAGACCAGCCGCCTGCACCTGTGCGTAGGCGGCCAGATCACGGCCAACGGTGAAAGCCGTCTCTGACGGCAGCTGAGCCAAAGCACCATCCGGTAAGCCAATCCACAGTTTGGGTGAAGCGGCGGATGATTCCGGGATGATGACTGCACCGCTGCTGGAAGCCAGCCGTTTGATAAACTCCCAGTCCGTCTCCCGGTACTGAAGCACCAGCGAGTCCAGCCGATCCGCACCGTTCGTGGTGTCGATCAGATCCGCTCCGTCGTAAGCCATGACGACTCGTTCAATCAGCTCGGATGTGCTTTGATTCCCCAGCTGATAGGAACGGCTTTGCACCTTCCGGTCCAGCAGGGCAGAGTGGGAGACAGCTTCCAGCCTCAGCTGGTACACCCCGCGCACTGTCGTGATTTCTAGCTGCTCGACCCGGCCGTGGAACAGAACGCGCACCAGGGCGCCATCTGCATCCGTTTCCTGTATTTGGATCATTTCTTCCCTGACCTTCAACTGCACACTCTGGTCCTTCTGCTCTTCCGGAAGCACGGCGGTCAGGAACAACCTCGCGTGCTCCCCCACATGTCGTCTGATCTCAAGTGTGCCGAGGCTTTGAATTTCATAAGGAGACACGAGCCGAATCTGCCCGTATCCCTTCCAAGTATGTATCGCTGCCATCATAAATTCCCCCTCTCCCTGCACGGCCATCCACAGTTTTATCCGATCAATCCATTCCGCCGCTCGCGCTGCCTACGGATACCCCTCCCAGATTCTGGCCGTCATCCTCGATCACGATCAGACTGCCCGCGTAGATGCAGGTATTGGTGCACGTGCTAAGCAGTGCAGGGCTGCCTTCAATCAGGACGTCACTCTTTCCGTTGATCCAGGGGCCTGTAATGACCGGCACACAGGGCGCCTTCTGGACCCCTTCTGTATCGAACTGTCCGTTCTGCACAGCCGGATTGAGCTGGTTCGTACAGTTGCCGAAGTTGATAATATTCACGTTAGGCACATAATCGTCGATATTCATCTGGGGTTTCTCTTTCACGTAGACCCCGTGGCTGTATGGCAGCTTCAGTCTTGTCAGTTGTGTTCCACAGCTGCAGCTGAGAATGGCTCCGGCAACGACATATGACGCTTCAGCTTCCCCGCCGATCGAAGGCTGGATCTGTGGCATACTCTTACTGGACATCATGATTCCTCCTACGAATCCGCTCTGATCAGGCGAATCCCATTGTAGTCTCTTCGCAGCAGCGCTTCTGCCAGTGCCAGATGCATCAGCAGAATTCGCTCCCGCACGCCCCCGACCTGCAGGAGCATCTTCCCTCCCGTGTGGGCACGATCCACGACTAGCCGTTGCAGTGACCCATCGGGTGCAAAATCGCTCTTAACCGACAGACAATCGATACGGAGAGGTACGATCAGCCAATACACCTCTTGATGTCTGCGTGTTAGATCTGTAAAGGCTCCGGGTACGAACAGGGTGTCTGGAGCGAACTTCTCCACGATTCGCTTCAGCCTGTCCGAGACGAATGGAGCGGGCTGCTCGATATAATCCACATAATCGATCTGACCTGCTTCGGCTACCGTGAAATGCAGATTTGTGGCTGCAAGCTCCTGGGCATGGTCCGTTGACAGGAGCTCTGGCTTAACAACTTCCGATACGCCGAGCGGCTTGACCGCATTCACGAACCGATGATCCTGACTCAGAATGAAATAGCTCATCTTCCCGCCTCCCTCAGAAGGACGTTCCAGGGGCCTTCTGGAAGACTTGCTCCGGCCAAATTAGCCGCCTCCAGCACCGCGCCGGTAAGATTGGCTCCTGCAAAATTAGCTCCACGCAGGTCAGCCCCTGTAAAATCCGCGTCTCTCAGATTCGCTGCTGTAAAATCCGCGCCCCTTAGATCAGCATGGCGGAAGTCCGCTCTGTGCAGATCGGTCTCCGCAAAACAGACGCCAGCCAATCCCGGCATGATCCATTCGGTCTGTTCCTCTGTCGGCCATCCTGCGCTGATCCCGGTACATATGGCCTGCGGCAAGCGGCATCCTCTGAAATCGGCCCCCTGAAGCGCACTGAAGCTGAGATCAGTCTCCTCCAGCAGACACCCTCTCCAGTGAGTTCCAACCATCATGGAGAACGAAAGCTTGGCTGTTGACAGATTGCAGGCCCGAAAGGCCGTATACCGAAAATCCAAGCCGGGATTTATAATCCCGGACAAGTCCACTTCTTCAATCGCCTGATAAGCGTATTCGCCCTCCAGCTTGGCATCCAGCCATTCCCGGACCACGCTGCTGCTCAGACCCCTTCGGTCCTCTTTGTACACGGTGATGCTGTGATCCATGTATTCTCCGACCCTTACCTCGAATACACTGGTTCTTGCCAATGCCTGATATTCTGGCAGCAGAACAGCTTGCGGCATTGCATACCGGATCAGCTCGGATACATAACTGTGGAAATGAATCGCCTCTTCCAGCCTCAGTCTCTCAAGCAGCGGACGGGGAATTTTGCCTGCATACTTTCTTGCGTCAGGCTCCCAGCGTGACTCCAGTCCTTCCAGTGATTGAAATGCCCACTGTGGATCATATTCTTCCTGAACAGGCTGGCGGTCGAAGAACCAGCGCTCATCGAATGCCTCGGCTAGATAGGCTGGATGACCGTCTGTCAGCCCTGTCCGCAGCAAGGAATAGGTGATATAGCCGATTGCCTCCTTGTCTTTGGCTTGTTGGCGATCCAGTATCTTGCGGCAGAACTGCTGAAAATGTTCGATGAAGTCAGCCGCCCACTGCTCCCGCTTCGCTCGATATTCCCGATCCATGCTCAGAAGCGACGCATGGTGCCAAGGGGTCACCACGGTCTGTCTAAACTGTTCTAGCGCCTGTTCGCTGTACATCTATGCTCCTCCCCTCCGCTTCCCAGTGCCCTGCACCCGGCCGCTAGTTGGTATTCAGCTCTGTACCGATAAGCTTGGTCTGACCGTTCATCAGCAGGCTGCTCTCCTTACAGGTCAGGCTGATTTCGTCTTTGGCCGAAATGGCTACATTCTGTCCTGCCTCGATCATGATGTCTTCTGTGGCAATCAGCTTGATCATTTGACTGCTGGAAATTTCGATGCCGCCGCTCTCGTTTAGCCGGATGAAGATTTCCCCATCCTTGCCGGTAATAACGATCTCCTCCGGCCCCATCAGCAGCTCCTTGCCTGCCGCCGTACGGAAATATTTCATATCCGGGTTGCCCAGCTTGTTGCTCTCCCCTTCATCCGAGTTCTGCCGGACTGAACTGCTGGCCACCCCTTCCTCTTCCTTGCTGCTTGGAAAATACACCCGCACATGGTCGCCGACCTCAGGCATGCAGTACCAGCCGCTGTTGCCCTCCGCCGTATACATGGAGGCATACGGGAAGCAGTGCGCGCTATCCTTGCTCTGCGACTCGTCCATATAGAGATGAATCTGCACGGTGTCCTTCTTGACCCCGATGACCGTACCTTGTATAGAAGCCCCGATAATGCGCTCGTTGTACAGCTTGCGCTGGCGTAATCCCCGGCGTGTACACAGCACGTATCTGTGGACCAGAAGACCATCTCTCATCTCTGAGCAAGAGCTGCGGACATAAAGCAGACGGCCTTTGAATTCGATGGCATTCCCGAGATCCAGCACCCGGCTTGTCTCCACCTCGTAGAACATGAAGTCATTCTCGTCCAGGTGTGCTCCATCATTGGCAGAGTGGTACAGGAAATCCGATACGTTCTTGCCAACCTGGTAATGGAAGTTGTCCAGCTTGCCTTGCGAAGGAGTATCATAGATGCCGAAGTAGAATTTGGGATAGCTGAAGGTGGAAGCAGGCATGAGGGAAGTGTGGAAGCGGGAAGCAAGACGTTTGAGGAATTCCCAGTCTGTCTCCTGATACTGCATCGTAAAATTACCGATGGAAGCGCCGCCTGTCGCTTCATCCATGACGTCAAAGCCTGTATAATCGGCGGCAACCAGGTCGAGAAGTTCGCCATAGGTCATATTGTGATTCTGAAAAGAGCGGTTCTTCCGCTTGACATCAAGCAGGTACGTATGGGAAATCGCCTCAACCTCGAGATGGTATACTCCCCTTACCGCCTTCACCCCGACGTTCAGCACAATGCCGTGGAACAGGGGCACACTGCCGCCTTGTTCATCCACCTGGCTGACCTCAATGGTGGTATCGGCTTCTGTCATCAGCACGTAGCTCTCCTTCTTGTCTTCCGGAACAATCCCGGTCATCTTCAGGCGGGCATGATCATTGATCGCTTTGGTGATGGTGAGCTGCTGAAGACTGACAAGCTCGTAAGGGGTTATCTTCAAATTACCGTATGTAACAGCTAACGTGCTCATTGCGCCCCTCCTCCTTCGGCAGTTTCATGAACACGGAGAGAATCCAGCATGGCCAGGGCAACCGGACGCCACGCCTTCTTGTCCTCTTCAATGCAATTGAACGTGCAGATCAGAAAGCGCTTGTCCAGGGAAGCAAAAATCATCAAGTTATAAATATTGGTGTTCAGTGCGGGAGACATAAACTCACAATAGCCAAACGTCTTCTCTTCCGCTTGCTGCACGCCGTCCCCGATCCACTCGCGGATTGGCTGGGTAGAACGGGTAATCTGCACCATGGCATCCTTGAACTCCTCCACATCGGCTTCATCCAGTACATTGGCGGTGTGATTAAATGTCAGATTTATACTCAGACCATCATTGGTGAAGATAATTGCCGGACGGCGCTCGGAAGGATATTTCACCAGCGCTTCCTGTCTGGTCATGGGCCTTAACGAGCGGGGCATGGTGATCCTGACCCGTCCGTCGAGCAGTTCCTGCTCGTGGAACATCACCTTCTCCCCCTCAATCTCCACCAGCAGTTTCGACAGATCTGCACGGTCCGTCTGCCCTGTCCCGGCACTGGAAGAAGCTGCGGGATTACGCTTTGCTTCCGCCTCAATCAGCATGGATATTACTTTCTCGTCCATATGCTTCATTCAATTCCCCTCCTTGTCACAGTAATAATCCCCTAATCTACCATCATCCGCTGCGGACCGTTTCGCCTATAGCCTGTTAGCGGACGCTGTCCGCCATTCTCCTCCAGAATCCGCACCAGTGTCCGGTGGAGGCTCGTGCGATCCTGGGCCAAATGCCTGATATCCTGCAGACTGCTTCCCGTCCGCACCGCCACATAATGCAGCAGCGCCTCCATCTCGATGTACTCCTGATTCAGGCACAGCAGGGAGAATGACAGATCCGCCGGATCGGCGCTTCCCCTGCCCAGCAGTTCTCTCGCATAACACCTCAGAATCATCGGGGCGAGGGTGTCTTCTCCCCTGCCCGCACGCCGGACGTGAAGGACATTGAGTGTATTGTATTCGGTAGCCAGATCCGCAAAGTCTATGTAATTGGAGCGCAGCACGGCTCCTTCCTTCAGCTTGAATCGGCACAGCTCCAGCTCGTCAGGGCCGGGTGCATGCTCCTGAATGACGAGTCTTCCGGCATAGCTGTCGAAATCGGCAGACGACTCTACTGCTGCAAAACGCACGGCCAGCACCGCCTCCCTGCCGGTTGCAGTGTAAGGCACCTCCTGCTCCTCAGCCATCTGATAGATGATACCGGCATGCTTAACCAGTCCCGGCGTCACCGTCAGCGCATGCGGACCGACGTTGATATCGGCACCGGTCAGGATGCCGTCTGAATAGTCGCGGTACCGAATATCCAGATAGGAGCGCGGATAATCTCTCAAGCTCTCCAGCATGGAAGTCTTCAGGATTCGCCCCTTCTCGAACCGGGGCATCGTATGGATGAACATCAGCTGTCGCCTCCTCTCCCTTCGCTATTTCGTCCCGTCGAAGAAGTCCAGCTCGGACAGATCGTCCTCAAACGCGAAGAAGTGCTTTTCTCCAAGCTGCAGCATCTCATCCTGTCTTGCGACCGGAACGACATGGAATCCCCAGTGGCTGCCGCCTGTGAATACAAAATACCGGGTCTCGCCGTTGCTAATCGAGTCGGTGTCATCCTGGAGGATGTCCTTCCCGTACTGCTGCGCGATCTCTTCGTAGGTTACCGGGCGGTATAGACCCGGCCGGTTATGGTACACATGGCGCCGGGGCGACGCCCCGCTTGCAGAGAGGAAGAATTCCACCTCCGCGGTGTGGGAAGGACGCGAGATATACCGCGCGGCCCCAAGCGGCGCCAGACTTTCAATCAGCACCTTCTCCACTCCGGTGTGCGTATACGCGCTGACCGCATAAGGAATGGCCGGCACATCGCTGGACAGGACCGGCTCGATCCGGCCCATCTTCTTCGAGTTCAGGTATCGGATCGCCCCTCGCACACATGCCAGCTTTAGTTCAGATACCCGGTCCTGATCCCCCGGCTTCTGCCGGAATTCAATGCTGCGACCCGGCACGAACTCCTTGAGTGCTTCGCGGAATACGTCAATGCGGCAGCTCTGGCCTGTCAGCTTGATGATCGAATAGTCCTGGAGTCGTCCATCCTGGTACAGATCCTCCAGAAACCTGCGCACGATGCCGTATATATCCGCCTTAAGCAGCTGCTCGATCTCCCGGATATTGAAGATGACATCGGGCAGCCTGTATTCTTCTCTGAACCGGCCATTCTCCAGGACCGAGACCATCCAGCGGTTCATGACCGCAATATTCAGATCCGTATCGGCAGGAATGACATTCTCTGTCTCGAACCGGCTGCGCAGAATCCCCGTACGCCGGAAGAATTCGCGCTTCATATTCTCGGCCGCATCCCAGAGCAGGTGGAAATTACCGAGCACCCGCTCATATTCTTCACGGTTCGCGTGCTCGTAACGTCTGTATGCGGTTGGAAGGATCGCCTCCGCTTCCCGGTAGCGCCGCTCAAGCTCGGCATACAGGGCATCCACGCCGTGTTCATCCACATACCGGTAGATATCGCCGGGCGATTCACGGATCAGAGCTTGAATCTCCGTGTCCGGCAGCCGCTCCTCAGCCGCATAGTAACCAGCGAACACAATCTTCATGTACTGCATGATCCGGTAGGTCAGATTGTTGCCTCCGAAGTTGGTATCACCGTTCTCATAAGTGGTATGAATGTCCAGCTTATAGGCGATGCGCCCGTCTTCAATCCGGAATCGGCAGGAGGAGAGATCCGTCGTTCCTCCCCCGCAGTCAATGACCAGCGCCTGATACTCTCTGCCGTCGGTGAACGTTCTTCTCTCCATCTGGTCTGCCAGCGTGTTGTACAGCACAGCTACCCCTTCGTCCAGCGCATCAGCGGCTTCAATCCGGTATTCCGGCACAATCTCGGTAAACATCTCGATGAACTGCGTCTTCAGCTTCACTGGAGCCGAGATATGCAGGTGGTGGAACCGGCATTTGAACTGCTGCTCCGCCATGCCCACGACGTAGCGGATGAATGCGCCCAATATCTCGCTGCGCGGAACCCGGGCCGTGCGGCCCTCGGGGTCTATCAGCTCCTCGGCGCGCTTGTAATCATTCACCCAGCGCTTGATTCCCCGCAGCACGGTAGCCTGCTTGCCGATCGTTCCCTCTCCCCGTGGCGCGGCCTCTCCAAATGCATAGACAATCTGCTTCGGATTGGAGCAATCCTCCACCGCAACGGCAGTCGGCAGCACTTCAAGCCACTCTCCGTCCGGGCCGGACGGTCCGGGGAATTGAACGTAATTGATGTCGTTCAACCGGATTCGCCCCGCTCCTCCGTGGTCTGGCATCGATACGTATCCGCTGTCCAGATAAGCACCGGCCGTTGTATTGGACGTGCCGAAGTCGATGGCCAGCACCGCATCGGTCCGCTCCGGCTGACGGATGACCAGCTCTGCAACCGGAACTCGAACCGCATGCAGACTGGTTGGCACGAGCGGTTTGTCGCCGTAATAAGCTTCATAGAGATAATCCGATTCCCGGCGCCTGAAGAACAGCAGGCTGTAGTGCTGATTGACGGTTCTTCGCAGCTCGGCCATACTGTCACGGCACAGATAATAGTCCTTTCCCTGCTCTCCACTCCTGACCAGATTCAGAACACCGCATAGTTCATCCTCCCTGTTCACGATCAGCACATTACCCTCATCCAGCCATGGCAGCTCTGCCTCCACCCTGTAACCGTCTGTACGATCCAGCATAATGTCTTCGTACAGTACGATCTTGGCTGGCACTCTCATCCGTCCGGAATCCTTGCGGTCCGTCCCCAGATATCGGCGAATCGCCTGCTCCAGACGCTCAAATCCGCCCTTATTCGGAACGGTGATCAATTTGCGGCTGTCAGCTCCCCGGTATCGCAGAATAAGCTGAATGAGCTTGTCCCGATCCAGCGGATTGGCGAGACCTTCTACCAGCCGTTCTTTTGTGCATATGCTGCGAAGCTGAAACGTCGTCATCTGCTCCAGCTCAGCTCTTGTATATTTCGCTGTGAACCGGACCCCTTCGGACGTCGTGGAGTCGTTGTACAGCCGGTATGTATATGGTCCGCTCATCCTTCATATGTCCTTTCTTATGGCCTCAAGGCCGCTGCTCTTTACAGACGGCACCTGGAAGACCCGGTTATGTAGGGTCAATACAGAGCTATTTCGTCCATCCGCATGGTGCTGTCCTGGTCCATAATTCCGAAATGTCTACTCCAATAGATCTCTGTATGCAAGCGCGCGGGAAGGAACAGATCCATAATGAGTCCGACACGCAGGCGGGATCCTTCACTCTCTTCCCGGCCCACATAGATCAGCAGTTCATCCTTCTCCTCGCAATTCGCATAGATGATCGAATGGGGAAATAACTGGCGCATCGTCTTGCGGAACAAGTGGACCGCTTCCCCCGTTTCATAGAGACTGAGTAAATTCTCTGCCACGTAGTCCTGTTCGGTGAGTTCAAGCCTGGCAAAACGCATCCCATTCTGTACCCCGAAGATGCCTTCGGCAAGATCCCGCTTCATGAAACGGATATAGTACTCCCGCCGGTTCATCCCCTGATACAGATCAGCCTCAGCCAGGAAGTGGATCAAGAGATCGAACAACGTCTCCCTGAGCTCCGCATGCTCTTCCACCCCGGGTCCGAACAAATCCCGGAAGATGGAGTAGAAGCGGTAATAAGGATTCACCTCTACGGTCTGCTCCGGTTTTGTAGCGTTCAGATCGGACAGGCTCAGCTCCATATAAGGGGAATAGGTGGTCGCCGGGACAAAACGGATGTCCTTGTCCGCAAGCTTCAAGCTTCGGGCCCGCATAAGCACATCCCAGACGTAATTCATACCCAGACCCCCACACACCGGTATTCGGGAAAATACATCTGTACTTCCGAGACGAGAAAGCTAATCAGATCCCCGTCAATAAAAGACGGGCCGGCTCCCCTCTGCTCTGTCCGGCGGAACCCCAGCCGCATGACCAGCTTGTCTTCTTCCCTACGCACATGATCACTAACGAACGAGTTCAGCGGATAGGTGAAGCCAGCAGCTGCTTGAGAAGCTGGCACAATATCTACCGTCTCGAGTTCAAGGCCCTCTCCCGCTTCCATGGTAGACACAATCCGGGCAATTTCCGCTTTGGCCCGAACCGCCATTCCCTGCTTATGGGCATATCGCCCGGCGAAGCTGTCCCGTCTCGTGTTGGACACGAGCTTGTACATCTGCCTGCCAAGCCGGAGCTCCATCGGCCGCGTAACTTTCAGCACTTCCCAGACCGCCGCCTTCTCGCGCGGTGTCACAATGGTCAGCTCCTGTTCAGAACGCTTGATGTACCGGATTTCCATTTCTTCGCCAGGACGTACAAGATAGCCGTGCTCTGCGCCAGTTTTGCGCAGTGACAGCACATGCTCATAATTGATTCTGTCAATCGCCGGAACCGGGAACCCGCTGTTCTTCAGCGACAATCGCTCGATATTCCAGAGCGGGATCAGGTCCTGTCTCCTCACCGATTCATATTCTTCCAGCGACACTGTAATCTCCCGAATTTCCTCATGGGGCTGAGGGTCTTCCTCACCTCCCGTAAGGACGCAATCGACGAACTTCCGGATATACGGATGGTTAACCGTTCTCCAAGGAACCCCGTTGTCCAGAAAGACATGGTAGAGCTTCTCGATCTCCTTAATATAAGTGTCGCTTGCTCTCAGCGTGACATCGATCCGGTAACTCCCCGCATCCGTCACGAGCTGGCCGTGAAATTTCCTGCCGCTCGCTGCAAGCTTCAGGATGTCAGCGGTGTCCATCTCCAGAAACAATCCGAACAGCTTCATCTCTCCGCCTTCGCGGATCACTTCCGCCACCTGGCTCATATCCACCATGGACCTGTTCACATCAGACGGAAGCATCGGGAACAAGTACTCATGAATCGGATCGTAATCTTCAAGGGAGCAGACAGCCCCGTAAATGTCATACCGGGAACCGGGGTCCTCCAGCTCATCGAACACGCGCTGCTCCAGCTTGCGAATCATCTCCTCCTGGTAGTCCACCAGATTGAGGAATACACCGGTCATCAGATTCTTCAGCAGCTGGCGCTGCTCAAGATCATTCATCTTCCCAAGCCGTTCCTGTACAAGTTCCTTCACATCTGCTCCCCCTTCCCCTATTCCTGACTTTCCGAATCTGAAGCCTCGGCTTCATTGCCATCTGAATTGTCTTCGCTTCCGTTCTCTGCTGGCTCTTTAGTCTGCTTCTTCTGCTCGGTCTGTTCGGTCTGCTTATTCTGTTCCGTCTGTTTGGTCTGCTCCCGGATAGCGGCTTCAGCTGCCATCCGGGCTGCCTGTTCAATGGCCGCTTGCTGTGCCGCAGCTTGATCGGCCGCAGCCTGCTGAGACCCGGCTTGACCGGCTGGCCCTTGTTGGATTGCTCCCAGATCACTGGCTTCCTGCTGCTGAGCCAGCGCAGCTCTCTCTTCATCCTGCTTCGAACGCTGCTTGTCCTCCACCTTGGTGATGGCGCGCTCCATAGACAGGACACTCTCCAGCTTGCCGATCTCCTGATAGATCTGCTGCGCCTCAGCATAGGCGTCGATGGCGCCGCTGTATTCTTCGGACTGCAGCAGCCGCTCGCCGCGAGCTGCCAGCTTGCCGGCCCGGATTCCCTGCAATTCATGCTCAATCGCGGTTAATTTGTCCTGGGTATCGCTTTGCTTTCCACTGATCTCCTGGATAACGCGATCATATCCACCCTCTGTCGCCTTCTTGTACGCCTGCTCATACAGCTTCAAGGCATCCGTGTAATCTCCCGCCCGGAACTTCACGTCTGCTTCGGTAATCTGCTTGCGGATCGCCTCATAACCGTCCAGATCCTGGATCCTCTTCTCAATGGTATCGACACTGGAAGAGAGGTAGGTCTTGGCGAGGCTCAGCGCCTTCTCGTAGCTAATCTTCGCATTCTCGAAATCCCCTTCATCCACGTAACCATCCCCATCGACAATCGCTTGTGACAAGGCCTGCTTGTTCAAATACAGTTTTCGGTTGACCAGATCCTTGATGCGAGTCGCGGCATTTTTGGCCTCACTGTAAGGAGAGATCGCCTTCTGGAAATCCCCGAGTCTCGCGTATTCGTCTCCGAGGCTCCCTGATTCCATGATCTCTTGCACCGCTTGGGCCTTCTTTTCAGCCGATCTTGCCAGGGTAATCCAGGTTCCGCCCCCGATCAGAAGCATGACAATAAGCGCGATAAGAATTCGCTTGATGAGCTTGGCACGGTTCTTTGGCTTCTCCTGATAGATCTTCTTGACACTTATGGCTGCCGCCGTGTAATTCGGTATAATTCGGCGCTGCCGGCTGAGCAGCACCTCTTCCAGCGTGTCTGTCAGTATGACCGGATCTTTCGACTCTTCGAGCGCACCCAACATCTCGGCCAGTTCGACCTCTTCCCACATGCCAGGTGTAACCATCAGCAGCACATCTCCGTCAGCAAGCATCGTCTTCTTGGAAACATAAGCTTGAAGCTTGCCCGGTTTGCCCAGATACTCAAGCAAGTTGCCGCGTTCCTCATGAAGGTGTGCAGCATCCTCCGGAATACGTCCGTCGTCTACGAGCGATTGGGCCAGACTGTGGTCCCTGCTGCGGAAATTCAGTCTTCCACCGCGGAAATGATACAGGCGGACATTGCCGACAGAAGCGTATACCATACGCGTGTAATCCGTGACAATCACCAGGAGACTAGCCTTCAGCCGGACCCGCCGACTCTCGAACTGCAGCCATTCATGAGCGTCACGCAGGCCGCGCATAAGCCGCCTTCTGGACATCGACGGCTTCTCCATGAAGTTCTCCAGCACGGCCTTCACCGCCATCTCGGCGCTGTTCATATCTGTCACCGTATCAAGCCCGTCGGCAAGCACATAACAGGCCAGATCCTCGGTCTCTATGTAGGCAAAATAATCCCGGTTGTCGATGAATGAGCCTGCTTCCGATACAAAGCCTGTCTCGAACTCGCTGTTTTCCTTGCGCATGTATACCTCCGTCATTCCCTTCTCTGCCTGTAAGCCTGCTGCTTCGGTTGTTACTGCATCTCCTGCAGGATCACCACAGTGGCATTATCCTGATTCCGCAGCCCTTTGGCCCCGATTTTCTCAATCATTGCATCTGCCATATCCTGCGGATGGTCATGCTTCTTTAAGATACTCTCCAGCTCGATCTCGGTCAGCGCTTCATAGATGCCATCACTACACAGCAGTACAAGATCACCTGGATAAAGTCTGTATGGAGCATCTGCAATCTCCATCTGTTCAAAGCCTTCATAACCCAAATAATTGGTCAACTGATGACGGACTGGACTGGCTGCCGCCTCCTGCATGGTCATCTCCCCGGCAAGCACCTTCTCCTCAAGCAGCGTCTCTGCCGTATGCTTGGAATTGACCGCTATGAATTCCCCCTTGCGGAAGATCGTAATCAGGGTGTCTCCAACAGCCCCGTAGTACATGTATCCTTCAGACAGTACAACTGCAGCCAGCGTAGTTCCGCCTCCCTGTCCATTCAGATGCTGCAGAATGAGACGGTTGCTCTTGACCGCTGTCTCGGCAAGATATTCGGCAATCTCATCCTGCCTGTCCAGTTTGCCGAACTCCTGTACGAAGGTGTTGACCGCCATCATGCTGGACATTCGTCCGTTGCGCAGTCCGCTGATCCCGTCCGCAACAACAGACAATGTACCCAAGGACGTCGTAACACTAGCGAAGTAATCATCCTGCTCGTCCCGGGTTCCGATCGTCTGACCGTTGCCGACTCGAACTCGCTCTTCCGGAATATTGATCTTGCGGACCTTCGCCGTCCTCATCAATCTGATGCGGATGATGAACAGCAGGGTAACCAAGCAGACCGCCGTGATGAATACATAATGGGGCTGAATTGCACTTGCTTCGGGCACTTCTCTTCACCTCTACCCAGCCTGAATCGACTAATTGTTGTTATCCCATTCGAAATGCGGTCCGCACAAAGGAATGAATATGAACTTGCTTCGTCCGAGCTGAATCATATCGTAGGCGTTCAGCTCAACCGGTGAATATACCGCCTCATTGTTGTGATATGCAAGACCGGATGCGTCCCCTGGCAGCAGGAAGAAGTTCCGCTTCTTCGGGTCGTACACCACAACCGCGTGATTTCTGCGGGATACGGTGTTATCCCCGAGAATCCGAATCTGCATCTCCTCCGCCCGGCCAATGAAGTTCTTCTCTGCCATAATCCGGTAATCCTGGCCTACCTGCGCACCTTCAATGCATACCAGCCAGCCGGTAACCGGATGTATTCCTGTCGTCTCGCCCAGATACGGCATCGTCTTGTCGTCTTCTGTCTGCTGCTGTACAGCCGGACGGCCTGATGGTGTCTCCGTATGTACCGCTGAGTTGCAATATGGACAGGTATTGCCGTGCTTACGTGTACTGAACATGTGACCGTTCGGACATCTTGTCAAACTCATCGTCTGTTTCCTTCCCCCGTCTTCTTGATATCAGTTCTTATTTGACCAGCAATCTGGTGTTGGCTATGTACAGCAAATCCCCCGAGTTAATCCTGCAGGGCTCACCGCTCTGCAGCTTCATTGCCGTGCTTCTGCTTGCGGCTCTGACACCTGTGCCGCTTGCGGAATCATTGTCCTCAATGAACCATTCCTGATTCACTCGATTTAGGACCGCGTGCACACTGCTGATCAAGGAAGCGTATTCGCTATCAGCCAGGTCAATCTCGACCTCCTGCATCGGATTACTCTTCCCGATCAGAAGTGATGTCTGTCCCATGATGTACCATTCCTTCACCGGTTCACCGTCTTCATCGATCTGGACCAGCTTGACAATATCGCGCGGCTCTGCGGGTTTTCTGAATCCGGCATTTGCCTGCACTCTTGTCGAAGAACCGCCATTGCCCCCCAATGCCAGATGCACCAGCGCGCATATGACCACACTTCCAGCGGCCGCTATCTGCCAGTGGACATCCTCGGATAACAGAAGCACATACGCTACGGCGGTAATCATAATGACCCAGATGGACAGATCCACGGCGAACAGCCATGCAACTTTAACCGGTTTTCCCACGCCCAGCTCCCCTTTGCGTTAATGTTTCTGGCGCCTATTTCCGGATACCGAAGAAATTGCTGAACAGATTGTCGGCATCAAGAGGGCCTTCGGGCTTCTTGCCCGGCTTCTTCTGTGCTTTCTTGCCCGTTCTCGGAGCGTAACCGAAGAATCGCTCGAACTCGGCTGCCACACTTGCCGCATCCGGCGGCGTATAAGCTCCGGTTCCGGTCGCGTGCGCCTGTCGATCCGCTTGCGGGCCACCCTTCTGTGCAGCCTGACTGCCCGTTCTCTGCTCTTGCTTCAGCCTGTCATCGTATGCCTGCCGCGAGGCTTCGCTACGCAACGTGTCATAGGCTTCATGGATCAGCTTGAACTTGTGCGCGGCATTCTCACTTCCTTGGTTCACATCTGGATGATAACGTTTAGCGAGCTTGCGGTATGCCTGTTTAATCTCCTCTGCCGAAGCATCGCGGCTGACATCGAGCAGCTTGTAATAATCGGTCATTGCCCTCTTCCTTTCGGTTCGATTCCCGGATGAGATAAGGATATGAAGAGGCATGAATGCCTCTTCATATCCTTCGTGTTACAGACCTGACGTAGAACCCGAAGTGGGTTAAACAGCGTACCCGCCGTCGATCTTCGCAAGCTCGGTCTTATCCTTCTTCTGCTTGACGAACAAGGTGAATGAACCGACGCCTTCGGTATCGCCGAAGCTCTCGGTATAATCGACAACGAATGCATTAGGGAAGTGAATCTTGCGAACGACCTGGTCTGCCGCAATGACCTCAAGTGTTAGCTTCCGGTAGCAGTCCGCCTTCTCTGCCGGAACGAGCGACCAGAGCGCCAGCTTCATCGTGTCGTCTGCACTGTCGCCATCTGTAGCTGTAATGATCTTGCCCTTGATGAGCAGTGTGGAACCGACATCCGTGGAGCGGGCATTGGAATCGTTAGGAGTATCCGTGTCGTATACAACCGTTTGGATGTTGTCCATCCCGAGTTCAATCGTTTCTTGTCCTTCTACCAGCAATCTGAATCCCATGTGTGTTGCCTCCTTGAAATAAAATGTAATAGCCTCCGGGGAGCTTTCGCCGCCCCGGAATTTATGTATAAAGGCGAATCTGTGAGATAACGCCCTTAACACCTTCTTGAATAATTCCATTACGCCTTAACCGGGCTGGTGCCCTTCGTAATCATGACTTCCAGGTTCTTCACATTGCCGTTAAAGACCAGATCGATATGGCACATATTGCTCTTCTCATCAATCACATAGCTCATATCGTCTCCGTCTTGAATAATGGAGTTGACATAGCCGCGGCTTCCGAGCCATTTGCTCTTCTGGCTGCTCGGATTGTTGCTGAAGAAGCGCACGATATTCTCATGCTTGAAGTCTCCGGTCTGGTAACGCAGAATGCGCTCGATATACGTACTGACCAGCGTTTTGTAGATGGAATCGAACCCGTCTTCCGACAGCGCCATGCTCCGGGCTTTGTATACCGTAATCCGGCGGATATCCTTCTCCTGCAGCTGGGCGTTCTCTGAGGAGAACACGAACCCGAAGTTCTTGCTGTTGATGGAATCCTTGATCTTGTTCGTGAAGCCTGTAATCTCCTTCGCCATCGTGGTCACCGTACGCAGACTGTTATCACCAGCTTCAATATCGAAGCGAACGCCCGGATAATCCTTGTTCACAGTCTTGAACGCCTCACGAAGGTACTCTGGACACTGATAGGCAGCTACCAGACCGGCCGCCACATAAGCTGCTCCGACATACACACCCTCGATCCACAGCTTCAGAATATCTTCCTTCTCCTTGGACAATTCGACGCCGTGCTCGGTCTGCAGCATTTTGCTGTCGATAATGACGCCCGATTTCTCCTTCGGAATGATCGTAAAGTTCGGCACACATGGAACAGCGAATTCACTGTATTCCCTCCGTACCAGCGGTGTACATTTGTCGATATATTTCTCGATGCCAGAGGTAGCCATGCTGTTGAAGGTCGTGTCTTCTCCTGATTCGAAGTTGAAGAACACCTGGATCTTGTAATCCTTGACCACCTGCAGCAGCATCGAGAGCGACTCCATCGAGTATCCTTCCTGCTTCACAATCTTCTCGTTGCCTTTGAAGCGCTGACGGGATACTCGAACATTGCCGGCTGTCTCCAGCTCGACTGAAGGTACGATGCCGAACCAGATCGTATCTGTGAAATCATTCTTCGAGTTTACCGTGTTCAGGAAGGTTTCCAGGCGAGGAATGTTGCTGCTCTTCACGAGCATGTCCAGCTTGGCATTAGCCACCAGCATCGTCGGCAGCATGCCTTTGTTCTTGGTCGCATACTGGTCGAAGAACATTTTGACCCCGAGAATTTTCTCCACCAGAGGCTTAACCGTTTTGACAAAATCATCCTTCGCGTTCTTGTAGAACTCCAGATAGGTGTTATAATTCTGAACCTCCTGCTCCACATTCACCTCAGTCTGAACCGCTGGCAGTGGCACGAAAGTGCGGACGACTAAGTCTCTCACATAACCCGAAGGGCTCTCACTGATCGAGTCGTAGTCCTCCTCGAAGACGGTCGTGAGTCCGGTCGAACTGTTCTCATCCAGCAGCATTAATTCCTTGGTTTCGCTCTTGGGAGCTTCGATAATCTTGAGTTCGCCGCTCTCACCAATGGTGAGCATGCCGATCTGAACAGCCTCTCCTTCGTTCTCCTCCTTGGTTCCCCCAAGAAGAAGACGGGTCTTGATATCCTCGATCGCCAGCGGCAGCATCGCCATTACATTGTTGTAGTTCTGGCTTGCCTCTTCGAACATCGCATTCAGCTTGTCGCCCATGTCCAGCTTCTTCGGATCATCATCGTCCAGCTTCTCATACTGGCTGTACATGTAATGAATCTCCTTGCGCACCTGACGAATATCGTCCATCACCTTCTTCGGTGAGATCATATCGAGCAGATTCTCGAACTTAAAATCCACATTCGTAATGCCCTGGCTCCGTTTTGTGTCGATCAGGGTGAAGAGCATCTTCAGAAAGTCGTTATGCTGGTTCACCTTGATCTCGGAGATCATGTCATCCGGTATGCCTTCAGGCTTCTTGAGCGTGTACATCACCCGCTGGTTGGCCGCGTTGAAAAAGGAATAGACCGTAGGTGAGAATTTGTCCAGGAACTCATCGAAGCTGCGCACCAGGAGGTGCTCGTTAATCTCCTTGATCTTCTCATCACTCAGGCTGTCAATTCCTTTGACATCGCCAACGATTGTGACCAGATCAAGCTTCTCGGGATTGATCTCCTCGAAAAGCATCGTACGGTTGGTTTGATTGATAATCTCCATTGCGGTCGGCAAGCAATTCGCGCACTTTGTCTGTCGCTTGCAAGCAAACGACGAACAGTTTATCCGCTTGCCTCCTCCTCCCTCTGGGTTTTGTATTGGATCGGCGGTAAGCCCCGGCTCATCATCTGCCCGGTACTTCATCCGTTTCCTACTTCCTGTTGTAAATTGGCTAAAGCATTAACTGCAGAGACGCACGGATCTCCTTTCTTTTACTTTAAATTCCAATTTCATTCATATCCTGACCCTGAGCAGTTCGAGTTTCTGCAGCAATATGTGAGTGATCATACTGTAAGGCTTTAAATTATGTCAATTTGTGGGGTTTTTCGCGAAAATCACACATTTCAGGTGTAATTACGAAATACAAAATGTACATAAACGAAATTAATGCGAAGAGAAATATGCATAATTATGATTCTTCTGATTCAATTCCATTATTTTCTATTTAATTGGAGAGGGGTGCGGTCGATACAAATGTATTGAGTTAAAAATTAGGGGATATCTGGAAGTATAGGATCTAATTTAAAGTTGTTCGAAATTATCCCTACCCCATTTATTTGCAGATATTTCAAGGCCTCATTGAGATTAACGACAAGCTAAAATCTACAAAAACGGAGGAAAATCATGAATCAATCAGCAGGCACTAAGACCATACTCCTTATGACTTTTTTCCTGTTTTTCTATTCCACGCACAATTTTTGGTTACCGCTATCCGCACAGGCGTACGCAGATGGGAAGAAGCCCGGCTATGACGCGGTGTTTGTGCTGGATACGAGCTATTCCATGACGGACTCGGATCCGGAAGGCATTGCGGCAGAGGTCATCAATATGTTCATGGACATGAGCGAGGCGAGCCAGACCCGAGTCGGGTTCGCAGCCTACTCCCATCGGATTGTGGCCTTAAGGCCCCTGACCTCTGTCTCCGTCTCCTCTCATAAGCAGCAAATTCAACAGGAGATCCGGCAGCTTAGACCTTCTGGCTATACGGATATCGGCCTAGGGCTCAAACAAGGGGCTAAGCTGTTGTCCGATGGAACTCAGGAGGACAGACAGCCATTCCTGATCCTGCTCTCTGACGGAGAGACGGACCTTGGCCCTTCCTCTGCGGGCCGCACCAAGACCGACTCCGAGGATGATGTCGCCGAGGTTATTCAGCTGGCTCAGGAAGAGGGATTCCCGATCCATACGATTGGGCTGAATCATGACGGAACGGTTAACCGGGAGCAGCTTGAACATATTGCGGCCGAGACGGGAGGCAGCTCGTACATTACGAGCAGCGCCGATGATCTTCCTGAAATCTTCAATCGGATATTCGCCAATCAGATCCGCTCCAAGCTGATGCCCTCCGCAGCGATTACCGCTACCGGAGAATTGCAGGAAGCAGTGGTGAACATACCGGATTCCACTATGGAGGAAGCCAATCTGATTTTGCTGTCCGAGCATAAGCTCAAGGAAGCTCAGATCTATTATGACTCGCAGAATATTCGAAGATATGAATCTAATAAATACACCATTCTGAAGATCGGCCAGCCTGATGCCGGCGAAGTTAAACTGAAACTAAAGGGAAGGCCGGGAGACCTGATCAAGATCAGTCTGCTTGGGAGCTATGCGATTGATCTTCAGTCAACCTTGACGCCGGGTGCTGCCAACGCTGAGGGGGGAAGCTCGTCTGACAGCAACGGCAATTCAACAAGCGAGGTGCTGAAAGGGCAGAAGAATCTGTTCGAAGCGAGGCTTATCGGACAGGAAGGCGAACCGGTGAAGGACGAGGCGCTGTACAAGCCGCTCACAGCGGAGCTTGTCATCAATCCTGAGGAACCGGATAGAACAGAGCGTATCGGAATGACTTATACAGATGGGGTGTTCCGGGCTGAATACAGCTTCCCTGAGACTGGTATCTACGATTGGAAAATCCTGCTTGATGGACCAGGGTTCTACCGAATTGGCAGTATTCACTCTGTTCAGGCCACGAACATTGCACCTGTCGCCGCAGGTGACTGGAATCTGTCCGCCGTTCGGGAGGATGGGGACATTACGCTGAATCTGAACGAGTATTTTCAGGATATGAACGGAGATCCGCTTGTCTATACCCTGTCTGATCAACAGGAGAGCTTTCCGTTAGCCGCTACGCAGATCACAGAAGACGGGCAGCTGATTCTACACGCACCTAAGACGGGAAAGGGCGAGCTGATTGTTACGGCTACAGATCCATCCGGTGAATTCGCAAGTTCAGCACTGCTAGTAACGATAAGCTCCAAATACACCGTACTGAAGTGGACAGCTGCCGGGGGCGCTTGCGCATTAGCTGCTGCAGCTCTGCTGTATCTGCTGCTGCGTCCGAAGCCTCAGTTCACCGGCAGACTGGAGGGCCTGTTCTTGGCCACTGCCAGCGGAGAAGACATTCCGGTCAAATCATGGCCGCTGACTTCATTTGGAGGAGGCACTGTAACCCTCGCGGAGCTGTTCCGTACCCTTCAAGTGCAGGAGTCGCTCCCGGAAGCAGCCAGAATCGTGTTCAGTGCAGGCAAACAGGGTAAGCTCTATGTCAAGCATAGTACACGATGCGCGGTTCAAATCGGCAAAATGCCTGTTCCAGCGGGCAAGAAGGCTGCCCTCGACTTCAACGAGAAGTTATATGTCACCTTCGAGGACGGTATAACCGAGATCGAGCTGCGGTATAAGGCTATTAAACCCAATACCAATATCTATACCGACCACCTGACTGTGAAAATATCCTCGTAATCGGCATTATCTGCTTCTGATAACAAAAGGAAGCTTTGGCGGATAGCGCTAACGCGCCGAACTTCGCCGAAGCTTCCTTTTGTTCATTAAATACTCCGTCCGCAGTGCCGCTTTGAGCCACCCGAGCGATATTCTGCGCTGTTGGGGACGGAGAGCCAAGCCACGACGAATCGCGGTTGATAGCAGCGCTGAAACCCCGTGACCCACGGGTTCAAAACGCAGACGGTCTTCAAACAGCCTTTGTCTTACATCCGGTGGCGTCTCGCCGGTACAGCAGCGGTACATCACCGCTGCCAGACTGTATATATCCGACGCGGGTCCCTGCTGTGACTTCTTCGAATAGAATTCCAAGGGGGAATAACCGGATGTGGTAAAGATCGGGTACTCCTCCTGTGTATACTGTACAGCAGATCCGAAGTCAATCAGCTTCACTTCCCCCTGGGAGCTAATCATCATGTTGGAGGGCTTGATATCCCTATGGATGATGCCGTGTGCATGAAGATATGCCAGCGCATTCATGACCGGCAGAAGCGTATCATACATCAGCTGCAGATCTGCTTCCCGCTGTTCCAGAATTTGCGCCAGCGTGGTTCCTTCGCAGAACTCCATGACGAGATAGGCCGTGCCTCGCTCCTCGAAATGGTCAAGGTATCGAACGATCCCCGGATGATCCAGCCCCTTCAGAATGAAGGCTTCCTGCAGGAACTGCTCCCTGAATTCATCGAGCTTGTGCGCAAGCGTCCGCTGACGGCAGACAACTGTTTTTCGGTCTTGTCCTCGTGCAGCCAGGGAAGTCGGGAATAGCTCCTTCACGATCACTTTCTCCCGGGTGTCGATCTTACGTGCCAAATATACGGCAGAGAGCGCACTGCTGGACAGAACCGTTCGGATCTGATAGGTGTTATGTAATTTGGTGCCTCTGGGTAGAGTTTCTTCCCTACTCCTGTATGTTCGATATTCGCTGATCAACCGTCTATCCTCCTGCATGGGAATTTAGCTGCTTAGCTGCATGGCTGTTCTTCATGAAGAGGTTGTCTTTACAATATATCGGTTCACCATTTCTTCAAGTTTAGTGGTTTAGAAAATACACTCCCTTCCGTTTACGCAAAACGGGAACAGGGCGCCTCAAAGGTCATTAACCTGACCAAATAGGCAGCCCTGCTTGTGCTCGGCACAGGACCCTTCAAGGAGAGATAACCGCTATGCCATTCATCCATATGATTAGAATATTTTCTTATGCTCCCGATCCTCTTTAATGATCTCCACCGCTTCCCGGAAGCGGATCGAGTGAATGATTTCACGCTCGCGTAAAAATTTCAAACTATCCTGCAGGTCCACATCATCGGTCATGTCGATCAGCCATTGATATGTAGCCCGCGCCTTCTCTTCCGCGGCAATGTCCTCATACAGATCGGCGATCGGATCGCCCTTGGCCTGAATATAGGCTGCCGTCCACGGCACACCTGAAGCGTTCTCGTAGAACAATGCGTTGTCATGGTTCGCATAATGGGCGCCAAGGCCGGCTGCTTCCAGCTCCTCGACACTTGCATCCTTCGTAAGCTTGAACACCATGGCGGCAATCATCTCAAGATGGGCAAATTCCTCGGTGCCGATATCATTGAGGAGACCGATCACCTTGTCAGGAATCGTATATCTCTGATTCAGATAACGGAGAGCGGCTGCCAGCTCCCCATCCGCACCGCCATATTGCTCGATCAGAAACTTTGCCATTCGGGGATCACACTTGCTAACTCGCACCGGATATTGCAGTTTTTTCTCATAGACCCACATCGGATTGTACCGCCTCCTTTATAAATTCCCCGCTTCCTTGCCTGTTCGGGGGCCGCCAGGGCTGCTCCGGCTCGGCCGGGGGCCCGAACTGTGCTCACACTTGCCATGGCCAAGGGCCTTGTGACCATTCAAACGGATATTTCGAATAGGCGCGGCCAAAGTTTTGCAGCGGGCCGTACATTTCCTGAAACTGCTTGGCAAGAATCGTCCGCTCCTGCGTGACCTTGTTAAACTGTTCAATGCTTTTCAAGTCATCCGGATGGGTATCGAGATAGAGATTCAGTTCCACCAGTACAAAATCGAGGGCCTGCAGCTGCTCCAGCAGCTCATAGTATTGGCGGTCGCCCACCTTAGGCGCTGCATCCGTCATGGACGATCACTCCCCTTTGAATTTTCTGGACGTGTACGGACTGTATAAGGACGGCCATAGTGTCCCGTGCTTCAAGGCTTCCGCGGGGCTGAACTGCGGCAAACCAGCGGGCTGGAACACCACATACTGGTTTACGGGCACAACATACGTTTTATAATGCTTCGGAGGGCAGGGATCGAACGGTGAGTGAAACAACGGGTACGCCCGCTCCTCTGGATTCTGCTTCAAGAGAGATTCCTCCTTTATCGGTTTATCATTCGTTTGGGAACCTGATCCTTTCGACTCTTCGTAATTAACATATGTCGTTCGCCCAGAAAATGAACTGGAAATTGACAAAAAAAACCTCTTCTCCGGCGTTTCGCCGGGAAGAGGCTTGGCACTTTCGTCCTAAAATTTGATTTTGATCTGGAACAGGCCCGCCTTACGCATGGCGGAATAAATAATGATAACCACCGGTCCGACAAAAAATCCGATCACCCCGATCAGCTTGAAGCCGACATACATGCTGATCAGTGCAGGAAGGGCCCCGATGCCCACCGCATCGCCGATCACTTTCGGCTCCAGCACGCGTCGTATAATTGTGATCACAATAAACAGCATAATCAATCCGACCCCGGTAAACACATCGCCCGCAAACAGCAGATAGATCGCCCACGGCACCAGTACCGAACCTACGCCCAGAATCGGGAGTATATCAACGACCGTCACAAGCAGCGCAATGGCCATCGGATAGTTGACGCCGAGAATGAGGAGTCCAAGCAGTGTCACGACATAGGTGAACATGCTCAGAATCAGCTGGGCACGGAGAAAGCCAAAGATCGACTTTTTCAGGCTGCCCAGCACTTCGGTTACCTGCGACTGCGATGATTCGTCAAACAGGGACAAGACGCTTTCCTGCATCGTATTCATACTGAATCCGAACAGGTACACCGCTACAAAAAATACGATCGAGCTGACAAACAGATTCGGCAGCGTCTTGGCAAACGAGAGCACAGCCGAGGATACGGAATTGACAATGGACTGAATGTAGGAAGAGATATTCGACATAAACTCGGTCAGGCTGTCCGCCAGTCCGGGAGAAATGCCGTTTAGCACGTCCTGCGCCTGCAGAATGGTTTCCTGCAAAATTTCATTCGCGCCTTCAAAATAAATCGGCGCACGGCTCCAGTACTCGACAAGCTGGCTGAACACCTGCAGGCCGATCACATAGACCAGGAGCAGCAATAGCAGCAGGAAAAGGGTGCTGGTGATCGTCACCGCACCGATCCGGTTGATCTTCATGTTCCGGATCATGAGCCGATTCAAAGGCTCCAGCGATATGGCAATGACAATCGCCAGCAGAAACGGGGCTCCTACCGTAAACATCATGTATAACAAAAAGAGACCCAGGCCGATAAAAATCAGCTGTTTAATGGACATAGCGCTACTCCCCACCTCATCGTGTGTTCCGGTTCATATCCTACTCCAAGCTTTCTTGCGGCTTACGGTGAATCATGACGCGGATTACCCTAAGGTCTGTAGCTTCCTCAACCTCAAAAGTCGTTCCGTTATAGGTGAGCTGTCTTCCGATAACCGGCTTGCCTTCAAGCTCTCTGAACAGCCATCCTCCGATGGAGTCCACGGTCTCTTCCTCGATGACCACACCGGTCAAATCGTTCACTTCTTCAATCAGCATCCGGCCGTTGACAGAATAATAGTCGTCATAGATTTCGATCTCTGGCCGTTCGTCTTCAAACTCATCATGAAGATCCCCGACAATCTCCTCAACGATCTTCTCGACGGTCAGAATGCCTGCGGTTCCTCCGTATTCGTCCACCACAAGGGCCATCTGTTCATGCCGGTCCTGCATCAATCGAAGCACCTGGCTGATCTCCATCGTCCCCGGCACGTCCAGAATCGGCCTGACAATCGAGGCCAGATCCCCTTGCTTCTCTGGCGAAGCAAGCAGGAAATCAGTGATGTGCACAAATCCGATAATCCGGTCCTTATTGTCCGTAGCAACGGGATAACGGGAATGCTTCGTCTTGCTGATGATGCGTAGATTCTCCTCCACGGAATCATTCGTGAACAGACAGTCTACATCCGTCCGGGGAAGCATAATCTCCCTTGCGCGCAGATCGGCAAAATCAAACAGGTTGTCCATCAGCTTCATTTCGTTCTGATCAATCACCCCGCTCTTCGCGCTCTCGCTCATCAAGATTCGGATTTCTTCCTCGGAATGCGCACCCTCGGCTTCCGATACCGGCCTTACGCGCAGCAATCGGAGCACCCCGTTGGCCGATACGTTGAGCAGCCAGATGACCGGAAGAAACAAACGATAGAACCATAGGAGCGGAGCCGACAGCAGAAGGGCTGTTCGCTCCGTTCTCTGAATGGCCAGCGACTTGGGAGCAAGCTCTCCTAACACAATATGCAGAAAGGTAATGATACAGAAGCCGACCACAACGGAAATCGTTGTAATGAGCCGCCCGTCAGTGTAACCCATGCTGTGCATGAGCGGTGCGATCAGCAGTCGGGAAATCGCCGGCTCCCCGATCCAGCCAAGCCCGAGCGAGGTGAGCGTAATCCCGAGCTGCGTTGCCGACAAATAGGCATCCAGCTTGCGGTTCACTTTAAGAGCGAAGCCCGCCAGCAGGTTGCCCTCGCTCACAAGCTGGGTCAATCGGGATTGACGCATCTTGACCAGCGAAAACTCAGCAGCTACAAATACGCCATTCAACAGGACAAGCATAAATACCAAGAATAAATTCAAAATCAGTTTCCCGACCTCAAATTCCATGGTGGTACGCCTTCTTTCCGGATTCTAGTTCGTCATCGCTGTCCTCGATTTAAAGTTTACGCCCTGATAATACATATCCGCTACCAGCAGATTAGGTCCGCAGCAATTCGCCGCATTGCAATGACAGTTGACCGTCTGGTTCAGCGGATGGCCGGTTAACCACGAGGCAAAGATGTCATCCAGCCTCTGTTCTTTAATATTACCAAATGGAGGAATGTCTGCAAAATCCGTCACATATACGTCCCCGGAGAACAGATTCACATTGACCCGGTTGCGGCCGTCAGGATCGTTACGGACGGTCACATTGGGCTCTTTCCACAAGCGGCGGATCAGATCCAGGTCGCTGTCATCCGAGCTGCAGGCAAAGAACGGGAGCGTGCCGAACAGCATCCATATGTCCGGATTGCGGGCATCCAGCAAACGATGGATCGCCGCTTTCATATCAGCCAGCGGCAGCACCGGCAGCGTGGATGCAAAGTTCGAAGCATACATCGGATGCACCTCATGGCGCTTGCAGCCCATTTGGTCGATGAGGCGGTGGATGCCATCCAGCTTCGTATGGGTGCGGTAATTGATCATGGATTCGGCGGAAATAAACATCCCGGCCGCACTCAGTTGTTCCGCATTGCGGATCATCGTCTCATACAGACGGTAGGCTGCCTCTTTCGGAACGGGGTGCAGGCTGTTCTTGAAGCCCACTTCATAGAAATCGTCCCCGTTTAAATAGTTGAATGATATATGCATCACATCAAGATAGGGCAGCATCTTCTCGTATCTTCCCAGATCGAGCGTCAGATTGGAGTTGATCTGGGTCCGGATCCCACGCTCCCGGGCATATTTAAGCAGGGGCACGATGACGTTGTCCACCGTTTTTCCCAGAAACGCCGGTTCCCCGCCGGTCAGACTGATCGTCTGCAAATGCTCCACTTCATCCAGCCGCTTCAGCATCATATCCAGCGGAAGCATCGGCGCCTCCTTCATGACGAGCATATCGCCCACCGCACAATGCTCGCAGCGCATATTGCACAGATGGGTCACCGTCATCTCCACGCTTGTCAGCACATGTCTGCCATGCTCGCGCAGTGAAGTGATCGGATCCCAGGGATCGTAGCTCGGAGAGAGCGGGATGAGGCTGGGCTGTACAGGACGTGCCGTATAACTCATGTATTTTCACCTTATTTCTTTGAATTACCGATTTCAATCAGCACAAATGATATTTGCGCCTACGGTTTGATCATATCCATCGTATGATTATAACATACCCGGTTGAAGCCGTACTGCCACTTCGATCACGTTTTTCGATCCAGATCCCGGCTGTCTTGGTCCGGCATCGATGGGCCGAGCGATGACTTCGCTCGCTTCCGGGAAGCAAACATCCATCCGGGGCTCCACCAGTTGGCCCGGCCCAACAGCTTCATAAAGGCCGGAACGAGCAAAATCCGAATCAAAGTAGCGTCGAGCAGGACAGCGGCCGTCAAGCCGAGTCCGATCGCTTTCATGACCTCGTTGTCTGTGAACAGGAAGGCGCCGACGACCACGGACAGAATGAGCGCTGCTCCCGTAATCAACCCGCCGGTGTTCTCCAGGCCTTCAATCGTGCTCCGGTCATTGTCCCCGGTCCGCTCATAGCTTTCCATGATCCGCGACAGCAGCATCACCTCATAATCCATCGAGATCCCGAATACCACGCAGAAGATAAGAATCGGCAGCAGCGCAAACAGCGATCCGGTATACGTTACCCCCAGCCACTCAGCGCCAACGCCCTCCTGAAATACCCAGGCGACCACGCCCAGGCCTGCGCCCAGACTAAGCACGTTCATCAGGCTCGCTTTGAGCGGAAGGAGAATGGACCGGAAAGCAACACACAATATGATATAGGTAGCCAGAAACACGAATACCAGCACGGCTAGCGAATCACGGCTGATCGTTTGTATGATATCGTATTTATAAGCGGGATTACCGGTAACGTAGGTGGACAAGCCGTCCATCTCGATCCCCCGAAGGGCTTCAACCAGCTCTGTCGTTGACGGGTGCAGCTCTCCGTGCTCCGGAACGACCGCCACAATGGCCATATTGCCGCGCACCACCCGGTACTGCTCCAGCTGCTCCCGGATATCCGCCTGCGCAAGGAGACGCATGACTTCATCCATCGACCCGCGCCCGATGCTGAGATAGCTTTCGACACGTCTTGCGTCAGGGAGCTGTCTCACTTCATCCATATAGGTCTTCAGCAGCTCGATGCTGCTGGGATCATCATAGGGTGCGGGCAGCTCGACAGCAATCATAATCGGACCGAGCTCGCGGCTGTTATAGGCCTGCATCAGCAGCTCTTGCCCGTAACGGGATTCATAAGCCGGTGGCAGCACCTCGGCATCGGGAATCGTCAAGCTCAAATTTTTCAATGGCAGCATGGCCCCCAGCAGCACCAGGATGACGGCAATCGATACACTTACAGGACGCGCCATCACAAAGCCGGCGATTGTATTCCACAGGCCGGACGAAGCGCCCGCTCCGCGCTTGCGTGCAGGCAGGACGGGCAGCGCATGGATTCGCCTGCCCAGCATGCCGAGCAGCCCCAGCAGAAGCGTATTCGCAGCCAGCACCGACACCAGCACAACGGTAATGCCTCCGATGCTGAAGGAACGAAAGATCGGCAGGTCGATAAAACCCATGGCCACAAATCCGATCAGCACGGCCGTTCCGGAAAATATGACCGCTTTTCCCGCAGTGGCACAGACGATCCCGACGGCGTGAGCCGGGTCAGCGCCGCGGTCGATCTCTTCCCGGAACCGGCTGACGACCAGCAGCGCATAATCAATGCCGACAGCAAGCCCGAGCATGGTGACAACATTCGGCAGGAAATTGCTGATGGTGCCATCCACCAGGGCCGGGAAATAAAGGGCGCCCATCGTCACAATCACGCTCGTCACGCCGACGATGAGCGGCAAGAGTGCAGCGGTCACATTCCGGAACACCAGCAGCAGGATGATAAGCGCTGCCGGGATGCCGATCAGTTCGGCGCGGATAATATCACTCTTGATCGCCTCGTTCATATCCGCAAACACCGCGGTGCTGCCTGTCACATAGACATCGGCGCCCGGAATGTCCGGAATCGCACTGCGGATCGTCTCGTACTGGGCAAGCGCCTCCGATGCTTCCATATCCAAATATACTTTCGCTGAAACGATATGATTCTCTCCGGCATCATGCGTCGCCAAATTCCAGTACATGGATCTGACATAGGAGCTGGACGCAAACGGCGCAAGCTCGTCCATCAGCCGCCGCTGGGCCGTCCCTGTCGTCAAATTGTCGCCATTGTTGCTGACAATGACGATATCGAGAATGGCCGAGGATAGGTCCAGGCCCTCCTCAAGCTTCGTAATGGCGATCTGGGAAGGGGAACTTTCGGAGGTAAAACCGTTGTGCTGCAGCAATGCAGGCAGCTTGAACGCGAGCGGAAGCAGCGCCAGAAACAGAATCAGCCATACCGCAGCAATGGCTCGGCGAAAGCGGAATACCATTCGCCCCCATATGTAGAGCTTTGAGTCACGGCCATTATGCTTCACGGTCTAACCTCCTTGCAGTTATATCGATTGCGTCTGGTTGTCTCCAATACCGGCGATCATCTTCGTCAGACTTTCCGACAAGTCCAGCTCATATGGCGGAGTCACCGGCTGTCCTTCAGAATCCGTCAAAATTCGCACCACAGGCCGATGAGGAACATGAGGATGAATCCGGGATACCACCCCGGTCTCCCCTGTGTGAAGCCTCACCGTCAGGCCGACAGGATAGATCGCCACCCTGTCCCGAAACAAGGCAAGAAACGGCTGCTCGTAGAGCGTGCCTGAACCGGTATACATGACCTCCACCGCTTCATGTGGAAGCATCGCCGGCTTATATACCCGCCTGGATACCATGGCATCATAGGAATCGACGATGCCGATCCACTTGGCATAATCATGGATATCGTCACCCTTCAGCCCCCGCGGGTACCCGCTGCCATCCAGCCGCTCATGATGCTGCAGGGCGCAATGGGCCGACAGGAGAGGAATGTTCGGTTCATCCTTCAATATTTTAAAGCCGATCTCGGTATGCCGCTGGATCTCGCGGAACTCTTCCTTGCTTAAAGCGCCGGGGCGGTTAAGCAGCTCAGGCGGCGTTCTCGTCTTGCCGATGTCATGCAGCAGCGCCCCCAGCCCCAGCACCTTCAATTCATCCTTGCTGTAACCATACGAGATGCCGAGCACCATCGTATATAGGCACACATTCAAGGAGTGGCGGTACAAATTGTAATCATTCGTATGCATGTCGGTCAGCAGCACCATCGATTCTTGATGGCTTGCGATTTCATCCATAATCGAATCCATCAGTCCGCCAAAGGTTTTTCCCAAATGAAGAAAGCTCCCTTTCAAATGGCTCTGACTCTCCAGATTTCTGAAGCTGGACTGGATCGAGCGGATCGCTTTGAGCCGCGTCTCTTCCGAGACCAGCTCAGGGATGACGATATCCTCCGTCAGCTTGTCCTTGATGTATACGTATCCGAGGTCCATCCCTTGCAGGCGGCGAATCATTCCCTCCGACAGCTTTACACCCTCCGCAAGCAGCACCAAACCGTCACTGTTGTATATATTTCTCGCAAGAATCATTCCCGGGCTCAGTAATTTAACAGGTATAAGACGCAAACCGTCACTTCCTCTGCAGTCATTCAATGAATGGGAGCCTAAACCATTTATCCAAATGGAAGAAGCATTCCGTAAGGTAAAACTCATCCTGCTGCCTGTGAAGGAGAACAGGATTTAATGCATAATAAAGAGCCAGAACAGTGCGGCAAGAACAAATCGGTAAATCGCAAAATGAGTTAACCGGATCCTTTGAATCAGTCTCATAAAGACAAGCACTACGAAATAGGCCACAACAAAAGAAACGATAAACCCGACCGCAAACACGCCCAGCACATCGGAACTTAAATACCTGTATGAATCCAAAAGCTCATATCCTGATGCCGCGCACATGATCGGAATGGCGATCAGGAACGAAAAGTCCGCGGATGCCCGGTAGCTGACCCCGCTCAGCATCCCTCCGGCAATCGTGGAACCGGAACGGGAGAACCCGGGCCAAAACACCGATATAATCTGATAAAGACCGATCATCAAGGCCTGCTTGTAGCTGAGATCATCCAGCTCATGCGCCGTGATCTGCGCTTTATGTTTATTGTACCATTCGGAAAATATCATAAAAATGCCTCCGGCCACAAGCGCATATAATACGGTCTGGACGTGAAACAGGCTTTTGATGAAATCTCTCGCAAAAAATGCTACAACAAGCGCGGGTGCAATGCCGAGAAAGACATGCAACAGATCCAGTCTTTTCTTCTTCGGCGAGCGCTTGGACAGCGGCTCAACCCGCGTCCAGCCGAGCAGATCCAGAATCCGGCGCCAATAGACGAGCGCAATGGCAAGAATGGCCCCTAGCTGTATCACGACCTCGAACGTTTTCATGACCGGTGTCTGATCGTCATATCCGAGCAGCTTCGTTGTCAATATCATGTGTCCTGTCGAGGACACCGGAATAAACTCCGTTAATCCCTCTACGATCCCTAGAATGATGGAGGTTATAAAATCCATATCGATCCCCTTCCTTCACCTTTGTCCTCCTATATGTATGCTTGGACAATGGAAGTTAGTCTTGGGATCGGATAGGCTCATCCGCCCCTTCAGGATCAATCAAGCCAGCGCGGAATCATCGTTTGCTCCAGTGCGCCGGGACGGGACAGCTCATCGCGCAGCAGGTCCCTGATGAACTCCGGCAGCATGTATACCGTATCCTGGCCATGAGAAAGCGTCTCATAGCCGACCTTAAACGTGAACATATCCAGAGTGCCTACCGTGTATTCCCTGCTCCGGTCGAGCGGCTCGCCCTGGACGGTGATTTTCGAGATTTTGCGATAAGGCTCGGCGCTGGCATCATACCGGATCTCCATGCCGTCAACGGCCAATGCACCCAAAATGTAGCCGCGGAATCCGAATCCGAAAATCTTCTTCCCGCTGAATTCCTCCAGCAAGCTCTCCTCCAGCGCCTGCACGAGATCGGAGCCTGACAATTTAATGATGCACGGGTTAATGGGAGACGGGCACAGCGCATGCAGCATGCCCGTGCTGATCTCCCCTCCGGGCAAGGGACCGAGCAATTGACCGGAATTGACAACCGACAGCTGAGCCCCCGTATGGCGGCGTACCGCCTGAGCCAGCAGGTTCGCAAACGGAGATTCCCGCTCATAATGGATCGGAAGATCACGGGCTGTGACAGCGATCGTCTCGGACAGCGTCTCCTCAGCCCGCTGGCGATGGCGGATAATGGCATGTTCGACCTCCGGCTCCAGCAGCTCGTGGGTCACCGACAGCAGACGGCCTTCCTTACAGCCAAACGGTTCAGAGCGTGTCTTCCGCTCGAGGACAATTTTTCCGACATAGGCTCCGAATTTTCCAGCGGCGCAGACGGCCGTACGCTCGATGATCAGCGGCTCTTCCAGCACATGATGGGTATGACCGCCGAGAATTACATCGATGCCGTCCACATTCTCCGCAAGGCGCTTATCTATGGTTAATCCCAAATGAGATAATACGATAATGAGATCTGTCTTGTCCCTCAGCTCCCTGACCTGTTCAGCGATGGCCTGCTCTGGCTCCAAGGCATCCCAGCCAAGCAGCTGGTAAAAGCCGGAGAAAGCGGCGGTGGCGCCAATGATGCCGATCGTTATTCCGCCTTTCTCAAGGAGAATATAAGGTTTCATCCAAGGTGGAGGGGTCCCTGTCCCCGTTTCGAGAATATTGCAGCATACAACAGGGCATTGAAGCCCGGCATAAATGGTGCCAAGCGTTTCCGGAGGAATGGTCAGACCTTCGTTGTTGCCGATGGTGATGGCATCGTATCCCGTCAGGTTAAGCACATCCACATTGGCCTGCCCCATCGTGCCCTCCGTTTCCGCAGCTGCACGATCCATATGATCGCCAACATCGAGGACGAGAACATGCTCCTGTCCGGCTGCCTCTTTTTCCCGGGAAATGATCGCCGCCACACTGCTCATCGTTTCAAAGTGACTGTGGATATCGTTCGTATGCAGAATCGTAAGCTTCTGTCTGCCGCTTTCCGCTTGCAAGATGACGGCCCCCTCTCTATCGTCGTTCAGCGTTTTTTCGTCCTTTTAGCATAACATTTTAACGGAGATTATGGTATATTGAGCCCATAAGAAATCAGAGGTGAAACAACAATGACAACTCCCTTGCATGTATTCCTATTCGCAGGACTGGCCGATCGCATCGGCTCCTCCTCGATCACTATGAACATCCCGCAATTGCCCGTGTCCGCCGGTGAGCTGAAGCAGCTGCTGAGCGAGGCATATCCTGACGCCGCCTCCCTGATTGCCGCCTCTTTTGTCGCTGTCAATCAAGAATATGCCCCGGCGGACCTTCTGATCCATGAAGGGGATGAAGTTGCGCTGATTCCGCCGGTATCCGGCGGGGATGGCCTTGGAGATCGAGCTGGTGCAAGCACGATGGCGACTGAGGATGGCATGTGCTTGATTACCAGCGAAAGTCTCTCCGTAGAAGACACACTTTCCAAGGTGCTGCATCCCGACCATGGCGCTTCCTTGTCTTTTGTAGGCACGACTCGAGAATTAACAGGAGAGAGAAGAACGGTGACGCTGGAATATGACGCCTATATTCCGATGGCTCTTAAGGAACTCGACAAAATACGTCAAAATATTGCAATGAAGTGGCCGCCAAGCTTATGTGCCATTTCGCACCGGATCGGAACGGTTGGCATCGGCGAAATCAGCGTAGTTATCGCGGTTTCTTCGCCACATCGGGCCGATTGCTATGAGGCCAGCCGCTACGCTATTGAGGAACTGAAACGCACGGTTCCGATATGGAAACGTGAGATCTGGGACGACGGTTCGGAGTGGAAAGGTGCGCAGACAGGGACTTGGGACCCATCAAATTAGATAATTGGTTACGTTTTACGTTGAAAATCCATCTTTTACTTGCTAATATGAGTTTAATTACATTGATTTAACAATTAATTTAATGAGGTAAGAGGTGCTGTCATTTTGAAAGTTCATGTCTCGGATCTGATACCAGGCGATCAAATAGAGCAGGATGCTTTCAACAGTCATGGTGTACATATTCTACGAAAAGGAACCGCCCTTCGTACACAAGATATAGCGAAGCTGCTACAGCATAATATCGATTTCATTGAAATTGCACCGCGGGAGGAACAATCCAGCATCGCTTATGAAGCTCCATCAGAGTCTCAGGATCTGGTCGACAAGGTGACATCTCAATATGAATTGGCATTCGAGGGATGCGAAGCATTGTTCTCAGAGGCTCTGCAGACTGGCAGCTTTGATGAAGTCGTGGCTGAGGAATCCTTCCGGCCTCTGGCTCATACCATTAGCAAGCATAAAGATGCCGTCTCTCTTCTGCTGATGTTTAATAGCGATGATGATTATACCTACAGACATTCCATCCAGGTTGGCATGCTCTCCTATTATATTGCCACCTGGCTCGGCTACTCCGAAGAGGAAGCCTATGACATCGGCAAGGCCGGTTATCTTCACGATATCGGCAAATGCAAAATTCCGAAAGAAATTTTGGAGAAGCCCGGCAAGCTGACAAAGGAAGAATTCGAAACGGTGAAGCTTCATACGGTCTACGGCTATGAGTTGATCAGAGAATCGACCGATAACGAAGCCATTGCGCTCGCTGCGCTCCAGCATCATGAGCGTATGGACGGCTCAGGGTATCCCCAGCGCCTGTACGAAGATGAGATCCACCCTTACTCGCAAATTTGTGCCGTTGCCGACGTGTACAGCGCTATGACCACCACACGGGTCTATCAGTCAAGACAGTCCATGCTTACCGCGCTGCGTGAATTACACCGCCTAAGCTTCGGAAAGCTTAGTGCCAAGCCGACTCATGCGTTTATTGAGCAGATGCTGCCGAATTTCATTGGCAAAAAGGTGCTGCTCACAACAGGCGAACAGGGAACGATTGTGATGAATAATCCGTCCAACTATTTCCGCCCGCTGGTTCAGGTTGGATCGCGATTCATTGATTTATCCAGGGAGTCCGAAGACGAAACCGCTATCAGGGACATTTTGCAAATTTAAGGTTAGGCTGATCTGCGGTGACTTCATTTCGTGCTGGCTATTATCCGTTTCTTATATCATCCGGCCCCCAGGCTAAAGCATCCCGTACATGCATGATGTGACGGGATGCTTTTTTATATCGTATAAGCCACTCATCCGGAGTCATCATCCCCTTTCATCCCCCACGTATCCCTCATAGGAAATCTACGGCACGCGAGGACCAGCTATGTATGTATAATGCAGTGCTTACTTAGTTACACTTTAGGAAAATATCGCAGAAACTGTATCCGCACAGGTGGTGGAATAAAAAAAGAAGGCGAACTGTGAAGTTCGCCTTCTTCTATCATTTAACATCGGTTGGCACCAGCAGAACTTAACCGATGGAGCCTTCCATCTCGAACTTGATGAGACGGTTCATCTCAACCGCATATTCCATCGGCAGTTCTTTCGTGAACGGCTCGATGAAGCCCATAACGATCATTTGCGTCGCTTCTGCTTCGCTCAGACCACGGCTCATGAGATAGAACAATTGATCCTCCGACACCTTGGATACGGTGGCCTCATGCTCAAGCGTAATGTTGTCATTCTTGATCTCGTTGTACGGAATGGTATCCGAGGTCGACTCGTTATCCAGAATCAACGTGTCACACTTGATGTTCGCTTTCGCGCCTTCCGCATTGCGTCCGAAGGAAGCAAGTCCGCGATAGGTTACTTTACCGCCATGCTTACTGATCGATTTCGATACGATCGTAGACGTTGTGTCCGGAGCCAGGTGAATCATTTTCGCCCCTGCATCCTGATGCTGGCCTTTGCCCGCAACAGCGATGGACAGTACGCTTCCTTTCGCCCCGCGGCCCTTCAGTACTACCGCAGGATATTTCATCGTCAGCTTCGAACCGATGTTGCCATCGACCCATTCCATCGTTGCATTCTCCTCAGCAACTGCGCGCTTGGTTACCAGGTTGTAGATGTTTGGCGCCCAGTTCTGAATGGTAGTGTAACGAACGCGGGCATTTTTCTTACAGATAATCTCAACGACCGCGCTGTGAAGCGAGTTCGTGCTGTAGATTGGAGCGGTACAGCCCTCTACATAGTGCACAAAGCTGTCTTCGTCAGCGATGATCAGGGTACGCTCGAATTGTCCCATGTTCTCGGAGTTAATGCGGAAATACGCCTGAAGCGGAATTTCACATTTCACACCTTTAGGAACATAGATGAAGCTGCCGCCGGACCATACTGCACTGTTCAGTGCCGCAAACTTGTTGTCTGCTGGCGGTACCACAGTTGCGAAGTACTCTCTGAAGATTTCAGGATGCTCTTTCAGCGCGGTGTCGGTATCCATGAAGATAACGCCCTGATCCTCAAGATCCTTCTGCATGTTGTGGTAAACAACCTCGGATTCATACTGCGCGGATACACCCGCCAGGAACTTCTGCTCGGCTTCAGGAATCCCCAGTTTATCAAAGGTTTCCTTAATTTCGGCAGGCACTTCCTCCCAAGTCTTTCCTTGCTTCTCAGAAGGTCTTACATAATACTGGATGTCATTGAAGTCCAGCTCGTCGAGATCGCCGCCCCAACGCGGAACCGCCATTTTCTCAAACTGTTCAAGCGACTTCAGACGGAAGTCCAGCATCCATTCAGGTTCTCCCTTAATGCGAGAAATTTCAGTGACAACTTCCCGTGTCAAGCCTTTGCCGGTCTGGAACACAGCCTTATGCTCGTCACGGAAACCATATTTATACTCTTCCAATTCAGGTGCTTTTTTAGCCACTAATCTTACCTCCCTATCGTAATATTACTGCTCTGATTCAATTCCTTTTCGCAGTGCGTTCCACGCCAGTGTTGCACACTTGATGCGCGCAGGAAACTTATTTACACCGGATAGGGCTTCAATATCCTCATATTCTTCAAACTCCACAGGTTCCCCCTGCATCAGAGCAGAGAATCGGGATGCAAGCTCAAGCGCTTCTCCGAGAGATTTGCCTTTGACGGCGTCTGTCATCATCGAAGCCGACGACATGCTGATGGAGCATCCTTCGCCTGTGTACATGGCATCGCTCACCACGCCATGATCAATCTTCAGCTGCAAGGAGATCCGATCGCCGCAGGTCGGATTGTTCAGATCCACCGTAACGGCATCGTCTTCAAATTTCCCGCGATTTCGCGGATTTTTATAATGATCCATTATGACACGTCTATATAAATCGTCAAGTTGCATCGCCAAAATACTCCTTTGTCTGGATTAAGGCGCTCACTAATCGATCGATGTCCTCTTCTGTATTATACAGATAAAAGCTGGCCCGTGCTGTAGAACTTTCCTTGAGCCAGCGCATCAGCGGCTGACAGCAGTGGTGTCCTGCCCGAATAGCGATACCTTGCGCATCCAGTACCGTAGCGACATCATGCGGATGAACATCTCCGAGGTTAAAAGTAACGAGACCCACCTTCCGCTCGCGCGGGCCGTGCAGCCGAATCCCTTCGATCTCGGACAAGCGGTTCATCGCATATGCCGCCAGCTTCGTCTCATGCTGTTCGATCGCATCCAGACCGATCTCTTCAAGGAAATCAATGGCAGCTCCCAGGCCAACAGCACCTGCGATAATCGGCGTGCCTCCCTCAAACTTCCAAGGGAGCTCCTTCCAATTGGACTCATACAAACCGACATCGTTAATCATCTCGCCGCCGAATTCAATCGGCTCCATGCGATTCAGTAGCTCCTTCTTCCCGTACAGTGCACCGATGCCGGTTGGAGCACACATCTTATGCCCGGAAAAGGCATAAAAATCAATTCCAAGCTCCTGCACATCCACCTTCATATGCGGAGTGCTCTGCGCTCCGTCAACCACGATCACCGCTCCATGACGATGCGCAATCTCGGCAATCTGCTTCACGGGATGAACAACGCCCATCACATTGGACACATAGGCGATCGCCACGAGCTTCGTCCGGTCAGTAACCGTCTGTTCCACATCTTCTACCCGGATCGTTCCGTCCGGTTGAAGCGGGATATATTTCAGTGTGGCGCCAGTCGCGAGCGCGGCCTGCTGCCACGGAATGAGATTGCTGTGATGCTCCATTTCGGTCAAGACGATTTCATCGCCTGGACCACAAACCGAGCGTGCGTAGGACGAGGCGACCAAATTCAAGCCAACCGTAGTCCCTCGATTGAAAATAATCTGCTCAGCGCTTTCGGCATTAATAAAACGGGCGACCTTCTCCCGGGCCCCTTCATAGGCATCCGTTGCACGGCTGCCCAGCGTGTGTACGCCGCGGTGCACATTCGAGTTCTCCCACTCATAATAGCGCTTGACCGCATCGATAACCTGCCGCGGCTTCTGGGAAGTCGCGGCGTTATCGAGATACACCAGCGGATGTCCGTTGATCTCCTGATGAAGGATCGGGAACCATTCACGGACGGATGAAGGTATCATTGTCCCAGCTTCCTTTCAACAAGCCCTTGAAGCTGGTCACGGAGACCTTCAAGCGGAATTTCGCTGACAACCGGAGCCAGGAAGCCGTAAATGATCAGCGATTCTGCAACACGGCGGGAAATGCCGCGCGACATCAGGTAGTGGATTTGCTCCTGGTTAACCTGACCGACAGAAGCCGCGTGTCCTGCCGTCACATCATCCTCATCAATGAGCAGGATCGGGTTGGCGTCACCGCGCGCTTTCGGGCTCAGCATGAGCACGCGTTCGGTCTGCTGACCGTCAGCTTTCGTAGCGCCCTTCTCGATTTTGGTGATCCCGTTAATGATCGCCTGAGCTTCTTCCCTCATGACGGCACGGGTAATCATCTGAGAAGCGGAGCTTTTTCCGAAATGCTTCGCCTGTGTTGTATAGTTAATCTTCTGAGAACCGGAACCTACTGCGATGACTTTGGCATCCGAAGTGGAGCCGTTCCCTTTCAGAATGCTCATCGTATCGCTCGCGGTATCGCCGTCGTTCATCTCGCCAACGATCCATTCGATGGAGGCGTCGTTGTCGATCACAGCGCGACGGAATGTCACATCAGTTGCACCTTCAGCCAGCTGGTGAACGGTCGCATAACGGACCTTCGCTCCGTTCTTGACAAATACCTCAACCGCTCCGTTGTGTGTGATAGGCGCAGACAGCGAATCCGAAACATAGTTGTCCACGTACGTAACCTGGCTGTTCGCTTCGGCTACAACGAGCACATGCGGCGCAAACGTTGCTTCCGCATCATCAACGAGGAAGATGGCCTGAAGCGGTGCATCCACCTCGACATTTTTAGGCACATACAGAAACACTCCGCCGTTCCAGAGCGCGGCATGCAGTGCAGCCATGCTGTGCTCGTCACGCTTCACAGCTTGATGCAGATACGGTTTCACCAGATCAGCATGCTCTCTGACCGCCGTCTGAAGATCTGTGAAAATGACGCCTTTCGCGGCCAGCTCTGGCGAGAGGCTCGCATGAACCGCACCCGAGTTGCGCTGAATGACCAGGCCGCCTTCTCTGGAGCCTGCCACCAGCTTCGCAACATGCTCCGGCAGATCGTCAAGCGAAGCAAGTGAAGCGCCCTCCTTGAATTGACCGTAGCTGTTAATCGCCCATTTCTCGATGCGTTGCTTCTCCAGCTTCGGCAGCTCAAGCTGTCCGGCCAGCTCAAGCGATTCCAGTCTGCTCTCAGTAAGCCATGCTGGCTCCTGCTTGCTTGCGGACAAAGCTTTCAAAGCTTCAGCGTTGACCGGAAGAATGGTTTGTGTAGTCATATCGTTTCCTCCTCCCGTCTATTTACGCTTCTTGTCCTACAGTTTCGTCTGTAATGCCCAGCTCTTCCTTGATCCAGTCGTATCCGTCCGCTTCCAGACGCTCAGCCAGCTCAGGACCGCCGGACTTCACGATGCGTCCTTGCATCATTACGTGCACATAATCTGGTGTAATATAGTTAAGCAACCGCTGATAGTGGGTAATAATCAGAAAACCGCGTTCTTCGGATTTCATCGCATTTACACCGTTAGCTACGATTCTCAGTGCGTCGATATCCAGACCGGAGTCGATTTCGTCCAGTACGACAATTTTCGGATCCAGCATCAGCATTTGCAGAATTTCGTTCCGCTTCTTCTCACCGCCGGAGAAGCCTTCATTAAGGTAACGGTGAGCGAACTCCGGGTTCATCTCCAGTTCCTTCATCTTGGTCTCCATCTGGCGGATAAACTTAATGAGGGAAATTTCGTTGCCTTCGCCGCGGCGTGCGTTGATTGCACTGCGCAGGAAGTCGGAATTGGTCACACCAGCGATCTCGCTCGGATATTGCATTGCCAGGAACAGGCCAGCGCGAGCGCGCTCATCCACTTCCATGTCGAGTACGTCTTCGCCATTCAGCGTTACACTGCCGTCAGTTACTTCATATTTTGGATGTCCCATAAGCGCGGATGCCAGCGTACTTTTACCAGTACCGTTCGGTCCCATAACCGCATGAACTTCTCCGCCTTTAATCTCCAGGTCGATTCCTTTCAAAATCTCTTTCCCTTCGATTGTTGCTTTCAATCCTTCAATGACAAACTTTGTTGACATGTTCGATTCCCTCCGTCGAATAGTTAGTATAGTGTGTCCTCAATTATGATAACAGGATTGGACGCCCTGATTTCATCCATATAGAACAATTACTTGTTTGTAATTATTCTAAACTGATTCTCACTGATTCTCAAGCCATTTTATAATAAAAAGTGACGTATTTCAACCGGACAAGCCGCTAACAGGGCAGGCGGCGGACTTTGCGAAATAAGAGAAACAGACCTGACCGTCCCCGGCCAGGCCTGTGATCAGGCAGCAGGATTGCTCTCCCTTGGAGCTTACCCCAAGAATGAACGAAGCATCCACATATGCTTTTCAAAGTCTGCTTTAAATCCTGTTAACATATCTGCAGTCGGAGCATCTCCGGCTTCTTCCGCCATATCGATGCCTTCCTGCAGCTCTTCCGCCACCGTAGCAAAGTCCTCGATCAGCGTTTGCACCATTTTGCGGGCATCCTCTTTGCCGGACGCTTCCTGAACGGTCGCAAGGTCCAGATAGTCCTTCATCGTGGAAGCCGGTTTGGCTTTCAGGGCCAGCATGCGCTCAGCAACCTCGTCCATTTTCAGCGTGACCTCATTATACAATTCCTCAAATTTCTCATGCAAAGCATAGAACTGCTCACCGGTTACGTACCAGTGGTAATGATGGAGCTTCACATACAGCACGTTCAAGTTAGCCACCTGCTGATTCAGCAGCTGTTCAATTCCCGAGCTTTTGGTTTTGCCTGCCGATTTGTTCGAAGAAGCTTTCGCCATGGTTTATCCCTTCCTTTTTATAAAGTGGTACATCCCTACTCGCAGAATGAAGGTTCAGCGGGCCAGGGATTGCTCACGATATTCTTCCCGGCGCCCGAAGTCTATTTCCTGATCGTTCCTTACATGCCGAGAGTCTAATTATAGCATACCCGTTCGCCAATGTTTCGAATCAAAGCGCATCCATTCGCCAATATCCAAAAAAATATACAAAAACCGCGAAAAAACGTTATACTACTAATACCAAGCACATAAGTTGGCTTTAATTTCTTCTATCATATTTGGGGGTGACAGTTTATGTCTGCATATCATCCGCTCACCGCGGAAGAAGCTATACAGCTGGCCAAAAGTTTACCGGGCCGTTTCCCGGATCAAGCCGAACTTGAATGCCGGGAAATCGGCGATGGAAATTTGAATCTGGTGTTTCATGTCACCGCCAAGCATTCGGATCACAGCCTCATTATCAAACAGGCGGTTCCTTATGCCAAAGTCGTCGGTGAATCCTGGCCGCTATCGCTTGACCGGGCTCGCATCGAACGCGAGGCGCTCGAAATGGAGCATTCACTCTGCCCGGCTCTCGTTCCCGAAGTGTACGGTTATTCGGACGAGATGGCATACACGATCATGGAGGATCTGAGCGAATATACGATTATGCGCAAAGGTCTGATTGAAGGAAACAGCTATCCGAAGTTTGCGGAGCATATCGGCGAATTCCTTGCCAGAACCTTGTTCTATACTTCCGATCTCGGCATGAACCAGCAGAAGAAGAAGGAGCTTGCCGGACGCTTCATAAATCCGGATTTGTGCAAGATTACAGAGGATCTGATCTTCGAGGATCCTTACCGGGATTCTCCGAACAACAGCTACCCGGACAGCATCGCAGATGAAGCCGAGGCGCTGCGCAGCGATACCGAATTGCATTTTGAAGTGACGCTGCTGCGGCACAAGTTCCTCACGCAAGGACAAGCCCTTCTTCATGGGGATCTCCATACCGGAAGCATCTTCGTAAGGGCGGAGTCCACCAAGGTGATCGATCCGGAGTTTGCCTTCTTCGGCCCGATGGGCTTCGATATCGGGGCAGTTATCGGCAATCTGCTATTGAACTACGCCGCCACACCGGGCTGGGCTGCCGATCCGAAAGCGCAGCAGCTCCGGGAGCAGCGGCTTGTACAGATGTCGCAGGATGTATGGAACCATTATGAGCGGAACTTCCGGCAGCTATGGAATGCAGACCTGCTGGATGAAATGTCCCGCACGCCGGGGTATCAGGATCATTACGTCCTGCAGGTGCTGCAGGATGCCGCAGGCTATGCAGGCTGCAAAATGATCCGCCGTATCGTCGGTTTGTCCCACGTTATCGATATTGATACCATTGCAGACGCTACCGCCAGGGAAGCGGCACAGCGCAAGGCGCTGGCCATCGGTAAAAATCTCGTTCGTCATCATCGCAGTATCAAGTCCATCGATGATGTGATTGAACTCGTTAAACAAGCATCAGGAAATGAGGTTTCGATATGAGCTATACATCTGCAGGCCAGACCCACACCTATGAACCTTTAAGCTCCGTCTCCTGGGGCGGCGACCATCTGATTCTGCTGGATCAGCGCCTGCTGCCTGAGGACATCGTTTATCTCAAGCTGTACACCCCCGAGGAAGTATGGGAAGGCATCCATTCCATGAAGGTCAGGGGAGCTCCTGCAATCGGGATAGCCGCTGCCTTCGGCGTCGTGCTCGGAGGCCTTCAATATGCCGGAGACCAGCCTGGCGAATGGCTGCAGCAGGTGCGGACCACATGCGATTACCTTGCTACATCTCGACCGACAGCCGTTAATCTGTTCTGGGCTCTGGACCGCATAAAGCTGACTGCCGAGAAGCTGGCCGAGACCCTATCGGACCGCACCGCCTTGAATGCTGCACTTCTGGCAGAGGCTGAAGCGATTCGCGCGGAAGACGAAGACGTCTGCCGCCGCATCGGAGAGAACGCCCTGCCGCTGTTCAAGGATGGCATGGGCATCCTTACGCACTGCAATGCGGGCGGTCTGGCTACGGCCAAGTACGGCACCGCGCTTGCACCGATGTACCTTGCCCACGAGCAGGGCATGAACATCAAGGTGTTCGCCGATGAGACAAGACCCGTGCTCCAGGGCGCCCGCCTGACAGCATTCGAGCTTCAGCAGGCCGGCATTGACGTCACCCTGCTCGCCGACAATATGGCAGCCATGGTCATGTCCAAGGGCTGGGTGCAAGCTGTCATCGTCGGCACGGATCGCGTAGCGGCCAACGGCGATGTCGCGAACAAGATCGGCACCTACGGCCTGGCCGTGCTGGCCAAGGCTCACGGCATCCCGTTCTATGTGGCCTGCCCGCTGTCTACCATCGATCTGAACACCAAGACCGGTGCGGAGATTCCGATCGAAGAACGCCCGGCTGAAGAGATTACCGAAGGTTTTGGCAAGCGGACTGCACCTCATGGCGTCAAGGTCTACAACCCGGCCTTTGATGTAACGCCTAATGAATATGTAACGGCAATCATTACCGAAAAAGGCATGGTGCAGGCTCCATACAGCGAGAATCTCAAGAAGCTGTTCGAGTAGCGCCATTGCTGACCATTTCAGCGGCCAGCCGCTGCCGCGCACCGGCTGGCTGCCAAGGATTGAAGCGTCATCTTGAACGCAGAATGATACCGTTATAAATAAAGAAGCCCTCCTTTGCTTAATCACGGGTTATCCCGGCCATTAGTAAAGGAGTGGCTTTTTTTGCGTATGCAGAACATAAAGCATTTCTTGACACAAGCCCCCGCAGCATTCTGCCACGTTGTATGGTTAGCTGCTGCGATGGCTGTTTCATTAATTCAGCTCCTGGATCTCTTCCAGCTTCAGCGCCAGCTGAAGCATCAGCTTCGTCTCCGGATCATCCAGCCTCAGTCCAAGCTCGCTGCGGATCCGTTCGAGCCGGTAGTTGACCGTGTTGTAATGCACGAACATCCGCTCCGCCGTTTCCTTCGCATTGCAGTTGCACTGGAAGTATGTCCGCAGCGTAGACAGCAGCGCTCCGCTCTGCCGCGTGTCCAGCTCCAGCAGCGGCTGCAGATACATCCGCTTGTATACCTCAAGCTCATCGCTTCCCTGAAGCCGGTAGAGCAGCAGGTAGAGGCCCAGATCGCCGAAGCGGACCACCGTATCGCTTAGGCGGCAGACGCTGCGCACTTCGGCTGCGCGTCTGGCATCCTTGTAACTGTTAGGCACAGCCCCGGTACCAACAGCTTCCCGGCCCAGGCACAGCGCTTCAGCTTCTCCGGTCAGCGCTGCCTGCAGCATATCCCATGCTTGGCGGATGAGCCGCTCAGGCACCCCGGCTTCGCCTTGCTCGTGACGAAAGGTAAGGAGAACGACAAGCGCCCCTTCCAGCACCGTCCATTTCACCGCATTTTTGTACAGAGCGCTCTCATCATTTAGCCGTTTGGCGATGGCTTGCAGCTTCTTGACATCCGCTTTGACGCTTCGCATCGCCGCGACACCAATCACATAGGCAGCCCCGCGCTCCAGCGGCCATCCACAGGCCTCTGCGCGCAGCCGCAGATCAACAGAGGAGACCACCCTTCCGCTGATCCAGTCCTGAAGAAACTGGTCGAAATATTTGGCTTCAATCGTCTTTCTTGCCTGCATATTGCTGATCTCGAAGCCAAGCAGACGCCCGGCCCAGGTTACAGTGAGCGCATCCACCGGCCCATAGTTGCTGCCATCCTCGATGATAAGCAGCAGGAAGGATCTTGGGCCATCATCGGATACCGCAGTCACATGAACGCGGAGCTGGCGCTCTCCCATGCGCAGAAACTGCGTCTCTGCCATCGGCTCTCCCCTCAAACCGCTCCATGCCTCCTCATTAATCTGAACACACCAGTCCTCGGCGGCAGGGGAAGCCGTCCAGCGGTTCTCGGGGTCCAGCAGGGCGACCGGATGCTTGATCATAAGCTGTAGATGATTCAGAAATGCAGGAAGCCCATCCCCGTGCAGCAGCACGTGGGACAGGCGTTGAACGCGGCCCTGAAGAATCGATAAATCTCTCGATTCCGCAACAAGCACGCGCTCCATCACTTCACGAACAACATCGGAAAAGGTCGTAGCCGGGGGGAGTTCAATGAGCGGAATACCGTACTGATCAGCTGCCCGAATCGCCGCCTCGGGTACGGCATCCAGAAACCGCTTCGTCTTGATGCCAAGCGCAACCACACCCTTCTGCTTCAGCTGGGCAATCAGCGTAACCAGGGCGTTCGGATCCTCCTTGAACGGATATCCGGTCGTCATCAGGAATTCACCCGGTCTGACCCAATCGACCACGTCCGGCACTTCCATCACGTTGACACGGCTGATCGGCACGTCCAGCCCGGCATCTCCGCCAAGCAGCGCTGCATCCTCAAAATGAGGCACACCGAATAAATCCCTGACCGTAAATGCATCACGCATACCGTATTCCATATCATCCTCTCCCCTTCCAAGCTTCGCTAAGTTGTCATCTTAATGCGTGCGGCATCCACCTTTTCTAATCCATGCTCTGCCTCGTTCAACCGATCGCGGACATGAACGCAGCGCTGGCTGCCGTCCAGCCGAATATGCCGCCTTGCTGCCTGACCATATGAAGAGCTGCCTCATGATCGGCCGGATCAAAAGCCGCCGTCGCATCCTCCAGCACCAGACACCGGTATCCCCGGTCATTGGCTTCCCGCAGCGTTGTATGCACACAGACATGGGTTGTCACGCCGCACAGCACCAGATACTCGATCCGCCTTGCCTCCAGGAGATCCTGCAAATTCGTGGCATAGAAGGCGCCCTTCCCCGGCTTGTCTATCACGGGCTCACCTTCGGTCGGATACAGCTCCGGAATAATGTCATGCCCAATCTCACCCCGGACAAGAATACGTCCCATCGGACCAGGGTCACCGATGCCCGCGCCTTGCTTTCGGCTTCGCTCAAGCTTGGCGGGCGGACAATCGGATAGGTCCGGAAGATGCCCCTCGCGGGTATGCATGACCGTCAGCCCCGCTGCCCGGGCTGCCGCAAGCACAGCCTGGACCGCCGGGATGATGCGCCGGGCCGGTGTGACGTCATTGCCAAGGCGTTCGCCGAAACCACCGGGTGCGCAAAAATCATTTTGCATATCAATGATGATGACTGCCGTACGCGCCGGGTCGAATGGAAAAGCATACGGCAGAGCGGTTTCGATCACCTTTTCCGTTATCAAGCCTGTCACTTCCGTCCCCACCCCTCCGGTGCGCTTCATCGTCTCAAAACCTCGGCAAGATCCGCCGGAACCAGCGTCGTGCCGAAGAACCGATTCGGGGGCACTTCCGCTTCTGCCGGAACGAAGATGCTGATTTGCTCGGAAGGCTCGTCGCCGTCATTGGCCACAGAATGGACAACCCCTGCCGGCACATGGAACGTATCTCCGGCCCGGTAACATTGCCACTCCCCATTGCAGAGCAAGCGCACCTTCCCGGCTGTGATATGAATAATCTCGGCAACATCATGATAGTGAGGGAGAACGGCGCCCCCGACGCCAATCTTCTCCCATAGCACCGAATTCATTCGTATACCGAGCTCATCTGCTTCCTTGGCAGACACAATCTCGCGATGATACAACGCTACGTGATCCGGCATGAGCGCCCAAGGCATCTCTTCCGCTGTTCGCACTTCTGTCTTCCTGCTCTTCTCCATAGAAATCACGTCCTTGTCGCTTATTTCGGAATGCTGCCGATGACGCCTTCGACCAAATAATCCGTCGCTTCCAATTCCTCTGCATCCGGCTCCGCTCCCTCTTCGATCTTCACGTTTCCTTCCTGATCCTTCACCGGTCCGGCGAACGGATGCAGCGTCCCGTCAATGATCGCCTGCTTCTGCTCCAGCACGTAGGTCCGAACGTCCTCCGGCACGCTCGCTCCGAAATCTGTCAGCTGCACAACATCATCCTTCAGCATCCCGCGATATTTGCCATCATAGATACTGCCCTTGAAGCTGCCGTCAATCGCGGTCCGGGTCATATCCACAAACAGGTCCGACCAGTTCCAGACAGATCCCGTCAGCCATCCTTCCGGCGCCAGTGCCGAGGCGTCCGTATGGTAGCCGACCGACATCACCCCGCGGCGCTCGGCCGTTTCGATCACGGTCTTCGTGCAGTCCTGATGCTGGCCAAGCACGTCAGCGCCTGCATCGATCAACGAGTTGGCCGCATTCGCCTGCTGACCCGGGTCGCACCAGCTGCCGGTAAATACGACAGAGGTCGTTGCATCCGGATTGACCGACTGCGCTCCAAGCTGGAATGCATTCACATTCAGCAGCACCTGCGGAATCGGCACGGAGACGATGAAACCAAGCTTTCCGGTTTTGGACATTTGCGCTGCCGTTACACCTGCCAAATAATTCGGTTCCCATATCGTGCCGAAGTAAGTGCCGAGATTATCAGCCGTCTTCAGCCCGCCCTGGTGAAAGAACGCAACGTCCGGGTGGCGCTTAGCCACGTTCAGACTTGGCTCCAGATGACCGTACGAGGTCGGGAAAATGATCTTTGCCCCGTTCTTGATCATCTGCTCCATCACCCGCTCGGCTTCAGCCGTTTCCGGCACGTTCTCCGAGCGGAGCACCTTCATGTCAGGGAAGGCCTGCTCCACAGCTTCGCTGCCGATATACGCCGCCTGATTGTAGCCATGATCATCCTTCGTTCCTACGAAAATAAATCCGATCGCGGAACCGCCGGTTCCCGGAGCAGCCGCTTCGCCACCCTCTGCAGCCCCGCTTGGGCTCGGCGCAGCTCCCGGCTGGCTGCATGCGCTCACCAGCATGGACAAGGCCAGGACACCTAACATCAAGGTTGTACGGAATGCTTTTCGTGTATGGTTCATTGTTCTGTTTCCCCCTTAAAATATCGAAATGGTTAAGTAGCTTCCTGCGCCAATAACTAGCGGATAGCGCTAGCGAGCGCCGTCCCCGGCAAAAACCTTACCCAGTGATTCCGGCATCAAGCTTCGCTGCTTGCGCTCCACAATCAGCAGTGCTGCCAATGTGAGCAGGTAAGGCACCATGAACAGGAAGAACGGCGAGATCGGCAGGCCTTGCTGCTGCACCGTCAGCTGAAGCGCCTGGGCCGCCCCGAACAAATACGCGCCGAGCATCGCTCTGGCCGGCATCCATGAAGCGAAGATCACCAGCGCCACCGCTACGACGCCGCGTCCCTGTGTCATATTCTCCACCCAGCTATGGGTAAAGGCGACGGACAGCTGGACACCTCCCACGCCTGCCAGAAAACCTCCGGCCAGCACCGCCAGGTAACGAACCAGCTTCGGATTAATCCCGCTGGCAAACAACACCTCCTGACGCTCTCCGGTCGCTCTCAGCACGATGCCAAGCCGCGTCCGGAATAGCACGTACCACAGACATGGGACGAACAGGATCGCCAGATAGGTCAGCGGATCATGATTGAACAATATGCCGCCGATGAACGGAATGTCCGACAGAAACGGAATGGGGACGGGATTGAAGCCCACGATCTGCTCGCTGACGAAACCCCGGCCCAGAAACGAGGTCACCCCCATGCCGAAGAACATAATCGTCAAGCCTGTTGCCAGCTGGTTCGCTCCGCAAGCGAGAACCAGGAAGGCATGAATCGCGGATATGAGCATGCCCGCAATGCCGCCCGCCAGCACGCCAAGCCAAGGATTGCCGGTCCAGACCGTGACGGCGAATCCGCCGAGCGCGCCGCACAGCATCGAGCCTTCGGTCCCCAGGTTGATCACGCCCGCCCGCTCGGATATCAGCTCCCCCTGCGAGGCCAGCATAACCGACGTTCCCGAACGGATCGCCCCTGTTAAAATATCTGCAATCATCATGAAGACCTCCTTCCGCTGCCGAGTATGAAGAACAGTACGAGCCCCATCAAAATATGGACAGACGATGCGGGCAAGCCGGAAGCAATCTCCAGTGTGTTGCCCGCCACGCTGATCATCCCGAGAATAAATCCGGTCAGAACGATCCGAAGCGGATGGTTCCAGGCCATCATCGCCGCCAAAAATCCAAGATAACCGTAGTTGACACCGGTGGAAGCCCGCAGCCGGCCTTCGATGCCGGCGATTTCGATCATCCCGGCAATGCCGGCAAGCATCCCGCCTGCGACGAGCACCCAGAAGTAGGTGCGGTTAATGCGGAAGCCCGCTCGTTCGGCTGCAAACCGGTTGCTGCCGATAACGCGAATGCGAAATCCAAGTCTTGTTCGCGCAAGCACATACCAGGTGACCGCCGCTAGCACCAGCGCAAGGAGGATGCCGACATGGAGCCTCGTGCCGTTGACGACCGGCAGCCGCAGCGATGATGCGATCTCCGGCGAGAAGGGCCAGTTGAACGAGTTCGGATCCTTGAGCAGCCCATGCACGAAAAAGCCAACGGTAAACGCCGCAACATAATTGAGAAGCAGGCTCGTAATCGTCTCATTCAGCCCGCCCTTCACTTTGAGCAGGGCCGTAACGGCGGCCCATAAGCCCCCGCCAAGCGCGCCTGCAAGCAGCATCAGCGGAATGCCGAGCGCGGCCGGCATCGCATCAAGGTAGAATACAGCAAACCAGGTTGAGAACAGCGCGCCGATGGCCAGCTGACCTTCACCGCCCACATTCACCAATCCCGCCTTAGCCGGAAGCGCAGCCGCCAGGCCCGTCAGAATAAATGGCGTCGCCTTCAGCAGCACCTCGCCAAAACCATACAGGTCACCGAACGTGGATTGAATCATCGAAATATAGAGTGTGACAGGGTTGACGTTGTGAAATAACAGGAAGAGTCCGAACACAACAAATGGTGCCAGCATCAGCGCTGTCTTCAGGGCGGCCGGCTTCCAACGGTTTCCGCGAGTCATCCCATTCGCCGGGGACAGAGCCGCGGCTCCAGCTTGTTGTTTCATGCGGATTCTCCTTTCAGCATGCGTTCTCCGATCCTCGATACGTCGGTCTCATGCGTATCGTACGGGCCCAGCAGCTTCTTGCCGCTAAGTACCACCAAGCGGTCCGACAGCTTGAACAGCTCATCCAGATCTTCGGAGAACAGCAGCACCGCCGTCCCCTGCTTAGCCAGCTCAATTAGCTGCTGCTGGATCGTACGAGTTGTACCGATGTCCAGCCCGCGGCTGGGGTAGCTAATAATCAAAATGTCCGGCTTGCGGATCAACGCCCGGGAAAGCACCATTCGCTGCACATTGCCTCCAGACAGCTGATCCGCCCTTCTGCTCCCGTCGGCAAGTGCAAGCGCCCTGGCTTCCTCGCTGTCTTCCAGCAGTTTTTGCGCGCGGGCCCAGTCGATATTGGCCCCTTTGACAGGCGCCTCAATGCCATCGAGTATCATATGCTCCAGAATAGAGAAGCCAGGGATGACGGATTCCTTGATAGGATCCTCGGATACGAAGGTCACTCCGGCTTCCATGAATTCCTTCGTTGACGCATCGTTCATCACAGCCGAAGCGATGGTCAGCTCACCGGTGCCCAGCTTCCTGAGTCCAAACAGCACTTCTGCCAGTTCCCGCTGGCCGTTGCCTGAAATCCCTGCTACACCGGTAATCTCGCTCTTCCGAAGCGTCAGGTGAACGCCCTCCAGCACCGGCTCCCCATGATCTCCTCGAATTGTGCCGTCCTTAAGCTGTAATATAGGCTCGCGTTCTTCCCCGTGCATCCCTTGCTTCGTCACCGGGTTTAACGTTTTCTCCCCCATCATGGCGGAGATCAGTTTATCGCCGTCCCCGCTGTCCACCTGATCAGACTGGTATACCATCCGGCCGGCCCGCAGAACAGACACCTGATCGGCGCAGGCCAGCACCTCGTTGATCTTGTGGGTGATGAGCAGGATGCCGTAACGGTCCTTGCGGAGTTTATCCAGCATATCCAGAAACTTCTCCACTTCCTGAGGCACAAGCACGCTGGTCGGTTCGTCAAAAATGATGACCCTCGTTCCCGGCGCCAGCAGCACTTTCACAATTTCCAGACGCTGTCGCTGCCCGAGGTCCAGCTGCCAGACATAGGCGTCAGGGTCCACCGCCAGTCCGTATTTGCGCGATACTTCAAGAATCCGGGCCCGGAGCTGCTTTCGCCGCAATGCAAAACCTGATTCTACCGCGAGCGCAATCGACTCCAGTACGGTCATAGCCGGAATCAGGCGAAAATCCTGAAACACCATACCGATCCCTTTCGCTCTCGCCCGGCTTGGCGGATATAGTACGGCCGGCTCCCCATCCATCAGAACGGTTCCTTCGTCCGGTTCGTATACGCCATACAACATTTTCATGAGCGTGCTCTTGCCCGCGCCGTTCTCACCAAGGATGGCATGAATTTGACCAGGCCGGACTTCCAGATCAATTCCCTCGTTGGCTGTCAGAGAACCGAAACGTTTCGTAAGACCGGCGGCTCGGAGCAAATAGGCAGGTTTCACGGGATGATCAGTTTTCATTCGAACCGCCTCCTTTTATATGTCATATTAACTAACACTTATAATCACTTATCTTCACTTCCTCAAGTATAATACAGCTTTCTATCAATTTCTTTAGCAAATATTTATATAAATCCGACTACTATTTTGTTTTTTGTACACATAAGTACCTCGTATGTTACATATTATGTTATATATTACGAATAAAAAGGCTCCTCTCACTTGAGCATGAGAAGAGCCTATTCAGTCGTTCAACTCGATCCCTCTGTCTCCGGAGGTCCAACACAGCCCTTATAAATAATCCACAGCTTAAAGGACTTACAGCCAGCTACCGGCCAGTTTTCGCCCACCTCCGTCAGACGGCGCTTCCCGCTTCAGGCCGTACCGCCGCACGCCATCCCCCTAAAGACGTGATGTCCTCCGCCCCCTCGGATGAAGCCGCAAACGCTTCGCAAATAAACCCGGTCACTTCCGTTCCGTCCTCAAGCTCGACTCTGCCAATGCCGAGTGGTGAAGGGACGGTGGCTACCAGCTCGCCAAGGGATTTAACGGGCATCTCCCAAATTTCCAGGTCGATGCACGCCCCTCCAGCCTCCTTCCTGATCAGCCCCGGACGAGGCGGTTCCATTGCCAGCTTCACCAGCTGATATGCGGGCGATGTTCTGGCTTCCCGCAGAAAGGATGCCCCCAGCCGTTCCATCTGAGCCGCCAGCGGATATCCCCTCATATGAAGTCCGCAGACCGCCACCTGGACGGAGGCCGCGTCTTCTCCCGCAGCAGGGCGGGAACGATTCATCGCTTCCAGGAACGCTTCCGCCGCTGCCACTTCCGCGCCATCGTGCTCCGCCATCGCAAAGAACGTAATCCCAAACGGCAGCCCTTGCTCCGCATCTTCTCCCGGCACTGCGACCGCACTCATATCCAGCAAGTTGCAGTGGTTCGTGTATTGTCCGAGATCCTGATTGCGCCTGATCGGCTGCTCGTGAATATCAGCCCTGCTCCAGGTTCCTCCAGTCGTCGGCAGCACCAGAACACCATCGCCAAGCAGTCGGCGGGCCGCCAGCTTCAGCGACTGCAGCCGATGCATTGCCCGGAACACCGATGCGCCATCATATCCGGCGTCCGCCCCTGAACGAAGCACTGTTTCCGTTTCCGGCATCAGACTGCCTGGATTAGCCTCGACGAATCCCCCGAGTCCTGCCCGACGTTCTTCCACGAACGGTCCGCCATAGAGCAGGGCAGCGGCTTGCTCGAACACGTCTGTATCCACATAACGGATGTTTACATATATGTTCTGCAACCGGCGAACCGTCTTCTCCCAGGCGGATCGGTAAGCTTCCGCATACGGACCGAAGAAGGACAGCTCTCCCTTCGGCAAACATACCTGTTTCGGCATCCGGGCAACTGCCGGCCCAATCTCTCTTGACCACGGATCGTCTGCGTCGTATCCTCGGACAACGCCGTCCACAACCCGTGCATCCGCCAGCTGCCACGTAAACACACTGACACAGTCCAGGCTTGCACATGCCGGTACGACCCCAGAGGTTGACCAGGCTCCAAGCGGCGGCTTATATCCGACCAGCCTGTTGAGCGCAGCAGGAACCCGGCCTGACCCTGCCGTATCTGTGCCTAGGGCGAAGGCAGCCTGTCCCCTCGCAACGGCAACCGACGAGCCTGAGCTTGAGCCTCCGCTGATCAGCTCGGGGCGCAGCGCATTATGCGTCTCCCCATATGGGCTTCGCGTCCCGACCAATCCTGTCGCAAATTGATCCAGATTCGTCTTGCCAACAGGAATCGCTCCGGCTTCGATCAATTTGGCGACAACGGCGGCATGCTGCTGAGGGATAAACTGATAATCCGGACATCCCGCCGTAGTCGGAATGCCGGCGACATCAATATTATCCTTCACGGCAAACGGCACGCCCCATAGCGGCGATGTTCTCGGATCTAACGTATCCAGGCGTTCCAGATAAGGCCGTATCCGCTCCATCCGGGGTGGCGTGATCCATATGTTCATCTCCCGATCGGCTTCCGCCCGTTCGATCATGACCCGAATCACCTCCTCCGGCGTTACAAGCTGGCGACTATAGGCTTCTCTGAGCCACTCAATCGTCATCATTTCAGGTACTACACAGCTCATCTTGCCCCTCCTTTCGCTAACAGCTGAAGCAAATATATATACCGGTATCTATGCATGGGCAGCCGCCAATGCCTTGAGCGCAGCGATCACGCGGCTAGAATCCGAGACACTGCCAAAAACGCCGCCCTGCATCGTCACCATCTTGAGTGCAGCCAGATGATTGTCATAATCGGTCGCCCCGGTGCAGTCCTCCAGGATCAGGCATTCATAGCCGCGGTCGTTAGCCTCCCGCATCGTCGTGTGAACACAGACATCGGTCGTGATGCCCGTGAGAATGAGGTTCCGGATTCCGCGATTGCGCAAAATCAGATCCAGATCGGTTGCGTAGAAGCTTCCCTTTCCCGGTTTATCAATGATGATTTCTCCAGGAAGCGGAGCCAGTTCGTCAATGATGTTCCAGCCGGCCTCGCCGCGCACAAGGATTTTGCCAGCAGGCCCCTCAGACCCGATCTCGGCTCCGATCTGCCGGCTGCGCCACCGCTTGTTGTCCGGCAAATCCGACAGATCCGGCTTATGCCCTTCACGCGTATGAATAATCGTGAAGCCTTCCAATGCCCGAGCCGTTTCCAGAATGCGCTGGATAGGCTCAATAGCTCGCCGGGTAAGTGAAAGATCATACCCCATTCGGTCCACATAACCGCCCGGCCCGCAGAAATCGGTCTGCATATCGATAATAATCAATGCCGTGTTGTCACAACGTAAATCCCCGTCGTAGGGGAAGGAATATGGGTTTGCTTCAATCATCAGTTACCCCTCACTTTTCATGTTATATTCGCGTTATATCCAACTCATTGTTTGTAACATTATATAACATCAAGGATAACGAGTCATTGTAGACTGCCTACAAAAAAAGCCGGAGCCTCTTGTGTTCGGATGATAAAGCAGGAGTTTACGTAAATGCGAAACACAAAAAAGCCGCCCGTAAGGGCAGCCCGAAACCTGCAACCAATCAACCTGTATGTCGGCCATCTCACAGCATACGAAGCAGCGCTTCTTTTCCGGTAATTCCGGGATGAATCCCCATCTTCTCGGCCTCTAGCGTTACCGATTCCAATGGGGCTTCCATCAGCTGTTCCAATGTCCTTACACCAACGGCTCTCCCTGCTATAATATGCCTGTCGGCAAGCTTTTCATTAAGAAGACCAACATCAAGGGCTCCGCACATGATATATCCACGGGATGTGTAGACGGCCAGCAAGGTCGTTTTGGGCAGCTTCACCTCCACACCCATCACCGTATGCCCTTCCACCTCCATTGGCAGCAGAGTAACCATGTCCTTGTACCTCCCCTCATACGCCTTTAGATATATGTATTCCTAGATTATTCGTTTGGTTCCGAAGTCCGAAATTAGGTACCAGTATAATAGTCTCTGTCACAGAGACATTAGGACTATGAAAATTTTTGAAATATGGTATATTGTAGACACTAGGAATAATGTGAAAGCTGGTGAAGGTTAAAAGCTATGAGAAAGAACACAGACACCGACGACAGGGGCCATTTATTTAACGTTGATATATTGGTCAAAAGTCCCTCCAACGCACTGGCTTTGCAATATTTGCTGGAACTGCTTAACAGCAAGAAAGAGGTCGTCGATTTTCAAATCAAATCCGGCATAAAGCTTGGAAAATTGATCGACGTGATGGTTCAAACGAATAAAGAATCCCCAGAACCACTCCCTCTAGACCTCGAATCTGGTGATGTAGACTCCCAGGAGGTTGCGGTGACCACGGCATTATCAGAGAAATCAGAGACAACGGAGTCAGCTGAGATCACAGACACCACCAGTAAGAACGTAGAGAACATCACCGCTGGCAACGATCCGTTTGAATGGATCAAACAGTACAGCAGAGATAATCGGCTCGTTCGCTTGACCACTAATCAAAGAGGGAAGCAAATCAGCTTGCCCTGCCGCATTCTTAATTTTGACGAGGTCAACGCTTTGGTGAATGTGTATCATGTTGATGAAAAGCAAGTATACACGTTCAAAGTCAATGAGATAGACGAATTTAGTGTGAGCTCATAGGTCCGCAACTTAAAAATGGCTTCTCCCAGCTGCTGGGAGAAGCCATTTTTAATGTTCATCGCGATTGTCGCCGACCTGACAGGGCCGAGACCATTAGCGCAATCCACCCCGCAATAAAAGCGGTGCCACCGATTGGCGTAATCGCCCCCAGCCACTTGATGCCGCTTATGCTGAGCACATACAAACTGCCGGAAAAAATAATCGTCCCGACAATAAACAGCGTGCCGGCCCAGAACAATCCTCTTGAATTCCCGGAAACTCCGGCCAACAGTCCTGTAATCAAAATGGCAATTCCATGAACCATATGATAATGAACGCCCGTTTCATAAACGGCCAGCGCATCCGCACCAATGCGATCCTCAAGCATATGCGCACCGAACGCCCCAATCGCTACCGATAGCGCCATCAGCACCGCGCCCCAGGCAATAAACATACGCTGCATTTCATTCAACTCCTTTACAACATATCACAGCATCCTTAGCCATCCTCATATGTACAGCCTTTAGTTTAACGGATTGCCCCTTTCTTTGCTACCTTTCTGAATACCGCCCAGACTTGATTTCAAGGCCATTTTGTGAAACATTATTAGGGAGCTACTACATTAGAAGGAGCGAATATATTATGGAACCAACATCTTCCTCGCCCGAGCAGCACGATGTCCCGGGCAACGACAACCATTCCTTTGCCCCGCCTGAAGACCGGAAGCATTCAAGACTTGGCATTGCTTCCTTCATTCTGTCTGTGATCACGTTGGTCGGATACATACTTCTCGGCGCGATGGGCAACACCATGATCGAACCGTTCATAACGCCAGACGGCACCGTACTCGAACCTACCCAGGAAACACTCGAAGCCATGACAACCCTTGCCGCCATCTTCATGATCATTATCTTCATCAATCTGGTCGGGTTGATTCTCGGTCTGGCCGGTGCCTTCACCAAGCAGCGCAAGCGCGTGTTCGGTGTTGTCGGCTCCATCATCAACGGTGTCATTATGCTTACGATCGGCTCTCTGTTTTTTATGGTTTTAACCGGTTAAGCCCCTTATTGCTCCTATCGATCGGCTCTCTTTCCTGCGCTTTATTCGGAAGAGAGTCTTTTTTTTCGCCATTTCACACTCACATATCGCTCTTTCTCCCGAATATAATGAGATACTACAGCGCATTAACTCAGATGAATCCTGCACAAGGTCAAGACTACACTTGGGAGGTGACTGCCGCTTGCAGAACAAGGACGACTTTTCGTTTATCGTATCCCGGGAAGACTGGTCTCTCCATCGCAAAGGGTACCAGGATCAGGTCCGTCATCAGCATAAAATCCGTGAGGTCATCAAAAGCAACCTGCCCGATCTTATTACGGAAGAGAATATTATTCTGTCCGATGGCAAACAGATCATCAAAGTGCCGATCCGCAGTCTTGACGAGTATCGCTTCATCTATAATTATCAAAAGCAAAAGCATGTCGGTCAAGGTGACGGTGACAGCCAGGTCGGCGATGTGCTTGGCCGCGACCCTGCCTCGGCCCAGCCCGGAAAGGGAGAATCTGCCGGGGACCAGGCCGGATACGACATCGTGGAAACCGAAGTCAGCATTGATGAGCTGGAGAACATGCTGTTTGAAGAGCTCGAGCTTCCGCTGCTGCAGCCCAAGGATAAGGAGCAGATTGAAACCGAGTCCATCGTCTTCAACGACATTCGCAAAAAAGGCATTATGTCCAACATCGACAAAAAGCGGACCATTCTCGAAAATTTGCGGCGCAATGCGCGAGACGGCAATCCCGGCATCCACGGAATCAGCCCGGACGATCTCCGGTATAAGACATGGGATGATACCGTCATTCCCGAGTCGAATGCCGTCATTATCGCGATGATGGACACTTCGGGGTCTATGGGATCTTTTGAGAAATACTGCGCGCGCAGCTTCTTCTTCTGGATGACCCGCTTCCTCCGCAAACAATATGAAAAAGTCGACATCGTTTTCATCGCGCACCATACGGAAGCCAAAGAAGTGACCGAGGAGGAGTTCTTCACCCGGGGCGAAAGCGGTGGAACGATATGCTCTTCTGCCTACCAGAAAGCGCTGGACATCATTAACCGCAGGTATCCTCCGGCCAAATACAACATCTATCCGTTTCATTTCTCCGACGGCGACAACCTGACTTCGGATAATGAGCGCTGCGTCAAGCTGATCGGCGAGCTGCTTAAAGTGAGCAACATGTTCGGATACGGAGAAGTTAATCAGTACAACCGCAACAGCACGCTGATGTCCGCCTACAAAAATATAAAGCTGGACCAATTCATGCATTACGTCATCAAAGATAAATCCGAGGTGTACGAGGCGCTGAAGGCCTTCTTCCGCAAACGCGAAGGGGCTGCCCTGTAACCTGCGTTCTTGTTAAATAACTCCTGCTACCGATAATCCGGACTACATCCGTGACTGCGAAGTTTGCCTCTATAAGCTCATCCCCTAAAGGAGGGAACCCGAAAGGTTCGCCTCCTTTTTCCTTGTCATTGTCCAGTGAAATTTCTGTCTTTTTATTGACATCATAATGTATCCACGAATTCATGTTTTTGTCACCTTCTGGCATTTCAGCCATGATAAGATGATGAAGTGATATCGATTCTCAGGGATATGGCTCTTGCTTGACAACACATCGGAAGAATGTGATATCCCCAGCTTAGAAAGGGAAGGTTAACATGCTTCATAGGGCACCTACATACGACCAGCACAAGAACAAGTCACCCGTCAAAGAAAACATACATCCGCCAGACCGTCCCTTGACCCGATACATGCCCGGACTCGACGGTCTTCGTGCGCTTGCCCTGCTCGCAGTGATGGCCTATCACTGGCAGTTTGGCTTCGCCTCCGGCGGCTTCCTCGGAGTCAGCCTCTTCTTTGTACTCTCCGGCTATTTGATTACCGATATACTGGCTGCCCAGTGGCATCACAGCCGTACATTGAATCTTAAAGATTTCTGGATGCGCAGAATAAGAAGGCTGATGCCTGCCATGCTGTTCACGTTGTTCATGACTGTGGTATGGGTGACGCTGTTCGATCCCGCCAGATTACCGGAGCTTCGAAACGATGTGCTCGGAGCTGTGACATACATAAGCAATTGGCAATTCATTTGGGAACAAAAATCCTATTTCGAATCATTCGGGCCTCCATCCCCGCTCGGTCACTTCTGGTCACTGGCGGTGGAGGAGCAATTCTATCTGCTATGGCCGATTCTGATGGTCATCGGTCTGCGATTCTTTCCCCGAAGGGGGCAGCTGTTCACCTTCATTATGACAGGGGCGGCGCTGTCGGCATTTGCCATGGCTGCATTATACGTACCCGGAACGGATCCAAGCCGGGTCTACTTCGGAACGGATACCCGTGCATTCGGCCTGCTGATCGGCGCAGCACTTGCCTTGGTCTGGCCAAGTTCAAAGCTCTCATCCGTCTCATCGACCAGAAGGACCAGACACAGCCTCAACCTCGTGGGCGGGCTTGCGCTGTTCATCGTCCTGTTCATGCTGTGGAAGACGGATCGCTATGATCCGCTCGTCTATCAAGGCGGCATGCTCGGCTTCTCTGTCGCCGCTGCGGTGCTGGTAGCCGCGCTCGCACATCCTGCATCGATGTGGAGCAGGCTGCTAAGCTGGAAGCCGCTGCGATGGATCGGCGTTCGTTCCTACGGCATTTATCTGTGGCATTATCCGGTCATGATTCTGACTTCGCCTCCAGCGGGGCCTGGGCAGCTGTCCGCCGCGGAGATCAGCCTGCAGATTATCGCCAGCATCGTGCTAGCAGCCTTAACTTATACCTATGTAGAGGAGCCGATTCGTAGAGGCCGTCTGCAGTCGCTGTGGAACAACGTCCGGCAGCGTAAGCCGCGCTCGATCTTTCTGACATTGCGAGGATCGATGGCTTCATTAGGTTTGATAGGACTGCTCGCTATTTTTTGCTTCGGCATTATGACCAGCGCCCACACTGTAAAAACGGGCGGCGATATGGCCGCTTGGCTTGAAATGACGAATCCGGAAGGAAGCCAGCCGGCGGGTGCCGTGAATGGAAGCGACACCACGAAGGGCCATATCAATAACACCCATCCGCAGCAAGCGCAGGGCGAATCTGATGATCGAAACGCTGACGGTAAGCCTGATATCAGCGGCGAGAAGCCTGAGTCTCCTCCTTCGTCTATCGATGAAAGAAGCGACGAGACGTCAGCAACCGGCAATCCCGATAAGGACTCTGAGGAGGGTGCGGGCAGCGGGGATCCTGCGCCAGGAAAGGCTCGCCCAACTGACTCCGATGAGACCGGGCAGCAAAGCGAGCCTGGCTCACCAGGCGACACCAGCTCGCAGGATCTGCCTCCGTCTGGCGGAGAGAAATCCCCCTCGTCTACCCAGCCGAGTGATGCACCATCTTCGGATCCCTCCGGCAGCGGCGACGCAGGCGACAGCCCTTCCGGCGAAGGTAAATCCAGACCGCAGCAAGGAGAGCCGCCCCGAGCGGGCCATGAAACCGGCAGTCCCGCTGCAGCCATCTCGGCTATTGGCGACTCTGTCATGCTTGGCGTCACGCCTTATCTCGAGCAATCGCTCCCCGGCATCAACATCGATGCCGAAATCGGCCGTCAGCTTCGGCAGGCAGAGAGCCTGCTTCCCCAGCTCGCACAATGGGGGCGCATCGACGGTGGTGTCGTGATTATCGCCCTTGGGACGAATGGAGCCTTTTCACCCCAGGAGCTGGATTCCTTGCTCACCTCCCTGTCTTCTGCGAAGCAGGTTGTCCTGGTGAACATTCGTGTTCCGCGCGACTGGGAACAGCAGGTGAACCGCATGCTGGCCCAAGCCGCTGCGGATTACCCTAACGTGTCTCTCGCCGATTGGCACTCTGCCAGCAAGGGGCATCCGGAATATTTTTATGAGGACGGTGTTCACCTTCGGCCTGAAGGCGCGAAAGCCTATACAGCTCTGCTAATCCAAACGATCAAGCCATAATGAGGCACAGCAGCAATTCCCGTGCTTGATGCATGTTTATTGGCTTTTCCTAACCCCTTAGCCTCATTATCCCTTTGGTTCAGGGGACTATCAGGAAGTTCCCTGATTCAACGTGATGATCGCGCCAAGCCTCCGGTCCCGTTACCGCGTCCCCCGTTTCAGCCATAATCGGTAGTCGGCTTGGCGGTCTGCACGGATGCAGACCGGATTTGTGATGCGAGGGCACTGAGGCATAACCGAGTATGATATAATTCGAATACTATCATTACATCTAAATTTCCATAAGGATCGTGATCTCCGATGAAACATATCGTATCGATGAAATGGCTGCTGGCCCGCCTGTACGAACCTGACATTGTCATTGTAGACTGCCGCTTTATTCTGGGACAGCCGGATGCAGGCCGGACCGCATATGATGAGGAACATATTCCGCGCGCGGTGTATCTGGATTTGGAGCGGGACCTCTCCGCACCGGTTGCCGCTCACGGTGGGCGCCATCCGCTGCCTGATATGGACCAGCTTGCAGCTTCGCTGGGTAAGGCCGGCATCCATCATGGTATGCGGGTCATTGCATATGACGACCAAGGCGGTGCCATGGCCAGCCGCTTGTGGTGGCTGCTGAAATACACCGGCCACGACCAGGCTTATGTGATGGACGGAAGCTTTACGCATTGGAAAGCAGCTGCCTACCCGGTAACGAAGGAGCAGCCGGTTGTTATTCCTGTTACATATGAGCCGAAGCTTCAACCGGGAATGCTGGCTGATGTCGAGGAGGTGCGGACAGCTTCCCGCGAAGGAAGCAGCATGCTGATCGACGCTCGCGAACCTCGCCGCTATGCCGGTATTGAGGAGCCGATCGATACCAAGGCCGGACATATTCCCGGCGCGGTCAATTATTTCTGGAAGGAGCTGCTGGATGAACAAGGACGATGGCTTGATGCAGCGGCCATTCAGCGGCGATTCGCAGATATCCCTGAAACTTCAGACATTATCGTCTATTGCGGCTCTGGCGTAACCGCATGCCCGAATGTGCTGGCATTGCACGAAGCCGGATACCGGAACGTCAAGCTGTATGCAGGAAGCTGGAGTGACTGGATCTCGTATGAGAGGAATCCGGTAGCAACTGGGGAAGAGTAGAGAGACGAGAAGTCCGTGTCGGACGCGTGTTTGGGGGCTGTAGCAGGTTATGAGCATGTGACCTGTTGTGACCCTCTTTGGACTTTTCTGTCAACAGCAACAAGGCCCCGAGGAAAGCAGTTGCAAGCGGCCCGGAGCCAGCAGAAGTAAGGCGGTCGTGTCAGGTTGTTGTTGAATGAGTGAAAGATCAAAGGCATTGTTCAGCCACGACTCCTGTAAGGTCAAAAGCGAGCGCTTAGCTTTTAAGAGGATTGATTATTTATTATTTTGTTTCTCTTGTTGTCACTTCGCTGCCACCTTCTGTCACCTTCTGTCACTGTGGTGGCAGTTCCGCTCGTACCTTCTCTGCGGCTCCGAGCTTCACTTTTGTCACTCTGTCACCATCTTACCCCTGTTCCGGGCTACTTGTTGTTGTATTGCCTTGTTCTTTCGGTTCCTATTGGCTCTTTCGGGTGACACTGTGACAGAAATTGCTCCGCTGCACCTTCTTTACGACTCCCGTCCACTGCCACCGCTGTGACAGCAAGTGGCAGTCAACCGGGGCAAAGGTATACCCAAGTGACTACCACGAGTTTTGGTGCTGCGCTGCTTATGGTGACAACGGTCAGGAACGGACGGTTGCCGCTGCGCTATAAGTTCACAACATATTCTTCATTATTTATAACTTTTCGCAACAAAGCAACCATTTCTTCTGAATATTTATGAGTGGTCATTCTATCACCAACTTTAACAGTTATATGATATCTATTATCGCTGGTCTTAATGCTATGCCCCGTCTCTCTCTTAACTTTCTCTAATAGCGAGTGAGCGCTGTGCCATCCTTCAAAACCCAGTTGTTTTGAAACTTGTGATAAAGTGTAGGGAAATGATGCATTTAAAGCAGTTGGATTTGTAAGAGTAGTAATTCCATAAATTTTTGCGAGCTCTCCTTCTTCCCCTACAGCTTTTTCTAAAAACTCAAAGTCTACCTCTATTGTCCTTTTAGGAATATCATATCTCACAAGTTCATACGTTCTTGCAAGTAACGAACGCAAGATTTTTGGATTTATTTTTTCAATAGAGTCATTTGCCCCGAATGCCTCAAATACCCAATTAAATGAATTACTTGTTATTGATTTAATACGCACACTCCTATATGAATCAATAGAAATAATTTTTTCACGTTGCGGGTATTGGGAATCGGATACCGAAGGTGACCATTCGAGAATGTATATATTTGGTATTAGCTCGTTGTTGCTTGAAATAATTTCATCGATATCAGATAAAATGGTCTTTATGTTAGGGTCTTCTGCGCTATAACCAATAAATAATAAAGGGTGTTCTGCGAAATATGTTAGCAGCTTGGCGCTTAAATATTTCTTTTTATTCATAAATTCATTATAATCATTTTGTGTCAAAACCATGCTCTCAGGTTCTGTAATACAACCATGAATCTTAAATACCTCACCAATACTCATAGGATTGGTTTTAAGGATTTTTTGACCAATAATAGGTTCATAGTCAGGAAAGACTTTCTCCAAGAATTGATCGTAGTTTGTTGTAATAACAGTATGGGGACGTATGCGTTGCAACAATTCAATTTCATTGATTAACTTACTTTCTGTTATATGCTGCAAGGTAGGCGGAGTAATAGATTCTATAAATTCTCTAACTTTATGTTTAAAGTAAATATCAGATGATTTGGATGCATCAAATAGTTCCCTTGGGAAATTTTCTTTACCAGTACTCCAAGCCCACTCCTTATAAAGTTGAGAAAAGACTTCGCCTATTTTAATATTTGATCCGTTACTTTGCTTATAATAAGCATACTCCTTGTCAATAAGGGGACACAATTCAGCCATTTTCATAAGTAGTTGTTCCCAATTAGGTCCATCAAAATAACGCTTCGATAATCCAGATCCGATAAACAGGATTGGCTGGCATCCCATATTTTCCAAGCAAGCGTTAATATCATCGCTAACATCTGCTATATACTGCGTATAGTTTTGCATGGCTTCCCTCCATGTTTTAAGTTCATAGAATGTCTGTGATAATTTCAATTTTCTAGGAGATTATGATTCCAGTTAAGAGCGTATTTATTTGCAGTATAGATAACATCTAAATATTCAGACATCTGCTTTTTTGATGTAATTCCTTTTTGTGTAGATTTTGAGTAGTAAATTAGCACTTCTATAGCTAATTTAATAGCCTTTAATGCTATACTTTGATCATCAATGCTAGTACCTTTATGCACAAATAAATGGCGTGCATTAAATACTTCTTCAACAGAAAGGCTATCGTACATTTGTCCAACCAGAGCACGTACTCTTTTTTTAATCAGACCAAAACCATCGCCCTGCTCTGAGAAAAGAATTTCAATAGCAGTCACACAACCAAGTATTTGAGATGAATAATCTAAAGAATGAATTGCACTAGAAAGTCGCAATACCGACAGAATGACTGTACTACGTAATTGCGACGAAATATATCTATAGTTAATGATTATGGTAGAAAGTTCAACATATCGTTCACTATTTAGTAAATCAGTGATCTCACTATGGGTGAATTCTAAATAGTCTTCAGGAGTTTCTATTATATTAGTAATAGGGTCAGATAAATGAATATTAAATCCTTTACTCTCGAAGTTATATGCCATAATTGTCTTATTATATCTATGCATCTGCTCTAACAACCCACAAGTTCCCTTGTGCCCGTTCCACTCGAAATATACAATGGTTAAAAGTGCTGCAATTTCATATGCTCTTGCTGTAGCTTTCTTTAGTAACTCTGGCTTGCTTCCATCAGGAATAGGAATAATACCGGTTCTTTTTATTGCAAGATATACATCAAAATCATCATAAAAATCATCTTCAAATAGGTATATTATATTGTTTGAATCATTCTTTGTGCTGTTACTAGAATCCAAAATAGGTAGTATCCCTTCGATTTGCTCTCTTGAAATTATCGTGGCATCATGGAATATAGGATTCGAGATACTGTTAATCGTATCTTTCAAAAGCAAACCCTTTAATGGAAAGAAGAACCACCAAACATTATTAGTTAGATTCAATCGCATATATCCCTCCTTGGGCTCAGCTAACCTTTTTCTGAATTGAAGTAGGTTTTCTTATAGGGCTTAATTCATAGTATAAATTTACCACAAAAATGCCGCCAAGTCTCCATACTTCAACTTGACGGAAAGTGTGTATTAATATATCAGAGTATCTTTGTCATCATCATTAGAATCACTTTTCCCATGCAGCCCTCTGGCCAGTTTCTCTACCTCTTGCTTGATATTGGCATCCGACTGTAGTTCTTCAACGAAGTCGAACATCTCCCTAACCTCTTCCCAATTGAACGCAGTATAGCGCCCACCAGCAACGCGGTAACATTGTGGAGCTACTACTAATCCGTCACCGCCATTTACTTGAGCGTTCTGAAAGTAGCTCATGATAATCGGCATCAGCATCTTCTCATCGTACTTATTTTTAATCCCCACATTATGGAGCGTTTGAATAGCATCTGCAATTTTAATGAGCAATACTTTCCGCACGGACTTCCGCTTTCCGTCCGCCATCTTTGCCATATACGTCTTTCTTATCAGCGGTTGGCTGGTATACCATAACGGTCTTTCCGATTCCGAATACGTTGCCCTTGTTATTGCCATGGGTGTTCCCAAAATATGAAAGATCGCCGAGGAACTGCCAAAGCTCATCGACTTTGTTGCCGAGAGTTGCCTCTGCATGCTCGGTGATCGTATCAACGACATCATATATCTCTTCATCGGAATAGTGGCAGTTCAATCCATACTCATCAGCCAGCTTCTTGAAGTAGTACAAACCAAGCGATACAACAGCGTAGTTACCACTCTCACGTTCCTTTAATTGCGGGTATTTCACTGCGATTATTTGTTTGCTTTTCTCGTACGCCGCTAGAACATCGGCCTTATCCTGTCTCGCGCACCAAAGCAGATAGCCTGTCCAAAAGCGCTTGTCCTCAGCGTTGTTAAGCAGGTGATACGTTTCTTTAGCTACCTTCGGAGCCTTTGATGCATATAGGTTTTGAGTGGGTTCGGTTTGGCGTGTTTCAACACCTCTGCACTTGAACCGGTTACATGCCGACGAGTGGGCTGTTTTGTGAGTGTTGTTCTTGCAGATCGCGGTTGTTCAACTGGACGTACTTCCGAACCATACTGATGTCGTGGTGGCCGGTATCTTTTGCAGTGAAAAAAGGTCGCCGCCATTCATGAGGTACAGCTTGGCGAACGTGTGCCGGAACGTGTGCGGAGAGACGCGAACGCCAGTGATGCCTGCTCTTGCACCGTGCAGACGGATTCGCTCATAGGCCTGGTTGTACGTCAAAGGATTGGCGCTGTTCGAGAGAAACAGGTTGGAAGGGCTTCGTCTGGTGAACTCCTTTTGGTTCTCTTGGGCGAGTGCGGTGAGAATCTCGGCAGTACGATTGCCTATAGGTACAGAGCGCGACATACCGTTCTTGGCAATGTCGGCACGGACAGTAATCGTTCTGTTTGCACCGTTCAGGTCGCCCACGGTCATATTCAATGCTTCGTTGATTCGCAGTCCGGTGTCGAAAAGCAAGGTGAGTAGTGCATAGTCACGGAAACCAAGGTACGTCCGTTGATTCGGTGCAGCAAGTAGTTGAAGCACTTGCTCCTTCTCGAAAGCTCCGATGGTGTCCTCTTTGACTTTCTGGAGCTTTACGCGGGAAGCAAGGTCGGCTTTCAAGTATCCTTCGTCATGGAGGAACCGAAGTAAGCACTTGAGCGTCCGGATGCGTATGTTCACGGTTGCGGGTGCCCAGCCTTTGGCGCTTTTGTGGCTTTGCAACGTTGGGTGTCCAGTGTTCGGTCAGCATGTGCCCGACGTACTGGCGAACGTGGTCAGCAGTCAGTTCTTCCAGCTTGAGCGTTGGATACTGATCGACCAACCAACGTTGCAAGTAGCGGTAGTGGCTCTTGTGGTCGTTCAGCGTCCGGGGCTTCAAGCCTTCGGCTTCCTTGGCTCGCAGGAAGATACCGAAGTAATAATCGAGCGGATGGTGCAAGGTGATCGCAGCGGAAGTCAGCCGTTCGCGTGTTGCTGTTGCCGTGGGCATATGAATCGCTCCTCTCAAAATAGATGCAAAAAAGCCGCCAAAGCTATGGCGGCGGTGATTAGTATTCTATAAAAATCATAAAATTGGAGAATCCAAGCGATCAAGATATATGGCAATTGGTCTAAAAAAGACTATTATTCATCCTCAAATTTGGGGAAATCTTCATAACCAGCATACATTGCATAACCAGCATAGTTCGCATACTTAGCATATCTCCCACGCTTACCGTAAGGGGCAAAGGGGGATTTTCTCCAACTCTTTTTGCTTTTATTTCTAATTAACCTATTACCATTTATTATTTCCCCAAGGTATTGCCCGTTACGATCATAGACTTCATCATTATAGAACTTGCCTACATGTTTGCCATTATAAGTCCAAAGATCATCGCCATCTCTATACCCGAAACAACGACCGCCCCATGTCCAGAGCCAATCCATAGCTATCACCTCATTTAATAACATCATTATTAGTTTTGGGAGATACCTTAGCGAAGGTAGAAAAGTCTGGCTTTTTGAGGCGTACTACGAAAGGAGGAATTCCGACATTGATGCCCTCAAACATATTCCACAGCGTTTTCATAAGCATCCCTCCCGCAGTTTTGATTTTCGCTAAGTTCGATGGTGTATCTCGCCGAGGCGCTACCTCCCAAAACCAACAATATACCAGTATTATACAATAAAATTACCTAAAAGTCAAACAAGGTCAAACGAGATTTACCATTGCCAACAACCATTCAACAACTTGCAAACAGCCCCGTCCTCCACGGGCTTCTTGCTCCACAAGTCCTCCCAAGCGTAGCCAAGGGGGATCGTTGCACATGGACGTTGGCATATCTTCCGATGCATTCCCGCCGCGCTGATCGGTACCCCTATTTTTTTGTTTCAGAACTATCTGAACATGGGGTTCGTAGGGGGATAAGAAGCTGGAGCGATTGGATCTCGTATCCGGACAACCCGGAAGCAGCCCGCGTCATCGACGCGGGCTGTTTGTCATATATCGGCTGTTACTGCTTTCGTTGACAGCTGCTCGGCTAACATATGGACTCACATAACCCATCCTCATGATAAAACGTATAATTATACAACCATATCCGAAATTAATCCACAATTATTTTCAAAATCAAAAATAATCATCCCTCATTCATTTGCACTTTTCGAATCCATCATCCCGATCATCCTCACGATGGTTCTGGCACGAAAATCCCTCGAAAAACCTGCCATAACAAGTAAACTCCCTCCATCCCCATAACAAGAAACCTTGTTTTTTCAACACAAAAAACTTACATAAAACGATAGGTGCATAGAAATTATTAATGAGGTCAAAAAAATGATTTTATTGGAAAACGATGTGGATATTCTATAAAATCCTCTTCAACCTCACTTGAATTTGTGCAAAAATTTATTGCATTTATACAAACAGCTGAAAATGCTTCCATGGTGAGATTGTCCTGACGTCCTTAGCCATGATGTTGACAGGGCGTTCCACGCCTTACTACTTTAACCATTTGAAGGAGTGCATCGTAAAAGTGACTACCCATGTTTCTGTTTCTTCGCCGCTTGCTGCCGCGAAAGATTATGTTGAGTCTATCTATGCCCAGGTCGTGTCCCGCGATCCGCATGAAGCTGAATTCCATCAGGCTGTCCGTGAATTTCTCGACTCGATTGTCCCGGTCCTGGCCGAACAGCCGAAATTTCGGGAATACGGAATCCTGGAGCGCCTTGTAGAACCGGAGCGCATGATTACCTTCCGTGTGCCGTGGACAGACGATCAAGGCCGGGTTCAAGTGAACCGCGGTTTCCGCGTTCAATTCAACAGCACCCTCGGGCCGTATAAAGGCGGCATTCGTTTCCATCCTTCGGTCTATGCCGGTATCATTAAGTTTCTAGGCTTTGAACAGATCTTCAAAAACTCGCTGACCGGACTGCCGATTGGAGGCGGAAAAGGCGGTTCTGATTTCGATCCCAAAGGCAAATCCGAACAAGAAGTGATGCGTTTTACGCAAAGCTTTATGACAGAACTGTATCGTCATATCGGGCCTGACACCGATGTGCCTGCCGGAGATATCGGCGTTGGCGCGCGGGAAATCGGCTTTATGTTCGGTCAATATAACCGCATTCGCGGCGGACATGAAGCTGGCGTATTGACAGGGAAAGGCGTACTGTATGGAGGCAGCCTCGGACGCACAGAGGCAACCGGATACGGCTGTGTCTATTTTGTACAGGAGATGCTCGCCGCCAAGGGACTCAGCTTCAAGGACAGCCGTGTGGTCGTGTCCGGCTCCGGCAATGTGTCCATCTATGCCATTGAGAAGGCACAGCAACTAGGCGCTCACGTCGTCGCTTGCAGCGATTCGAACGGATACATCTATGATCCTGAGGGCATCCAGCTTGAAACACTCAAGCAGCTCAAAGAGCGAGATCGTCTGCGCATCAGCGAATATGTGCGCATTCATCCACATGCGCAATATTATCCGGGCAGCACCGGCATTTGGAACATCGCTTGCGACATCGCCCTGCCATGCGCTACCCAAAACGAGCTGGACGCCGAAGCAGCTCAAACGCTGATCCACAACGGTGTCAAAGCTGTGGGGGAAGGCGCGAACATGCCATCTACCCTTGAGGCTATCGAGCTGTTCCTGCAGGCTGGTGTTCTGTTCGGACCGGCCAAGGCTGCCAACGCCGGCGGTGTAGCCGTATCTGCACTGGAAATGAGCCAGAACAGCATGCGTCTCTCCTGGAGCGCCGAAGAAGTGGATGACAAACTGCAGCAGATTATGAAAAACATTTACCGCAGTGCTGTCGAGGCCGCAGAACAGTATGGCACCCCCGGCAACCTCGTCGCTGGCGCCAACATCGCAGGCTTCCTGAAAGTGGCCGATGCGATGATCGCCCAAGGCGTCGTTTAAGCTAAGCTCCCCAAGTTAGCCGAAGTTTCTTTCCAGGTGCCGCAGGCCCGCGGCCTGAATAAAGCACTTGGAAGGAGGATTGGCTAGCGCAATGCTCGCATAAGCATACAAAGCAAACACAAAAATCCCCGCCGTCTTTCATGACGACAGGGATTCACTTGTGTATCAGGGGATTAAACGAAACGGGCCTTACAGCAGCTCGCGGCGGAGCTCCTCAGCCGATTTCGGGGAGAGGTAGCCAAGCGGAATGTCAAACACCGTTTTGGCACCTTGCTGTCCCTCTTGCTTCAAGCGATAGGCAGCTCTCGCATATGCGACAAGCACACTTGCGGTAAACTCGGGATTGCTGTCCAGCTTGAGGCCAAATTCAATGATTTGCTTGTTGCCGTTGCCGGTAACGCCGCTTCGGATGACAAACCCGCCATGCGGCATGCCTGAATGCTCATCATCGAGCTCCTCTTGAGTAATGAAGTTCACGGTGGTGTCGTAGTCGGCAAAATAGTTCGGCATCGACACGATCGTTTGCTTGATCTGCTCAAGATCTGCGCCTTCTTCCGGAACGACATAGCACACTCTTGCATGCTTCTCGCGTGTGGTCAAATCTGGTGTCTCTCCGGAACGGATCGACTCAATGACATCTTGCACCGGGATCGTGTACTGTACGCCAGCCTTAACGCCTGGTACGCGTCGAATCGCATCCGAGTGGCCCTGGCTCACGCCTTTGCCCCAGAACGTGTACTCGCGGCCTTCCGGCAGAATTGATTCAGCCAGCAGACGGTTCATCGAGAAGAGCCCCGGGTCCCAGCCGGTAGAAATGACACTGACATTACCTCCGCTTTGAGCGGCCTTGTTCACCTGTTCGAAAAACTCCGGAATTTTAGCATGGGTATCGAAGCTGTCCACCGTGTTAAACAGACGGGCAATCTGTGGCGTCTGCTCCGGCAGATCCGTAGCGGATCCTCCGCACAGAATCATCACATCGATTTTGCCAATATACTGCTCGGCTGCTGTCATATGTTCAAAACGTGCACCGGATGCATCTGTCATCTGCTGTGGATCTCTGCGCGTGAATATGGCGACCAGTTCCAGATCAGGGTTTTGTCCGATCGCTTTCTGAACACCTTTTCCTAAATTTCCATAACCGACGATTCCTACTTTAATGGTTGTACTCAATTTGGTAATCCTCCCTTTGCCGCATCTCATTCATCAGCCTGATGCTATAATTTCTTCAAGGTATAAGTATAACATACATATTACACAATATGTAAAGTATATCTCGAAAATAAATCAACACATCTTGCTTATAATCGACAGCACGTCATTGTATAATGGGGAGGAATCAGACACAGGAGGACGGTTGACGGTGATCGAAGTGATTACATACGCACAATGTAGGCTGAGAGTACCTGCGGAAGAGAACTACAGACAATATATTGAAGATGAGCTGAACCGGTTGGACGGGGAAATTGTGACGGAACAGATCGTGTCGATCGACAAGCCAGCCCGGAACCAGACGACCTGGTCGCTCGAATCCCGTGTGCTGGCGCGGTTTATACTTCATATGCCGGAGCAGAGCCCAGCCAAGAAGGTGGATGAGTATATCGAGCATGTGGTGCCTTTTCTCAAGCGCCATGTCCCGAAATGCAATCATATCGACAGCACCAGGATCATTCAGCTGAAACGGGCATTAAACCTGGAATAGACGTATTCATACGAAAGACCTGAATCCCGGCCCTGCGAAGTAGATGGGCGCATCCAGGTCTTTTTCATTTTAGTTGAACAGATGGCGGTACCGATTCGGAGTGATATGCTCGATTCGTTTAAAGGTAGCCACGAAGTGGCTGACGTCTTGAAAGCCCACACGCTGCGCCACTTCCTTCAGCGTTATGTCCGGACTGGCAACCAGCAGCTTCTTGGCTTCCCGAATCCTAAGCTGGATAAGAAAGGCATATGGACTCATATGAAAGGTCTGGCGGAACAGGTGACTCAGGTGCTGGGAGCTCATGCCCGCCTCGCGCGCCATCTCTTGCAGTCCGATATTGTCGGCATACATGCGCTCAAGCCACTCTACAACCGGTCGAATCCGTTCATAGTAATGGGACAGGGAGTGCTGGCTTTGCGTCTTGCCGTATTTTTTCAGCATAATTAAAAAGCGGTACAGCTCCTCGGATGCGTCCAGCCGGGAAAACTCCGCTCCCTTCCCCATCAGGTCCATCATGCGCCAGATCAGCTCCGAGAACGGAAATTCCTCTGTTTCGGTATAGACCGCGGAGGAGATGCCCAGCGCATGCAAAATGCTGTCCGCCGAGGCGCCGCCAAACGTCATATACAGCGTCGACCAATCGCCGTCCCCTGTACAGTAATAGGAATGTGCCGTAAACGGCATGAGCAGTATTCCTCTTCCCTTGCTCAGCGTAACTTCCTCGCCGGAAAACCTGAACTCTCCTTCTCCCTCGACCGTTTGCAGCCAATGAAAATACGGGTATCCTTCCGGCCTGGCAAAGTCCTCTTCCCTCGGATTATAGCCAACGCTCTCTACAAATAAAGGCAAAGGCCGCTCCTGCCCTGACAAGGTGTATCTGATTTTCTCCATAGCAATCACCTTTCAAGCCTGACACGACAGTCGTGTTCCGTTTAATCTGTGCGGTATCCCCCAACTTCCATCTCATGTGTTCTACCGCCACAGGCAGCATAACTGAAAAGCCTGTTCATCCAATAAACAGGCTTTTCAAGATCGCTTATGCTCTATTGTAACGGATTGCCTGGCGTCTTAACACTGCAAATCCATACTTGGGCAAGATCAGTTCGCCCGCTACCGGCTGCTGGCCAAGCACATCTTCATAGCCATGCTCCGGCAGATTCACTCGCTGCGAAACTTCCGAGAAATTCATAATGAACACATATTCAGACTCGCCGTCAGAGCGCATCTGGACGTTTACTCCGTCCGGCAAAGCGGCATCCAGCACTGCTCTAATTCCAAGCTGTTGTGCAAGCCGGTCGTAGAAATCCTGATGGAAACGGTCCTCATTGCGGGAGGCGATATAATAAGCTTGTCCCCGTCCGAAAGTGTTGACCGTGAGCGCAGGCATGCCCTCGTAATAATCGGATGCATAAGCTGCCAATACTTCGGCAGTCTCGGCATGAATCACCTCACAGTATTCGCTGGCTTCATAAGTTCCGTCCAGGCCAAGAGCTTCGGACGTCAGTCGAATGCTGTTCTGATCGGAATCATACAGCGTATCGATTTCCTCTGCCCATATGCCGAGCAGTGAGCGCAGCGGTCCAGGGAAGCCGCCCAGGAAGGTGAGATCAGACTCGTCCACGATGCCGCTCCAGTACGTAGCCACCAGCGTTCCCCCCTTCTGGACGAACTGCTCCAGCCGCTCCGCAACGCCGGGACGAATCATGTACAGCATCGGTGCGATCACCAGCTTGTAAGACGAAAAATCGTTGTCCATGTCAATAATATCCACCGGGATGCCCCGCTTCCAGAAAGCTTTGTAGTGTGCCTGGCAAGTCTCGATATAACGCTTCTCTCTCGGCTTGAGCGCCTGAGCGTCATCCATCGCCCACTGATTCTCCCAGTCATAAATGACCGCTACTTCAGGCTTCACACTCGTACCTTGAATATCACCAAGGCGGCGCAAAATATCCCCCAGCTCGGCGACCTCACGGAATACGCGAGTATGTTCATGTCCGCTGTGACCTACCACAGCGCCGTGGAATTTCTCCGAAGCGCCCCGTCCTTTGCGCCACTGAAAATACAGGATGGCATCCGCCCCGTGGGCCAGCGATTGTACGGCAGATAAGGCATGCATGCCGGGACGTTTCGTTTTGTTCACCTGTTGCCAGTTCACCAGGGACGGCGTGTTCTCCATCACAAGAAACGGCTGCCCCTCTTTCATCGAACGATAAATATCATGAACAAAAGCGACATCGGCGGCCAGATCAGCCGTTGATTGAGCATCATGATGCCAGGTCGGATAGCTGTCCCAGGAGACGACGTCCACCTCCTTGCCGAACTTCGCATAGTTCAGTCCGATGTACGGCCCCATATGCGGATAATCGCCCATAAAGTTGGTCGTTACCGGGACATTCGGTGTGATGTCCCGCAAGGGCGCGATTTCATTCCGGTAAAAATCGATCGTCTGGTCGGTTACAAACCGCTTCCAATCGAGATTATGCCCGTGCACCTGATCCTCCCCATGCGGAGCAGGGGATTCAATCTGCGTCCAATCCGTAAACGTATGGCTCCAGAAGCCGGTCCACCAGGCATGGTTCAGCTTTTCCAGCGTGCCGTACTTCCGCTTCAGCCACTGACGGAATGCCTCCTGACACAAATCGCAGTGGCAGTCCCCGCTGAACTCGTTGGAGATATGCCACAGAATAAGCGCCGGGTGATCCTTGTACCGTTCGGCCAGTCTTCGGTTGATCTCCCTCGTCTTCTCCCGGTATACCGGGGAAGTCAGGCAGTGATTGTGCCTGTGGCCGTGCAGATTGCGCCGCCGATTGCTCTGTACACGCAGCACTTCGGGATATTTAGCCGACATCCATGCCGGTCGGGCTCCGCTCGGCGTCGCCAGAATGACCTGGATGCCCCTCTCCGCCAAGTTATCCATCATCTGATCGAGCCAGCCGAACTCATAGCGTCCCTCCTCCGGCTCAATCGCGCTCCAGCCAAACACATTCAGTGTGAATGCATTGCAATTGGCCAGCTTCATCAGCCGATAGTCTTCCTGAATAATATCCGGATAAGCCAGCCATTGGTCGGGATTATAGTCTCCTCCATGCAGCAGGCCTGTGACGGCTGGATGAAACGACGAAAATCTGAATTGAGTTGACATGCTTCTTCACTCCTCGCTTCCACTATCATTAGGTTCCCGGCCAAGGCCAAGCCTGGTTCGGTTCCCCTGTCATCTGTGTATCCATCTGCATAACTTGACCGCACACCGGTCTCCTGTTCATTGTAAAACGGCCTTGGACGAAACCACATGTAACAAAATGATGATTCGATATAAAAATCTGAAAGTGAAGAGAGCAGGGTCATCATGCTGGTGAAAAAGCGCCGCCGTCATGAAAAAAAAGCTGCCCTCAAGTCATAACCATGACTTACGAGAGCAGCCTTCAGCTACCTGTTATTGCATCGTTCTAGCCAGCCGTTCGAGCAGATTCACCGCCGGCTCCAGCACCGCTTCATCGATATCGAATCCGGGATGATGATGCGGGGCGGACAACTGAGTGCCAATGATCATATAGGTGGCCAGCCCTCCTTGCTCCTGGACACGACGAATCATGTAGCTGGCATCCTCACTGCCGAGAGCGGCGCTGTCCTGAACCACTTCGGCACAGGTGAATTCCGGTATATGTCCGGCCTCCCGGACCGCAAGCGCTGCAAGCTCCAGATCACAGCGGATCGGAATGGCGCCGCCGATCACTTCAACCTCCGCCTGGAGCTCATGCATCCGGGCGCTATGCTCGATAATCATGCGCACTCGCCGCTCCAGCTCCCGGTTCGTCGCCTCATCGGCCGAGCGGGTCTCGATGATCATGCGCGCATGCTCGGCAATAATATTCGCGCCGGTTCCTCCCTCGAGAACCCCTACATTAATCCGGGTATCCGCAGAGCTGAATCGCGGCAGCGCATGAATATTCAGCAGCGCTGTCGATGCCCCTAGCAGGGCGTTGCGGCCTTCCTCCGGCGAAGCCCCGGCATGAGCCGATATGCCGGTAAATCTCGCCTCTAGCTTCGTCGTTGCGAGAAATCCCGCTGCCGCTCCCCGGATATGGCCGGATGGAACCCCTACACCGAGATGGAGGCAGAACAGTCTGTCGACCTGATCCAGCATCCCTTTTTCAACCATCGCGTAAGCTCCCCGCACTCCCTCTTCGGCAGGCTGGAACAGAAGGCGCACTTTGCCCGCAAACTGCCTGTCCTTCAGCCGATCCGCCAAGGCCAGTCCCATCGCAGTATGGCCGTCATGAGCACAGGCATGCATAATGCCTTCATGCTCGGAGCGAAAGCCTGTCGCCTGCGGCGTATGCTTGTCTAGTGCGCTTTCCGTGATCGGCAACGCATCCATATCAAAACGGAAAGCAGTCGTCGGCCCAGCCTCCATCCCTTCCAGCTCTGCGACTACCGCGGTATAGCCGCCCCTCATCTTCTGCACGATCTCCGGATCGGCACCTTCGCGCAAGGCGCGCTGATAAGCCTCTTCCAGCACCTCCGGACGAGGAAGCCCCCGTCTGGCCGATTCTTCGATCGCATCCTTGCCGTAAATAACGCGGTAGCCCATCCCGGTCAGCATCTTCACAACCATCGCGGCTGTGCGAAATTCGGTGAAGCCAAGCTCAGGGTAACGATGCAATTCCCTGCGCAGCTGGATCAAATCGATCATGATGTTCTGTTTCTCCCCTCCGTGTATCTTGTAAAACCTGTTTACTGTACTTCAAATCGCATGAAATATTTTTAGAATATAGGTATAACATCTTACGATAAAAGTTGGTTTATATTGTAGAGCCTCATCCGACACGAAAGGATGAATGATAATTCCGCTTGGCTCAATACAATTAAGAGAGTTGGTAATATGCGTTTACATATCATGATTTCTGCTGTACTGATATCCTTTTTGTACACCTTTTCTTCTCTGTTCTCACCGCTGGTACAGGCTGAAGTTATAACCGACACCGAGGTTACAATCGAAAGCCTTAGAGCCGGGGAAAGCAAGCCTGCATTAGACATGCAAAGTGTAGTTGTAAGTCAAGAACGAGAAGATGAATTGCGCAAAATCTATGGTCTTGAGCCGTCCAACACTGATGACGCCTCCATTGATGTGAAACCATCTGACGTCGGAGCTTCTTATGAAAATGCACGGTATATCTACTGGATTTACATGTTATTCCACTTTATGAGAATACCTTAAGAATCTCTTATTTCACAGGGATCATAATGACAAATTCAGGCTGGTCATCATACGGGTCCTGGTCCATCGGATATTGCTCCAGATGGGTCAATCCATCCGGGGCTTTCTCTTGATAGCCCTGTTCACGAATCCAGTTGTACACATTGGTATAGGATTGCTGAATATTTTGCTGTTTCGCGTGATGACAGGTGGCATAAGTCAGCTCAGGAACAGCTATAGCCACCATCCCTTCCGGGATGTCGACCACCTTCTCTACCTCCACTGTAGCATAGTGTGTGAACCCCTCCGCTCCGGGATGAGCGTGATAGGATAGCCCGAGCATCGTGTCCTTATGTATCGCGCAAGGAATTTCCGCAAGCCGCTCCTGCAGCTGTTTATGAATGGCCCGAATGCCGCCCGCTCCCGCTTCGGCATAGGTCCCTTCCCACTTGATCCCCACAGCCTGAAAAGCAGGTTTTGTTATAATTGAAGCTTCATTACGTTGTTCAACTGTCATCTCCTATTCACTCCTTTAACCATACTATGTGTTCATTATATACTGAAACTATGACAAAAACGGTCACCGTTTCTATAAAACGGCAAGGAGGCGCGTCATGCCCAAAACAGAGCGAATACTGAAAGTCATGCAGCGGGTATACGAGAAAACAGACCTTTACCGTCAGCCAGATGGCAGAGGAATTTGGCGTGTCCTATCGCACGATGCTCCGCTATCTGCACGAGCTGTCCGAGCTCGGGGTGCCGCTGTACGCGAATGAGGGCAGGCACGGGGGATACTCGATATTGAATGCCAGGCAGCGCTCCCTTCCTGAGCCGGCAGAGACGGGATTGCAGCGGCTTGTGAAGCCTGGGTTCCATCTTGTCGGCATGGAGATCAAAGTGCCGTTCACCGCCTACTATATGACGCAAGCGCTTAAGCCCAAATTGTGGACGGAGCTAAGCAGCCGAATCCAAGAAATCCGATATCCACGTTCAACCCGCGGTCAGGACTGGATCGCTGCCGTTCTAAGCCGCGGGCCTGTCTATCATTATATCGCCGGCATCGAAGTCACCGCGATTGGCACCATTCCTCCCGGCATGACCAGCCTTACACTGCCAACCCGGGAATATATCGTATATGTACACGAAGGCGGCACGGGCCGGGAGGATACCGATCAATCCTTCATCTATGTCATGCAGCAGATGAAACAGCGCGGGCTCCACTATAACCCGGAGATGTACGGTTTGGAGCGGAGAAGCCGCCTTGGCGACGACCGGGTCCAGATATACATTCCCGTTGCCCATTCCGTAAATCCAGGCGCCCTACATGAATAAGGACCCGATTCTGAAATCGGGTCC
>NZ_NPBY01000066.1 GCF_002272015.1 Paenibacillus campinasensis | reverse complement strand
GGACATACACCGGCAGCCCGCATGAAAAAACAAACGGCTTAACGCCTGGATGAGGAGCTTGATCATCCTCGACCCAGGTCAGCATAAAGTGTAACTCCCAATCTTATACTCCCCCGAAGGTGATCGAGATGCGTCTCGGTCACCTTTTATGTTATGGTGGACCACCCGCGATCACTGGCCGAATTGCCCAGCTATCGGAAGTCGAGCCGCCTTCGCAGTGCTGAACACGCATTGTTCCGTAGATTACCCAGTTCGGCCAACTCCCGCTCCTTGCTCGCACAACAAAAGCCGAGCTTGGATAACCAAGCCCGGCTCCTTATCATCTCTTATTCAAATGACCAGCAGTTCAAGCTCAAACTGCCATATTGGTAAGATTGGAACAATCGCTTTGCCTTGCGGCCATTATCGGCAGCTCCCATCGCATAGAACAGAGGAACAAAATGCTCCATTCCGTAAGAGGGCACGGCGTGGCGGGCATGGGGCGCTTTTTTGTCATAAGCAAACAGTGAAGGGAGATTCCAGCTAGCCAGCTGCTCCGCAATCCACTCATCAAACTCCACTGCCCAGTTATCCGGCTCCTCGCTCTCATGGATCATTCGCAAATTATGAACCAGGCCGCCGCTCCCGATAATCAGGATGCCTTCCTGCCGCAATTCGGACAGCATTGCGCCAATATCATATTGCTCCTTCGGAGAACGCTTGGAATCCACCGATAAGGCGATAACCGGGATGTCGGCCGCCGGGTACATCTTCTTCAGAACCACCCAAGCGCCATGATCCAGTCCCCTGCCGGTTACGGTCTTGGCATGCAGATTGCCTGCCTCGAAACAGGCGCTGATGCGAGTCGTCAGCTCCGCGCTTCCTGGAGCTGGATACGTCAGTTGGTACATCTCCTCCGGAAAGCCGTAAAAATCATGCATGGTCTGATGCTGCTGGTCTCCGGTCATTCGTTGATCCGCATCATCCCAGTGGGCCGAGAAGACGGCAATTCCTTTTGGAGTCGGCAGCTCTTGGCCCAGACGTTCCAGAAAACGGGTATATTCGTTGTTCTCAAGCGCCATCATCGGCGAGCCGTGGGCAATAAATAAAGCGGGTAACGTCATCGATGCCACCTCCAGCTTCATAATCAAGGGACAACTCTATTGTAACCGTTAACCGCCCGCCATGCCAAATACGTTTATATCATCCAGTGCTGCCATTCCTGCTGGGCCGACTCAAGCCCGTTCAGCCACGCTGTCGTGCGGTTGAGAAGCTGCTCCCGCTGCGGGCCCGCCGAGAATGTATGGTCGCCCTGGAAGATGATCTCTTTATCGCACCGGCCCTCCTGCCGCATCCAGAATACCTTCTGGTACAGAAATGCGTAGTCGACCGGAATGATTTCATCCGACGTCCCGTGAATGACCAGCACATTCCCCGCGAAGCGCACCGCTTCCTGGAACGGCTGCACCGTTGCCAGCGATTCGAAGAATACCGGCGTCAGCTCATAGCCAAGGTAATCCGCTTTGCCTTCCTTCACGGACATGTCGTAGACGTCGCGTCCAGTGATTTTCACAATATCGTTAAACGGATAGCCTACCGCCGCCCAGAGCACCAGATTTTTAACCCGGCGGTCTCTGACCGCTGTGTGAATCGCCACCGCACCGCCAAGACTGTGTCCGATCAGTGTCACGCGGGTCGGATCGACATCGGCGCAGCTCACCCCGTAATCAAGAACGCTTCGCGTCTGGGCAATCATCGACTCCAGTCCTTCGCTGCCATAGCTGCCCGAGCTCTCGCCACAGCCGATGTAATCGAAGCGGATCACCATATACCCCTCCGCGGACAGCTGGCGTGCCGTCTTGACGAACAGCCGATCCACCCCGATGCGGCTCCCGACGAAGCCATGGCAGATGACAACCAGCGGACTGCGGCTGCATCTGCCTGTCTTCTCACTTCCCTCCGCAGCGGGATAATGTATCGTTGCTGTCATTTCCTCCTGATTGTGCCGGATTGTAATTTGCCGCTCCATGCCGAATCCTCCCCACGATCAACTTCAATTTCCAATTAAACAAATTCCGATAAGTTTAATAAGATTAATATTTGAACTTATCTTAGCATTGGGATCGCGGGATTGTCAATGCGGAGGGTTATGCCTGATGAAACGACGGCCTCTGCTTATTCATAGCTTTGACGGAACATGGCATGCGTCTCTTCGCGACCGTTCCATTGTCTCATCCAGCTTTCGTCATTCTCTCCGGCGTTGTCTTCCCCCCACAGCGTTTCTTTGGCGAATTCCGTGTCTTCGATCTGCTCGACATCGCCCTCCACCGGCCGGCCAACCTTCCAGTCGCCGGTATTGCTGCGCCGTGCATCCGCCGAGCTGCCAGCCTGCAAAGTGTTCAAACTTTGCCCGGTATCCTCTCTGCCTGGAAAACGCTCCTCGTGATTGTGAAACTGATCGTTGTCATTGTCAGCCATGTTAATCCTCCTTTACCGCCCTGTAACTTAGGGCTTTATCATGATTCCGAATAGTTATTATTGTGAAGTAGGAATGTCGGAATTATACTCCGTTCACAAAAGTGACACCCTCCCCGCCTTCGGTCCTCGCCTACCATCTTGCATGGCAGGACCCGATCCCATTATGCTATTACAGGTCGCTTTCAAACGCCCTGACGAAAAAAGGAAACGCGTCGCCCCGGCCATTCCAGGAACGCTGGGGAACGCTTAAAACAAGGATAAAACTCATTTTACACCGTGGAGGACAACAGCCATGAACATAAGACAGATGATACAAGAAAACAACAAGCTTCAGGAAGCCATGACGCCCTCCAACCTGGCGTACTATACAGATATGGTCGTATACATCCGCACCACAAGAGGGCAGGAAGCAAGGGGCGAGGCGCTTCTGCTGGACATCGCCAAGCAGCTGCTTGAAGCGCAGGCTGAAGGCAAAACAGCTGAAGAGGTGTTCGGGGAAGATCCGGAGGCCTATTGCCGCAAGCTCGCCCAGCAGCTCCCGGAGAGAAAGAGCATGTCCCGGCTTCAATACCAGCTCATGATTCCCTGGATCGCATTGACGTGGTTTTTTCTCATTCATGCCTTGATCGGCTTTGTGACGTTATGGATCGGCGGTCCGCTTGAGCGAGCGCGTCAAATTCCGATTTCGACACTGATCCTGCTGGCAGCGGGCGCTTCCGTGCTGATCAATCTCGTGATGAATGGACTTACAAAAAGCAGCGCTCAGACCGACCCCAAAACCAAGCCGACGGTCCATGTGCGCGGAATCGCCATCTATGCCGTTATCGCAATCGTCATTATTGCCATAGGCTTCTGGCTCGATCAATGGCTCCCGGTACTGAGCCTTCATCCCGGAACCAGTCTGCTCCTCTTCCTGATCGGACTTCTGGGCACGAGACTGCTGTTCAGAAGAACCTGACCGATGGCATGACTGCATCCGACAGAATGACAAAAAGTTCAACTTTTGTCACCCACATTGTCATCTTCTTAAGCTAAGATAATGTTAAGATAGGGGAAATGTGGAAAATAGGGAGTGTTCCATGATGAAATCAAAAATGTCAGCAGCAGCCATGATTGTTGTACTCGCCTTATCTTTTCAGACTTTCGCTGTTTCCGGTGCTGCAATAGCCGCATCCGCCACAGATCAGACGACATCGTCGTCAAGCAAAGCAGCAGCTTATGCCAAGGCCGTATATAACAAAGCGGTCAAGCTGCTGAAGGAGAAGGACATTCCTTACGCCAAAGCGTATATTACGAAGCATATTCGAAGTGTCAGCCAGTACCAGGCTACCCTGCTTGTGCTGAGGCTTGAGAATGCCATGAATGCAAAGCTTGGCGCATATACCGACAGGATGTTCACCCCCGGCACCCAGGAAACGATTATGAAAGTGTACAAGTACGGGGAACCGATCAATACAACCATCAGCAAAATCAAGGACACGAACCTCCGCAGCCTGCTAGCGGATTTGAGGGATAGCGGCTATCGGCTTCATACCGCCGAGGGGGTTGTGTTCCCGATTATCGACTACAAAACCTTGCTGCCCTACAAGCCTTATATCAGCAAGGATATTCAGGATTACATCGACATCATGGTGGTGGAATCCGAGAAGGTCGCCGTGAGCGATGCAGCGCTGGTCATCCCATGGTCGGAGGTCATTGAGCGCGCGCTTGCGCAGGAGGTGTTCCTGAAGAACCATCCGAACTCCAACCGTGCCAAAGACGTGAGACAGATGCTGAAATTCAATGAGATCAGCCTGTTCTACGGCTATAACAACACCCCGCTGTTCCAGTACACCTCCAACACCGTCAATCCGGAAGCGCTGGAAGCGATCCGCAAGGCGGTCAGCGGCGAACTATCCGGCAGCAGCTTCCTGACCAAGCTGAAGGGCTGGTATGATATCCTGAAGGACAATGACGGAAAGCTGACCCAAGAGGTATGGAAGTATCGGGCCGATCTGGTACCGAACAGCTAAGCGGCAAACCAACTCATACGTAAAAAAGCGATCTATCGCGCCGGAAACAACCGGGGGCGATGGATCGCTCTTTTTTCGTTCAAGAAATTCCTTGAATCCGCATCGGAGACCTCGCGCCTCAGATGAGCAGATTGAACAGATTCATATTCTTGTTCAGTTCCGTATATTGAATGCCCTTGCGCTGCATGCGCTCGATCAGCGGCTCGTAATCCTCCGGGCGAAGCAGCTCGATGCCGACAAGGGCCGGGCCGTTCTCCTTGTTGTGCTTCTTCGTATATTCGAAGCGGGCGATGTCATCATCGGGCCCAAGCACTTCCTCCAGAAACTCGCGGAGTGCCCCCGCACGCTGCGGAAAGTTGATCATGAAGTAATGCTTCAATCCTTCATAGATCAGGGACCGCTCCTTGATCTCCTGCATCCGGTCGATATCGTTGTTGCCGCCGCTGATAATGCAGACGACCTTCTTCCCTCGAATCAGCTCCCGGTTCAGGTCAAGCGCCGCCACCGCCAGCGAGCCGGCCGGTTCCACAACGATGGCATTTTCGTTATACAGCTCCAGAATGGTTGTGCACGCCTTACCTTCCGGGACCGTCACGATATTATCCAGCAGCCCGCTGCAGATGTCATAGGTCAGCTGGCCGACACGCTTGACGGCGGCGCCATCGACGAACTTGTCGATTTCGTCCATCGTCACCACTTCCCCCTGCTTGAGCGCCTCCATCATGGAAGCCGCACCGGACGGCTCGACGCCGATCAGCTTCGTTGAGGGACTGACTGTTTTCACATACGTAGCGACTCCAGCCGCAAGCCCGCCTCCGCCAATCGTCACAAACATATAATCCGCCGGCGTGTCCATATCCTCCATGATCTCCATGCCAATGGTGCCGTTGCCCGCAATGATCTTCGCTTCATCAAACGGATGAATGAAGGTCATCCCGTGTTCATTGCACGCTTTCATCGCTTCATGGTAGGCATCATCAAACGTGTCCCCGATCAGAATGACCTCGACATAACCGCCGCCAAAACGCTTGACCATCTTCACCTTCTGGTTCGGGGTTGTGCTCGGCATGTAGATTTTGCCCTTGATCTCCAGCGCATTGCAGGAAAAGGCCACGCCTTGGGCATGATTCCCCGCACTGGCACACACGATGCCCGCCTCCCGCTCCTGCTCGGACAAGCTGCGGATCATATTGTAGGCCCCTCGAATCTTGAAGGAGCGAACAACCTGCAAATCCTCGCGCTTCAAATATACGTCACAATCATACTTGGCCGACAGCACGGCATCTCTCTGAAGCGGCGTCCGCACAATCACTTCGCGAAGGACGTGATGGGCGCGCACGATGTCTTCCATGCTGACTAGCCTTCTTGATGTATAGGTTTCTTCCATTTCTCCTGATCACACTCCACTTCGCCGCCATGTATGCATGAAGCCATGTTGCAGCCTTGAATCGTTCTTTCCTACCATTGTAACACTTTTCATGAAAATTTCTCGCCCTTTCTGGCATATTCCCGCCAGATCATTGCCGGATAGCCTAAGAGTACCCCACCACGATACACAGAACAGCGCACACCTCGAAGGTGCGCGCTGTTCTTAGCGTCCTTATGATAGAAGAGCGGAACCCTTAATTCCGGATGTCCACCTTCAGCGGAACCGATCGCTTGCCTTTGTCCGGTTTGAATTCAAAATGCAGCACATGATTGCCGTTCTTCAGGCTGTCCAGGAAGCTCCGGGTCAGATCAATCCGCACATTGTTCACCGTGTAGTCTACCCCTTCCCGGAGATCGGCGCCCTTGTATTTAATGCCTGTAAATTCATTCCCGTTCTTCTCCAGGAACACCTTCGTGGACGTATTCCGGTCCAGGGCGCTCTTGGAATATTCCAGCTTCGTGATATCGAGGCGCGGCGCCATCGGCGTCCGGTCATACAGCTCCACCTCGTTGAACGGAAGCGAGCCCCGAGCGCGGGCCGACGTCACGTTCAGGCGGAAGTACCGTCCCTTCACATTGTCGAAGTCAAGCACATAATCCCGGATATTCACGAGCGTCCCGGTTCTCACCGTTGTCCACGCATTGCCGTCTGCGGAATACTGCAGCTCATAATCGCCAATTCGCGGCTCCTGCTGGCGAATCACGAAGCGGCCAAACGTCTGAGGCGAGCCTAAATCGAAGGTGATCGAGGTCGGCGACTCGACCGTCGGCACCCGGTCTGACGTCTGCCATCTCGTGTCCAGATCCCCGTCAATCAGTAACTTTTTGTCCTGCCCAGTCGCCTCATGCGACACCGACACATCCTCCGCATTCAGGCTTAACAGCAGATTGTCCGGCCGGGCATAGCTGAGCTGCGGCTGATAATCATACACGACCCGGTCTTCCGGAGCCGCGTAGCTGCCGATCTGCACCTCGTGAATCCCGATATCGATGCCGCCATCGCGATAGTTCGGATTGCCGTAATAATCGACCGTCCCGACCTGCGGAACATACCGCCCTTGATTGATAAGCGGGGACGTTTCCTTCAGCTTGAAGTTCTGCGTACCCTCGTACAAGCCTGTGCCATACTGGGTCGGATCACCCACGAATTGCGGATCATCCGTGATTTTGTACAGATCCACCGGCTCATGCTCCCCGCGAAGGCCGCTCGCTTCATAGATCGCATTGTTCTGGAAGATCATGTTCTGCGTGCCCGGGATGCCGCCGGAAACTCTGCGCGCCCAGGTGGTCGGCGTCTCCGTATTGTAGTTATAGAAGATGTTGTTATAGAAATACATCGGCGATTTGATCTCTTCATCATGCACTTCCGCAATCGCCCCGTCATACACAAACACGTTATTCACAAAATAAGCCGGGGTCCAGTTCACATGCAGCTGATTCTTGATCAGCACCCCGTTATCGTTGACACTCAGGTTGTATCTGGCGACATTGCCGGCCGCCCGTCCCATGTAGGCCATCCAGCCAGCCGGATTGTCATGGGTGTAATTATATTGATACACCACGTTGCGGCTCGTGAACTCGAAGTCAAACGCCGTCCCGTCATAGAATGCCGAGGTGCCGCCGTACACTTCGTTGAACTGATGCACGACATCCTGGCTGCACCAGGCGTACAGGCCAGCTGATATCGAGTCATACCGCTGCAGAAATCCGTTCACGACGTTGTACTCCACCGTCATGTTCTTGGTGTTGGCGAGCTGGATCGCCCCTTGGCCGATGCTTTCCGCATAGTTGTGCCCGATGTAGACGTCGCGGCTGTACATGTTTTTGCTCCAGATCCAGTCCTGCTCCCAATTGCCAAGGTCATCGAACCAGTTGAAGGCGAACTGAATGGCATGCAGCTCTGTTTTGTAGAAATGGTTATTCTCGATTCTCACATCCTGAAAATAGTACGCATCATCCTCATACGCTGTGTAGGGCTTGGACCCGAACACCTGAAAGTTGATCCCGCCATAATGCATGCGCTGCCAGGTCGTCACCCCGTCAATATCATGGATGTAGTTATCCGAGATCCGAAAATAGTTCATCACCTTGTCGTCCCCGTCTTTCAGCAAGTCCGCATGGATGGAAATGCTGATCCCGTCCCGCACCACCTGCCGCTCCGTTCCCGGCACGTTAATATCATGCTCAAAATCATCATCATTGGAAATTTCCAGATTGCGAATTTCGTAATACTGCTGATTCATCAGCACGACGGCTCCCGTGCGTCCCACCTTGTCATAATCCTTCTTCCAGGTGGTGCCCTCCAGGTAGACCGGTGTCGGCACGTTGCCGTTGATCGCAATGTACGGCTTGCCAAGCTCCGGATCGCCGTACATATCAATGATAATCGGCGCGCCTTCCGCTCCGCTGCCCTTCGGCCACAGCTGCTGATTCTCCCACACCTCGCCGGCCTTCAGCAGGATGCGGTCTCCCGGCCCAAACGTCTTGGCATTGACCGGCTCGAACGAGCGCCATGCCCGCGCCGGAGATGTTCCGTCATGACTGTCGTCCCCGCCGGTGGCGTCCACATAATAATCGGTACCGATCGTGTTCACTTCATCCTTCACCGCAGGCGGACCCTCCTCGGCATAGGTGGCCCCCACCGGGCCGAAGGCGGCGGTGGACGTAGACACAAGGATGATCATTAAGATATAACAGAGCCATTTTCTCAATCGTCTCATTCTCCCTTCCATGCGTTTTCATAGCGTTCATCCCGAATTTCAACCGTTGCCGTGTGCATGAGTTCCTCTACGTAAGCTTCATACTTCTCATCAATAACGCTCCTTCGGACAGAATCAAGCCTGCGCTGGCGGTCATCCCCCCCTTCACTGCTTCTGTCGGTCAACTGCACAATGTTCCAGCTGCCGCCGCTTTCCACCGGCTCCGGGCTGTATTGCCCCCGATCCAGCCCCTGGGCGGCGGTCAGCAGGTTATAGGAAGCCCGAATATCCTCCTTGTAGGTATCCGGGGTGAAACGCCGGGTCAATATCTCGCCTTCGCGGTTGTATTTGCGCGATACTTCCTCGAAGCTGATCCCCTGCTCCAGCTCCTCTGCCGCGCTAAGCGCTGTCTCGTAGGACGACGCCCGCTCCTCTGCCGTATGGTACGGCACCGAAATGATGCGGATCGTTAACGATTCGGACGTGGCATCCCACTGCGCCTGATGGGAGAGGTAGCTCGCCTCCGCTTCGCCATCACTTACATAGAGCGGATCGTCCGGCGATTTGCTCATCTCCGATTTCAGCCGGATGCGCACATTGCTGATCAAGTAATTGGCATACTCGATTTCGCTATAGGTTACCGGGCCGTAGATAACCTCCCCGCGCGCCACCGCCTCCTTGCGGCGTTCGTTCTCCTGCTGGTGGGCCTGCTGCAGCTCCGCATAGGTCGTGAAGCCGATCAGCCCATATTGTTTCGCCAGCACCGTCTCCAGCTTCCGGCGGACCGCCTCCTCCATCGCCCGCGCCCGCAGCACCTGGATCGGCTGCTCCCCGCGATGCTCCTGCTCCCAGAACGCCGCCGAATCCACCTTCAGCCCCTGCCGGCTGAAGTAATTCCGCACCTCCGGCTTCAGCCGCTCCATCAGGGCTTCCACCTCGCCCTCGGCAATCGGCTCACCGTTCACCGTGGCCACTGCCCGGTGTTCATCCCGGGACGCCGACAAGGTCAGGCTGAGCCCGGCCGAAGCCGCGAGAACGATCAACAGCAGGGCGCCCCATAAAGCGCCCTTGCCCAAGATCGGCCTCCGGCCCCGAATCGGAGTGCCGCTATGAAGCGGTGTGCGGTCCCGAATCGGGGTGCGTCCGGCCTGAGCCCGGACTTCGGCCTCCATCCTGCCCCCGGCAAGCCCGCTGCTCGGCGCACCGCTGTGCTCCCTCGTCTGTTTCGCACGCGTCATAAGCGATCTCTCCCTTCTGCGATTAGATGATCAAGCCTTCCTTACCCTTTCAGTCCGCCCATATTGAGTCCGGCGGTGATGCGGTTTTGCAGCAGCGCATAGATGAGCAGCGTAGGAACCATGACCAGCACCAGCCCGGCGAACAGCGCGCCCCAGTCGGTCGCGTAGCGCTGCACCTCCATCAGATAAGCCAGCCCCAGCGTCAGGGTGCGCTTGCCCTCCGAGGAGATGAAGGACAGGGCGTAAATATATTCGTTCCAGAAGCCCATCACATTAAAAATCGTAATCGTAATGATCCCCGGCTTCGCCATCGGCGCAATGATCCGGATCAGTACACCGAACAGCGAGCAGCCGTCGATCGTAGCCGACTCCTCATAGTCCTTCGGAATGCTGGCCAGAAAGCCGGACAGCAGATAAATCGTGAACGGAATCGCACTGACCGCATATACGATGCTGAGCCCGGCGATCGAATCGAGCAGATGCATCTGGTTCAGCAGCATAAACAGCGGCACAATGCTGAATGCGGCCGGGAAGAACAGGCCGGCGATGTAGAATCTTTTGATCACGGCGAGAAAGCGGAACCGATACCTTGTCATCACATAAGCTGCGGCGAATCCCGCCGCATTGCACAGGATAAGCGCCAGCACAGTCACCACAACCGAATTGACAAAATACTCCGCCATCCGCGACCGCGCCAGCGCGTTCACATAATTGTCCAGACTCAGACCCTGCGGCAAAGCGAAGGGACTGGCATAGAACTCCTCCGTCGTTTTGAAGGACGAATATACCGTCCACACGAGCGGATACACGACGACAATGGTATACAGCGCCAGCAGCAGCGTGGTGAGAATACGCCAGCCTTTGGCTGCAATCGCGTTCGTTGTCATATGAATCACCTAGTATTCAACGGAATCCCTTTCCGTAAGTTTTTCGCTGATCAGGGCCAGGCCGACCGTAATCAGCAGCATAAATACGCCGATGGCCATCGCATATCCGAAATTGCCGTTGTTGAAAGCCTGGGAATACATATACGTCATCAGCACCTCCGACCCGTGGTTCGGTCCGGCATTGGTCATCACCTTGATAAAGGCAAAGCTCCCGTTAAACACGCCAATGAGGAAAAATACAATCGTCACCCGCACCACATTCCAGATCAGCGGAAATGTCAGGCTGCGAAATTGCCGAAACGCCGACGCCCCGTCAATGCTGGCCGCCTCATACATATCGGTCGGCACACCCTCGATGGCGGCGATGTAGATGATCATGTAATAGCCGATCGACTGCCAGATCATCGGGAACGCGATCGCCCACAGCACCGTGCTGCTGTCGCCGAGCCAGGCCCTCGTCCAGCTCTCCAGCCCGATCAGCTCCAGAAAGGAATTCAGGATGCCGAAGGTCGGGTGGTACACAAAGGACCACAGTACGGAAATGACAACAATCGACAGCACGTTCGGAAAGAAAAACACGGTGCGGTACAGCTTCTTCCCCTTGATCTTTCGCTGTGTCAGCAAAGCCGCAAAGAGCATCGAGGCCCCCATGGTCAGCACCGGAACAACCAGCAGCAAGAACAGATTGTTCACCAGCGCCTTCCAGACGATATCGTCCTGCCACAGCGTCTTGAAATTGTTCAGTCCGATATAACGGGCATGCTCGCTAAGGCCGCTCCAGTCATAAAAAGCCATCACAAACGCTTTGCCAAACGGGTACAAGGCGAATACGGCAAACAGGATCAAGGCCGGCAGCGTACAGGCCGTAATGAATAGATTGCGCTCGCGGTGCTTCATCACTCCACTCCTAACCGGGCGGCTCGCGATGCAGAAGGGGGGCAACCAGGCGCCAGAGCTGCCGCCCTGACCGTCCATTGCCGCCCTTCCACTCCCTCATACGCCCTCAATCTGACCCTTGTACACTTACGACTGATTCAGCAGGTTTCTCAGCTTGGCGGAAGCCTGCTCCACCTTGTCTGCCCACTGGTCTGCCGTCATTTTTTTGTTCATCACATCGCCCAGCGGATTAAACAGCTCGTCATTGATGATGACCTCGGACTTCGGCGTCTGCTTCCACTGCACCATCATCGGCAGCGCCCCCTCGTCGTACACCTTGAAGGCTTCATAGGCGGAGGCCGGGATATAGTCCTTGGCCAGCTCCACCGCGCCCTTGACCGCCATCACGCCTTTGGATTTCTCCGCATTCAGCTGCACGATGTCGTCATTGTACTGGTAGCGCAGAAACTCCTTGGCCAGCTCGGGATTTTTCGCTTTGTTCGGGATATACATCGCCTCGAAGCTGCTGAGCACATAGGCCTGGTCGCCCTCGCTGAACACCGGCACCCCGAGGAATCCGAACTCGAATCCTTCCTCTCTCGGCGCATCCGCCATCTCGCTCTCGAACCAGCTGCCGTTCGGAATGAACAGCGCGCCGCCTTTCAGGAACTCCGTTTGCGCCTGAGTATGATTGAGCGCCACCGTGCCTTTCATCACGTCATCGTTCTGAGCCATGCGTTCGAACACACCCATCACCTGCTTCACCGCGTCCTGCGTGAAGCCGCCTTCTTCGTAAGACAGCGCTTTGTTCATCGCCTCCAGTCCTCCAGCCGAAGCGACCGCCGGCCAGAAAACGCTCTCATTATAGCTTGGGTAAATCCCCTGATAGGTGTAGAGCGCTCTTCCTTCCGCCTTAGCCACCTCTCCCAGGGCGAAGAAATCCTCCCAAGTGACCGGCACTTCCCATCCCTTTGTTTCAAACAGATGTTTGTTGTACCACATGCCGAGCACGGACATGTAGTTCGGCGCGTAATAGATGTTGCCGTCTCCGTTCGGCTGCATATACGCCATCAGGCCGTCGGTCAGTTTGTCCTTCAGCGGACGGTCCGAATCCAGCGCAGGGCCATCAAATACGTCATTCAGCTCCATCAACGCCCCTTCCTTCACCAGCGCCTTGATCGTTCCGGTGTTCTCGTCGGGGCTGACATAGATGAAATCCGGCGGGTTGCCCGCGACAAGCTGGGGCTTGATAATGTCCATAATTTTAGGATTGGAGGTCATGTTCACCTTCACACCGGGATAATCCGCTTCGAATCTTTCGATGACCGCCTTCCAGTATTCGCTGCCGTATCCGCCCTCGAACACGGCGATGTTCAGCTCCTTATTCTCAAACGTTGTACCGCCGGAGGCCGATTCCTCGTTCGGGGCAGAGCCCGCATCTCCTCCGGATGCCGCAGGCGTTCCGCCGCTCCCTGAACTGCACGCCGTCAGCATGACGGTACAGATCAGCACCCAGGCCAATTGCCTGAACCCCCATTTGCTCAAGCCAACACGACTCCTACGCATACGCAAAGCCACCTCATTTCTTATATTTGGACTTATCCACAATTATAGGGGGCCCCTATTCCGGCTGAAATGAACTCCATTTACTTTTTCATATCTTTTATTGATAACTTTGCAGGGGGCGGGCATTCGAGGGAGGGCATTTTGCTATACTGGGGTCAAAAACAAAGGAAGGGGCCCGCCATATCAGATGAGCCGACATTGGAATGCGCTTGGCAAGTGGATTCGACGTATCAAAATCAGGTCCAGACTGCTGTACTCCTTTCTCATCCTGTCACTGTTTCCGCTGATCACCATCGGTTTCTTCTCGATCTCCAAATCCAGTGACGCCATCTTCACCAAAATGAACACCTCCTCCTATCAGATCATGAGCCTGCTCAAGGACAAGGTGCGCGCCGAGAATCAGAAGTTCGTGCTGCTGTCCGAGCAGCTTACGCTGAACCCGGTCATCCAGTCGGCCATGCAGCATTACTTGAGCTATGACGATACCGCCAAGCGGGATATTGCCGTGAAGATCGACGCCATCCTTCGGGATAAATACGAGATGCTTAGCAGCATCAAGAATGTGATCGTTACAACAACGGCAGGCGACACCGTGTTTGATCTCGGCTACGATGCGGTGGATCTCCGCTATCTGACCGCCCAGAACGAGATTATCGACGCGAGCGGCAATGGCGGCTATGTGCTTGGACATGCCATGACCAAAAGAGGCGTGCCCTGCATCCTGCTGTCCCGCCCGGTAAATTCCACCTCCAATTGGTCGCAGCGGCTGGGCTATGTCCATATTCTGATCGACGAAGCCTTCTACTCGCAGAAGCTGTACCATGAGCTGGATATGGGCGAAGGCTCCATGACCTTTATCACCGACAGCGAGGGCCAGATTCTGTCGAGCCGCAGCTCCGCGCTGCCGGTCGGCTCCGGGATTGTAGACGATGGCCTGCTCGAGCCCATCATCCGCAGCGCCATGGACACCGAGCAGATGCATTCGGTGGAGTTCATGTCCGGAAAATATCTGGTGTCCGCATCGTTTGATATTTTTGCCGATTGGTATCTCGTCAGTCTCATTCCTTACGATTACTTGAACAGCGAGACCTATGCGATTCGGCTGGACATCGCCGTCGTCTGCCTGATCGTGCTTGTGCTGGCCTGCGGCTGCTCCTACTACCTCTCCTCCACGATACTCCGGCCTCTGGCGCGGCTCGTTTCCTCCATGAGAAGAATCCAGGACGGAGAATTGTACGTGAAAGCCAAGGATGACAGCCGTGATGAGGTGGGCTCGATCCATCAGATTTTTAACGACATGGTGCTGACAATCCAGCGGCTTCTGGCGCAGACCGAGGCAGTGGAGAAGGCCAAGCGGGAGACGGAGCTGCAAATGCTGCAGGCCCAGATCAACCCGCACTTTCTGTTCAACACGTTGAATTCGCTCAAATGGGCGGCCATGATCAGTCAGACCGGAGGCGGTGTTGCAGATGGTCTTGGCGCGCTGGCCCAATTGCTGCGCAATACGATTGTGGACAAAGCGGAGTTTGTTACCCTTGAGGAGGAACTCGACAATATCAAGAACTACATCATCATCCAGAAGATTAAATACGGCTCCTTCGAGGTTCATTATGAGGTGGACCCGGATCTTCGGCATTATCGCGTGCTGAAGTTTCTGCTTCAGCCGATTGTGGAGAACAGCATTATTCACGGACTAAGCGAAGCGGAGGGGAGCGGTGAAATTCGCATCATTTGCCGCAGCCGGGGCGGCTGTGCGGAGATCGTCATTATGGACAACGGTGCAGGCATGAATGAGATGCAGCTGTCCAAGCTGCGCCGGGAGCAGCGCGGGCATGGAGAGCGGCTTGCGAATATCGGCATCCATAATGTGGAGGAGCGGATCAAGCTCTATTTTGGCAAGGAATATGGATTGCACATCGAGAGCGAGGCGGGACGGGGGACAATCACAACGCTGACGCTGCCCCTGAACCCGGACATGGGCAGGCCGGTGCAATACGGCACGTCATGATGCACTTGACTGCACTTGGCTTGGATGCACGTTAGCGGGCATCGGGATATACGCAGCCACCTACCGTAACCTCCCCTTAGCAAGCGCGGCATATCATCCCGCCACGGCCGCCGGGGGCATGGCAGGACGAGCCGCCAGGTGACTGCACCTGGCTTAGCTGTGGCTGCCTCGGTATTGGTTGGGGCTTTGCCCCACTCTTTTTTTGAACAGGCGGCTGAAGTAGAAGGGATTGTCAATGCCTACTCGTGCCGCGACCTCCTTCACGGACAGCGCCGTGGAGCGGAACAGCCGCTTGGCCTCCTCGATCCGAAGGTCGCTTAAATAATGGAAGAGGTTGTGTCCGGTTTCCTGCTTGAAGAGGCGGCAGAGATAGCTCTCATTCAGCGCCGCCACCCTGGCGATGTCCTCGAGCGTAATTTTGTCCTGCAGGTGGGATTCCATGTACAGGATGACATTGCGGATTTCCTGACGGTACTGTCCCCGGAACTGCTCTTGCCTCATCGCAAGCAGCTGTTGAACCGCATCCTGCCAGTGCTGCTCCAGCTCCTGGACAGTGCGGGCCGCCTCGAGGGACTGCTGCACCGCTTCCAGCCAGGCGCCGTCAGGTTCCGAAGCACCGAGCATCAGCTCCCTGGCCGCTGTCACCGCATTGACGGCACACTGCTTTAGCTGCCTGATCTCGGTCCGCTCCGCCGCCGCCAACGCACCTATTTGGCTTATCACTGTCTGGAAACGTTCTGGCTCGGACGATTGCAGCATCGCCAGCAGCTCCTTAACACGCTCGTTGAAATCGCTTTCGCGGAAGGATTCGGCGCTAACCGCCGGCTCCACAAATCCGTATCCCTTGTAAAAGGTGACCTGCGCCGCTTCCCGGCACTGACGAAACACCTGCCTGAGCTGATCCAGGCCTTCGGTGGAAACGCCGACGACCGCGCACGGGTTCAGCCCGGTATATAAGCGGGCCGTGTCGACAAGCGACCTGGCCATCTTCATGCCTTGGGCATGGGCATCAACGCCCATAGGCACCACGGCGAGCCACTGCTCAGGCCCAAGTTCAACCAGCTCCGTCCCGCTTCGGCCCGCGAACACCTCATCCGCAATGTTGCGGATGACCAGCGACAGCAGCTTGCGCTCGGCATACTTCCCTGATACGAGCACCGGATCCTGGCTGTCCAGCTCCAGATAGATGACGGATACCGGCCGTTCTGCCACGACGATGCCCAGCTCGGCCGCCTCCTGCTCCGCAGATGCCGCCGAAGTCTCGGGACGCAGCAGAAATGTTCTAAATAACATGTTCTTCATAATGGCCTGACGTTCTCTTTGCGTCATTTCCTGCCGGATGTCCTCTTCGATCTGTCTGCGCTCATCAGACAGCTTTGTCATCATTTTGTTCAGGACGACCAGCAGGTCATCCGGATTCAAGGCAACCTTCAGCAGGTAATCGGAAGCTCCAAGCACCATCGCTTCCCGGATCAGCTCGTATTCGGCATAATTGGTGAGCGCGACAATCTTGCCTTTATAACGTCGCCGCTTCAGCTGGCGAATCAGCTCAAGACCGTCCATCTGCGGCATTTTCAGATCGGTGAACACGATGTCCGGGCTATACTGCTCGACCATATCGAGCGCATTCGCCCCATTCTTGGCCGTCCCGATCAGCTCGAACCCATGCTGGTACCAGTTGATCATCGATTTGAAACCGATCCGTACAATCCTTTCGTCATCCACAATGAGCACCTTGTTCATTGGAAGTCCCTCCCTTATCTTGGGCTAGCCTGTTCGTCTGCCTATAGAAGAGAAATCAGTGACCTGTCTTGCTAAATTGCGGTTATTATATCATAATTGTCTTCGAAAAAACGTAGGCTTGACGTACTATCCATCGAAATAAATCCAGGCTTAGCAGCCGTTCAGATGGGCCCTGGCATCATGAGCCAAGATGTGAACAGCAAAAAACGGAGGCGAATTTCTCGCCTCCGTCTGACTCGCCATCCATGTGATCGGCCCATCTCTCACAATCGCTTGTCAGCTCGTGAATGAATAGGGGCCCCTGTCAGAAATCCGTTGTTCCATTTCCAGCAAAGTATGCCGCTGCGCGGAATGAAGGGTCCCTACGATCACTTCAACAAAGCATGGGTTGAGCCAACATGATTATGCTTCAAACTTCTCCTGAAACCATTGTGCTGCCGCCTCCACTTCGGTTCGGGTCAGCTGATGTCCGCCATTCTCCCAGTACAGCTTCACATCCGCGCCTGCGCCCGCCAGCAGCTCGTTCAGATCCTCCGACTCCTGCGGAGGGCAGATCGGATCCCGCTTCCCGGCCGCGATGAACACCGGCACGCCGCCAAGTTCCGGCAGCTCCTTGTCTCTCAGCGGCACCATCGGATGATGCAAAATCGCGCCCATCAGCGCATCCCCTTGATGAAACAGCAGGCTGGCCGCAATGTTCGCCCCGTTGGAATAACCGACAGCGACGACACGACGGCGATCAAATCCATATTCCTCCGCAGCCGAATCGAGAAATGCACTCAAATCCCATGTCCGTTTAACAAGATCCTCGATATCGAAGACCCCCTCAGCGAGCCGCCGGAAAAACCGGGGCATGCCGTTCTCAAGCACATTGCCGCGTACCCCAAGCAAGTTCGAGCCGGGTGAAATCATCTCCGCCAGCGGCAGCAAGTCCCGCTCGTTCCCTCCGGTCCCGTGCAGCAGCAGCAGTGTAGGGGCATCGGGGGATGACCCCTTTTGGTAAATATGTTGATGTTCCATCTGTATGATCTCCTTTCATCGATCAGGCATATTGAATAAGCCCAAGCCCAATCCATCCTTAACACCAGATTCCTTCTTCTCATTCCCGTTACGGTACTTCTTATACCACTCGACATATTTATCTTAATTTCGAGATATTCAACAACATGTTACCATAACGGTTCCCGAAAAAGCAAATTCCGAACAAACGAAAGCAAGGGAGCTTCTGAGCAGAAGACTCCCTTGCTTGCTGTTCTCTATATAGTCCGTACGTGTTCCCCCGTAACAACACTCATTATACCAAAAGACCTATAGGTTGTCAGCGGATCATTTGTTATTTTTCACAATTTTTTTCGATGTTTTTAGGTCAATCCTCCAGTTTTAGCAGCATTCTGGCAGCTGAACGGGCATGACCTTCATATTGTGGTGTGGTTGAACTTAGATGATTGATGTAACTTTGCGGTACATATGACGTCAGAAGAGTATTACCCCTGAATGATATGGAGGAACAATTATGAGCCGAAAAAGGATCTGGATAGTGCTATGGGGAGTTATCCTGACGTTAGTCGTTTCTTGTGGCAACGCATCAGACACGACAAAGCCGACTTCAGAAGAACCGGTCATACCTGAGTTCAACGTCCCATTACAAGATGTAGCTGCTGTAATCATCTTAGGTGCTGAAGGAAACGAGACAGAAATGACCAATCCGGATGACTTACAGACGTTCATTAACTTCATAAACACGGCATACCATGCAGAGAGTCCGGGCGCGGTAACGGAAGTAGGTTATCGAAATGTCATCATTAAATTGAAGGATGGGACCGCGAAAACTCTTATTTTTGGCGGGTATGGAAGCTACTTTGTCGTATCAGATACGAATTTTTCCTATTTTCTTCAACCTGGGCAATCCGCTGATGCCCTGAGAGACCTGATAGATCGAATTGAGGCAAAGGAGTGAGGAGAGGGAAAATAAATTACCCCCCATTGGCTAATAATAAGCCAAAAATTAAGGGGAGTACGATTATCCATGAAAATTACAGCGGCAATCACACCGGATCAAGGTAAAGATTTTGTATTAGATGAGATCGAGCTTGCAGAGCCCAAGGCCAATGAGGTATTGGTCAAAATCGTTGCTTCCGGCGTATGCCATACTGATGCCGTGGCACGTGATGCGGCCATCGCCCCGCTTCCAGCCGTATTAGGCCACGAAGGAGCAGGCATCGTGGAGAGGATCGGTGACAATGTTACCCAATTCAAACCAGGAGACCACGTCGTTCTCTCCTTTGCACATTGTGGTCATTGCCGCAACTGCCTTACCGGACACCCAACGGTCTGCGAAACCTTTAATGATCTTAATTTTGGCGGCGTGCATGATGATCATACCCATCGGTTGTCGCAGGATGGACGGCCGTTATCGACATTCTTCGGCCAATCGTCATTTGCTACCTTTGCCATATCACACGAGCGCAACATCGTGAAGGTTGATGAAGATGTGGATTTAGCCCTCCTAGGACCGCTTGGGTGCGGGATCCAAACCGGTGCGGGAACAGTATTAAACAAACTTCAGCCTCCATTTGGATCATCGATCGCGATTTATGGTACGGGCGCTGTCGGATTAAGTGCCATCATGGCTGCTAAAATTGTGGGCTGCAAAAACATCATCGCTGTGGATGTGCACGAGAATCGGCTTGAATTGGCTAAGGAGCTCGGTGCCACCCATTCGCTTAATGGCAAAGAAGTTGATGTCGTCAAGGAAATCAAAGCCATCACGCATGGAGGAACCGAATTTGCCATCGATACAACCGGGGTTCCGCCTGTCGTTCGTCAGTCCTTGCAAGCACTCCGACCGCTAGGAATTTCCGCCATTGTTGGCGTTACGCCCGAAATGACGATCGATGTGCATAATGATATCATGGCCGAAGGAAAAACCATGCTGGGGGTCATTGAAGGCGATGCCATTCCTCAAATCTTCATCCCTCAGCTCGTCGATTACTATAAAAGAGGGCTGTTCCCTTTTGATAAGCTCGTGAAGTTCTTTGATTTCAATGAGATTAATGAAGCATTCTCGGCTTCCAAATCCGGTGAGGTCATCAAACCGATTTTAAGGATTCAGTAAAGCCCATCCTCTAATCTGAATTAGCAAAGCACCCCTTCCACACCGTTTCAAGTCTTTGCACTTGAAGTCCGTTTACTGTGCTGGAAGGGGCCGCTTTGCCTGTACTCTCTATTTCATTGAACCGCCGTAACTATCCACGAGTCACTTGAAGTCTGCGAAAGCAGCCTTACCCCTTGCTCGCTCCCGCCGTCATGCCGTCTACAAGCAGTCGCTGCAGGAAGACAAACAGAAGTGTGATCGGCAGCGCAATCAGCACCGATGCTGCCGCGAACAAGGTGAAGTTGCTGTCCTGCATCGAATTGACCAAATCCCACAGTCCGACCGCCAGCGTCCAATTCTCTTTCGTGCGCAGCACGAGCCGGGCAAAAATAAAGTCAACCCAAGGCCCGACAAACAGCGTAAGCGACATATACGTGATCATCGGCTTTGACAGAGGCAGAATGATCTGGCGGAAAATCTGAAAGTTCGTCGCCCCATCCATCTTCGCCGCTTCATCCAGACTTCGCGGGATCGTGTCCAGGAAGCCCTTCATAATCAGCGTACCGCCAAGCGGCGCCCCCGCGGAATATACGATGATCAGCGCCATATGCGTGTTCAGCAGATCCAGGGAATGCAGCAAAATATACAAAGCGATCATGCTCATGAATCCTGGAAACATCCCGAGCACCAGAATGATGGACAGCGCGTTCTGCCGTCCCTTGAACCGGAAACGGGAGACGGCATAGCTTGTAAGCAGCACCAGAATCGTCCCGATCACCATCGAGAAAAAGGCGATTTTCAGCGTGTTCATATACCAGGTCCCGAACAGAAACGACTGCGAGGTGAACAGTTCCCTGTAATGATTCAGCGTGAACGTCTCGGGAATCAACGTCGGGCTGTACAACGATTTTCCCGGACGGAGTGAGGACAGCACGATCCACAACGCCGGGTAAATGCAGCCGATCGCCAAGATAACCAATGCAATATAGCTCAACGTCAATCGAATGGCATTTCTCATTTTCATTCCCATTATTGAATCATATCCTCCTCTTTAAAGGATCGGGTTCGACGATAATTGTAGATCGAGAAGGTGGCAATAATCAGGAAAATAATGATCCCGATCGCCGAAGCCATATTGTATCTCTGCTGATCCAGCGTCAGCTTATAGAGCCAGGTTACGAGCAAGTCGGTCGCCCCCGCGTACTGATAATCGCCTACCGCCGGATTGCCGTTGGTCAGCAGGAAGATCAGGTTGAAGTTATTGATATTCCCGGCGAACTGCGCGATCAGAATCGGAGCTGTGGAGAACAGAATCATCGGCAAGGTAATAATCCGGAACTTCTGGAAGCCCGTCGCTCCATCCACCTCCGCCGCCTCATACAGATCCTTCGGAATCGTAGTCAGCACACTCATCACCAGCAGCATGGATACCGGAATGCCGACCCACATGTTGACAAGGATGACCGTCACTTTCGCCCAGAACGGATCGGTCAGCCACGGCAGCCCGCCAAGACCAAAGTAACCCAAATATTGATTGATCGGGCCGAATTGACCATTGAACATATTCCGCATCACGAGCAGCGAGATGAGCTGCGGGATCGCATACGGGATAATGAGGATGACGCGCCATACGCTTTTGAAGCGGATGCCCTTTTGCTGAATTAGCAGTGCAACGAGAACCCCGCCAAAATACGTCGTCACCGTTGCCAGTACCGCCCAGATGAGCGTCCAGGTTAATACGCCGAAGAAGGTATGGCTCCATGATTTCAATGCCACCAGATTTCTGAAGGTTTCAAATCCGACCCAATCCACCAGCTTGGCCGGCGGCAAATTGTTCGGTGCCGAATAGTTAGTGAAGGCAAGCAAAATCATGAAGATAATTGGCATGATCGTGAAGAACAGAATGCCCGTGGCCGGAAGCGTCAGAAAAGACTGGGCAAACTTCTGTTCAAAAATATAATTCAGCGTCTGTCTGAAATTGTTCGGCGCGATTCCTTCTTCTCTCTTTCTGCCGGTATTATACGCATTTCGAATATTGGCATAATGTCCGATCAGGAAAATAGCAAGCGCCATTAAGGTGATTAGCCCTTCAATCAGCAGATTGATCGAATGGTCTCCCGGGACCATCTGGGTCAATCCGTTCACCTTTTCCAGCCGGCTGCCGTGCTCCCCAAGCGTAATCATTCCCCGGATCGCCGGCCCAAGGTTGTTGGCAAAATAATACGTTGCGTATCCACCGACCAGGACCATCATAAGGCCCTTGATCCATTGACGATTGTACAGCTGGCCCAGCCCCATGCAGAAAGCCGATAAGACAGCTGCTATTGTTCGATGCTGACGCATGCTCCCTCCATTCTCCTTCCCATCCATCGAGGAATCACCCGCCTGTTCCAGGCGGGCGCGATTCTTCCTATTCATTATTGGCGAATGGTCTGTTATTTGGCCGCTCCGCCGCTATTCAGATCCTTGATCTGGGATACCGCTTTATCGAGCGTTTCCTTAATATCCTTGTTGTTGTCCCAGATTTCAGCCAAAGCCGCGCCTACAGGCGACCAGACGTTGGCCATTTCCGGGATAGACGGCATCGGCACAGAGGAACGGAACTGCTCCGTAAAGGCCGAGATATACTCGTCATTCTTGATCTGGTCATCTTCCTGCGCCTCATTGTTCGTTGGCACCGATCCGACCAGCGCACTCAGCTTCAGCTGGGCTTCCTTCGAGATGGCAAAGTCGGCGAACAAACGGGCCGCTTGCGGATATTGGCTGTATGAGTTGACATACCAGGCTTTAATTCCGGATAGGGATACGGCCGGCTGCCCGCCAATGCTCGGGATTGGAGCAACACCCAGATTGTCGCCGAGCGCATCCTTGTAGCCGCCAAGCTCCCACGGACCGTTGATATCCATCGCCAGATCACCGGATGTGAACAGACCGCGTTTAATGTCCGGCGTGATGTCGCCTGACTTCACCGGCAGAATCTCCCGCAGGCTGGCGTAGACCTCCATGCTTTGCAGGGTCTGTTCGGAGTTAATGCCGATGTCGTTAATGTCCGTGCCACCGTTTCCATAAATGTAGCCGCCAGTGGAAGCAAGGAACGGATAAGCAAAGTACAGGTTGCCGGTTTCGAACATGAAGCCGTACCGGTTTTTGGACTTATCGGTAAACGTCTTGCTGAACTCAATGACTTCTTCCATCGACGTTGGCGGTTCACTCACCAGCTCCTTGTTGTAGTACAACAGGTATGTCTCTGCCGCGCGAGGATAGCCATACAGCACACCGTCATAGGATACGCCCTGAATAGCCGCCTCGGTGTTGTTGTTTCTTGTCTTCTCCTCAAAAAAATCATTAGGCATAACCAGATTAGAGGTAACCGCCTTACCTAGGCTATCATGTGGAAATACGACCACATCAGCAGCCAGTCCCGCTGGTCCGTCCTGTCCCAGCTTGGTCAATTGGTCGGTAGGGTTAACTTCCTCAACCAACACCTCAACGCCATATTTCTCCGTGAATTCCTTGGCCACAGCGTCCGTGTAGGCGCGTTCATCGCGACTCTCCCACACGACCAGCTTGGCTCCTTCTTCCGGCAGAAGCTCAGGTACTGCCGTCTCGCCCTGCGATTCCTGAGCAGGGGGAGTCTCCGTATTCCCAGGTGATTCCGGCTGTGCTGCTCCTCCGCCACCACCGCATGCCGTAACCAATGCCAGCGTAAACGTTGAGATCAGCGCCAATATCTTTTTCATCTTCATTCCCCGATACCCCTCTCAATAAATATGAATAAGTTCGAATTCAGCGCAAACGATTTCACAAAAAGCCAGACGTATTCTGTCAATATCGCTTCAATGTGGATAACAGCCGAAAAAACCGATCAAGAAAGCGCTTCATTCACTGAAATTATCATACAACATTCCTTTCAGTTGTAAAAACGTTTGCATAAGGCAGAAGTGCTTGGTTATCTGCTGTTATCTTCCGTTTTCTTTTAATATCTGGCTTTTTCGTATACTACTTTAAAAATACCGCGTTTGCACAAGAAATATTGCATTCGGCTTGGACTCCTATGTTTCCTCATTGCTTATGGTTTGCACAACATAACGGCATAACCCCGGCGCATCGTCGCACCGGGGCTTATTACGGCAATATATTCAGACTATAACCAGTCTCTTCGCTCAAAAAAACGCTGGCCCAGCCACAGATACAGGCCTCCTGTGAAGAATACAATCGCCCACAGGCTGTACGGTTCAACTCTTGGTGCATAAATGGCCTCTTGCGGCATCATTACATAATAGGGAATCGTGAACGGTAGCCAGGCACCGATGGTGGAGTGAAAGCCTGTGAATACAATATTGGGAACAACATAACCAATCGCCAAGGCCAGCGAGGCTCCGAAATTCCGCACCTTGATCGACACGATCAGCTGCAAGGCAGCAAGCGGCAGAATACCCAGCCATCCTCCGAACCCCGTGTAGGCCAGCGTGCCCCAAGGAATGCTGCCTGGCGCATGAGCGAGCTTCCCGGCTGCCAGATAACCCAGCATAAACACCAGCTGTACCACCGCCAATATGCCGATCAACACCAGGTATTTGGCATAAAATATGTGATATCTCGGGCCAGGAAAGGCCAATGCGATCTTCCACCCCCCGTCCCTATGCTCGTACATACACAGCAATGAGGCGATTATGCCGCAATAGAGCGGATAGAAAAACATCGCGTGAAGATTGACGCTGTGGATATACAGACTCATCCAGCTTGGCGGGAAGAATTCTTTTAAGCTATCCAGCTGCTCCATCCCCATCAATGCGTTAATCAGCGTATCCAGCAGAATGAGCAGTATGACGACTCTCCATTGCGTTTTCATCGTTTCTGCACGTAACAGCATGTTCATGGATCCCGCCTCCCCTATTCAAACTCTCTTCTGGTAAACATCAGCGTTCCCAGAATCGATAGCATGAGTCCTACACCAAGCGAAATCCCGATCCACTGCATATGGCCAGGGATGAGCGGGCTCGATAACGCGGGATAGGACCAAGGAAGAAGATGAATGACCGGTGAACTGCTGCGGGCCAGAAACAGACTGGAGACGGAGCCGAATATTCCCAGAGCGAGCGGCAGCGCCTGATTGGCAAACACAGTGGACAGCCACAACTGGATCGCCATCATCGGCACGGACGACAAGCAGACGAACAGCGGCTGCAATATCATGATTTTCCACGGGATCGGTTCATTGGTATACAGCACCCAGATGACACACATGCCCACAACCGTGATCACCACGGTACATAGCTGCAACAGAAAGATCCACACCAATTTTGCTAAGTATATTGATCCCTTAGGAACAGGCATAGCGAGCAGCTGCTTCCACGCTCTCGTTTCATGCTCCGTGCCTGCCATAATGCTGGCAAGCAGCGTAATGCCTAGTAAAAAGACAAACGACAAAAACATATACATCACCGCAAAGCCTGCATAGACTCCCCCGGGTCCTTGACGGAAATACAGATACCACTCCAGCGCCGTCATGCTGATGAGAATGATGCCCTGAATAAGCGGAATAAGACGGCATAATCGCTTCAGCTTGAGACCTTCCGCATGCAATAACGTAAGCTTCATAAGCTGTTCTCCTGACCGGTTAATTCCAGGAAAATCTCCTCCAGCGTCTTCTTCTTCTCCGTTACCCGGTAAACATCGTAATGCTGCTGGACTAGAAATCGAATCATTTCGGCCGATTCCTTCCGGTAGGTCACGGAGGTTCGAAGCTGGCCTCCTGCTTCATCCGGCTCCGCATCCCATCCTTGACCGTTTAACGCAGCAGCGGCCTCCCTTGGTCGGTCCGTTTCCACCCATACATAAGGCTTGCTACGTTCCGTTAACTGCTGGAGCGGTCCTTGAAAGATCAGCTCCCCCTGATTAATAATCCCTACGTAGGTGGCCACCTGTTCAATCTCGCTTAAAAGATGGCTGGAGAGCAAAACCGTAATATCAAAGTCACGCGGCAGCCGCATGATCAACTCGCGAATTTCCTGAATACCGGACGGGTCCAATCCGTTCGTCGGCTCGTCCAGAATCAGCAGCTTAGGGTTCGTAATAAGCGCCATCGCGATGCCGAGTCGCTGCTTCATACCAAGCGAGTAGCTCTTTACCGGACGGTGTGCCGCCTGCTCGAGCCGAACCCATGCTAACACCTCGTTGATTCTGGACTCCGGCATTCCGTGCATCAGTGTAACGATTTTCAGATTTGTATAGCCGGATAGATGTCCGTAATAAGATGGTGACTCGACCAGAGAACCAACATCCTTCAGAATCTCCATACGATTCCCGTTCAGATCCTTGCCCAGAATGCGGATATTCCCTGATGAAGCTCGAATCAGCCCGAGAAGCATCCGAATGGTCGTGGTTTTCCCCGCACCGTTCGGTCCTAGAAATCCATAGACCTCCCGCTTCGGAACCTTCAAGTTGATCCGCCTGACCGTCTCTCGTTGTCCAAACTTGCGTGTTAGCTGATGTGTATCGATCGCATATTCTTCTGTCATCCCTTATTATTCCTCCCTCAAGAAGTAGCATCGTCGACACCTCAAGTGTAGCAACGCAGGGTAAATAACAGGTAAATAAGGAATAAACATCAGCATAATTCAGACCTACGTCAATACCAACCCTAATTGGCATGCCTACTTCGCAGTCCTACATGGCAGTTCAACATCGCAGTCCAACATCGGCAATGTGATTTCCACCCTCGTACCCCCGCCGTCCGATTTGACGATATTCATATGACCGGAGTGCGCTTCAATAAAGGCTCTGGCAATCGCAATTCCTTTACCGGAATGATATAAAGCCCGCTTCAGCGCCTGCTCATCGATCCCCACTCCATCGTCTTCGACAACAAGGAGGCAGCTGTTCTCTCGAAAGCCCAGATCACATGTCACCTGGGTTCCTGGCGGATTGTGAATCGCAGCGTTCATCAGCACATTTTGAACCGCTCTGCCGAACAGCTTGCTGTCAAACTCCATCATATGCACAGGCTCGGAAGCCGTAAATGTGAACAGCGTATGCTCGGCCATAGGATGGTTCGCAATATCTATGACCGTATCACGAACAAAGTCCACGATATTATCCTGCTGCAGGTTCATTGGAAAGTTCACACTGCTCGCAGCACCTGGCGTTCGCTTCTTAGCTTCCTGAAGGCTGTCGGTCTCCCCCCGCTCCTGCTGCACCTGCCACCGGCTCGTCTGGTTCAATTCCTGGATCAGCTGCTTCATCTCCGCGGTCTTGCTTCTGATCTGTCTGCTGAAATCCAGCTTCTCCTCATCGCTCCAGTGATACTCGGCTGCCGTCAGCATGTGGGCGTAGCCTTCGATATACGACAACGGCGTCTTCAGATCATGACTGATGGAAGCAATCCATTCCTGCTTTTTAGCCTCCAGATTCAGCCGCTCCGCTTCGCTCTTATACAGCTGCTCCGTCAATCGGCTCATTTGCTCCAACAATTCCTTATATAAGACAAATGGGTAACGGTAGACAGGTTTTTCGGTCAGGTCGTCATGTTCTTTATCATGTTCTTTATGATCATGTTTTTTACGATAGTGTTTTATACGGTAGTGCTCTCCCGGCTCGGTGTAGTTCCCCTTGGACAGCCTGTTAATCCAGCGGATGAAATAGATGAGCGGCTTGCCTACGAGCCAGCCGTAAGCACAAACAAATGCAATTGTTAGGATAAATCCTAGGGACAGCAATAAAGTTCGCGGCGAAACCGGGTTCAGCCAATCCAGATGCTCTTGAATATATAACAATCCAACCGCACATATAATAAAACTAATGACTAAAGCCGTTACAAACAGAAGGGTAAGGCGTAGAAAGCGAAACGCCATTTTCACCATAGAATTCATGTCGGCTCCTTCCTCGGAACCATCATCTTGTACCCCAGACCACGAACATTAACAAGAAACTGCGGCTTGCTCGGATCAGGCTCAACCTTCTTTCTAAGCCGGGAGATATGTATAACAACCGTCTTCTCATCCCCTAGATACGGCTCCTTCCACACGGCTTCATATAATTGACGTGTGCTGAAAATTCGATTGGGATGGCTGCACATATAAACCAGCAGCTCCCATTCACGCGCCGGACATTCCACATGCGCTCCATCTACAATGAGCTCCCCCGATTCCAGCTCAACCCTGAAGTAACCAAAATCCATCGGCGCCAAGCGGGAAATCTCCGGCTTTTCCCGCTGCATTTTATATTTCACGCGGGCTTTAATCCGGGCAACCACCTCCAGCGGATTAAAGGGCTTGGTAACATAGTCGTCCCCACCAATGCCAAATCCCATCAGCTTGTCCAAATCGGTATCTCTGGCTGTCAAAAAAAGGACGGGCACCTCGGTGATTTTTCGTATTTTCCGGCACACCTCGAATCCGTCCTCGTCCGGAAGCATCACATCCAGCACGATTACATCAATATCCGACTCTATCACTGCTTCCAGCGCCTCACGTCCGGTTCCCGCAGTCCGAATATGCCGAAAGCCTTCCTTCTTCAGCACAGCGGCAAGCATTTCACACAACCCCTGCTCGTCATCTACCAGCAAAACGGAAATATGGTCCATGTCCTCTGCTCCAATACATCTTATAATACATGTATTATATAACAGATCAGGGAGAATGAAACAATTTATCAACCTCTGTTCACTTTTGAAAATAAAAAGAGCTCATGCTTGGAAATCTATCCATCATGAGCTGCTTCTATTATATTCTATTCAGCCGAGGTTCTTACTAATGGCGATAAATACTCACTTTCCTCCAGAGATTCGGAATCATCCGTTGAGAGATAGGAGGATGCTTGAATTTCAAACATTTCATTATAAGCACCATTCAATCTCATCAGACGATCATGGGTGCCCGCTTCGATAATACGGCCGTTTTCCAGCAAAATGATTTTATCCGCCGTTCTGGCAGTAGAGAGTCGGTGAGAAATAAAAATCCCGATTTTATCCTCTGTGAGCTGCTCGAACTTCCCGAAAACCTCCTTCTCCGAATGAGGATCCAAATAAGAGCTCGGCTCATCCAAAATATATACATCAGCATTACGCATAAAGGCTCTGGCAATGGCAACACGCTGCCATTGACCTCCGGATAATTGCTGTCCCTCCTCAAACCATTTGCCCAACACGGTATTCAGTTTATTAGGCAGGTTGTGAATCAATTCGGTAATCCCCGATTGTTCAACAGCTTTCCATACGAGTTGATCATTGTCTTTTCCCTTCACATCCCCAAAACCAACATTGTCTTTAACTGTCATTTCATATTGTACAAAATCCTGGAATACGACTCCCATTTTCTCTCGGAAGCTATCTTTATTTAGCTCCCGTATCGATTGGCCGTTAATTAATATATCTCCTTCAAAATCCGAGTACAATTGTGTAATCAGCTTCACAATCGTCGATTTGCCAGATCCATTCTTGCCTACAATAGCTAGCTTCTCGTTTTTATTCAGTGTAAAACTAATATTCGAAATGGCGTATCTATCGGTATTCGGATATTTAAAGGATACGTTACGAAATTCCAAGCTCTGTATACCGGAAATACGTTGCCCCATTCCTTGCACCTCTTCTTCCTCCGGCAAATCCAGAAAATCAAACAGCTGTTTGACGTACAGATTATTCTGACACAGACTCAGAATGCCTTGGACGATATTTTGTGAGGTAGATTGGGTTAGGCCAATTGCTTGAATAAAGCTTATAAGATTCCCGAGCATAATTTGCCCCATATAAGCGGCATGAACAGCAAGAAATATTACGATTCCGCATGCCCCTTGATTGATTGTCTGAAAAAATAACGAAGTATACGATCTGCGGGCAGCAAGAAATTTATCTTCCTTATAAAACTCCTTAAGAATATCTAAATATCTCCCGCGCAGATAATGTCCCAGTTGAAAAATTTTGATCTCTTTAAAGCTGTTATCCCGTGTCACCAAGAACGAAAGGTACCAGGACTCCCGCTGCTTCGCCGCTCTCCGATAATAAGTATTGAATTCTCGTTGTCCAATCTGCAAAAAAGAATAGAAGGACAGACATGGAATTAGGAAGATTACAAATATAACCCACCACTTCCAGGCAACAAGAATTGCGCAAGCAGAAAACAACGTTACGACACTGCTAATGATAGCCAGCATCTGCACAAATATTTCGAATGGTCGATAATTCGCTTCGGCTTGCGCACGTTGAAGCTTATTTTGAACATCTGCGTCTTCAAAAGATTGCAGCGTCATTAGATGCGCCTTCTCAATAATCTTTAAGTTCACCCGGTTGGACAGAAGACTCTGAAACATTTTCCGGAAGTATCCGTCAACGATATTAAACAGATCCGATAAAATGTTAAGGAAGATCAGAAAACCGAAAGCAAGCAAGACAGGTCTAAAGTCTCCTGCAGTTACTCCCCCGATTACAGAATTAATTAATTCTCTTGTTGCAATAAGGACGACAGCCGGTAGAATGCCCTTAAGCAAGCTTACGATTAGAATACCGATCAAATACGCAGCGTGGGTCTCCCATAACAGCTTAAATATTCGCGGCCAAAACAGAAATGTCCGCAATATATTTTTAGAGGAAAACGACACGTAATCATCCTTCATAGTAGTATCAGGAGATAGCATTTAGAGCTCCTTTCGCATGATAAAAATGAGCTGCTGCAAATTTAGCCAATGCCATGCATTTCATTTCAAGCTCGCGATCTATACCAAGCAAACGATTGATATGCATATGCACCAAGCTGGCCAGAATATCGCTCGGGTCATTGGTTAATCCTGAGCGCCTAGCGTTCTCTTTATTAATAAATTCAGAATATGTTCTAATCAGCGACTGTCTCTCATATAATGCCTCAAGGAGAGGATTCGGAGCTTCAGCCTTAAACAATTGCCCCGAGTCTTTGGCCTCCATAGCTTTGATGATGTCCGATTTCAATTCCCGGTAGGCTTTCATATGCTCTTTACCATCAATTCGCTGTTCTAGCCAATTCATCTGCTCTTCCATGTTCAGACCAAAGCTGGAAAGGATGTCCAAAATATTGATGACTGCTGACACTTCATCAGCTAGTTGTATTTGCTTTTTTCGGACTTCCCCCAGATACAGACTTACGAATTTGCTATCTGCAGCAAAAACAGACTCTGCCATTTCCATACACTCCATACCGCCATACCTTTCGATTTCCGGAACGTAGGTGTCAATAATCATTCGATTTAGAAGGCCTTCATCTCGTAATTTCTTGCTCCATTGATTCAAATCTCGAATCCCTTTTGACCACAACTCTTGCGAATCTCCGTAAAACCTTAACCTGATATGATGTTCCTGATCCTTATAGCGAACAAAATAAAACTTTTGCCCCCACTTCTCCAATGCCATTCGCCCCCACAGATCCGCCAAATGCAAACCTATCAGGTCGTTCTCCCTTTCATAAGTACCGTACAATTTTATATAAAGCCACTCTTCGCCTGGGAACACCCCTCTGGCTACGAATGGTGAACAAGCTTTCTTATCTGTTGACCTTCCTGCTTCATCACGGTTAGGAGAAGGCTTTACATCCACCTTACTTTGGAGCAGAGGAAAAACAAATTCCCCGATATATTTTTCGCTGTTAGAGGTTATAGGCGTAGAGCTTGGATGCGATATACACTCTGTTAGAAGAAGCTCCTGGCCGTTCTTAAGCTTCCCGAATTCCCGTCGCAATTCTTTGACGCATAGAGGATTGTTTAAATCAAGAAGCAGCCGGTTATCCCCCATCGTCAAATATACATACCGTGGGACTCTCCATCTGTTCTTCCATACGTTAAATTTAGCGTCCCATTCCGACTCTTCTCCTGAGTGTGACCAATCAAGAGTGATGTTAGAAAGCCTCCACTGCGCAGTGCTAATAATAATATTTTTGTATCTGAGCCGCGGTAAAAAGGGGGATTGCTCAACCGGACCCCAATTAAAATAAGACCACGTTCCTGTCGATGTTCTGGATACATCACTAAGGAACCGAAAAATAAAAGGAGAAATTCGATGATTAAACATATGTGTTTGCATCGGAATAATCTCTTTACCTAACCTTTTGGATTTAATATAAAAGCGGTCATATGTAGCTCCGACCAGCAAGTCGTCAATATGCAGGGTGTGCTCCTCATCCTTAGAGGATGTTGTGCCTGATACGATTTCGTATTCCATCACATTTCTACCCATCATAATGTTTGCTACCCTGCCATTGGCGGGCATAAACACCATTTCAGCCATCACAGCATCCGGATGACATCGTTGATGATGCGTATGGGCATGCTTTAATTTTTCTATAAACGTCGGATCCAGCATATCCAGAAAGCGTCCCATCGTTTTCCCCGCCCCGCTTGACCCTGCACTTGCACCCAGTACCAGCATATAATCCCCCTGATCGACATGCTGAGCTGAATCTGCTAGCAAAGTGTAATAAATCTCTAGCGATTCCGGAGCTTTATCGGGACTGTCAACAGCCGTTAGCTGCTGAATGTGTTCATCTGTAAGCTGAATTTCAACAGCCCCCTGACATATAGCCTCAGTTGCCAGCTGGAATAATACCGAGTTACGTGCATATAAGTTCTGCTGCGGTTCAGGACGCATTCCGGATTGATAGGCCTCAGGAATTCCTAGCCCCCAATCTGGATCAAACAGTTCTTGAATCGGAACTTCCTGATATACTCCATACTTCTCGAGAAATCGGTTTAAGTACTCTGTTAATCCGGTACCTTCATCAACGAACATCTTACACATAAGTTCAGCTCCTAGCACAACATCATCCGCTACGGATCGAGGAAGCATCACATTCTTTTTGAGCTTAACATCCACTTGAACCAAATTATCCGTCTTTACAACATCTTTCATAGTTTTTGTGAGTTGACGATATATAAGCTCGCCTTCTCCGATAGGACATTCCTCATAATGAGAGAGCAAGCCTTTAATATCACTTAAAAGCTTAACCCACTGCTCAGAACCGTTCTTCCCGGACAGCACACCTTGTATATGTTCCAGCGGAGAAATATCCATGAAGGGCGGACGAAGCTCACTTAAGAGAAACTCCTGCTCTAACAACTGGGACAAAAAATGGTGAACAATGTCCGTTGTGGCTTCCGGGAAAGCTTTTAGAATAGCATGCTTTAGCGTCCCCACCTCTATTGGCTCCTCAGCAGTTTGAAGTGTAAAGTCAACGACCTCGGATAATCCAATGGATGTTGTACCGGCAGGAGATGTTTCAAGGTTCAACATCCCATACTGGGGACGAACAGGCAATTTGACTCGATTTCCTTTGAACATCATTGTTTTATTGCGGCAAACCATTATTTCATCAACAATAGCAGGATCAGACTCGATGAGTTTGATTATATGAAAAATCCATTCCATATCAGGTCTAGCTCTTTTTCGATTATTCCATACAAAACCAATATCCAGATCGCTGCGATCTCCGAAGTACCCCTGACCCACTCTTGAGAATAATCCGTAAGGCGTCGTCCGGGTCGTCATTCTAATAAAATATCGAAGAAAACTAATCAGTGTCTTCTCATATTTCTGCAGGGTTTTTCGGTCAGCTTCATCTGTTCTCGTATTCAAGCAGTCTAAAAAAGACCTCAAGGATGGAGATGCAACCGCTATAGCCTCTTGAATGATAGAGCTGGCCGCTTCCTCTATTATTCGTTCCTCCGTCTTTCGGGCTGCCTCGGATTGACAATCCTGTCGCGACAGAACCTCCAGGTAGGCATTCAGAGAAAGCAAGGGAATTCTCACTAAAAAGAAATCACACGACTTAAACCATCTCTCCGATTTCAAATGATTTATACTGGAAAGCTCCTTCATAACTAGCCTACCTCCAAATTATTGTTTACGACATTCAATCGATACCCTAGCCCATGGCAAGTTACCAGTATTTTCGGATTACTGGGATCTTCCTCAATTTTTTCTCTCAGCTTCCGAATATGAACATATACAGTGTTAGATGAAGTAAAAGTATCTACACCCCACACTTTATTGATGATGTGATCAATATCGGAAACCCATTCACCGCATTCCAGGAAATATTCCAGCAATCTGTATTCCATCAGTGTAAGCATTTGCCCCTCGCCCTGCTTCCAAATCATTTTGACATTGGGATCAAAAATGACCTCTGGCGATAAATAAATCAGATCTCTTTCCTTCTTTACCTGTTTATAATCACATTGTGAGGAAAGGGAAAGAAGTTGATGCAGAATATCGAGTTCTAGCTGCTCGTTATTGCCTGGTGTGAGAAATACAAATGGAATACTGCTTTTTTCTCTTAGACTTGACCAGATTGATAATTCCTTCAGCGATAGGTCCAACTGACATACAATGACGCCAATACATCGATGATCAACCGCATGTTCAATTTCGTGAAAGAAGTCATAAAACATAATTTGAATACTATTGGATTTATTCATTCGGCTAAAAAACGTCTGGATCGGACTATCGGGTGCAACAACAATTATTGTTTTTTTCATATAATCCCCCTATTTAAATAGCCCTGTTTGCTTTGCTAGAATGGTTCTGCTGCATGTTATGCAATAAAAAATAGTTCTCTCCATTTACCCGAATACTGAGGATCATCCCGCCTTCCATACTCAAGTAAGCTTAACGCAATCCCGACAGCGCCCTGAAGCAAACCTGGGCTATCGAGCAAGACGCGATCTTCCATGTCTTGATAACCGAAAGGAACCGATTCGTCATATCTGTTGACCAGCTTATCAGCCACGATGTCAGAAAACAGCGCAGCGTCTTTACTTCCACATAGTGCATAAATAGAATTTGAGAGTTGTAATAAACCAGCCAACCCATGACAGAATGAAGATGTCATACTATTCAACTCGTAATCACCCAGCTTGAACACGGAGCCCGCAGCTTCCTGTGCAATCGCTTTCCAATGATCATTGTCGCAAATTAATCCTGTTCTTAATAATGTTACCGCGATCCCTAAGGTGCCGTGACACCAGCCCTCAATTTCCCTCGACTCTTCCTCACCATCGTTTAAGGAAAAATGACGCTCAGAAGAAATAGGCCAGTACAATCCGAATCGATCTCTCCGAACGTGCTTGGCCAGATAGTCAGCGATATTGTGAATGACTGCCTGTAAGCCATCCACTTCAAAGCCTTTGTGTAGAGCTGTAGTGAATAGAGCAAGAATTCCTGCTAGACCATGAGCAACCCCAAGCTGAACCACTTCTGTCCGGCTACAGGATATATCCTCCATACATGAGCTGGCTTCTGCAATTAGCATGGAAAAAAAAAGATCGGCAATATCGCGAATACCCTCATCTTGACTGCATTCTAATATATATCTGCCGGCTCCGCTTAAACCATTGACGACCTCCAGAGCATTCCATTGAGATGCTTCTAATATAGTTGTGGCCAGATGTCTTACTATATAATGATTAAGATTTGTCATGGCCTGTCTATAATGAGTTCGATTATCCGATGCTAACAACAGCCCGTAGGATAATCCCGTTATTCCTGCAAAAAGCGAAAGATTAGGAGTGCTGAACGTTAAGTCTTTTGTTAAGGACAGAACATGTTGGTGAATCAGCATCCTCCACTCTTTTTCTGGTTCAAGATGATCCCACTCCGCAAATAACACCCATATTCCAGGAATTCCATCTGCTAGGGAAGCCGGATTCCATGGGGCATCTCCTCTGGAAGGGGACATATTTTCAGGTTTCTTAACTATGCTTTCTATATATGATAGGTTAGCGACTCTTTCCGCTATAGATCGGCTAATCCGGACAGATTGCTCCTTCAAGTGAGTCATCACATTCCCAATGTCTCCTTTTCGTCTAACTGTAATGTGAGAAAAAGACACGGTTTGAATAACCGTGTCTTTTGTTGCGTGTCTGCCTTAACTTAGCAAGTTCTGCAGAATGTCAAGCTGACTTTGCAGTTAAGTGTTCCGGTTAAACAAGATGGAGTACAGATTAGGCCGCTAGCAGGTTGTACTTCCTTAGGAGCAACCTCATCTTTCGCTACTTGCAAATCCAGATCGAATTGGTTCTTCATGGAATATCACCTCCTTCATATTTACAACTCAATAATATAAACCCATTTATTAAATGGTCTTTATTTATTCCTTAATTA
>NZ_NPBY01000065.1 GCF_002272015.1 Paenibacillus campinasensis | reverse complement strand
TAATTAATCCTTAAATAAAAAGTCATTATTAAAAGTTTATTAATTAACAATTAATTACATTTTAAAGACAAGAATGGTATTTCGTAACATAATGAAGTATAGAGCAATTAAGGAGGTTACCCGCGTGAATGACTATATATCGATTGTCAAAGAACAAAAGTCTGTTTCCTTACATAATAAAGCAGTAGAAATTAGTAGAGAAATCGCCGTTCGTCTAAGCGATCCCAAATTCGTAATAGAAGCTGTCCATTCTAAAGACAACGTTTTGAGCGGTTCCGATGTATTCCCATGGGGTGACATTTCCCTATCTCATGGCTATCCAGGTAATATTCATCTGCTATCATTATGGAGGGAAATAGACAATACGTTTAATTGGAACGAAGCAATACACTCGAATTTGATAGCGATTCAATCCTATCTTGCTGAATATGGAACACGAGATATATCACTATTTAGCGGCTGGACCGGTATTGCATCATCCGTAGTGGCCGCATCAAATCATGGTGAATTTTATACACAATTTCTAGATAAAATCCATCGCTGGATGGCCCCCTTAATTGAAGAATGGCTGCAGGCCTGTTCGGAGTTAGCAAAACAAAAAAACGGAGTGCCTGTACAAACGTTTGATACGATCTCAGGCGCGAGCGGTCTCGGCAGATATCTGTTAAAAAATTGTGCCGCCCCCCACCTAGCTCCGTTAATAGAACCTCTTCTTCAATTTCTGATCACTCTTACCCAACCGATACAGGTGCATGGCAAGACTGTTCCAGGCTGGTTTACACCTAGCGAGCTTCACTTGACGGACAGAGACAAGCAGATTTTTTCTATGGGCAGCTTTAATTGTGGGATGGCGCACGGTATCCCCGGGCCCCTCGCTTTATTATCCATTGCTTATAACAGCGGAATTGAAATTCCCGGACAGCATAACGCAATTGAATATATGACAGAATGGCTGCTTAGTTCACAAGAGGAAGACGAATTGGGTTCCTACTGGCCCCACATTATTCCTTTTGAATATGATAAAAAGACAGTCGGACATACATTACAACGCCAAAGAGAGGCTTGGTGCTACGGCACACCTGGGGTGACATCCGCTTTATATACAGCCTCACTGAGTTTAAAGAATCCAAGCCTAAAACAGCATGCACTTCAGACCTTTATCCAATCCGTCACCTATGAATGTGAAAAGAATGAAATGAGCTCCCCTTCAATATGCCATGGCTTGTCGGGACTCCTGCTGATGTGTCAGCGTATGTGGAGTAACAGCAAAGCTCCGGAACTTGAACCTTTAATCCAACGAATAACTACCGAATTGCTCCAACGCTTCAATCCCAACCATCCACTATGTTTTAAGGATGCGGAACCGGAATCGGCAGAGAGCACGCGTTGGCTAACAAAAGCTGGGCTTCTGGAGGGAGCTGCTGGAATTGGTTCGGTTCTGCTCAGCGTAGCAGAACAACAGAGTAATGACTGGGATTATCTCCTAATGCTCTCCTAGCCGTACTTCCATTAAACAATATATTTTAGGATAATAAGGTAATTAAATTATTATTTATAAATAAATTCTATCTAGGAAAAATAAATTCTAGATAAACAACCAATAAATAGAAAGCAAATTAA
>NZ_NPBY01000064.1 GCF_002272015.1 Paenibacillus campinasensis | reverse complement strand
ATATAATAGTCTAATATAAAGGAGCTCCCATTAATGAGAGCTCCTCTTTTTTATCATTTTCTATTACTGCCAATAATTATACCAACGCTTTCAGCGCAATATCCGACCGGCAGTGCTTCCCTTCAAATTGGATCTGCTCCGCACGCTGATAGGCAATCGCACGCGCAGCCTCAATGTCCGGACCGAGGCCGACGACACCCAATACCCGTCCGCCGTTCGTTCTCCACGTGCCATCCTCATCCCGGGAGGTGCCGGCATGGAAGACCAGGGTATGCTCCGTCTCCTGCTCTAGGTCGGTAATCGGCAGCCCCTTAGGATACGAAGCCGGATAACCGCCGGATGCGAGAATGACACAGACGGCCGCTTCATCGCTCCATTCCAGCTCCAGCTCATCCAGTCTGCCTTCCACTGCTGCAAGGAATACCTCCAGCAGATCGGTCTTGAGACGCGGGAGCACGACCTGCGTCTCCGGATCGCCGAATCGGGCATTGAACTCAATCGTCTTCGGCTTGCCGTCCGGCGTAATCATCAGTCCGGCGAACAGGACGCCGCGGAACGGACGACCTTCCGCAACCATCGCCTTCGCGGTCGGCTTAATAATCGTCTCAACCGCTTCCTCAATGATGCTTGGATCGATATGAGGCAGCGGGGAGTAGGTTCCCATACCGCCCGTGTTCGGCCCCTTATCCCCGTCATATACCGGCTTATGATCCTGGGCCGCAGACATCGGCTTCACTGTCTCTCCGTCAACGAAGGCCAGAATCGACATCTCCTGCCCTTCCAGGAATTCCTCGATGACAACCCGGCTGCCGGCCTCACCGAACACTTTCGACTGCATCATATTATGGAGCGCCTCCTCGGCCTCCTCCATCGTACGAGCAACGGTAACCCCTTTGCCAGCCGCCAGACCGTCGGCCTTAATGACAATAGGCGCTTTCTGCTGCCTTAGATAAGCCAGCGCATCGTCATAGTTGTCAAACTTCTGATAAGCCGCCGTCGGAATGCTGTATTTCTGCAGCAGATCCTTCATGAAGGTTTTGCTGCCTTCAATCTCAGCGGCATTTTTCCGGGGGCCGAAGACAGGAATGCCTGTTGCGTCAAACGCATCAACGATGCCGTCAGCAAGCGGATCATCCGGTCCGACTACGACCAGTCCCACCTGCTTCTCCGCTGCAAAAGCCGTAAGCTTGTCAAACTCCGAGACGGCAATCGGCACGCACTGTGCCAACTGGGCAATCCCCGCATTGCCTGGTGCGCAATAGATCGTTCCCGCTTTCGGGCTTTTGGACAGCGCCCATACGATGGCATGCTCGCGTCCTCCGCCTCCGATAACCAAAATGTCCATGCTCTACCTCCGGTTCATATTAAAATCTTCGGATCGGATCGATCCATCAGCCGCATCGCATCATTCACGGGCTGAATGATTCATGTATTAAAAGGAACTCCCACGGTTCATATGGGCGATGTGTGCTCATTAGTGTTTGAAATGACGCACGCCCGTGAACACCATAGCAATGCCATGCTCATTGGCGGCCTTGATAGATTCCTCGTCCTTGATGGAACCGCCAGGCTGAATGATGGCCGTAATGCCGGCTTTCGCCGCAAGCTCAACCGTATCTCCCATCGGGAAGAACGCATCGGATGCCAGCACAGCTCCCTTGGATTTCTCACCGGCTTGCTCGATAGCGATACGGGCAGCGCCGACGCGGTTCATCTGTCCTGCGCCCACGCCAATCGTCATATTATCGGCCGCAAGCACAATGGCGTTCGATTTCACGTGTTTTACAACCTTCCAGCCGAACAGCAGCTGTTTCAGCTCCGCCTCCGTAGGCTCGCGATCGGTAACCACCTTCAGATCCGCCGGATCGAGGGAATGCACATCGCTCTCCTGCACAATCATGCCGCCTTCGATGGTTGTAACCGCCAGCGTGCTTTTCCGTTCTTTAGCCGAGGCGAATTCACCCATCTTGAGCAGACGGATATTCTTCTTCTTGGTCAGAATTTCAAGCGCTTCCGGGGTGAAATCCGGCGCAAGAATAATCTCAAGGAAAATCTCCTTCAGCAGCTCGGCCGTCGGTGCATCAATCGTACGGTTGGCAGCCACAATCCCGCCAAAGATCGATACCGGATCAGCGTCATAAGCTTTCTGGTATGCCTCCAGCACATTGTTTCCGATACCGACTCCGCATGGATTCATATGCTTCACGGCAACGACAGCGGGCTCGTCAAATTCTTTGACAATTTGCAGCGCGGCATTCGCATCATTGATGTTGTTGTAGGACAGCTCTTTGCCATGAAGCTGCTCAGCGGTTGTCAGCGTGCCGGCCGGAGCAAGCGGCTTCTTGTAAAAGGCTGCCTTTTGATGCGGATTCTCCCCGTAGCGAAGATCCTGGATCTTCTCATAAGTAACGCTGAAACGCTCAGGCAGCGGATCGCCGGTCACATTCGACAAATACTCGGAAATGAGCGTGTCATACGCGCCTGTGTGACGGAACACTTTGGCCGCAAGCCGCTTGCGCGTTTCAAGCGTCGTGTCTCCGGCACTGCGAATTTCCTCAATGACCGTGCCATAATCCGCCGCATCGACAACAACACTGACAAATGCGTGGTTTTTTGCAGCCGAACGCAGCATCGTCGGGCCGCCAATGTCGATATTCTCAATCGCATCCTCGTAGGCCACGTCAGGCTTGGCAATCGTCTCCTGGAACGGGTACAGATTCACCACCACAAGGTCGATATAATCCAGGCCCAGCTCCTGCATTTGCCGCTGATGCTCTTCACTGTCACGGATCGCCAGCAAGCCGCTATGAACGGCAGGATGCAATGTTTTCACCCGGCCATCCAAAATCTCCGGGAACCCAGTTACGTCCGAAATCCCGATTACCGGCACCCCTTCTTTGGCTAAGAGGCTCTTGGTGCCTCCTGTCGAAATAATCTCCACCCCTAGTGCAGACAGTTCACGGCAAAATTCCACGATCCCTGTTTTATCCGAAACACTGACCAATGCTCGTTTGATTCCCACGTCTATACCTCCTATATGGAATGAAAAATCCGTTGTTTTGCAATCTCATGCCGTTCATGCTCACAGATGCTGTCGATAAACCGAACGGTTAAAAATATTTCCCGAGAAATATCGAACATGTCGATTATTCCACAATCGTCACCTTACGCCCATCAAGCGATACCCGGCCTCCGGTAAACCAGGACACGACCTCAGGATATAGCTTCTGCTCCACCGCATGAATTCGCTGGGCCAAAGTTTCAGCATCATCACCAGCCAGCACTTCGACCGCCCGCTGCGCGATCACCGGCCCCGTATCCATACCGCCATCCACAAAGTGAACGGTAACGCCGGTCACTTTCACACCGTATTGCAGCGCTTGTCCGATCGCATCCTTGCCTGGAAATGCCGGAAGCAGCGAGGGGTGAATATTGATGATCTTACCGCTGTAGGCTTCGACAAGCACAGGGCTCAGCAGCCGCATATAACCAGCCAGCACAATCAATTGAACGCCTTTTCGCGCAAGCTCCGCAGCGACCCCGCGTTCATAGTCCTCCTTCGAGGCGTAATCCTTCGGCTGAAACACATAGGTGTCCACCCCCGCAGCCTGCGCCAGTCCGACGACCGGCGCTTGCGGTTTGTCACAGACCAGAACACAGATGTCGCCGCCGAGAACACCAGCTCGCTGCGCGTCCACCAAAGCCTGAAAATTGCTGCCTCTGCCGGAAGCGAACACCGCGATCCGATACGCGCTCATTATACTTCAGCCCCCGTAAAGGTAACCTTCTGCTCTCCGGATGTCACACGCCCGATCACATACGCTTCTTCCCCTGCAGCACGCAGAGATTGAAGCGCAGTCTCGGCATCCTGCTCCTTAACGACAAGCACCATCCCGATCCCCATATTAAATGTCGTAAACATATCGCGGTTCGAGATGCTGCCCTTCTCCTGCATCAGCTGGAAAATCGGCAGAATCGGCCAGGAGCCGTAATCGATGTCGACATTGACGTTCTCTGGCAGCATGCGCGGAATATTCTCAATAAATCCGCCTCCTGTAATATGCGCCATGCCTTTGACCTCGATCTCCTTCATTAAACCGAGCAGCGGTTTCACATAGATTCTCGTTGGCGCCAGCAGCACATCACCCAGCCGACCGCCAAGCTCTGGAAGCTCCTGCTCCAGCGAATAGCCGCATTGCTCCAGCAGCAGCTTGCGCACAAGCGAGAAGCCATTGCTGTGCACGCCGCTGGATGCCAGTCCGATGACCGTGTCGCCTGCCCCAATGCTTGATCCGTTGATCATTTTCTTACGGTCCACAATACCAACGGTAAAGCCGGCGATATCATACTCGCCTTCACTGTACATGCCCGGCATTTCAGCGGTTTCGCCACCGATCAGCGAGCAGCCAGCCTGATTGCATCCGTCCGCAATGCCTTTGACAATCGCTTCGATTTTGGCAGGGATGACTTTGTCACAGGCCAAATAATCGAGAAAAAAGAGCGGCTCTGCCCCCTGCACGACAACGTCGTTGACACACATCGCCACCGCATCGATGCCGATCGTGTCATGCCGGTCCATCGCAAAAGCAAGCTTCAGCTTGGTACCAACCCCGTCCGTGCCGGAAACAAGCACCGGCTCTTCATATAAATCCTTATTCAGCTTGAACAGCGCGCCAAACCCGCCCAGATCGGTCATGACCTCCGGCCTGAACGTCGTTTTGACATGCTTCTTCATCCGCTCTACGGCTTCATTGCCCGCTGCGATATCCACGCCTGCGTTTTTATAAGTATCCGACACGAGCTCAACACTCCTTTAGCTTATTGAGAACATCGGTGATCGAAATCGTCCAACATCCTGATATATTTCATCTGATGAATCAGCAATTTGCTTAACTCTTCGTCTATATAGCGCCCCAGGCGCTTGAGATACTCGATAACTTGCCGCTTAGGGTCACTGTGCTTTGTACACTGTATATTTCACGGGCTTAACCTTTCACCGGGCTCCGTAAGCTCACGGGGTCATGCGCTGCATTCATCCAATCCTTCACCCGCTTAACATCTAAATCAAGCATTGTGCCTGGGTTTGTACGATGATTCGCACAAACCGCGCACAAACCTTTAATCCGCAGGCCACACACGACCCGGGTGCACTACAGGAGGATCAGCAGCTGCAGCTCATCTTCTCGTCGCCGCCGAAATCAACCGGGGTCGGGTAATCATTGTCAAAGCAGGCCAGGCACAGTCCACCTTTGAAACTGGCCTCATCATAGCCTCCGATCGCTGTAATCAGCCCTTCAGGACTCAGGAAGGAGAGCGAATCGGCATTTATTTCCTGGCAAATCTCTTCCACCGTTTTGGAGGAAGCGATCAGCTCCTTGCGATCCGGCGTATCGATACCGTAGAAGCAAGGATTCTTGAACGGAGGCGACGTAATGCGCACATGCACCTCGGTCGCTCCCGCCTCCCTCAGCAGATTGACGATCCGGCGAGAGGTCGTGCCCCGCACGATGGAGTCATCGATCATGACCACGCGTTTGCCTTCAACCACCCGGCGCACGGCGCTCAGCTTCATCTTGACGCCCTGTTCGCGCAGCTCCTGGCTTGGCTGGATGAAGGTCCGGCCGGTATATTTATTTTTGATCAGGCCAAGCTCGTACGGAATGCCCGTCTGCTCAGCATAGCCGATGGCCGCCGAGATGCTGGAATCCGGCACGCCGGTCACCACATCCGCATCGACAAAGGATTCAATCGCCATCCGGCTGCCCATCCGTTTGCGGGCCGAGTGCAGATTGGAGCCGTTCAGATCACTGTCAGGCCGGGAGAAGTAAATGTACTCCATCGCACAGAGCGCCTTGCGCCCCGGAGAGGTGTAACGCTCTTCGCGCAAGCCATCCTTGTCGAGAATCAGCAGTTCCCCTGGGGCAATATCCCGAACGGTCTCCGCCCCAATCACTTCAAACGCACAGGTCTCGGATGCGAATACATATGCATCCCCCAAGCGTCCCATCGTCAGCGGACGAAGTCCGTTCGGATCGGAAGCGACGAGAAGCCTGTCATTCGTCATGAGCAGAAAAGCAAATCCGCCCACCAAACGCTGCAGCGCATCCTTGGCTGCCTCGACAAAATCCTTCGGCGAGCGCGCAATCAAATGCGCAATCACCTCGGTATCGCTCGTCGTCTGAAAGATTGAGCCCTGCTGCTCCAGCTCCCGCCGCAGCTTAGGCTCATTCACGATATTGCCGTTGGTCGCAATCGCCAGATTGCCTTCCCGATATTTGAATACGAGCGGCTGGGCGTTCGCAAGTCGGCTGTCTCCGCTGGTGGAATAACGAACATGCCCAATCGACATGCTCCCCTTCAGCGACTCCAGCTTATCCCGGTCAAACACTTCCTTGACCAGTCCCATGCCGCGATGATAATTGAAATCCTCGCCTTCCCCATCCGATACGCAGATTCCTGCGCTCTCCTCACCGCGGTGCTGAAGCGCGTGAAGGCCGTAATAGGAAAGGGAGGCGGCGTCAGGGTGTCCAAACACCCCGAAAACGCCGCACTCTTCTTTTAACGTATCAAAAATGTCGCTTCGACCTGTTCCCTCATTATAGTAATCCCCTGTCCACAGTGCATCGGGTATCAGTTCATGAGACATGGAATGGCATCCTCCCAGACGGATTTCAAAGCCTCCACGGATTCTTCCAGCGCAGAAGCACCGTTAATCGTAATGCTAAGCTTGTTTCCTCCGACCAGACCTACTGGGGTAAATGGCACACCCGCTTCCTGCACCAGCTGTTCAAACGAATTTTTGTGATCCGGCGAAATGGATAGCACGATGCGGGACTGGCTTTCGCTGAAGAGCATAATATCACTCCGCAGCTCACTTGCCAGCGCAATCGATGCGCCGACATTGCCGCTGATGCAGCTCTCGGCAAGCGCAGCCGCAAGCCCGCCTTCGGACACGTCATGTGCGGATTGCACCAATCCGGACTGAATCGCCTTCAGCACAGCGGAAAGCAGTTTCTTCTCGGTAGCAAGATCAAGCTGAGGCGGTCTGCCTTCGGACACGCCGTGCACAACAGCCTGGAACTCACTGCCGCCAAGCTCTGCATAAGTCTCACCGAGCACATAAACAAGGTCGCCTTCGGCTTTAAAGCCTTGGGTTGTAATATGATCCGTATCGTGGATCAAGCCGACCATACCAACCACCGGTGTCGGGTAGATCGCGCCTTTGGCATTCTCGTTGTACAGGCTGACGTTGCCGCCGATAACCGGCGTCTCCAGCTCGCGGCAGGCTTCCGCCATGCCGTCCACCGCTTGTTCCATCTGCCAGAAAATATCCGGCTTCTCCGGACTGCCGAAGTTCAGGTTGTCCGTAATCGCCAGCGGCTCGGCGCCTGAGCATACAATGTTGCGCGCCGCTTCGCTGACTGCAATTTTGCCGCCCAGCTCCGGATCCAGATATACATAACGCCCGTTGCAATCCGTCGTCATCGCCAGCGCCTTGCGCGTACCTTCAACGGTCACTACCGCTGCGTCCGAACCCGGACGAACGGCCGTGCTGGTGCGAACCATATAGTCATATTGGTTATAGACCCAGGCTTTGCTTGCCAGGCTCGGGGAACCGAGCACCTTCTTGAGGGCGCCGCCCAGATCCTTCACTTCCTCATAACGCAGCGTGTCGACAGAAGCCTGCTCCTTGTAATAGGCAGGAACCTCAGACGGCTTGTTGTAGATCGGGCACTCGTCCACCAGCGCTTTGACCGGCATGTCGCCAACCACTTCGCCGTGATGGAACAGCTTCAGACGTCCATCGTCGGTTACTTTGCCGACTTTGGCGCAGATGACGCCCCAGCGCTCGAAAATTTCGCGCGCCTGCGCCTCATGCCGCGGCTCTACGACAAACAGCATGCGCTCCTGGGACTCGGACAGCATCATTTCATAAGGCGTCATGCCTTCCTCGCGCTGCGGCACCTGATCCAGGTACAGCTCAAGCCCGTTGCCGGCCTTGCTCGCCATCTCGGCGCTGGAGCAGGTTAAGCCTGCGGCGCCCATATCCTGAATGCCGAGCACAATGCCCGAGTTAATCAGTTCCAGGCATGCTTCCATGACCAGCTTCTCCATGAACGGATCGCCAACCTGAACCGCTGTCCGGTTCGCTTCCGATTCCTCGGTCAGCTCGACGGAGGCAAAGGTCGCTCCGTGAATGCCGTCCCGGCCCGTAGGAGGACCTACGTAGAAGACCGGATTGCCGACCCCTTTGGCCACGCCGCGCTGAATTTTGTCATGCTCGATAATGCCGACACACATCGCGTTGACCAGCGGGTTGCCTTCATAACTCTCGTCAAACACCACTTCCCCTCCGACAGTCGGAATGCCGATACAGTTCCCGTAACCGGCGATGCCGGATACGACATGCTCGAACAAATATTTCACCCGGTCGCTCTCCAGCTTGCCGAAGCGAAGCGAGTTGAGGATCGCTACCGGTCTTGCTCCCATCGAGAAGATGTCGCGGATGATGCCGCCGACACCTGTCGCTGCGCCTTGGTATGGCTCGACTGCCGAAGGGTGGTTATGGCTCTCAATTTTAAATACAACGGCCTGATTGTCGCCGATATCTACAATCCCTGCGCCTTCACCAGGTCCCATCAGGACGCGCGGACCGCTTGTCGGAAAGCGGCGGAGCAGCGGCTTGGAATTTTTATAAGCGCAATGCTCGGACCACATGACACTGAACACGCCGATTTCCGTGTAATTCGGCTTGCGTCCCATGAAGGAACAGATCAGCTCATACTCGCTGTCCGAAACTCCCATCTGCTTGTAAATCTGATGTTCTGCGATCTGCTCTGCGGTCGGTTCCTTAGCGGACGTTTGCTGCGCCATGAGTATCCCTCCAAGCTTGTAATATGGATGTGAACATTGCCTTGCCGTCGACCGATCCGAGCAGACTGCTCACGGCCCGCTCCGGATGCGGCATCATGCCGATCACATTGCCGCGCTCGTTGCAGATGCCTGCAATATCCGCCACCGAGCCGTTCGGATTATCCTTGTACGTAAATACGATTTGCCGGTTGTCCCGGAGCTGCTTCAGCGTTGCTTCATCACAGTAATAGTTGCCCTCGCCATGTGCAATCGGGATCACAATCTCCTGTCCCTCTGCATAATCACGTGTAAATGGCGTCGTATTGTTGACTACCTTAAGCACACTGTCATGACAACGGAACTTCATCGATTCATTGCGGCGGAGCGCTCCCGGAAGAAGTCCTGCCTCCGTCAAAATCTGGAATCCGTTGCAGATGCCAAGTACATATTTGCCTTCTTCAGCCGCTTTGGCCACTTCGTTCATCACCGGGGCGAACCGGGAAATCGCACCACACCGCAGGTAATCCCCATAAGAGAACCCGCCAGGTACCAAAATGCAGTCGTAAGGGGAGAGATCCGTCGCCGTATGCCACACATAATCCACCGGCTGGCCGATCGTCTCTTCCACCGCCTTGTAGCAGTCAATGTCACAGTTGGAGCCGGGAAATACCAGCACTGCAAATCTCATTCGTTTAGCCCTCCAATTCGTACCGGTAGTTCTCGACCACCGTATTCGCCAGAAGCTTCTCACACATTTCCTTGACGCGGCGCTCCGCCTCTTCGCGGTTGTCCGTGTTCAGCTCAAGCTCCATATATTTACCGATGCGCAAGCTTTCCACTTCCTTATAGCCTATCGAATGAAGCGCTCCCTGCACCGCTACCCCTTGAGGGTCCAATACGCTCTGCTTAATCGTGACGTAAACCTTTGCTTTCAACATCTTATCCAGTTCCTCCTCGGTATATATGAATGATGGCAAGCTTCAGATTCTTACAGACTGGCCGCCGTAAGACGGCGGTAAATATCGGTGTAGCGGCGCGTCGTTTCCTCCACTACATGCGGCGGGAGCGGGTCGGGCTCGCTGTTCTTATCCCAGCCGGAGGAAGCAAGGTAGGTGCGCACAGGCTCCTTGTCCATGCTGTCAATTTCAATGTCCAGCGCGTAATTCGCCTCGTCCCAGAAGCGGGAAGAGTCCGGCGTGAAGATCTCGTCGATCAGGATGAGCTCTCCGTCCAGCAGACCGAATTCAAACTTGCAATCTGCCAAAATGATGCCGTGCCGGCTGCAGTACTCACGAGCGAACGTGTACAGTTCCAGGCTTTTCGCCTGAAGCTGCTCTGCGAGCTCTTCGCCGACCAGCTCCTTCATGCGTTCAAACGAAATGTCCTCGTCATGGCCGACATCATTTTTGGCTGCCGGTGTGAAGATCGGCTCCGGAAAAGCCGCATTCTTGCGCATGCCCTCCGGCAGCTGAATGCCGTTCACCTCACCGGAGGTCTGGTACTGCCGCCAGCCGCCGCCGGTGATGTAGCCGCGCACCACACATTCAATGTCAATGCGCTCCGCTCTGCGGCACACCATGATGCGCCCGTCCAGCAGCGCCTTGTCCTTGACGATGTCCCCCAGCAGATTCACATCCGTGTGCACGACATGGTTCGGAATCAGATGCCGGGTCTGCTCAAACCAGAAAGCGCTCAGCTTGTTCAGCACCGTGCCCTTCGCAGGCACCGGCGGTTCCAGCACGTAATCAAAAGCAGAGATGCGGTCCGTTACTACAATGAGAACATGTTCACCCAGATCATACAGCTCGCGAACCTTGCCTTTATACAGCAGCGGCGCCTGGATCAGATGGACTGCGGTCGATAAAGCCGGTAATGTCATGTGCTCCTCCCCCTGGGGTGGCTGCGCCTCTAAGCTGGCATCAGCCGCCCGCCAATTCTTCAGTTGAACGATGGCGTATCGGAATTGCTGCGTAAGCCGAAATTGGTCATCTATCTGTTCCATTCAGCTTAATTGCGGTGGTATCTATCGGTTTCCCTTGGTTTTATTCCAGACCCAGCTTGGCAAAAATCGTATCCACATGCTTCAGATGCCAGCTAGGATTAAAGGCATCCTCGATGTCCTCAGGGCTGAGCACCTCGGTAATCTCAGGCGTCGCCTCGACGATCTCGCGGAACTGACGCTGCTCCTCCCAAGCCTGCATCGCGCGCGGCTGCACGGTATCGTAGGCCTGCTCGCGGCTGAAGCCCTTGTCGATCAGCTTGGTCATGATGCGGCCGGAGAATGGCACCCCGAACGTGCGGGTCATGTTGCGCTTCATATTCTCAGGGAAGACGGTCAGATTCTGAACAATATTGCCAAAACGGTTCAGCATATAGTTCAGCAGCATGGTTGCGTCCGGCAGAATGATGCGCTCTACCGACGAGTGGGAAATGTCGCGTTCATGCCAGAGCGGCACATTCTCATAAGCCGATACCATGTGGCCGCGAATGACGCGGGCCAGACCCGAGATGTTCTCGGAGCCGATCGGGTTGCGCTTGTGCGGCATCGCAGACGAGCCCTTCTGCCCTTTGGCGAACGCCTCTTCCACCTCGCGAACCTCGCTCTTCTGGAGCGCGCGGATCTCGGTTGCAAATTTCTCCAGCGATGTCGCGATCAGGGCCAGCGTAGCCATATACTCGGCATGGCGGTCACGCTGCAGCGTTTGGGTCGAGATTGGAGCCGGCTTGGTGCCAAGCTTGCGGCATACAAACTCTTCCACGAACGGATCGATGTTGGCATAGGTTCCGACCGCGCCGGAAATTTTGCCGTACTGAACGCCGTCAGCCGCATGGCGGAAGCGCTCCAGATTGCGGATCATCTCTTCATGCCACAGGGCCATTTTCAATCCGAAGGTTGTCGGCTCCGCATGCACCCCATGCGTTCTTCCCATCATCGGCGTATGTTTGTACGCAATGGCCTTATCCTTCAGAATCCCGATAAAACGCAGAATGTCCTGCTCCAGAATGTCATTCGCCTGCTTCAGCAGGTAGCCGTTCGCGGTGTCCACCACGTCCGTCGAGGTCAGCCCGTAATGCACCCATTTCCGTTCCTCGCCCAGCGTTTCGGATACCGCACGCGTGAAGGCAATGACATCATGGCGCGTCTCCTGCTCGATCTCATATATGCGATCTATGTTGAAGCTTGCGTTCTGGCGGAGCTTGACCGTATCCTCCTTCGGGATCACACCGAGTTCTGCCCACGCTTCACATGCGCACAGCTCCACTTCAAGCCATGCCCGAAACTTGTTCTCTTCCGTCCATATCGCTCGCATTTCCGTTCTGCTGTATCGTTCAATCATCGTTTAATCCTGCCTCCAAATCTTTGTTTTCTCTACCCAATCCAGCCCGCTCTGCACATCAGCGCACAGCAGGTTGATATGTCCCATCTTGCGGTTTACCTTCGCTTCGCTCTTCCCGTACAGATGCAGCTTCGGCACGATGCCCAGATCTTCGGCAAGCTCATCGGGCTGGCCGAAGCGGCCGATGACTTCCTCCAGATGCTGGCCAAGCACATTGACCATGACGACAGGCGTGAGTAGTGTTGTCTCCCCGAGCGGCAGGTCGCAGATCGCTCTGACATGCTGCTCGAACTGGGATGTCGTGCAGGCCTCCATCGTGTAATGACCCGAGTTATGCGGTCTTGGAGCCAGCTCATTCACATACAGCTCGCCTTCCTCAGTTACAAACATCTCCACAGCCAGCAGCCCCACCGCGTTCAGCCCGGCGGCTACCCGCTCTGCCAGCTCTGTTGCCCGTTTCAGCACCTCGTCCGGCACCCGGGCAGGCACGATCGACAGATGCAATATATTGTTTACATGCACATTTTCTGCCGGCGGGAAGCTTTTGATACGACCGCTTGGCGTCCGGGCTGCAATGACGGAAATCTCACACGCGAACTTCACGAATTTCTCCAGCACCAGCTCGGCGCCGGTCGAAGCCAGCGTGTCATAAGCGGCGGCCAATTCCTCTTCCCTGCGAATGACGGCCTGGCCTTTCCCGTCGTAGCCTCCTGTAGCGGTCTTCAGCACACACGGCAGGCCCAGCTCCGCCGCCGCCGAGGTCAGCTCTTCCAGACTGCGGATCTGGCGATAAGGTGCCACCGGCACACCGGCAGCTTCAATCGCCGCTTTCTCCCGCAGCCGGTGCTGGGTCGTGTACAGCAGCCTGCTGCCCTGCGGCACATAAGACTGCTCCTCCAGCAGAGCGGCTACGTTCGCATCCACATTCTCAAATTCATACGTAATGACATCCGCCTTCTCCGCCAGCTGTCGGGCAGCCTCGACATCGTCATAGGCCGCCGTAATCTGCTCTGCGATCTGGCCAAGTGGAGACTGGGGCGCCGGATCCAGTGTAACGAAGGAGTAGCCCATGCGCACGCCTTCCAGCGCAATCATCCGTCCCAGCTGTCCGCCGCCCAGAACACCGATCGTTGTCCCCGGCAGAAGCGGCTTGGCGGCTGCCGTCTGCTCATTCTGATATGGCTGTCTCATAGGTTATCACTGCCCTCCAGCACTTCGTCGCGAATACGATCCCGCCGCGCCTGTACTCTGGCGCGAACCTGCGGATCCGCGGCGCCCAGAATCTGTGCAGCCAGCAGCCCGGCATTCACGGCCCCGGCTTTGCCGATCGCCACGGTGGCGACCGGAATGCCGCCTGGCATCTGGACAATCGACAGCAGCGAATCGAGGCCATTCAGCGACTTGGACTGTACCGGCACACCGATGACCGGTAGCGGCGTCTTGGCAGCCACCATTCCCGGCAGATGCGCTGCACCGCCCGCACCGGCAATGATAACCCGAAGGCCGCGGCCTTCGGCTTCCTCCGCATATCGGAACATGAGATCCGGGGTCCGATGCGCGGATACCACCTTTTTCTCATATGGAATTTCAAGCTCCTCCAGGATCTGACACGCATGGGACATCGTTTCCCAATCGGATTGGCTTCCCATAATAACGCCTACCTGTACTGTCATGTTCTAATCCTCGCTTTCGACTCAATGATTTGTCCATATACTCAAGAAAAAAGTCCGATCCCACAGGCAGCATCCATCAGCTCAGGTCTCGGACAATCCGGGAATGAAAGCGTCTTTACTTAAACAGCCCGCAGGCAATATAAAAACAGGAAGATCCGTGCATCCGCCGTAACGATGCGGATTGAAGCCAGACCTCGTTCCTGCCTTACCGCTTTCATTCCCTCGTAGTCCGAAAATTTACGGTTTTCGGGTAGAGACTTCCGGGCCGTATTCCCGGCTTTATACGAGTCATATTTAAATGTGATCATTCCGATTTCATTGGTACTTTTCTGTCGCAACATCCTCAGTTTATCAATTTCTGACACCAAGTGTCAACCGAAACACGAACATTTGATTAACTCAAAATAGCAATGTTCGTGTCTGGCGAAAATCCAGATTATCTCTTCTTATATGAAGGAAACGTATAGGACCAGCATATATGGAAAATGTTAACGATAAATAAAACCGTAGGGGCACTGCATGCGCGAGGCGGCGGAAACGAGGCCCTATGGGAGCCCGTACCGGCTACCGCCATCGTAAAATGCCCATAAAAAAGGGCCAACCAGAAATAACTGGTTAACCTGATAATACGAAAAGAGACGCTAAATCGCGCCTCTCGTTATTTAACAACCAATACAGGGATGGTGGCATGCTGGACGACATTGTGACTGACACTGCCCAGGACAAACTCGCGAATGCCGCCAAGCCCCCGGCTGCCGACCACGATCAGGTCCGAGCCGTTCTGCTTCGCATACTCCAGAATAACCTCCGCCGGGCCTCCCTGAATCATCTCGACGTTCGCATGAATCCCGGCATGCTGCACTTGCTTCTTGGCTTCTTCCACCGTCTGCACCGCGATGTCATACACATCCTTGTTCAGCGTCGCGGGAATCGGAGCCAGCGCCTCCCCGATAAAGAATCGAGGATAATCATACGCATGCACGACATCCAGAACAGCATCCGGCGATGCTTGAGCAAGCTCGATCGCGCGTCCCAGCGCTTTACTTGCGGCTTCCGAACCGTCATATGCCAGCAATATCTTCGTAAACAGCATGACAGCCACCTCTTTTTCACTTCGGGGTTATCTAATCCTTAAGGACAACAGCTTTCTTATCATTTAAACTTCGGCCACGCGATTGAAACCCGCTGCGCCTATCCCCAGAAGTATCCGTATAAAACAGCATTCAAAAATAGCAGCAATGGCACACCGATCTTGAAGGACAGGTGCCTTGTCTTGTGGCGCTTGCGATACATCGCAATCCAGGTGCCTAACGCGCCGCCGATGGCCGCAAGCAAAAACAGCGTGCGCTCCGGCATCCGCTCCCTGCCCATTCTGGCCCGCCGCTTGTCCTCGGACATGACCAGATAGGTGACCGTATTAATGAATATAAACCAGACGATTAGCGCCGTCTGCATCAGTCCCCGCCCCCTGTTCCTCCTGCCGCCTGCGACAGGCAGCCGATTCACGATTACTTTCATTATAGAGCCGCAGAACCGGCAAAACAATGGCAGCTCGTTTCGTCGGGGGCCAGGGAGCAAGGAACACCCAGCTAACACCCAGCTAACTCCCTGTTTGTATGACGGCGGTCGGTCATCACCTACTGACATCCACCTTATGATGCCCTAGCGTGCGGTCTTACAGCACAGGTTCAGCTGGGCTATCCGATCTTATCTCATCAGGACTCGTTCTTCGGAATCTCGTTCAGGCTTGGCACATAATCACCGGCCTTTTTCGGTTTCAGTGTTTTGCTTTCTTCCATAATGCTCGATTTGTTCTGTTGATTCTCGGTCTTGCGCGGTTTATGATGCGGCATGCACAATCACCTCCTGTTCGTAGAATGGGCTTTAAGCCCGGAGGTTATGCCGTTCTGGCACAAAAAGATTGCACTTATAAGGAAAGCCCGGCAATGTGCGTCCATTGCCGGGCTCTTCCTCTTATAGCAAACCGCGTGCTGTGCGGTTTACGAAGCCTAGTATTCAATAACGAGCTGGTGTCTATCGCACCTATGGCCGCCTCGAGCGCCGCTATTCCTTCTTCTGCTCGAGCGCTGCCTTCAGCAGCTCGCCCAGGTTAGAGCCGATCGACTCTTGCTTGCTGTATTGCTGCACGAGCTTCCGTTCCTCGCGCTTGTTGACATGCTTGGCATCCTTTTTCAGCGTCTCCGTAATGCCGCAGCCAAGACACTGCACGAACATGCCGGCCTTGCCTTCCTTCAGCTCCATCTTCTTGTGACACTGCGGGCAGCGGCGGTTCGACAGCCGCTTCTCCCCCGAACGCTTGTAGCCGCAATCCTCGCTCGGACAGACCAGCAGCTTGCCGCGCTTCGTCTTCTTCTCGAGGAGCCGCGTGCCGCAATCCGGACAGTGGCTGTGAGACAGATTATGCGGCTTGTATTCGGCATCGCTGCCCTTCACTTCCGTAACCAGCTTGACCGTCATCTCGCGGATGCCCTTCAAGAAGGGCTCCGGTTTGCCTTGCCCTTTCGCGATTTTCTCCAGCTCCGCTTCCCACCGGGCCGTCAGCTGCGGCGTGCGCAGCTCGGGCGCAACGAGCTCGATCAGCTGCTTGCCTTTGCCGGTCGGGTGCAGGGACGATCCCTGGCGCTCAATCGTATCCGAGCTGACCAGCTTCTCGATAATATCGGCGCGTGTCGCCGGTGTGCCGAGTCCGTGCTTCTCCATCTGGGCGAGCAGGGCTGCCTCCGTATAGCGCTTCGGCGGCTGGGTCCGGCCCTGTCTAAGCACACAGCGGGCCACCTTGACCTTCTCGCCCTCGCTCAGCTCAGGCAGCAGCTTGCCGGACGCGCTCGCGTGAGGATCGTCGTTCTCCTCGTCCGACTCATCCTCATAATCCCCGCCGTACACTTCACGCCAGCCGCTGTCCTTGACCGTCGTCCCTTTCGCATAGAAGCGCTCGCCTTCAATCTCAACCGTCACCGCCACGTTGTCATAGCGGGCCGGCGGATAGAACAAGCTGATGAAGCGGCGCACGATCAGGTCATACAGCTTGCGTTCATCGGCGGACAGCTGATTGAGCAGCACCGTCTGCTCGGTGGGAATGATGGCATGGTGATCGGTCACCTTGCTGTCATCGACGACCCGTTTGCCAGGATTCAGATTCTTGCGCAGCAATGGACGCGCAAGCGAAGCGTACGGCCCGACGGCGATGCTCGCGAGCCGTTCTTTCAACGTGCTCGTCATGTCCGAGGTCAGATAACGGCTATCCGTGCGTGGATAGGTGACCAGCTTGTGCTGCTCATACAGGCGCTGCAGCACATTCGACGTCTGCTTAGCCGAGAAGCCAAACCGCCGGTTGGCATCCCGCTGCAGTTCGGTCAAATCGTAAGCGAGCGGATGCGGCTCGGTTTTCTCACTCTTTTTCACACTGATGATCGTCCCAGAGCGTCCGTCCAGCTTCTGCTTCAGCTTGGCTGCCTGCTCCTTGTCGAAGATGCGCGCGTCCCCGCCCGCAGCCCGCCACGAGGCCTCAAAGCTTCCCAGGTCAACCTGCAGCGTCTCGTATTCCTGGGAGCGGAAGCTCGTGATCTCTTTCTCCCGGTCCATGATCATGCCCAGCGTTGGCGTCTGCACCCGCCCGGCCGACAGCTGGGCGTTAAACTTGCACGTAAGCGCACGCGTCACGTTCAGCCCGACCATCCAGTCCGCCTCCGCCCGGCAGCGGGCCGATTCATACAGCCGATCGAACTGATTTCCCGGCTTGAGCGACGCGAAGCCTTCCTTAATCGCCCGGTCGGTCTGGGACGAGATCCACAGCCGCTTGAACGGCTTGTTCCACTTGACCATTTTCAGAATCCAGCGGGCCAGCAGTTCCCCTTCCCGGGCCGCATCCGTCGCGATGATCATCTCCCCGATGTCCTGGCGTTTCATCAGATGCTGCACCGCTTTGAATTGATGGCTCGTTTCGCGCAGCACCTTCAGCCTGGTGTTGTCCGGGAGAATCGGCAGATCCTCCAGCGCCCAGGTCTGATATTTTTTATCATAGTCCTCCGGCTCCGCCAGTCCGACCAGATGGCCCAGCGCCCAGGTTACAACATATTTCGGTCCTTCATAATGGCTCTTATGCTTGTCGCGGCTGCCCATCACTCGCGCAATTTCCTTCGCGACCGAGGGCTTCTCCGCCAGTACCAATACTTTCATGCTTCCTCCCCTTCCTCTGCTGCTTCTATTATAACCTCCCTTCGTTTGTTTCCACAAAACCGTACGTCTGGCAATATCAATTTCATGATGCGGGAATGAGGATATCACAGCATGGGAGGCATGACAGTTGGGGGCAGGGGGAGTTATGGGGGGCATAACAGCGATACTTGAGCAGCCTAACAGCCCCCTTTCCAGCAACCCGGCAGATCCACGCACTCCCCGTCCATGCACGCCAAAGAGGCGGGCACGCGGCCCGCCTCCTCACTCTTCCTTCTGGCTGCTCATTACTCTTCCTTCTGGCTCCGCAGATCCCGGCGCACGTACCGGCCGTGCTCCGGCACCGCCAGCTCGTTGAAATCCCTGGCCAGCCGCTGCAGGGAATCGGTCAGCTCCTGCCCGGCCATCGATACTCCGTGGCCCGTCAGCACGAGCTGCGGGTTCAGATCCGCAAGCCGCCGCACCGAACTGCGGGCTTCATCCCAATCGGGCGTAAAATACATCGGCGGCCCGTGCAGCTCCTTCTCCTGACGGATGACGGCCAGCGCCGATTCCTGCTGCACCGTAATGATCGCATCTCCGGCGATCAGCGCCCGATCCCGCTCGCGGAACAGGGACACATGCCCCGGACTGTGCCCCGGGGTCGGAATCCAGCGCCACTCCGGCAGACCCGGCACACTTCCGTCTGGTGGCAGCGGCAGCACGCGCTCGCCCAGATCGATCGCCTTGTTAGGATAGACCGGAGCGACTCTGGCCATCATGCCGCCCCCGACAGTAGGATCACCGGGAGGGTAATCCTTCAGTCCGGTCACATAGGGCAGCTCGGTCTGATGAATATAAATGTTGACGCCCCAGCGATCCGCCAGCTCCTTCGCATTGCCGACATGATCAAAATGACCGTGTGTCAGCACGATACACACCGGTGGACGGCTGAATCTACGCTCCGCCTCCTCTGCAATCGACCCCTCGAATTTGCCGATCCCGGTATCCACGAGCACCCAATCGCCCGAACCCGGTGTCCCGACCATCACCACATTGACCATCATGGTGCGCAGGGAGAGAAGATCCTGAGCAGGCTCCTCCGTCTCTACGGCACCTGTCTTTAATATGCTGTGTTCATTCATTGCCGTTTAGCGCCTCCATTCCTCCATTAGCATGCTATGGTAATAACATACCCGTTTTGGCGAAATTCAACATGCGATGGAGGAACAAGCCGCCTCCTATTTCATTGAATGATGTGATACATGCGGTTCAGGTAGCGCCAGCGTGTGACCAGGAAGTACACAATCTGCAGCCCGAGGAAAAAGATAAATATGTTCACGGAATGACCTACGATTGAAAAATCGACCAGCTGCTGCAGTCCAACAAAGGCTACCACGGTGTGAATCAAGGCGACCAGCATCGGAAGAAAGAACATCATCACCAGCTGACGGGTAACGATCGTTCGAAGCTCCCGCCGGCTGAGCCCCACCTTGGCGATCATCCTGTACTGCTGCTCGTCTCTTGCCAGGTCGGTATACAGTCTGAAATATACGAAGCTCGCTGCAAACGTAAAGAACACAATCCCGACCAGACCGCTGACGATCAGCAAAATTCCGTTTTGCTGCAGCGCACCTTTCCACTGCAAATATAATGATTTAAGGTAATAGCTGTATTCCCCGCTCTCATTCATCCTGTTCATGATCGTACGGGTAACCTCGCCGGTGTCTTTCCAATCCGGCACAAAAAACGTGTGGTAGGTACTAGAGCTGTATTCCTCCGATGCTGCCACCCAGTCGTACAAACTGTCGGACACCACCAGCATAACGCCATAGGAATCAGGAACGGCGATAAAAGTCTCCGCTTTGATCACATCCACGGCTACCTTCTCATTTCCAGCATCGATTTCCATCTCGCTGAACGTCAACCCATTGATTCTGTAATTGTTTTTTTCCGTCACGGTTCCTGGCGTTAATATCCCCTCATCTTCTCCCAGCGTCTCTGCCGGGTAACCTTGGGACTCGACCAGCATGTTGTATTCGCTGAGCTTGATCACCTTGATTCCATTATCCGAGTAAGCGGGGGTAACGCTCCCTTCGCGATAAGCGAATCCGGCCTTATCCAGCTCCTGTCTGACAATCTCCAGATCCTTCTTTCCTCTGTCCGCTTCCTCTTCATAATAACTGTAGGTATACGCATACGGATTCTCCATGGCCGACAAGCCGGGATCCCCAATCGCCAGCGTCGTTCCGATGCCGGTAAAAGCCGATGCCGAGATGACCGACACCAGGAAGAACATCACCGCATTATCCTTCATCCGGTATATAAGCTCAGATATCGTCAGCAGGTTCGTCCGCCGGAAAAAGAATGGCTTTTTGTTCTGCAGATAGCGCATGAGATACACACTGAACTGCGTGAACAGAAAATAAGTCCCGCCAATAACGAGCACCACACCGCCCAGCAGAAGCAGGAACGAGAAGATTTGCAGCACCGAAAATACCATCACCATCCCATAGCCGGTAACGATCAGCAACAGCGCCAGCAGCGCCAGCCATGGAGACGCCTTCGGCTGCGGCTTCGGTGCATCCTCCGCTTTCACCAGCGCCAGCAGCGTTCCCTTGCGAAGCATAACCGAGGAAAATCCCGCAATAAGCAAAAATAATATGCTGTAAGACACCGCCGTAATCACAAGCGCTTTAAGGGGGAAATAGAACGGCAGCCCGTTATCTACAGCCATCACCTTGGCGCTGATCAGCAGGATCAGTTTGGCAAACAATAGGCCGGTGCCTAATCCAACTACGATGGCGGCCATCCCGATCAGCATGTTCTCTATGAAGAGCATCCGGTTCAGCTGCTTGCGTGACATGCCGAGAATGAGCAGAATGCCGAATTCTTTTTTTCGGATTTTGATAAAAGCGCCAACCGAGTACAGCAGGAAGAAAAACGAAAATATATAGACGATGTATTGAGCGACGTTCATCCCCATCGTGCCAAGCATGCTTAGCGTGCCGCTAGAGGCGCCGATGCCATCTTCAATCTGCGGGTGGAAGGCGAGCAGCCCGTACACAAAGAAAATCATGACGGAGAAGGCGCTGCTCAGAAAATGGGCAATATAGGTCCTTTTACTGCGGAGGACGTTGTTAACGGCGAATTGGCGAAAATTCATGTCCTTCTCCTCCCAGCAGCGATAACACATTGATAATCTTTTGATAGAAAGCCGGCTGGCTATCACCCCGGGTGATTTCGTTGTACAGCTGGCCGTCCTTGATGAAGATGACCCGGTTGCAGTAGCTTGCTGCCACTGCATCATGGGTGACGAGCAGCATTGTCGCCTGGTCTTCCTTGTTTCGCCGATCCATCATTTCCATGACGTCTCTTGCCGATTTCGAATCCAGATTGCCGGTTGGTTCATCGGCCAGAATCAGCTTCGGACCATGAATCATCGCCCTGGCCACGGCGGTTCGCTGAGCCTGCCCCCCGGATATTTCATAGGTCCGCTTATTCAGAATGGAGACGATGTCCAGCTTCTCTGCCAGTGACTGTACCCTGCGCTCCATCTCGTCCAGTGCGATCCCGTCCAGGGCCAAGGGAAGCAGGATATTCTCCTTCACGGTGAGCGTGTTCAGCAGGTTGAACGATTGGAACACAAACCCAAGCTCCCGCCGCCGGAACATCGCCAGTTGCTCCTCCGAGAGACGGAACGGGTCCTGCTCGCCAATCCGGATCTCGCCAGAGGTCGGACGGTCGATGGTGGAGATCATGTTGAGCAGCGTCGTTTTGCCGCTCCCGGAAGGGCCCATAATCCCGACGAAATCCCCCTCTTCTATACTCAAATTAATATTGCTTAGCGCTTCATGGGATACCGCGCCTTTATAGATTTTGCCTAGATTGCGAACAGACAGCACTTCCATAACGCATACCTCACTTCCTTCATCTTCAACTTCATATGGGTTATGGTCAGTGTACAGCAGACCCGATAGAACTCCTATCGATCACTCTTTCGCGAATCTTACATCGATGTAAGATTACAACAAAAACCGCTCGGCTCCCAACCGAAGGCTGCGATCACAAGCGGCAAGTGCTTCTATCATCTTTTAATTTTCCCACAATTCTATATTCCCATGTATATCCTGCAGGATCAGAACAGCAGCCTCACCGTCGTTCCCGCTCCAGGTTCAGACTCCAGCTCGATGCGGTGATTCATCTTGCGAACGACCTCTGCCACGAGATACAGTCCCATCCCGGTGGATTCCTTCAGCTGTCTGCCGTTTTCCCCGGTGTAGAACGGATCGAACACTCTGTTCATATCTGACTTGGGAATCCCGATTCCCTGGTCGGCAACCTCCAGCATCACATGCCGGCCATCCTCGGTCCGGCTTGCGGCGATCCTTACTTTTCCCCCGCTGCCCGCCGAATACTTGATGGCATTGGACAGCAGCTGGAGCATGACAAAATAAAGCCACTTCGCATCACTCTCCACGGTCAATTCAGGATCGATCCGCAGTTCAGGATACACATGACTATGGATAAAATAACGCTTGTTCTCGTTGACCGCATCCACAACAAGCCGATACAGCTCAACCTGCTCCACGCTGAAATCCTGTTCAAATGTCTCCAGCCGGGACATATAGAGCACCATATCCAGCCCGCGCCGAATCCGGTCGGATTCCTCCGAAATGCTCCTGAAGGCCTCGTTGTCGTCCTCCTGGGTGATCATCTCAATCACGGACAGCGGGGTCTTCATCTGGTGCACCCACCGGTTCATGAAAATGAGATGCTCCCTCCTCTGGCGCTCCCACTCCTCCAGCATATTGCGGTACTGCCGATACTGCTCCTCCATCCGTTCACCCAGCGCCTCCGGCAGCGGCGAGGATTCATGACGCTTGATCGACTCCTCCAGCGAATGGATCGGCTGAGACAACCGCTCATAGAACGCCCGGTGACTGTAGAACCTGTAAGCCAAATATCCGCCGAATACCGATAATCCCAGCAGGACAGCGTAAGCAGCCGTAACAGGATCATCATAGCCGTCATACCAGAACACAAGCAGAACGACCAGAAGCTGAACCAGCGTAAATAGAATCAGAGGCACATGCTCTCGCCAGAACAGCTTGTTCATCGCGCTGGCCCCCATCCTTTGTTCAGCCGGTATCCGGAGCCTCGCACCGTCTCCAGCGCACCCTCGATCCCAAGCTCGGCCAGCCTTTTACGCACCCGGTTAATGTTCACGCTCAGCGTGTTGTCATCCACGAACGCATCGTCCCACAGCTTCTCCAGAATCGTCTCCCGGCTTACAATCCGCGGACTGCGGCTAAGCAGCGTCTCCAGTAATATGGTCTCTTTCTTGGTCAGGGCTATGGTACGGTCATCGAGCGAAAGCTCCATCCGCTCCGGGTATAGCACCAGCCCGTCCAGCTCCACCGTCCGCTCCCCGGACGTGGCGGCATAATCGCCGTACACTCTTCGGAGCTGGCTGTGGATTTTGGCAATCACCAGGTCATAATGAAACGGCTTCGTAATATAATCATCAGCCCCGTTCTCCAGTGCCCGAAGCTGATCCGGAGCGCCGCTGCGCGCCGAGATGAAAATGATCGGACAGGTCGATACAAGCCGGATTTGGCGGCACCAGTAATAACCGTCGAAGCTGGGCAGATTGACATCGAGCAGCACGAGATGCGGCATCAGCTCCTGAAACTGCTCCAGCACCTGTTCATAATCCTGAACCACAACGCCTTCATTCCCGTATCGCTCAATATGCGATTTGAGCAATGAGGCCAGCTTGGGGTCATCCTCGACGATCATAATTTTGTACATCCGGCTCCCTCCATTTCTGCTCAGGCATATACATGATCTGTCTTGTCTAGCTCTGGCATCCACCTGCCAAAGCCGCCAGCGTTAATGCGCCGTTACAAATTCATAACGATGGCCGCTTCAAAATAGTTTTCCCCTTCCGGCGAGTTCCCCTTGAAATAGATCGTCCCCGCTTCAACCGCAGAGCGCTCGATGCGCAGCACATCGTTCATCTTGGCCTCGTGATGGTAAGTGATCCTGAAGCCTGTAACGTCTCCCTGCTCAAGCTCGCCGGGCTGCAGGGCGTCAAAGCATAAATCGGCGTAACGGGCGTTATTAAGATGTCCATTGCTGTCGATTCCACTGTAGCGAACCATGTGCGTGTACGCCTCTTCCAGGACGGCCTCGTCAGGCACGATCTTCTTATCCGGCGGAGGGCCAGCCGACTCGGCATGTACGGGAACCTCATATGGAAAAGCGGCCGGACGCAAAATTTTGCGCTTGCGAATATCCACCAAAGCCCACACCGAACGGGCACTCCCGATTTCATCCCCGCGCTCGTTCAGCCATCTGTAATCGCGCTGCCACAGCGCGCCCTTGGCCCCGCGGCTCCAGGTTGCCACCTGCAGCGTCTCTCCATATTGCGGGATGACATCCATCCCGGCATCCATCGTGATCAGCATCCAGCCCATGTCCTGTGCCAGCATCTGCTCACGGCTGACCCCAAGCGCCTCCACATGGGCATCGGCTGCTTGCTGCATCAGACTTAGCAGAGAAGACCACCTGCACTTTGAGCGATAATCCACATCGTCCGAGGTAATATTGAATGTTCCAATCCAGCGTTCGATATTCATCCCTTCATCTCCTTATCAGCAGTAATTCTATCTTATCAAACGCCTTGTCCGTTCCAAAGCGCCGGGCTCTCCGGTCGCTACGACCGGCATTTCCCCTGTACCTGAATACACGCTATAATTAAAATATTACCCGGCCTGAAAGGTGAGGACAATCATGCAGCTTAGCATTATGGACGAGCTTCAGCTTCAATATCGAAACCTTTCCCAGAAGGAAAAGGAAATCGCGGATTATGTCATCCTTCATAAGAACTCTATTCAAAATATTAACATTCGCGAGCTGGCCGAGCTTACCCGTTCCTCGACGGCAACCGTGACCCGTTTCTGCCGGAAGATCAACTGCGAAAGCTTCGTTGATTTTAAAATCCGGCTGGGCCGGGAAATTGAGAAACCGGTCGATGATAGCAGCAGCTTCTCCAAAGTCCGCAACCTGTATAACGATATCGTTAACTCGACCGCGGATCTGATCCAGCAGGAGAGCATTGAGCAGATTGCCGCCCTTATTAAAGGCGCTGATCGCGTTCAGGTATATGGACTCGGCAGCTCCGGCCTGTCAGCGCTGGAATTCAAGTATCGTCTTATGCGCATGAACATCTCGATTGATGCCATCACCGACTCACACCTGATGATTATGAGCGCTTCTCTGCTCAGCGAGAACGATCTGATCATCGGCTTGTCCAATTCCGGACGAACCCAGGAAGTCATTGATGCGATGGCCGTAGGGAAGAAGAACGGCGCCAGGACGGTCAGCATTACGAACTATGACCACACGCCGCTAACGGATATATCCGATGTGTCGCTGTTTACGCCCAGCCGCAACCGCGCTGGCGACGAGCACTTCATCAACAGTCAATTGGCCATCATTTATGTGCTTGATGTCATTACGATGCTGCTGCTGGATGATCCCAAGCTGCTGCATAACCGCGAGAACACCCTCCAGGCGTTGTACCGGAAGGGCAAATATGAGGGCCTGTCCAAAGATACATAGCATAGCTGAAACGTGGCAGCGTCCGTATGACAGGCTCAGCCTCGAAGTCTTGCTTATGTTTAGTGCAGGCGTCATCTGTATAAGAAAGAGGGTGCGCCTCTCCATCACCCTCGTGATTTCGAAGTCACACCCTGCTGGATCAAGTATTCAGATGCTCTACGAACCGTGCCGTAATCTGCTGCGGCCGCGTGATGGCTCCGCCCACAACGACGCTGTAGGCGCCGAGCTCAAGACAGCGCTTGGCCATGTCCGGCGTCAGTATGTTGCCTTCCGCGATGACGGGGAGCTGAACAGCCTGCAGCATATTTTTCATAATTTCAAAATCATGATCGTATACCTTCTGACCCTGGCTTGCAGCCGTATAGCCAACAAGCGTTGTGCCCACCATATCAAAGCCCAGCTTCTCGGCCTCCTCCGCTTCCTCGACTGTAGATACATCAGCCATCAGCAGCTGGTCAGGATACTTGGCCCGGATCTGCTGCATCAGCTCACCCAGCGTCAGCCCGCCAGGCCGCAGACTAGAAGTGGCATCGAGTGCAATAATCTCCGCCTTCGCTTCCACAAGCTCCTCAATTTCCTTCATGGTAGGTGTAATGTACACTTCGGAATCCGGATAATCCCGTTTCACAATGCCGATGACCGGCAGCTGCACCTGCGACTTGATCTCTATAATATCCGCCGCCGTGTTGGCCCGGATGCCGGACGCCCCTCCCTGGAGCGCCGCCAGTGCCATTCTCCCCATAATAAAGGAGCTGTGCAGCGGCTCGTTCTCTAGCGCCTGACATGAGACAATGAGTTTATGCTTAATCCCCAGCTGTTCCAATCTGTCAGTTCTGTCTGTTCTGTCTGTGTTCCCCATGTTTTATGACTCTCCCATATATTCTTCGATTTCATTCTTAATGATGGTAACCTGTGGGCCATATATAATCTGGACGCCGTTGCCTTTGACGATGACCGCTTTGGCACCGGTGCTCTTCAGCTGATCCTCCTGCACGCCGTCCACCTGAAACACCGAGACACGAAGGCGTGTCGCGCAGCAGTCCAGATCCTTGATATTGTCCTTTCCGCCTAGGCCGGCAAGGACCGCCGCTGCTCTCTGCTCCCCTTCGGATGCTTCGCTGGCGCCTGCGCTTCCCGCTCCGGAATTTCCGCCAGCTTCCGTCTCATCCTCACGGCCCGGTGTTTTCAGCTTGAATTTCACAATGATGAAGCGGAAGGTGAAATAGTACAGGCAGAACCATACGGCACCGATAACCGGAACGATCATCCAGTTCGTTTTGTCCTGACCTTGAAGCACCCCGAACAGAATGAAGTCAATGAGACCGCCCGAGAACGTCTGGCCAATCGTAATTTGAAAGATGTGGGCCAGCATAAAGGCCAGGCCGTCGAAGAATGCGTGAATGACATACAGAAACGGCGCGATGAACAGGAACGAGAATTCAAGCGGCTCGGTGATCCCTGTAAGGAAGGAAGTCAGTGCCGCTGACAGCATCAGACCGAACACCTTCTTCTTGTTCTCCGGCTTGGCTGTATGATAGATCGCAAGCGCTGCCCCGATCAGCCCGAACATCATCGTAATGAAGCGGCCGGACATGAAGCGCGAGGTTCCGCTAAAGAACTGCTGCGTGCTCGGATCTGCGAGCTGGGCGAAAAAGATCTTCTGCGTTCCCTCCACCAGCTGACCGGATACTTCCATCGATCCGCCAAGTCCTGTCGTCCAGAATGGCATGTAGAAAATATGATGCAGCCCCAGCGGGCCGAGCAGGCGCAGAATAAAGCCGTATAGCAATGTTCCGATATACCCGGTAGCTTCAACCAGCCCGCCTGCCTGGAAAATGACCGATTGAATCGGCGGCCAGATGAAGTACATCGCCACGCCGACGAAGATCGCTGCAAATGACGTCACAATCGGAATGAAGCGTGACCCGCCAAAAAATCCGAGGAACTGCGGCAGTTGTATTTTGTTATAGCGATTATGAAATATCGAAGTGACCAAACCGATGACCACACCGCCGAATACACCGGTTTCAAGCGTTTGTATGCCGAGAATCATCCCCTGGCCGACAGATGACAGATCATCCGCAGCGAGATTGCCTGTGATGACCAGCATCGCATTGACTGTGGCATTCATGACCAGATAGGCAAGACCTGCAGCCAGACCGGCAGTCCCCTTGTCGGCTCTCGCCAGGCCAACGGCTACCCCGATGGCAAACAGCAGGGCCAGGTTGGCAAACACGATATTGCCGGCGCTGCTCATAATGGTGAATACGTTTTGGAGCCAAGGCACATCCAAGAACGGATACGTGCTTACCGTATTGGGATTCGACAGCGCTCCGCCAATCCCAAGCAGCAATCCGGCTGCCGGAAGAACAGCAATCGGGAGCATAAATGACTTGCCGAATCGCTGCGCTTTTTCAAAGAAGTTATTCATGATTTTGCGCCCCTTTCTCCTTAAAGAAAACTATTTTCATACAAATATATATTATGAAATCTATTTTCGTCAATGCTTATGTTATGTATTATTTTTACTATCTTTTGGACCTTGATATGTTCAAGATTCCATATTGATCCTTACGAAATCAACACTTTAGGTAACTGTTCTGTTTAAAAGTTGGTGCTTTGGTTAATAGTAAGGCACAAACAACTATAACTTATACGAGGTGATAAACATGGGTTTTCTTTGGTCATTAATTGTCGGCGGGATTATCGGTTGGCTTGCGGGATTGATTATGGGAAGAGACATCCCGGGAGGAATTATCGGCAACATTATTGCAGGATTTATCGGGGCATGGCTGGGTAGCCTGCTGCTTGGCACATGGGGGCCGGTCATCGGAGATTTCTACATTATTCCGGCGTTGATCGGTGCGGTCGTTCTGGTCTTTATCGTCAGTCTGGTGATGGGCTCGATGAGACGCGGCCGCTCCTAAAGCGGATCACATGACAGCTGGACAGCAAGAAGCTTAGCGTCGTTTGGCCGGACTCCGACGAGGTTCATGTCGTCCGCACCTGGTCCGGGTAGCGCGGATGTCCGGTTGGGCGATGCAGGAAACCGCCGTGGGACCGGCGTCTCATACCGCAAGGCTCAGCCGAGTCCGGTGTGGACACGCTTGCCAACACATGCGGTCAGATGAAGCATACAGGGTGTCAGAAGCCAGATCTTGGCTTCTGACACCCTGTTTTGCTAGCCTTTCTTGCACCGCGCGCAGCTCCTGACGCGCAATGTATCGCTGTATGGACGGCGGCGACTGAACCGCATGCCCGAAGGTGTTCGTCCATCCCTCTTCATGCATTGCCAGCATCGCGCTGGTCAGTTTAGAGGCAGTCTTTTCTTCTTGGCATATTGGCCCCAGTGCGGGTGCCGTCCATCGATGTCACGAATGCCGTATTCCACGGACAAGTCCCAGCTTGTCAGCGCTTGCCCGCTCTTCTCGGCTACCTTCGGGTCTGCGGCCAGCGCAGCCACTGCCTGTGCCACAAAATACGGCGTCTCTGACTCTATGAAATGAGCTTCCTTGGCTACCGCATCGCGCCAGTTCTCCTCTTTGACGCCGAAATAATCAAGCATCTGCTCCGATCTCAGGAAGCCCGGCGTTACCGCCACGGCGGTCACGCCATAAGGGCGAAGCTCCGCGGCCATCGCTTCAGCCAAATGAATCGCCGAAATTTTGGCCAAGCTGTAATAAAGATTGCCCCGGTAATTATAGGTGGAGCCGTCCGTCATTTCGATGACCAAACCGCTTCCCCGCTCTACCATGAGCGGAACCCCGTAATAACTTGTAATCATATGCGCGTGCACGGCTCTCTTCTGCATAAGCAGGCCATCGGATAGAAACTGCTCCCAGAACGGAATATTCCAATGGGTCAGATGCTCGCCGCCCCATATGTCATTCACAAGGATATCCAGCTGCCCGTTCTGCTCGGCCTTGACACGCTCAAACAGTGCCTGAACCTGCTCCTCGTCCGTATGATCACATTGAACCGGAATGCCAATGCCTCCGCGCTCGGACACCTGTTCGGCTGTCTCCTCAATCGTCTCCGGACGCTTCAGGTCCGATTGCTGTCCGCGTATGCTGCGGCCAGTGCAATACACCGTTGCGCCCGCAGCGCCAAGCATGACGGCAATCGCCCTTCCCGCCCCCCGTGTCGAGCCGGCTACGACAGCGACTTTGCCGGCCAGCGGTTGCGCTGATGCAGCGCTGCCGCCAGATCTCTCGTGATTCGGTTGGTCTTTATTCATAATTTCGTCCTCCATGTGCTCAAAATTTTATATGATCGAACTCCATCTTATCCGGTATATATGACATCTGCTGTCTTATATAAATGCTACAATAACTAGTATTCAGTTAATTTGAGCTAGTATCCACTAGTATTCGGAATTCGAGGTGACCTTATGAGAGCAGACCGGCTGTTATCGATCCTGTTCATGCTGCAAAACGGCGGAAAGAAAACAACAAAATATCTGGCCGAGCAGCTGGAAGTATCTGAACGAACGATCATTCGGGATATGGAAAGTTTAAGCATGGCGGGTATCCCCGTATATGCCGAAAGAGGCGCGGCCGGAGGCTGGCTCCTTGAGGAAAGCTACCGCACCAATCTGACCGGCATGACCCCAGAGGAATTGTTGACCTTGCTTCTGTCCGGGCAAAGCCAGCTTATGGAGGAGCTCGGGATTGGCAAGCAGCTGGATGCCGCATACCAGAAGCTGCTGGCTGCATCGCCCCGTTCCGTTCGTCAGGATGCAGAAATGATCCGGCAGAAGGTTCATATTGACGGAGCGGGCTGGCACAGCTTCCATGAGCCACTGCCCTGTCTCCCTGTCGTTCAGGAGGCGGTGTGGGCAGACCGGCAGCTGTCCTTTCGGTATCATAAAGGAGAAGAGCTGGTAGAGCGGCATGTGTCGCCTCTGGGGCTGGTCGCCAAGCGCAGCACGTGGTATTTGGTGGCCGAATCGGCAGGAGAGCTCCGAACGTACCGGATATCCAGAATGGTCGATGCGTCGATCTCGGACGAGCTGTGTACACGGCCTCCCGGTTTCGATCTTGCCGCGTATTGGGAGCACTCCGTGCAGCAGTTCAAGCAGCAGCTCCCCCGTTATCCGGCCATGGTCAGGTTGACCACTGGACAGCTGAGCCGCCTGCAGCGGGAACGTTATATCCATACCATCCGCCATGACAGCTCTGGCGAGATGCCAGGCTGGACTGTCGCTCATATGGAATTCAACACGCTGGAATCGGCGGTGTTCATTGTGCTCGGCTGCGGTCCAGAAGCCGAGGTGCTCCAGCCGCCGGAGCTGCGGGAACAGGTCAGCGCAACCGCCAAAGCCATATGGCAGGTATATGCCCCATCGCCATCGCATCACAATGCAGAAGAAATCTGAGCATCGAGCGGAGTTGCCGAACAGACAAACGGCCTCGAAGTCTGCTTGACTGCAGACTTCGAGGCCGGTGCTTCGCTGAGAGCATCCCGATTATGAAATGACATATTCCTCCGCGCGGACCGGAGTTACAATGAGGTATCCAGCGGTCTCAGCTGCGCTTCAATCTCTTCCCGCTTCGGTTCCAGGAAAGGCGGAAGTGCCAGCGACTCGCCCAGGTGCTCCAGCGGCTCGTCCGTGTCGAAGCCGGGCCCGTCTGTCGCCAGTTCGAACAAAATCCCGTTGGGCTCCCGGAAATAGAGGGAACGGAAGTAGAAGCGGTCCACATAGCCTGAATGGGCAAAGCCCGCCGCTGTAATCTGCTGAATCCACTGGCGCAGCTCCTCTTCATCCTCGGTGCGAAACGCAACATGATGCACACCGCCCCGGCCGAGACGTTCCTGTGGCAGGTCGGTCCACTCCTCGATATGAACCTCGGCGCCGGTCCCGCCTTCTCCGGTCTCATACACGACGATATCCGGCTGGCCCTCAACCTGTGAAGGATACTGGCCTGCATGCCGGAAGCCCATCAGCTCGGTCAGCACACGCACGGTCTGCTTCGCATTCGGTACCGTCAGCTGGACAGGTCCCAGCCCGATGATGCTGTATTCGGCAGGAACCGGACTCTTATCCCACGGCACACCGCCGGCGACGCCGCTATTGTGCTCATCCGATACGAGTATGATCCGCTGTCCCTCGAAATCCCGGAATGCCAGCGTCCACCGCCCTGCACGCTCCAAGATCTCTTCACGCTCCACACCGTATTCGTCCAGCCGTTCCTTCCAATATTCCAGAGCACGGTCGCTTGGCACGCGAAGCGAGGTCGCCGAGATGCTATTGTTCCCTTCCCGCGTGCGTCCGGCCATCGGAAGCTCGAAGAAGGTGAACTCGGTCCCCGGACTGCCCAGCTCATCGCCGTAGAACAAATGATACACAGAAGGATCATCCTGATTAACCGTCTTCTTGACCAGACGAAGTCCTAATATTCGGGTATAAAAATCAACGTTGCGGCGAGCATCTGCCGTAATCGCGGATACGTGGTGAATGCCTTTAAATTGCATGATGTTATTCCTCCACCTTCTATAGACTGGCGGCGATTTCAGGCTGCCACTGTTTCCTGCCTGGATCGCCAATTTGCCGAATTTGCCGTACGGATGACCATGATCAGCCATACATCATCAGCTTGCCCTTCTTGAGCGTTCTTGATGGGTGCAGCGTGGCTGGAAATGCGATGAATCTGTCGTATGACGGTAAAGCCGCAGCTTCACACCATGATCGTCTATCTAGTCCGACGCTTCGTTCATGTTTCACCCTCAGTTTAAACTCGTTTCGTTCGAGCGTCAAGTCTTAATATTAAGATTCTTAATATATAAAAAAGATTTCCCCGTCCATCGGACAAAGAACTCCGTATCCTCGTGACCCTCTCTATATCCACCAGCGGCCCACCGGCCCCGCCTTGCTGTACTATACCGCTTCCTCTCGAAATTCCGAAGGTGTCTTGCCGGTTATTTTCTTGAATACTTGTGTAAAATATTTCGGGTCCTGATAGCCTACCATCGGGGCCACCTGGTACACTTTGACATCCGAATGAAGCAGAATCGTCTTCGCTTTCTCAATTCGGCATTCCGTTAAATACTCCAGAAACGTATACCCTGTCGTCTGCTTGAACAGCGTGCAGAAATGGCTGATGCTCAGGTCGGCGAGCTCGGCGACCTCTTCCATGCTGAGATCCTTGTAATAATGCTCTTCCATGTATGCTTTGGCCTTGTCGATGACAAATTGGACTTTGTCTTTCGGCTGGCCTGCTCGGCTGGCTGACATCCAGCTCCCGAATTTATCCTTGATGACCTCGATGGATGCCGCTAAAGTTCCCGAAGCATGCAGATCCTGCAAAAGTCCCTCCAGCGACCACTCAAATGGGACCTGCATGAACTCGAACTGGCGATACAGCACCACACTCATCTCAACCAGAAGCCGCTCCGCGCTTTCCTTGCTGTATGCAGACTGCTCGATGTAAGCCCTGGTCTCATCAAAAAGCGCCAGCAGACGTTCCTTCTGCAATGTCCGGACGCTCTCCACCATCTGCTCCTCCAGATGCTTCGGATACCGGGCTTCCCCGCCCAGCTGCGCATCGGGTTCGGCCAGTACCGTGAACACGCCGCCCTCCCCTGAATAAAAGCGGCGATAAAGCGCGCGTACCGCTTGCTCATACGCGGTGCCGAGGCGATCAATGCCCTTCATAGCCGGGCTGAAGCCGACGGAGCACGACAGCTTCGTATGCTGCCGGATCACCTGCACAAGCTGCTGCCCTACCTCCTCCTGACGTTCAGCCGGAATGTCCGGGAACAGCAGCACCCATTCCCCGCTGCGAAACGGAAACACCGTCAGCACATCATGAACAAGCGACCATTCCTCCACAATGTTGCGGACGGCAAACAGCCACAGCCGCTTCTCATCCATCGTCCACTGCTCGTTCAGCTTCAAATAGTGATCCAGCTGCACCACCGCCATCGTATAAGCATTGGCCAGCTCGCTGCTCTCCAGCCACTGCATATGCTGCAGCGGACTGCCGCTGCCTTCGATGAACTCGGTAAACATCCGCTCGCGAGCCAGCAGCGACAGCACCTTGATGGAATGATGCATCTTGTCGTCTTGTGCCTGCTGATCCAGCGTTTTCACCGCCTTCATGATCGTCTCGGTCAGCTCGTCATGATCAATCGGTTTGAGCAGATAATCAAACGCGCCTTCCCGAAGCGCTTCCCTTGCATATTCAAATTCGCCGTAACCGCTGATGAAAATAATGAGCCGCCGCCGGTCATCCGCCATCAATTCCTTCATGAGCGTGATGCCGTCCTTTCCCGGCATGCGGATATCGCTGATGATGATATGCGGCGACATCGCCCGCGCCACCTGCAGCGCCTCGTCGCCGTTCCGGGCTTCCCCCGCGACCTCCAGGTCAAGCTCCTCCCAAGGAATGGCCGCCCGTAAACTGCGCAGAATGATCGGCTCGTCATCCACCAGCATCACCCTGTATTTTCCGTTCGGTTCTCCCATGCCATAGCCCTCCCTATTCCTCCGCTGCCGAGCTGCGTCTCAGCTCCCAGTACTGCAGCGATGTCTGCTGAATCTGCTCCAGCGCCGATCCGGCCGTAAGCCGCCCGCCTAGCAGGTCCTCCACCACTTTCAAGAACGTTTTCTTCACTTCCGGCGACAAAATGTTATCGTACGGAACAAAGCTGTCCGGCGTGCTCTCCATCAGCTCAATCACCTGTGCAAACACCGGTCCCGTCCGATCCGGGTCGAACTCAACCTTCATCGAAGGGATGCGCATCGCTTCATAGACGAGCCGGCTTTGCACCTCCGTTGTATAGACCATCTTCAGCAGCTCATAGGCCGCCTCCCGCTTAGCCTCGTCGAGGTCGGAAGATAAGCCGATGCCAATCGTATAGCCGCCAGCGACCGAGGCGGGACGGTTCGCGCTCATGGCCGGAAACGGAATGACCACAACCTCATTCTGAAATTCAGGATAACGTTCACTGCGGAATAAACCGATGTCCCAGTTTCCGTTCACATACATCGCCGCTTGCCCTGAAGTGAACAATTGAATGGCCTCCTCCGTGGACAGATCGTTCGAATTCGGACTGAAGGCCTCTTCCTCGATCCATCTCTCCAGATGACGGAAGGCCTGCTCGTAAGACCTGTTCTGAAAGCTAACGTCCGCTCGGCCCTGAATTAATGCCTCGATCATCTCCGGTCCCGCATAGCGATCCATCAAATAATGGGCAAAAATCCCGCCAGGCCACCGGTCCTCGTTCCCAAGCGCAAACGGAATGTAGCCCCGATCCTTAAGGATGCGGACAGTCTGGTTCAGCTCCTCCAGCGTTCCGGGAGGCGTCAGGCCAAGCCGGCGAAAAATCGTTCTATTATAATAGATCGGCTCGGCGTTCCCTTCAAAAGGCAGCCCATAGACCCGATTATCAAACGTCCACAGATGCAAATCCCTGAACTGCTCCCCCATCCCGCTTGCCGCAAGAAACGACGTTAAATCCATCAGCCGGTTCGATCGAACATAAGGCTCGATCTCCGCGCCCCCGAACAATACAAACATATCCGGAGGCGTGCCGGTCACCATCTCGCTCTTAAGCTTCTGTTCCCGGTGAATCGTCTGGTCCATTCCTTCAAAGCTGATTTTGACATTCGGATGCGCAGCCTGATAGTCCTCTACGATATCTTCAAAAATGTCCAGCACCTGCTTATCATGTTCCTTGTTCCAGAAGTGCCGGAAGGTCAGCGTAATTTTCTCCTCCTGCACCGCTTCGAGCGGCTCCTGGTTCTGTATCGTGACCCACAGGACGGAGAGCGCGAGCAGAGCGGCATAACCTAATACCCATCCCCAATTCCAGAACCCTCTCATGTTCACGCCCCCCTTCTAGGTCAGCAATTTCGGCAAGCGAAGCCGGATCGTCGAGCCGCATCCGCTTGCCGAGCAGATCATAATGCCATAACGGCTGCCAAAGCGGATTTTCAGCCGTTCGTGCACATTTTTAAGACCGACGCCGTTCTCGCGATATTTCTTCATCTGCGACGGTTCCTTGTCCCATAGCATAAGCAGCGTTTCCTGACTGAAGCCCGGGCCGTTGTCGGTAATGTCAACAACGATATCCGTCTCCTCCTCCATCACCTTGATGGAGATAAAGCCGGTACGGTCCATCGGCTCAATACCGTGATATAAAGCGTTTTCAACGACGGGCTGGACAATCAGCTTCTGCGTGACATAATGCCTGAGATGCTCCGGCAGTTCAATCGCATAGTCGAATTTGTCCTCGAACCGGAACTTCTGGATGCGCATATAGTGACGCACATGCTCCAGCTCCATGCTGAGCGGAATCAGCTCATGATTCTCACTGATGCTGATCCGCAGCAGCTTGCCGAGGGAAACGACCATTCTGCTAATATCCTTGTTTCCCTGAAGTACGGCCATGGAGTTGATCGATTCGAGTGAATTGTATATAAAATGCGGATTGATCTGCGCCACCAGCGCCTGCAGCTCCGCCTCCTTCTTCCGGGCCTGCTCGGTCTGCACCTGTCCGATCAGCTCCTGAATCTGCGAGCTCATCCGGTTGAAGCCATCGATCAGCAGATCCGTCTCATCGTCTGCCGGACGGTGGGAGGAAATCGGGGAGAAGATGCCCTGCTTCACCCGCTTCATCCCATTCACCGCGCTGATGATGCTGCGCACCATCCGGCGCACGAAGAAGCGGTCGAACAGAAAGGCCGACCCGAGCGAAACCGCACCGAGCAGAAGCGCAATGTTGCGAATCGGCGCCGATTCCGAGGAAATGAGCCGGCTCGGCGTAATCGCCACCAGGAACCAATCCTTATGATGGGAGGGCAGATAGGTGATCAGCGATTTTTCGTTCAAATAATTGTCGACGTAATATCCCTTTCCATTGTCCTGCTCCTGGGTCAGAAAAGGAAACGCCGCCCGATTCCCGATATGCTCCCCCGACTTGTTGAATACAACCTTCCCCTGCTTATTCACCAGCAGGATGTCCCCCTGCTTCAAGGTCTGGGCCTCCCAGAACACCTGATCCAGCAGATCGGGCTTCACATAGATGACCACGGTCCCGATATCCTCCAGCGAGTCATAATCTTTAATGAGCCGCGCCTGAATCAGTGCCATCGTCCCCGTCTCGGCCGAGCCGTTCTCCCCCGGGCCGACCCATACCGGTCTGCCTTCGGCCTCCCGCACCTTCCCATACCAGTCCTGCTCCCGCAGCTCCTGCATGCCAAGCGCATCATCGGTGTGGTATACAAGCCGTTCGTTCGAATAAAAGGCAAATGAAGCAATCATCGGATGATTGATCAGATTGTTGATCTCCTGCCTGCGATCATAGGTGATCGCATATTCCGGCTGCTTCAGCATCTGCTGCACCGATTGCTGCGTAATCGCCGAATTGGAGATCGTCGTAATTTCGCTTAGCGCAAACTTCAGCTTCCGGTCCGTCTCAAGCAGCGAAACCCAGTAGAAATGGCTCGATTTTTTCTCTATCGTATCCGAGAAGCTGTAGTAGGACACGCCCCCCATGACAATGACCGGAATGAAGACGAGAAGAATAATAGCAAGCAAAATTTTTCGACGGAGTTTCATCGAGGTTCCCCCTTCGCTTCCTATAACTATTATTCTTCGCGTTTCCTCTATTCTCCTAGCATCTGGCCGCAGATGCCGCTAACTTTTTATCGCTCCCGAGGTCAGGCCGGCAATGACCCAGCGGCTGAACAGCAGAAACACAATCAGCAGCGGCAGCGTCGCGGTGAAGGTGGCTGACATGATCATCCCGTAATCGAGCCCATCCTTGTTCGTGAACAGCTGCTGCAGCGCGATCTGGATCGTGTAGTTCTCCCGGTTCTTCAGCACCACGAGCGGCCAGAAGAAGTCGTTCCATACATTCATGAAATTGAGGATGCCCAGCGTAGCCATCGCCGGCGTCACGACCGGAATCGCGATATTCCAGAAAATCCGAAAATGCCCGCCGCCGTCAATGCGCCCCGCTTCAATCAGCTCGGAATGCACCGCGGAGGCGATGTACTGCCTCATCCAGAAGATGCCGAAGGCGTTCACCATCGCCGGAACGATCAGCGCCTTGTAGCTGTCGATCCACTGCAGCTTGGCCATAATGACATACTGCGGCAGCACCCCCAGCTGAACAGGGACGAGCATCGTAGCAATAACAAACACAAACAGCGTCTTCTTCAAAGGGAATTCATACTTCGCAAACGCATAGCCCGCGAGCGTGCACAGGAATACAACCGACAGCGTCACCGAGGTGGACACCACCACCGAGTTCAGCAGCGCCCGGAAGAAGTCGGTCCGCTCCAGCACCCGTGCAAAGTTGTTGAAGAACTCCAGCCCCGGGGTCAGCAGCGGCGGAATTTGAAACGCGGCATCCTTGCCATTGGTCGCCACCACGAACATCCAATAGAACGGAAAGATCGAAATCAGGGCTCCGAGGACCAGGAAAAAATAAAACAGAATTCTGGAAATGATGCCCGGTTCATCCGGTTTTTTTCGACGTAATGCTAGTGAGCTCATGCTTTACCCCTTCCTGTCTCTCCGCCCATCCGGCTGGACAGCATCATGTTCAGGACGGAGAAGATGATCGTCGCGATAAACAGCAGCACTGCCGTGGCGGCTGCGGTGCCGAAGAAACCGTTCTTGAACGCTTCGTTATACAGATAGGTCACCATCGTAACCCCTTCCTGCCGCGTGGAGCCTGTGCCCGACTGGCCGAGGAAGACGTACGGCTCGGTGAACAATTGAAGCGCCCCGATCGTGGACACCAGCGTCACGAACAGAATGAACGGCCGCAGGAGCGGCAGCGTGATGTAGATCAGCTGCTGACGGCGGCTGGCCCCGTCGATTTTGGCCGCTTCATAGATATCGGTCGGGATGCTCTGCAGCCCGGACAGAAAAATAATCGCGTTATATCCCATCCATCTCCACATGACCATGGTGGAAATGGCGATTTTGACACCCCACCAGCCGGAATTGAACGGGACACTTTCCATGCCGAAGCTGTTCAGCATCCAGTTCACCATGCCGTTGTTGCCGAACATCGTGCTGAACACCAGGGTGACCGCTACAATCGAGGTGATATTCGGCATGAAATAAAGGATGCGGAACGTATTCTTGAATTTGTTCAGCGCCGAGTGAAGCATCACGGCAACAAACAGCGCCACGATGAGCTGCGGCACGGTTCCCATGAGCGCCATGAGCAGCGTGTTGCCAAAGGCAATCCAGAAGGTCGGATCACCAGTCACAAGCTCATAGTTTCGGAAGCCGACGTACTGCATCGGCCCGAGCGCGTCCCATTTGAAGAAGGACAGATAGATCGTGAACACGATCGGGTATAACCCGAATATGGCAAACAAAAGAAAAAACGGGGAAATAAACGTATACGCCGTAAGGCGGCTTCGCCTTGTCTCGGTCATGAAGCGGCGTTTCCCCGGCGCGGGCTCGGACCGCTTGGCTGTAGCTGTCTCAGCCATGGATGCACCTCCAGGTTCAAGAGTAAATCCGAACCCGGACCGAGAGCGCCAACACCTGGCACCCCCTGTCCCGGATTCGGACCATATGGCAAACGTAATTTAATGGATAGATCAAGCAATGGGAACGCGATCTCCCGGCCGGACCTGAACCTGCGGTTCTGACCGGATTCGAGGCTCACGATGGATCACCGAAGCCGGGTCAGCGCGATTCATGGACAGAGCGCGAAGTTCTTATCCTGTCCAGGGCCAGGTACCGCTCCGCTGAGTAGCACATGCGCTATGGGTGTTCTTGGGCTGTGGCCCAGTTCCCCTCAGGCAATCAGCCTAGCTGCGTTCTACCAGCGTCTTGATCTGCTGAATGGCGCTCTCCCATTCTTTTTGCGGATCGGCTTTTTTCTCAAGCACGTTTTTGAGCGCATTCTTGATGATTGTATCCGTCTGGTCATGCAGCGGCCCATAGTAGACCGGTTTGACCCGCTCGGCGGATTTCGCATAAGCTTCGGAGATGACCTGCCCGCCGAAGAACTCATCCTGATCCTCCTTGAAGGACGGCTCGCTGTACACCGCTGGAATCGACGGGAACAGACCGCTTTCTTTAAAGGATTTCAGCTGATTCTCCTGACTGACCAGCCAGGCGATAAAGTCGTACGCCTCTTGCGGATGTTTGCCTTCCTTCGGCAATGTCAGGAAGGAGCCGCCCCAGTTGCCTGCACCTTCCGGAAGCTGGGCGATCTTCCACTTGCCTGCGCTGTCCTCGGCATTTCGGATCGTGCCTGCAATCCAGGCCGGGCCGAGCATGACGCCGAACTCACCGTCATTGATCGCTTTCTGCCATTCCGGAGACCACAGCGTCCAGTTGCCAATCCAGCCTTCCTGGATGCCTTTGACCGTAAAGTCGTAGGCCTTTCTGACCTGCGGGTTCGTGTCCCCCACAAAGCTGCCGTCTTCCTTGCTGAAATAAATCTGGTCTGCCGACTGGTCCCGCACACCGTTGTACACCAGGTCTGTCAGATCAGCAAACGGCTTGCCTGTCTTGCCCTTGAAATCGTTCGCTACCGCGGCGAATTTATCCCAAGTGTCAATCGCGGCGCTGAATGCGTCAGGATCGGTTGGCAATCCCGCCTGCTCCGCCAGGTCGGTGCGGTAATACACGACGGTCGGACCGATGTCTGTCGGCAAACCGAGCTGGAACGCACCATCCACCGAGGTCGCCTGCTGCCATTTCCAGTCGAGGTAGTTGCCCTCGATGTCCTTGGCGCCAAGATCGTACAGGTTATGGAATTTGTCCTGGTTGTTGATAAAGCGCTCCATGAATGCGATTTCAAGCATAAAGATATCCGGTGCACCCGAGCCGGCGGACAACGCTGTGGTCAGATTGTTGTGGTGTGCCGTCTGGTCGGATGTATTCTGGAACTTAATCGTGATGTTGGGATGCTCTTTCGTATATTCCTTCGCCAGCTCCTCATAGTTGGTCGTACCGAGTGACCAGAAGGAGAGCTCTATCTTTTTCCCGGCATCGGCTCCGCCGTTGCTGTTCGAATCGGTACCCGGTGAATCCCCTTCTCCCGTACTTGTTCCCCCTCCGCCGCTGCAGGCAGCCAGCGAGGCGATCATCAGGATGCTGATCAGCATGATGCTCCACGCTTTGAATCTGTTCATGCTTATACCCCTTTCGAAATTGTCATTTTTCACCTTTAAGTCTAAAGAAAGTGACATCCGATGTTGAGGAGGCAATCTTCCGATTTATGGTTGAATTTATTATGATTACCGATTGGTTCTGTCTGTTCTCGCCTGGCAGATTTGATGGAATGCCATAGTCTCACAGGCTCATGCTTGGCTGAATCTCTAACGGAGCCCGCTCCGTTTTGAAGAGGCTCGGTCTTTTCATTTTTTAACAAAAAAGTTCGGAATTGGGCGTCAGAAACGGAATACATCCATCGTTGTATATAGTTGAAGCGCTGAAGAGCTACATCGACACCGGAATTTCAGGGGCGCCGGAAGTAGAACTCTCCATGGAAAATGCACGAAAAATCCAAAGCGAAAGGAGGCAGGAAACGCACACAAGGGACAAATGGTAAAACCAAGGGATTGATGGGACCGGTACATTTTTTTCATACGGACAAGCAGGAGCGTGAAACATTTGCCATTCATAACCGTCTGTAAGAATGAAGGTTATGCAATAATTTCCAGAAGCACCATACGACATCCGCTCCAAACGATACTGTCCAAAGGATTAAACGTTTGCTCCATAATACGGATCTAGTGGGAGGGAAATGTTGTGACAGGATGGAAAACGAAGGTTAGCCCGTATCAAAAAATAATCACTTCTGTTCTCTTGACCATCATGGTAGTGGCCATGATCATGCCAGCCAGCAGTGCGCATGCGGCAAGCAAATACTTAAGCGTTACGGCCACGGACCAGGAAAAAAGTCAGTGGTGCTGGGTAACAGCCCCACAGATCATCATTAAGTTCCACTTGGGATCTGCGCCGTCCCAATGCACATTAGTCAAGCGCGGCAAGAACATTAAGGATTGCCCGAACAAGCCCGGCACGTTGAGTGAATCCAAAAGAGCGATGACCCAATCCGGAATATCCAGTGGTGGTACGACTTCAGGAACGGTGAACTTCAGCACCATCAAAAGCGACATCAACAATAATAGGCCTATGATTTTGAGAAAAGAATGGAAGGATGGAAAAGGCAAAAAGACAGGGGTCGGTCACCTCAGCGTGATTTATGGATTCAATGATAATTCCGGCAACTACGTAAGCCTGGTGAAGATCAGAAATTCCAACTCCTTCAAATCATCAACTTCCTATTCGAAACTGACGAACAACTCGGACTTTGCCTGGACGCATACCGTGCACAATATTAAAAAGTAGGGGGGATTTAAATGTCTTTCATCCAGCGATGTACAGCGATGTTGGCGCTGCTGTCTCTATTAATCGGAGTCTCTCTGATCGGAGGGGCAGCTGCTGATGCTAGCGTTAGTCAACCGCCGGAAGGCGCGGTGGAATTTGCCAAGCACCATTTCCAGCAAATTGTCGAGGACGTTGTTTTCTCGGATGTTCCAGCTGACTGGGGCTTCAAAGAGGAGCCGGGAAACATCACATTTAGCGATCTGTATCCCATCTATAGCTTGAACGCAGACTTTGCCCTCGGACAATCGGACAGCCTCATCACGGAAAATCGGCAGCCGAAATGGGTTGCGGTCATTTTCCAAGACGGGCAGCCGGTCAATGCCATCGGGACAGAACTAACGGCAGACGGACATTGGGAATTGGCCGAGATTGGGTATCCTCGCGAGCTTCCAGGAGGACTGCTGAATCTCAAGGAGAACGAATTGCTCGTACATGACTTCCCGGCCGAGGAGTACTACGTGTATTCGGAGCCAACCAATTCCGTCATGAAACTGGAGCCGACGGAAGGGAAATACAGCCTCAGCAGCTCGCAGAGCAAGGAACAATTTCAAAGCCTGTTAATGGAACGTTACCATGATATAGACGCTTGGGCAGAGGATGCCTCCGGCGGATTCATGGATGCGGAGCCGAGTCAATCCGGGTTCCGTTCATCGAATGCACTGTACGCGGGGATCTCCATTCTGGCTGTGGGTGGCACCTGGCTGTATTTAACAAAACGCAACCATTCAGGAGAATAAAATAGACGGCTAACAACACCATGCCTTGCCTTCAGACCAGCGCACGGTCAACGATCAAGCAAACAGCATAGGGCTGCCCCCTGCGGGACAGCCCCTTAATGCTTTCTATATGGAGTTCACCTATCACCAGGCCAAAGACTGCTGAAAGCGTTGGGAAACTCAAGCCTGGCCGTTAAATGGTCCAGCGAAGCAGGGAACCGGCATAGGTCATGCCGCCGCCAAAACCGTACAGCAGCACCACATCGCCTGCCTTCAACCGGCCATCATCCACTGCCAGCTGAAGTGCCAGTGGAATCGAAGCAGCGGACGTGTTGCCGCGATACTCCACACTGGTCAGCGTCCGCTCCAGCGGGACCAGCCCCCGTTCGCAAATCGCTTCGATCATCCGCAGATTGGCGCTGTGCGGCACGAACCAGTCCACCTGCTCAGCTGAAAGCTCCGCTTTGTCCAGCAGCTGCCGCACGCCTTCCGGAATGTTGCGAACCGCCCATTTGTACACTTCCCTGCCGTTCTGCACAAGGCTGCCGGGTTTCAGCTCGACACCTTCCATCTGCTCGGACAGCGATGTTTTGTATAGATGAATGCCGCCCTCGCCATACGTGCCCGAGATGGACGCCATGAACTCCCCGGCGCTGTCATCCCGCTCCACCAATACGGCTCCTGCCCCGTCCCCGAACAGCACACATGTCGTTCGGTCGGTGTAATCTGTCACTTTGGACAAAGTCTCGGCTCCAATCACGACAATCTTGTTATACATTCCGCCGGTGACTAAACCGTCAGCCATCTGAAGCGCATAGACAAAGCCCGCGCAGGCCGCATTGACATCAAGTGCGCCCGTGCTTGCAATGCCGAGCTTCGCCTGAACCCTGGAGGCCGTGCTGGGAAAAGCATAATCCGGTGTGCTGGTCGCAACCAGAATCATGTCCGCATCCTGGACATTGACACCGTAACGGTCGACCATATCCCGGACCGCCTTGATGGCCAGATCCGATACATACTCATCCGGTGCCGCAATCCGCCGCTCGCGCATGCCTGTGCGCTGAACAATCCATTCGTCGCTCGTATCGACCATTCTTTCCAAATCCGCATTGCTCAGCACGCGCTCCGGAACGCAGGTGCCGATCGCTGTAATCTTCGATTTTGACTGGCCCAATCTACTAGCCTCCTGTCGCTGGAATCCATATTTTAGAGAAACTGTACTTTAGAATTTGTATTTTCAAATTTGAAGTTATAACTATTATAACACCTGGTATTAGTACTTGCTACTAATTTATAGTTGGAACAACATGAGGAAGCTTAATGTGGCCCCACACGGGCGCCACGATATTAAGCCAGATACTTCATCATATTATGTAAAATAACCGCATAGCCGCTGGGGAACATGTGAATACCATCAATCGCATATTCCTTCTTCAAATTCCCTTCCTCATCGGTCAGCCCCTCATTCACATCGATATAGGCATACCCATGACGAGCCGCCAACTGCTCCAGCGCCTGGTTCGCCTCCCGGATCGCCTCATTCGTCCTTCTCTGAAAGATTTCCTCCATCTGAGCCTTGGACACAAAGGGAAAGTCATCCTTCGCATTCACGGGATAATACGCCATCACATACACCCGGCAATCCGGCAGTCTTGATGCAATTCGGGTCAATATTTCATCATAGCCTGCAATCAGCTTCTCCAGCGTGTAATCCGGCGCACTGATATCATTGGTACCGATGTTAATAAAGATGGTCGAGGGCTCCAGTTCATAAATGCATGTCTCCATCGACGCGAGCAGCTCCTCCGTCACGTACCCCGCGATCCCGCGATTATAAATGCAATACCGCTGTCCTAGCGACTGCTGCAGCTCATGAATCGGAAAAAACTCCATCAGCGACGAGCCGACCAGCACCGTCTGCCCTTTCTTGGCCAAACGATTGAGCAACTTATAATGGTACAGCTTTAGCTTTTTCTCATCGTATCCTTCCGGTGCCATGTCCGGCTCGGTCCACGGTTCACCTTCTCCTGCCGCTCCCGTGCCTTTAGGGTTGTCCGATGAAACCATTTGCATCCCTCCTGCTTCAAGATTCTTCCTAATTCTACATCAAAGATTCCAATCCATGTGAGAATTCTGCACGATTCGCAACAAAAAAATCGGACCAGGAAGGCTTCTGCCATCCCCGGTCCGATCGATTAAAACCATAATTCTTCACTGGCCGACATCGAATGAATCTGCACTTGATCATGCGCGGCCTCCACCTCTTCCAGCAGCCGGCTGCGAAGCCGGTCTGTTTCTTCCTTGACGGCATGTACCAGCACGTTATGCCTTGCCGGCATGGCTGACATCATGCGCCGCACATCCTCGCAGCCTTGATGCACCTTGTATTTGAGCTTCTTCACCGCACAGACGCCGTATGCGCTCGGCTGCCGCAGCAGCCGCTCGGCAAAGGTGCCCTTGGAAGCGTGGCCCGTCAGCAATACAAGATGCCTTGGGTCCTCGCGCAGCTGTTCATAATACCACCGGGCCAGCTCGGACTGCATCATGCCGTCGGTAATAAACCATATCGAGGCTCCCAGCGTGTCGAGCAGCCGGATTCGGTCATCCTCATGCCCCGGTACAAGCAGATCTTCGCGTCTGAGAAACCGCTCGACCTGAGCTTTCATGTCCCGGCCTGTATAGCCATCACGCTCACGCAGCCATTCCGGACTGCTGAGCAGCCGCTCCATGCCGTTTAGCAATCCGCGCTCGATCACAATCGGCGTGTCCCGGTAGGTCCGGTAAGCCCACAGCAGCATCTCCTGGCCCCGGCCTGTTGCCGGTACGGGAAGCAGGACTTTCCCCCCCTGATCCAGCGTACTCCGGATCGTCTTCTCCAGCAGTTCCAGCTTGTCGTTCTGTGACTCGGCATCCGTACCGTAGGCTGCGTCAATGATCGCCAGGTCCGCATAGATCGCTTCCTTCCGGACACCCCGCGGGCTGTCATCCTCCAGCAGCATGGACTCGGCCGTATAGTCTCCGGAATAGAAGATTTCCTTGCCCTCGGCCCGGATCAGCAGCCATACCGAGCCAGCCATATGCCCGCTGCGCCCCCACATCGCCTCAACGCCCGGAACCACTTCGAACCAGGTCAGCCTCGCGGCAGCCTCGTCAAGGAAACGATATCGGATCGCTTTATAGTCCGCCTCCTCGTAGGGCAGCGGCCCCCCGGAGCGCTCCGTAAACGCTCGCCAGCTCTCGAAATAAGATTCCACTTGAGCCGCTGTCTCCCGGGTCGTCCACACTTCACCCTGATAGCCCAGCCGATACAGCATCGGAATCGCCACGGAATGATCCTCATGGGCATGGGAGAGAAACACGGCGTTCAGCTTGAGCACCAGTTCCGGCTCAATCAGGGGATACTCCCCGGCGCCTTCTCTTTTGACGCCGCAGTCCAGCAGCAGATGAATATCGCTGCCGCTCAGTACATAAGCGGAGCGGCCGTGTTCGCCAGCGCCGCCCCAAACTTTGAGCTTCATCATGATGCATTCCACTTTCTGTTAGATTTAAGCGCCTCAACCACGAGCAGCAGCGCCACGGTCATCCCGACAGATACGACAGCCATGGCCATGCCGAGCGATACTTGCCCCTGTTCAAACTGGGCGAAGATATACGTGGCTGACGTCTGCATCGAAGGAGGCAGAATCAGCAAGGAACCGACCAGCTCCCGCACCGAGATGGTGAACGTCATGATCCACCCTGCCAGCATTCCCGGCACAATCAGCGGAAGCAGAATCCGCCGCATAATCAGCAGCGGGCCGCCTCCGAATACTTGCCCGGCCTGGAATAGGCTCCCGTCAATTTGCGTGAAATTGGCTTTGACATACTGCACCGTGTACGGCAGGAAGAGCACCACATAGGTGAGCACCACCATGCCGTAGGTGTTATACAGCGTCGCTGGCAGCCATGGCGAGTTCCAGAACAGAATCAATCCGACAACCATGACGATGCCGGGCACGGTGTTGGGCAGCAGGCTGAACAGGTCAATGACCCGCTGTGTCCGCTTCTGCGATTTCCCGACGGCCAGGGCGAATCCGGTACCAAGCACCACCGCAATCGTGGAAGCAGCGAGCGACAAGCCCAGACTGTTCCCCAGCGCCTTCATGCTGACAGAGCCCCAGGTCAGCAGATCCCTGTAATGGTCCAACGTCAGGTTATCCCATGCCAGACCGGCTCCACGCAGCTTCATCAAGGAAGCGACGATGACCGAGAAGTAAGGAATGCCTATCGAGAAGATCAGCAGCAACGCCAGATACACCACGCTGGCTGCACCCGTCAGGCCGCGCAGCGCGTATCGCTTCGAGCGCTGTCCCTTGCCGCCGACGAGCCGGTAAGTGAACCTCCGGCTAATGGTGGACTGCATATACCACATCACAAGACAGACCGACAGCAGAATCGAGGCCAGCGATGTTGCCTTGCCGAAATCGATCGGCCAGCTGGAAATGTACTTGTGAATTTCCGAGGTCATGACATAATAGCCGATACGGCGCCCGAACGTGGCCGGGGTGCCGAATTCCGCAATCGTTTTGACAAAGACCAGCATCGCCCCCATGCCGTACGAAGACAATAGCAGCGGCAGCATAATTCTTCGGAAGCGATATCCGCTGCTGGCCCCGTGCACCGCTCCGGCCTCCTCCAGATTGCCGCCGATGCGAATGATCGCGTCGCGCAGCAGCAAATAGAGGAAAGGGAACAAGTGCAGACACATGATCAGCACCATCCCCCCGAAGCTGAAGAAGGAGTCGCTTAGTGCGGCGCTGCCCGGCAGCCATTGCTGCAGGTAGCCTCCTTTTTGCATGAACAAAATCCAACCCATGGAGCCGATATAAGGAGGTGTCATGAACGGAATCATGAGCACCACATCAATCCATCGATGCTGTCCGAGCCTCGTCTTTGACATGATCCAGGCCAGGGGCAGCGCGAGCAGCGTGGTTCCCGCCACTACACATACCCCGAGCCATATCGTCTGAAAGAGTACGCTGGACAGATCATGTCCGGCAATCGTTCGTATCGGTGCCAGCAGATCCAAACCCTGCCCTGTCGATACACTCTGCCAGAAAATCAGCAGCAGTGGTATGACGATACCTATTACGAGTAGAAATAAAGCAAGTATAATTCCGATATTCCGAAAGAAGCTAGGGCTGTCCTTGAAAACAGGTTTCACTGCTGCTCACCTCACATACATTGCCTTCCTATGCTTCTTAATGCTTACTTGAACACCTCGGAGAAACGGGCTGCCGTCTCATCCCCATGATCGTTCATCCATGCCCAGTCTACAGGCAGAAGCGGGATATCCTTCAGGTTCGTGCGTCCTTCCGCTTCCACGTCCTCGCGACCTGGAATCAGGTATGCTTCAGCCACAAGCTTCTGTGCTTCATCAGACAGCAGGTAGTCAATAAATGCCTTCGCGTTGTCGACGTTCTGGCTGGAGTTCAGAATGGCTGCCGGTCTAGGGCTCACGACCGTTCCTTCTGCCGGGTATACGATGTCTACCGGCTCGCCTTTGACTTTGGCAGAGTAAGTCATGTAATCCACACCTGCGGCAACGATGCTTTTCGCACCGGTAATGACGGGATCAAGCGCCTCCTGGTTTGCGCCGGCCATAGCTACACCATTCGCTTTGTAGTTCTCGAACAGCGACCATCCTCCTTCACCCTTTACGCTCAGATAGCCTGTAATAAAGTCAAGGGCAGAACCGGACAGCGTTGGGTCAGGGATGTTCACGGAATCCTTCCACTCCGGAAGCTCCAGATCGCTCCAGCTTTGAGGCGGATTCGATACCAGGTTCGTGTTGTAGACAATGCCGAGCGCCGATGCGCTAGTGCTGAAATAGTGACCGTCCGCATCCGACCATTCTGTGTTCAGCTTGTCGCTGTTCACGGCATCCGGATAGGCCATTGTAAGTCCTTCCGCTTTCAGCGATTGGGCCGAAGGAAGGGAAGCCAGGATGACAACGTCCGCTACCGGATTTCCTTTCTCTGCTTCCAGGCGAGCCAGGATTTTGCCTGTGGTCCCTTGGAACATTTCAACTTTCACGCCCGTTTGAGCTTCAAAACCGCTGATCAGGTTGTCCGCCAGCTTCTGTGGACCGGCACTGTACAGCACCAGTTTGCCGCCCAACGCATTTCCGGTTTCCTGAGGTGCTTCTTGAGTTGCCGTTTCCTCCGGCGCCGCTTGTCCGGTGTTCGCCGGCTCGATCGTTTGGCTGTTGCTTGTTGCGTTGCCGCAGCCGAACAGGCTGATGCTCATGACGGATGCCAGCAGCAATAACGTTCCTTTTTTACGAAAAGCCATCTTTTTCATTTAGACCATCTCCCTTTATTAGTTAACCTAAAGCTAAAGGCTCCAGGTTTGGTTGTTGTTGCACTGCTGAAGAAATATCTGCTCCCTGCATCCAGCATATGGATTCCGGGGAAACATACAGCTCCACACGCTCCTGAACGGTTGCTCGCTTCGACGAGTAAACCGTCCATTCATCCAGCCCGTCCACCTGAAGCCGGATCTCATACCGCTCACCAACATAACTGACATGACGTACGGTTGCCGCATAACTTCTGTCATCATCTGAGGTTCGGCTCCACTTCACCTGCTCCGGACGAACCATCGCCCGCTCCGGCTCCAGCCAGTTCGACTTGCCGATGAACGAAGCGACAAAAGGATGACTCGGCGCTTTATATATCGATTCCGGAGTCCCTCGCTGCAGCACTTCCCCCTTGCGCATCACGACGATTTCATCGGACATGGACATCGCCTCGATCTGATCATGGGTAACATACAGCGCCGTTAAGCCCATGTCCTTCACCAGCGACATCATCTCCACCCGCATTTCCTCCCGCAGCACCGCATCAAGCGCGCTGAGCGGTTCATCAAACAGCACCAGCGCCGGGCGAATTGCGACCGCTCTGGCAAATGCGACCCGCTGCTGCTGTCCGCCGGACAGCTGATGGGGATAGCGGTCTTCCATTCCCTGCAGCCGGACCATGGCCAGCGCTTCGGTCACTTTCTCCTTGAGGCCGCTGTGCTGCTTTGCGGCTTTCAGGCCGAAGGCGACATTCTCGAAGACGGTCATATGCGGCCACAGTGCAAAATCCTGGAACACCATCCCGAATTGCCGCTTATGTGCAGGCACATCCGTTCGCTTGCTCGCGGAGTAAATGCACTTGCCGGCGGAATAAATCTCTCCGCCATCGGGCTGCTCCAGCCCTGCAATCATGCGCAGGAGGGTGGTCTTGCCGCAGCCGGAAGGCCCCAGCAAGGTTGTGAATTCGCCCTGCCGCAGTTTCAGATCTGTCGGCAGCAGCGCAGGCGTGCCTGCAAACGATTTATGGATCCCTTTGATTTCGATCTCCATTTTGATCCCCTGCCTGTTCTTTTTAAGCTGATTTCAGTGTAACGGTTCCGTTCAAGTATTGTATTAGACTTATGTAAACGCGGAATTAACTTTTTGTTTGAATTCTGTTGATATTCATAGAGTAAATCTATAGTGAGACATCTATTTAAGTTGAACAAAATGAATACCTGGTACTCCTGTCCAATTCGGCTTGCTCAACTACATATCTAGAACATGGGGAGAGTGGAAAGATGAATCTGATGAAACTGAAGATTGTGGAGCTGATCGACCGCCATCATAATATGACCAGTGTTGCGGACATTCTAGGGATTAAGCAGCCGACGGTGACATTTCATATGAAATCGCTCGAGGAGGAAATGCAGGTGAAGCTGTTCGAATCCCGTAATGGCAAAACCTTTCTGACCGAGGCGGGACAAGCTTTGCTGCATTATGCTGTCAAAATGAACGCCCTTGCCAAAGAATCCAAGCGTGTCGTCCGGGAATATGACAGCCTGTACCGCGGCACGCTGAACATCGGGGCCAGCTATGTGCCGGCGACCTACTTGCTTCCGCGTATCCTGAACGCTTTTTCCCAGGAGTTCCCCGGCATTCGCATCTCCTTGTCCGTCAAGCCCTCGCCCGTAATCCGCGATATGCTGATCCGCCATCAGATTGATCTGGGCATTATCTCGTCGGAACCCTTTACGGGTCAGAGCCTGCTGGCCGAATCGCTATGTTCCGATGATCTGGTGCTCGTCTGTGCGGCCGATCATCCATTAGCCAAAGCGGAAGCGCTGGAACCTGATCAGATTGCCCGCACCCCGTTCGCACTTCATGGAACGGAATCAAGCACCCGGCAGCTGACAGATCAATGGGTGGAGCGCCACGGCGTTCGGCTGCGCAGCACGGTTGAGCTCGATTCCCTGGAGGCCATTAAGCAGCTGGTGCTGTTAGGCCACCATATTTCCTTCATGTCAAGGATGGCCGTGCGGCGGGAAGAAGAACAAGGCTGGATGCATATCCTGCCGATCCCGGGGCATCAGGCGTTCCGGCATATCTACAGCGTGTATAATGCGGATCGGCTGCCTTCCGTACAGATGAGCCGTTTCCGCGAGGTGTTGAGAGAGGCAGGAGCGCAGGCAGAGCAGGGAATGCTGTAGCGAGAGGGGACAAGTCTACGGGGAGATGCCCATACGCTCTGAGCGGG